>CAYVFU010000079.1:2203-21463 GCA_964450495.1 uncultured Saprospiraceae bacterium | reverse complement strand
AAACAGTCGGCGGATTGGACATGGCTTTAATTTATATCGGTTCCCTAGTCTCATAAAAGCAGTCAAGAAAAACAATATCTGCATTGAAATTAATCCGCTCAGCAATCAGATATTAGGGTACATCAGAGACCTAAGAATGCATCCTGCACAAAGTTATCTTACCCAAGGGATAGATTGCACTATCAGCTCCGACGACCCACAGATATTTGACTATGAGGGCTTGAGCTATGATTATTGGACGATTTATATGGCTTGGGAATTAAGCTTGGCAGACCTTAAAAAACTGAGTCAAAACGGAATTAGTTATTCAGCCCTTAATCCCATTGAAAAGAAAAAAGCATTGATGCATTGGGAAGAGAGTTGGAATCTATTTATATCAGATACTTTAAAAGACTTTAATTAATGAAATGTAAACTGGATAAACTAGTCTTGCTTATAGCAATGGCTGCCATCATAACATCGTGCAACCCTTCTGCGGAGAATCAAGAAAAGAAAATAAAAATTAAAGTCGTCGTCGTCTCTATGTTTGAGGCTGGAAAAGATGAAGACGATTCTCCTGGAGAGTTTCAATATTGGGTTGAGAATTTGCCTTTGCAGGAAACTATCGAATTTCCGCAAGGTTACAGAGACCTCAGGTACAATAAAGAATTAGGTGTCTTAGGTATTGTCACAGGCGTGGGTAATACCAAAGCAGCAGTATCTATCAATGCGCTTGGCCTTGATGATCGCTTTGATCTGACCGAGGCCTATTGGCTCGTCGCAGGCATCAGCGGCGTGGATCCGCATGATGCGCCAACAGGGTCTGCTGTTTGGGCGGATTGGATCATAGATGGTGATCTATCTCATCAGATTGATGCTAGAGAGATTCCTGAGGGTTGGACGACAGGTTATATCCCGTTGAGAAAAACGGAACCTTATGAATTGCCTTTTCCGAAAGAGAGAGAAGTCATTGCGATAGAGTTAAAACCAACATTAGTCCAGTGGGCATTTGAATTGACAAAAGACGTAGAACTCACAGATAATGAGAACATCAAAAACATGAGAGAACAATACAAGGGTTATAAAGCTGCTCAGATGTCACCATCAGTAATGATCGGGACACAATTAGCTGCAAGTACATATTGGCATGGCGAATATTTTAATAGCTGGGCGAATGATTGGGTCAACTACTGGACAGAAAGCAAAGGAAACTTCATCACATCTGCGATGGAAGAGATCGGTACATGGCACTCGTTAGAAAGATTGGATAACATCAATAAAGTGGACAAAAATAGGTTCCTTGTTTTACGGACTGCATCTAATTTCACGATGCAATGGCCAGGAATTTCGGCGTATGAAAGTTTAGCTGGTGAAAAGATATCTGGCTCAGGTTACTCTGCTTATATCCCTTCATTGGAAGCGGCCTATAAAGTTGGCTCTCCAGTGGTGCTCGAACTTTGTAAAAATTGGGCAAAATATCGAACAAGTCTACCAACTAACGAATCAAAATAGAACTTACAAATAGTGCCATATTGTAATGATACAGACGAATACAGACTTACTAACACATATGTGAATAACTTATATGAAAATTCCTACTGTATGCACTAAAGATTCTTCATCTTGCATTTGTTGATGAGTATCTAATATCTACGAATTGATTCTTATTGATTAAAATCAAATGCTCAGATTAGAGTGAAAGCTATTTTAACTTCTTGAAAAACATGAGAAGTAATCCTCAAATCATTAAATCAATTACCAAAATATGTGAGAGACCTTATACGAGAACAAGCTTGGCTTGATCTATTTTAATTGGTTTCTCTAATTAGTGTTCAACATTTTTAAACTATGACTTTCTATTTATATCACAATTAAATCTAGTATGAAAACTCTAAGTAAATATTTATTAGTCGTTATTGGATGTCTGCTTATCTGCTTGCAGGTATCGTTCGCTCAAGGTTCTACATCCTCTAGGATCAATGGCCAGGTTGTCTCTAATGGAGAAACATTAATTGGTGCAACGGTCATTGCAACTCACACGCCAACAGGATTTGAGTATGGTACAGTTACAAATCTTCAAGGTTATTTTACACTAAACAATGTGAATGTAGGAGGTCCCTATAACATTGTGATTTCTTTTTTAGGTTATGAGGATCAAACGATTTCTGGTGTCACTTTAGCCTTAGGTCAAACAGAAACCTTCAACATCGAACTTAACGAATCTTCGGTCACTCTAGATGAGATCGTGGTGACAGCCGGAGGCTTATTTGATGGTAACAGAACTGGATCAGAAACAAAGGTATCTGAAGAATTTATCGCTGCTCTGCCTACTGCGGATAGAGGATTAAATGATTACTTAAGAGTCACTCCTCAAGCTGATGTTGCTAATAATGGTGCGACCAATGGAGGCGGCATATCCTTCTCTGGTGTCAACAATAGATTCAACGCTATATTTGTAGATGGTGCTGTTAATAACGATGTTTTTGGTTTAGCCAATTCAGGAACGAATGGTGGTCAAGCTGGCATCTCCCCTATAAGTCCAGATGCGATCGAACAAATCCAAGTCGTGCTGGCACCTTATGATGTGACACTAGGTGGATTTGCGGGAGGTGGTATTAATGCCGTCACACGTAGCGGGACGAATGAATTAGAAGGTTCTGCATATTACTTCTTTAGAAATGAAAATCTTTCTGGTAAAACACCAACAGACAGTGAAACAGCCGAGAGAACTAAATTAGCACCTTTTAGTGCTAAGACATTCGGCGCGAGATTAGGCGGCCCGCTGATTAAAAACAAATTATTTTTCTTTACAAATGTTGAAATCCAAAGAGATGAATTGCCTAGACCATTTATCCAAAGTGAATATTTAGGAGATTCTGATGCTGGTCAACTCAATTCAATCAGACAGAAGCTAATTTCCGACTACGGTTATGATCCAGGCGAATTTGAAAATAATGCGCAGACAATTGATGGTGAGAAGGTGTTATTGAAATTAGACTACAACATCAACGCCAAGCATAAATTGACAGCAAGACACAGTTATGTGAAAGGTACGACAGAGATCCATCCATCTCCAAGTGCATCGAGGGTAGTATTCGGAAATGTGGGATACCTTTTCCCTTCAACGACAAACTCTACAGCTTTAGAATTAAAGAGTATTCTAGGTGCCAATACCTCTAATAACTTAATATTAGGTCGGACAACGGTAAGAGACGATAGAGGTCTCCTCGGTGATCCTTTCCCTCAAATCATTATGCCTGATGGGAATGGAACAGTTGTCGTCGGAACCGATAACTTTTCGTATTCTAATATTGTGAATCAAGATGTCTTCACGATCACAAACAACTTCAATTTATTCAAGGGCAAGCACAACTTTACATTTGGGACGCACAATGAGTTTTTCAAAATAGAAAATCTATTTACCATATTTTCAACGCCGAGATACCAATATTTCTTTGATGGTGTGAATCGGTTCTTAGCTGATGAGAATCCTGATTTAGTTTTATTTGGACATGAGCAAGCCTCAGGTGGTGACAATATTCGAATTGGAGATGCAGCAACTAATTTAGGGCCTGCATTCAATGCGATGCAATTGGCATTTTATGGACAAGATGAAATTCAGATCAATCCTGACTTTAAATTGACATTGGGTATTCGATTTGACATTCCAATCTTTAGTGATGATCCACCATTAGACAATACAGCGTTTAACTCGACTACAATTCCTGTATTGGAATCAGCGGGTTGGGATCTGCAAGGCGCACGAGCAAGTCAAGCACCGTCGACTCAAATCATGCTAAGTCCTAGAATTGGATTTAACTATGATGTCAGTGGTGATAAGAGTACTCAATTGAGAGGTGGTATAGGCATATTTACGAGTCGGGTCCCTTGGGTATGGCCAGGTGGCATGTTTATTAGAAATGGCTTAAATAGTGCATTTAATGTTGATTTTGGTCAACCTATCTATGCCTCAGAAAGCGAATGGCTTACTAATCTAACAACAGATGTTAGTCCAGCAGGTGATGTTGACTTGTTTACTGAAAACTTTAAATATCCACAAATATTCAGAGCTAGTCTTGCTATGGATAAAAAGATATTTGCAGGACGAGATGGACTCCTTGGAGATTGGGATGGTACAGTCGAGCTTACCTACACTAAGACTTTGAATAATATGGACGTGAAGCAAATTAATATCAGCCCACAACCAACAGGAACCTTGGGCGGTGCAGACAATAGACCGACGATTGACTTTGGAACTAAATTGGACCCAACATATGAAAATATAACCTTGGTCAGTAATACGAGCGAAGGGTATACATTTAACTTCACGGCACAAGTCTCAAAGCAGTTTTCAAAAAATTCATTTTTAAATATTGCATACTCCTACACAGATGCTGAATCGCTGTTGGACGGTAGAGGATTTATTAATAATACAAACTGGTTAAACGTACTTAGCGTGCAGGGGAATAATAATCCATCAGTGACTCGTTCTACATTTGCTGCCGGATCTAGATTGACAGCATTTTATAGCCACAAGTTTAACTATTCTGAAAACGCTGCAACGACAATATCTTTATTTTATACCGCTAAGTCAGGATCTCCTTTCTCTTATGTTTACAACAATCCTATCTCAGATACGTCAACAAGCGCAGATTATAACGATCTATTGTACGTACCCGCTAGTCAAGGAGAGATCAACTTAGTAGATATAGACGGAGGAGATACCGCAGATCAGCAATGGGCCGCTCTTGATGCCTTCATCTCAAGTGATGATTATTTAAATAGTCGAAGAGGAGACTATGCAGAACCGAATCAATCAAGAACACCATTTGAGCATGTTCTTGACTTCAAGATCGCACAGGACTTCATGATCAAGAATCATAAATTCCAGTTTACATTTGATGTTTTCAACTTCACTAATCTATTGAATAAAAACTGGGGAAGACGTTATTTCGTAGGCGGCAATGTATTCCCATTAGTGCAAGCGAATCGAAATGATGACAACGTACTTGAATACAATTTCTCTGATCCAGGAGAGCCATTCACGATTGTACAATCAGGTACCTATAGTGCGAGATGGAATTCTCAAATTGGCTTGAGATATTCTTTCTAAAATTAAGTTGCAAAAATGATAAAGCCCTTTCTATCTTATTAGAGGGGGCTTTTTTATTTCAATACCAATATTAAAACCAACGTCAATGGTTATGGCAAGTAAACTTGTTAGTGCAAACACCAACATGGTCTAGGAAGTATTTATAGTTTAAGACACGAAGGCTTTGAATAATAGCTTTTGACATAAAATCCTAAATACCTCTTCTCCAAAAGATCAGCAAGGCCATTCACAATAGTCCTATATGGAACGTTTTATGTTACAAACCGAGGATTTTCAAATATTACGTTTAAATTAGAGATGATTCAAACATAAAATAAAATACTACCCAAGCTTACTAAACCCATATAATTTTTTTTATGAAAAAACTATTACTCAAAAACATTATAGTGGTATGCTTTATACTCTTTACCACTCTAACTGTCTTTTCTCAAACAGTCAGCGGGACTGTTTTGGATCCAAACAATGATCCTGTTATAGGTGCCTCTGTTATGGTTTCCGGAACAACCATTGGCACAGTCACAGATATCGATGGAACTTTTGAATTAAACGATGTCGGTAATGGAGCCAGTGTGGAAATATCTTACTTAGGCTATCGTACACAATCGTTTGTAACCGATCAAGACAATTCAGTCTTCAATATTATACTAGCTGAAGATGTGAATCAATTGGACGAGGTCGTGATTACGGGTTTAGGCTCGGGAGTCAAAAGATCAAACTCGGGCAATGCTGTCGCTAGCGTCAGTGCTGAACAATTGACAGGTAATACTGCTCCTCAAACACTAGATGGTGCTTTGTTTGGAAAAGTAGCCGGCGTACAAATGTCTTCCAATAGTGGTGCTCCAGGTGGAGGGATTAGCATGCAACTTAGAGGAGTATCTACTTTAGGTGCAGGTTCTTCGCAACCATTGTTTATCATTGACGGGGTTTATGTTAATAACAAAACAATTCGGACTGGTCGTACACAAGTTAATGGAGCAAGTGGAGGTCAAAACGCTGCAACTCAAGATGATGCTGCCAACAGAATATCGGATATTAACCCTGAAGACATCGCAAAAATTGAAATTTTGAAGGGGCCGTCTGCAGCAGCTATCTATGGTACACGTGCTAATGCAGGTGTAGTCATCATCACAACTAAAAGAGGAGAAGCCGGCGAAACTAAAGTGTCTTTAAGTCAAGACATAGGAGTAGCGAATGGTCAGAATTTTCAAAATTTTGGCATTTGGGATAGCGCAAGAACAGCTACCTATTCTGGTGATGATCCTGATGAACTTGCCGCTCAATCTGCAGCGGAATCTCAAGGCAGAAATACAGACTGGGAGGATTTCTTTTATGGAGAGACTGGACTTTTGTCAAATACGCAACTTAGTATTTCTGGAGGAAATCAAAAGACTCAATTTAGAATATCAGGTGGTTTAACCGATGAATCTGGTATCATTCAGCGTACAGGATTTCAAAGATACTCTGCAAGAGCAAATGTAGATCATAGACTCAACGATAGAATTAAAGTAGGTTTGAGTTCAGGCTATTACAGGACCAATAGTGATAGAGGATTTACGGGAAACCAAAACAATACTGGAGGTAGTATTGGTTATGCATTGGCATATACTCCTTCGTATGCAGACTTATTACCTGATGAAAATGGCAACTACCCAAACAATTCATATTTCAATGATAATCCGATTGCCATCAGAGATTTAGGAGAAAATAATCAAAAGGTTGATCGATTCATCACAGCCGGCAATGTTGATTTTACCTTGTTTTCGGACGAATCTTCCTTCCTGCGATTCAGTGTGACTGGTGGCGTGGATTATACAAGTGGAAATTCTTTTGTTTATTTTCCAGAAATACTCCAACACCAAGCAGCATCTGCAAATCCAGGTGATGTGATGAGAGGCAGAGATGATCAGTTTAATTCCAATTTACAGGGGTTATTGATTTACAATAAAGATTTTGCTGGTTTCAATTCTAGTACGACTGCTGGTGTTGTCAGATTGGATCAAAACTCAGAATTTGTATTGAACAGGGGACGCGGTCTTGCAGGTGGTCAGACAAATATTCAATGGGCAACTGTCCAGTCAATCCAAGATCAGGCTGCTACACAAGTGACTGATTTAGGGTATGTCATACAAGAGGATTTAAATTTTGACGATAAAATTGCCGTTTCCCTAGGTATGCGTTTTGACAAATCTACTTTGAATGCTAATCAATCAAAATTTTATGCATTCCCAAAAGCCTCAGTCGCTTTGAATTTACACAATTTTGATTTTTGGAAAGGAGATGGCTTCATAGATAATTTAAAATTAAGAGCTGCCTATGGACAGACTGGTGGACTACCAAGATTTGGTGTCACCTATGAATCACTAACACCTCAATTGATTGGAGGTAGTTTAGGGGCACAAGTCGGCTCTAGAGCAATTGATCCTAATCTGGAACCTGAAACAGCATCTGAAATAGAGTTTGGTATCGATGCTGGTTTCTTAGATGGGCGCATTTTGCTTGAAGCAACCTATTACAACAAAACAGTTAATGATTTGATATTCGATATTGAACCACCAGAATCAACTGGTATTACAGCTATCGGTACAAATGCAGGTGATCTAAGAAATACAGGAATAGAACTTGCATTAGGTGTAAACTCAATAAGAACATCAAAGCTTAATATGTATTCTAGGCTTACTTACTGGAAAAATGATTCGGAGTTGACCAGATGGACTAATCCACAAACAACAGGGGGATTTGGCCCTTCATTAGGAACATATTTATTTGCTGAAGGATTTTCTCCTACAACAATAGTAGGCACCCCTTCAGGAACAGATAATCCGCTTGGCTTTACTGTATATGGTGACAGACAACCAGACTTTAATTTTTCATTTTCTAATGAATTGAACATCAGTAAGAATCTTGATTTCAATTTCTTATTCCATTGGCAGAGCGGAGGATCAGCAATTAACTTGTCCGCGCTATTATGGGATATTGGAGGGACTACTCCTGGCTGGGATGATATTGTCACTCAAGAAGATGGAACCGAAACCACAAGAGGGAATGCTAGACTTGGTGACTGGGGTGGTGGAAACACTGGTGCTTACATAGAAGAAACGAGCTATGTTAAATTACGGGAGATGGGCTTGTATTATACCATCCCAGGTGCAACGCTTAATGATTTTGTGAAACGAATAAAAATAGGTGCATCACTAAATAATTTTTTATTGTGGACAAGTTATGGGTCATATGATCCTGAAGTATCCAATTTTGGTACACAGTCTATTGCCGGTAATATTGAAGTGACACCTTATCCAAGTTCGAGGAGAATATTTTTTCACGTGAAGCTTGATTTTTAATAGCATCTATAAAATTGAATTAAAATGAATACGATATATAAATTATTAAGTTGTTGTTTAATTGTTGGAATGATTTGCCAGACGTCTTGTACTATAGAAGAAGTGGTAGATCCAAACAATCCTTCTTTGGCTAGTGTCACGGGTGACCCGACTAAAGCAGAACTACAAGGCCTGATGACAGGTTTAGAATCAAGACATAGAAATTACTTTGGAAGTGCCACTCAAATGTTTGGTAGCTTCGGAAGGGAAGTCTGGGCATTCTTTGAATCAGATCCACGATTTACAGGTGATTGGTTAGGTGTGGGCTTAAATGGAGAAACCTATCCCGACTTCTTTTCTTCAGGCGGGACTTATGTGTCTCCGTACTTAGCAGTAAAACAAGCAAATGTTATTATTGATGCTGCGAATGCAAGTACTTCTTTGACTACAACAGAAAGCGGAGCTTATGAGGGTTTTGCACAAACTGTTAAGGGTCACCAGTTAATGTATCCTCTGCTTCAACAATTTCAAAATGGCATTAGAACGGATGTTGGAGATCCGCTCAATCCGGGTCCAATTGTATCCTTTGATCAAGCATTAGCAGACATTAGATCAACACTTGATCTTGGGTTTAGTGCGTTGAGTGGTTCAGGAGCATTACCATTTTCATTATCAGAAGGCTATGCTGGATTCGAGTCCTTGGAAGGATTGGCATCTATTAATCGAGCATTAGCTGCAAGAGCTGCGCTCTATGCGGGTGATGCCTCCGGAGCATTAAGTGCTTTGACAGCATCATTTATGGATCTTGATGGCGACTTACAAACTGGTCCTGCGCATGTGTATGGTCAATCTCCTGACATTAGCAATCCTTTATTCTACCCATTTGACAGACCGACAAGTACTATTTTGGTTGTGCATCCAGGGCTCATTGAGGATGCAGAAGCTGGAGATGCAAGACTATCTAAATTTGCACAGCGAGTGGAAAATCCTGCATCGAGTGCTGGAGTTGAGTTTCCAGGCAATTACCAAGATGCGCGGTGGGCGTCCAATATTTCTTCCATTCCTTATATCAGAAATGAAGAGTTAATACTCATCTATGCTGAGGCAAATTTAATGACTGGGAATACAGGAGAAGCTGTAGATGCAATAAACATTATTCGTAATGCGCACAACTTATCGGATTATTCTGGTGATACTTCAATGGATGGCATATTAGAAGAGATCTTACATCAAAGACGATATTCATTATGGGCAGAAGGTGGACACCGTTGGGTTGATTTAAGAAGAACGGACAAGTTAGATGCCGACCATATAGATTTAAGAGACGGTGGCTCTATCTTTACACAAGTAGCACAACGTACGTCTGAGGCGAATTAATCTACAACAGATATAAGTGTAAAAAAGCTCATTCATTTTTTGAATGGGCTTTTTTATTTTTAGAAATATGTAAATGGGTCAAAACCACTTTGACTAATTGTATCGAATACTAATCGACCATTAATTCCTAGATGATTTATTACGAATTTGGAAAACAGTAAGCTAGTCATTAGAACTTTCAAACGGATATACTTTCCTAATCATCTCCACAACAGTCCTGTGCACACCCCAATCAAAAATCTTTGTTGCAATCAATGCTTCAACTCGCTCTTGATATTCACTTTGGAACAAGGCGTCTTCAATCAGCAGCAACCCTTTTTCCAGTGATTTCAATATGGTGTTCCTTAATGGATCTGAATAAAAGGAATAGGTTTTCATGAATTGGATGCCTTGCTCAGCATTAAATAAATAGACATCAATCATATCCCAGTTGTATGTCGCATTCTTTTCTAGCTCTGTCAACAAGGCATTAATTTTTTGTATGCGTGGTCTTCGAGGTTTGCGAAAGCTTTTTGTTTTGTATTTCTTCTGAATGGACTGTTTTGCTTTGTCATAGATTTTATTTCGTTCTTTTTCATCACCTAATTCAAGTGCGTAGAACGACTTAACCTCTGGTATTTTTTCATAGAGTACTCGGAGTTCATCTCTGAGCTCTTCTTCTCCTAAGTGTTCAATGTGTTTTATGAAAACAGATTTTCTCACAGGGATAAATTACTGAAAATCTTTATATAACACAGAATTGACAATAGCTTTTTAAGAAATTTTTACCAAGCGTTTGTTATCTTAATGTTTGCTTCACTGTTGTGGAGATCTTTGAGGCATTAAAATTTGAAACTATGAAAAATCTGCTTTTTTATATTCTGATAATCGGATTACTACCAGCGTGCTCTGCGCAAAAAGAGTTACCTGTGAGAAACAGTCCTTCAGATATGATGATGACCTTGCTGTCAGATACACCTATTGAAGAAGATTTGCAAGAACTGTGTGACAAATATGGCGGACGAGTGACCGGTACAGATGTTAATTTAGCTTCAGTAGACTGGGCTGTTAAAAAATTTGAAGATGCTGGAGTAAGTGTAGCTAAAGAAGCCTTCACCATACCTTCATTATGGATAGAAAATGGGACTATAGCTACCGTATCAGGTGCCACGGATTTTACACCTAAAGTTGTTGCGAAATATTATTCTCGGACGACACCAAAAGAAGGATTGAAAGCTCAGATGATAGATGTAGGATATGGCACCGAAGCTGATTTTGCAAAAGCAGGAACATCCGTCAAAGGTAATTATGTCTTAGTGGAAGCTGATTTGTGTTTGGATGTGGATGGATTGTTTAAAGAATATTCGGATGCAGCTTCGATTGATGCCAGAGCTGCAGCTGCAGGCGCAGTCGGAATCATCAATATGTCTTCTCGCCCTAAAAAACTGTTATATAGATTTATTGCTTCTGATGGACCAGACCACGGATTGGTAAACATTGTGATGGCGAGAGAAGATGCATTTCGATGTCAGCGACTTTTACGCAACGGTGATAAACTAGATTTTGATGTGACACTAAATGCTGTTACTGAAGAGGAAAGTACAAGCTATAATGTGATTGCTGAAATCAAAGGATCAGAGATGCCAGATGAGTATGTATTAATTGGTGCACACTTGGATTCTTGGGGACTTGGTACTGGTGCGAATGACAATGGTTGCAATGTGTCCATGATGATTGACATTGCAAGACAGATGCAAAGTCTAGGGATCAAGCCAAAACGAACTATCCGCTTTGCTCTGTGGAATGCTGAGGAACAAGGTTACTTTGGTTCTTGGGGCTATACGAAAAGTCATCAAGCAGAATTAGACAAGCACATCATGGCAATGTCTGTAGATATCGGGAGTGGAGGCATTACTGGATTTTTCACTAACGGCAGACCAGAGATGGCGTCTATCACGGAAAGAGTGATGCAACCAGTTTCAGGTCTTGGATCGAAGTCGGTGATTGATGTACCGATTGTAGGCACGGATAATTTTGACTTTATGCTCGAAGGCGTAGGTAATCTTATTGCTAACCATAAGCCATTTAATTATGGAGTCAATTATCACGCTTCATCGGACACTTACGATAAAGTAGATTTAGAATCATTAAAACGAAACTCTGCAATTGTGGCTTCTGTCGCTTTAGGCTTTGCCAATCTTCCAGCTGAGGACGTAAATTGGAAGCGCCAGTCTCCAGAGGAAATAGCAAAAATCATCACGGACTTTAATCTTGAATTTCCAATGAGGATGTTTGGAGTGTATAAAGCTTGGGAGAGTGGGGAGAGAGGGAGACATTAAAACTAGCCCCTAACAACCTAACAACCTAGCCCCTAAAAACCTAGCCCCTAGCACCAAAAAACCTAGCTCCTAACAACCTAACAACCTAACAACCTAACAACCTAACAACCTAACAACCTAACAACCTAGCCCCTAGCTCCCTAACAACCTAGCTCCCTAGCTCCTAGCCCCTAACAACCTAGCTCCCTAGCCCCTAACTCACTCTCTCACCACCTCAAAAAATGCCTCTTGGCTATTAAATGCAGAGAATACACCTAAGGCATTGATGACATTGGATGGAGGCTCATTTAAATCTCTGGAATCTTGTTCTCGGTTTTCAAAAAGGGCTGCATATTCTTGATTGATGTGGTAAACTTTAACAGAATACTGACCAAATGAAACCAAAGAACCTGCAAAAAAGGTAAGTGAATTATCATCAACTGGTTCAGAGACAAATCGAAAATCTGACAATGCTTCAAGTACTTGAGTAGGGAATATTGGATCAACTGTATCAATAACACTTTCAACAACCATATAATAGAGGTCTTCATTTGGGTTATCCCAAGTCGCTTCTATCATAGAGCCCCTTAAAAAATTACCGATAGTTTGGACGATTGCATCTCTACCTTCGCTAAGTGGAAGCTGAGGGACTAGCAGAGTATCCTGCGAAATTTCTAATCCTATCGTTGGCGTAGGAACAGTCGTTTCAGCAAATGCAGTAATGCCGTTGTACACTATTTCTAATTGAAAGACATCATTGGTTGCTATGACCACATCATCACCAGGATAGTGATATAAACCATCGCCTCCAGAAGTAATCAAATCAAATCGTTGCCCATTTTTAATGATGGTAACGGAAGCATCATCAATAGGGGATGAGGTGTCCACTTCGTCTGTTAAAGGAAAGGTACTTTTTATCCGAATGTCTTGAATGGGTTCACCTGCAAAAATAAATGCTTCTACTACAAATTGATTAGCTGCAATATTATTGAGGTTTTCTTCTCCACAAGAGAAAAGGCAAAAACAGATGACAGGAATAAGTAGTATATATTTTCTTATGCTCATTTTTAAAATTTAATCTCCGCAGAAATATTGGGTGTCGCACCTAAATATTGAATTTCAGTAATAACAGGAGGTGTATCTGTGAAATCAAATTCCCGATACCAAACATTTCGTCGGTTGTATAAGTTAAAAACGGAAAGGCCAATATCAACATCATATTGACCAACTTTCACTAAGTAATGCGCAGATAAATCCAAACGGTGATAAGCTGGTAAACGAGATCCATTCTTGGCCCCAACGCTGATAAAGCTACTAGAACTACCGTCCAATAAGTCAATAGAATATTGGCCTGCTGGCTCTGTAAAGGGTTTGCCAGAAGCATAGACAAACGTTGCCGCAAAACGATAATTTTCCCACTCATAAGAATGCACCATTTTAAATTCATGTCGTTGGTCATGCAAGGCAGAAAATTCAAAGCCATTGTTTAAATCCGGGAAATTATTTCGGACTCTGGCTAAGGTATAGGTCAACCAACCAGTATAGGCGCCTCTCTTTTTTTGTAATAAAAATTCGACGCCTTCAGCAAGGCCACTGCCTTGAAAAAATAATTCGCTTTGGTCTATGTCATCTCTTTGAAATCGTAGAGAGAATTCTGCTAAATTGTCCAGGATTTTTCTGTAAGCTTCTACATCGAAAATAAAGTTGTCTGTTTCGTAAGCCACACCCAACACAAAATGTTTGGCATTACTCACTTTTACTAAATCGTCATCTGCTAATAACCAGAAATCTCTGGAACCTTCTGTGACATTTTCATTAATGATCCGATTCACAAACTGATAATGAATACCATAACCGCTTTTTATATTGATTCTATCAGTCAAATTATATTGTAGTGAAAAACGAGGAGACCAATACACTTCTTTACTTACATCATAGTAAGTAGCTCTGAGTCCTGCATTAATAGAAAGTTTGTCTGTAGGATTCCAAGTATCAGATATATATGCAGCGCCATATTGTGCTTGTTGACTAAGATCTAAAATGGTCAGTGTGTCGTCTCGAATAAATTTATAATCAACTTCAGCTGCTGTTCCTAGTACGCCAAATTCTACTTTATGCTTAGCATTTAATTGGTACTCATTATCCAACCGAAAAGTTATGTCTCGCACATCGTTATCTTCAAAAGTTATGATGTCTTGATCAAGCACAATAGAATCACGAGCAATGATTCTTGCTTGCACATTTAAATCTCTATTGTATTCGCTAAAGTAATTTGAAGTAGCAATAACCATATTAGAATACCACTTCGGATTCCATTGTCGTGACCACTTTCCACTTAGTCCTCTGTTGCCCCAATCATTTGTTTCGTCAATATCTAAATCAAGTTCAACAGCTCCACCAAAGCGAGGAAGATTGACATCATTAGATTCCACCAGATGGTCCGCGCCTGAATAGAAGGATATAGCAATGACATCTTTGTCGGTTGGATTAAAACTCAACTTGCTATTGGTATCAAAGAAATAAAAATCAGGTTCTACAGTGTTTACTTCCAACCCATCTATGTCAGGTAAGTTTTCTGTCTGGCTAAAGACACCAAAAATATTATTATATAAATCACTTCGGATCAAATCGGTATAAGATCGTCTTCCGCTTAGCGATAAAGAACCTTTTTTAAATAATGGAATTTGAACACTCGCTCTAGCATTCAATAAATTAAGACCGACACTACTGTGAAATTTATTCGGATCTCCAGTTTTACCTGTTAAGTCAACCACACTAGATAATCTCCCACCATATTTAGCAGGGAATGCGCCTTTAAATAGTTGCACATCTTTTATGGCATCTGCATTAAAAGCAGAAAAAAAGCCAAAAAAGTGATCAACATTATACACAGTCATTCCATCTAATAATACCAAATTTTGGTCAGGTGTACCACCACGGACGAATAGTCCTGAAGAGCTTTCATTGCTACCACTGACTCCCGGCAATAATTGTAATGAACGGAAAATATCCACCTCTCCCACATTGGGCAACAATGCTAATTGTGCTGGTGAAATTTGCACTTGACTAATGCCTTCCGATGCATTCATCACTTTAAAGGATTTACCAGATACAACAACTTCATCAAGAATTGCTCCCGACGATAACTCAGCTTGCAGATTGGTAATGTCTGCGCTCCCTGCTTCTATATCAATTTCGGTCGGGGAGTAACCGACATACAACACCTGAATTGTAAATGCCGTTTCTGGCATATCAATCAAGGAAAAATAACCATCGACATTAGTTGATGTCCCTTGTGTCGTTCCTTTGATGATTAAATCCGCAAATGGCAATCTTTCTTCATTGTCAGCTGCTTTTACAATACCAGAAATTGTTCGCTGACCACTTAATGATATTGTAAATAGTAAACAACAAAAAAGGAAGTTTACCAAATATTTCATGTTGAGTTAAAATTCTTTACGTAGGACAAAATAGTAATTACAATTTGGAATAAAATTATACTGGGAGGACATTTTTAGCGGGTAGCTTTACCTAAATGTTTCAGATCTGTTATTCAGCATACAATTACATGTGTCACAGTTTTAGCGTATATACTCAGTTAGGAAGATTTCCTAATGATACCTGTCTATATCAATGATTTTTAAATCCTTAGCTTTTTTAAGTAGCCTGTATCTTACTGATTTTAATAAATAAGTGTGAATCTTATTGATGTGTAAGCGCTCTTTCCTTTTAGTCAACAAGTCTGTAAAGACGTCTTGAGCAGCGTCTTTTACGTCAGCTTTATTTTGATGAATGTTAAGTCCATAGGCGAATAGTTTTTCAAATTCACGCTCAAATAAACACTTAAAAGCAAGTTTATTGTTAGATGATTTTAACCACAATTCATCTACTGACATGTTTAAAAGGCGTACATGTTTCATATGACTTCCAAATAAATAATGGGAGAAAAGTAGAAAATGTAGTCTGAAATTAAAAAAATCATAAAGCAAATTTTATTTCATTTTCGAGAATTTATATTCTAATATTGATATAATTAAGTCAGAAACTCTCATAATTTGAAGAGGTATTCAAATCATGCACTTTTAATAAAACGCCATGCAAACAGAAAGAGAATTTGATGTTGTACTTTGGGGAGCAACAGGTTTTACGGGTAAATTAGTTGCCGAATATTTATATGCAAACTATGGCAGTAATTCTGATTTGAAATGGGCTATGGCCGCAAGGAATAGAGATAAATTAGAAAAAATTAGAGATGAAGTTGCTGACAAATCCATTCCCATCATTATAGCTGATAGTAAAAACGAACAAAGTCTGATTGAGTTAGCCAAACGAACAAAGGTAGTCTGTACAACGGTAGGTCCATATGAAAAATATGGCTCATTACTCGTGAAGGTTTGTGTAGATTATGAAACCAATTATTGCGATTTGACTGGTGAGGTACCATGGATGGTAAAAATGATAAATCTTTATCACGACAAGGCATCTTCCAAAAAACTCAAGATTGTTCATACTTGCGGATTCGATTCCATCCCTTCTGATATGGGGGTGTATTTTATGCAACAGCAAGCCAAAGCAAAAACGGGTCAGTTCGCCAAACAGATAGATATGCGTGTCAAAGCATTTGCAGGTGGTATTAGTGGAGGTACCTATGCGTCCCTTACGGGAATGTTAGAGGATGCAGAAGAGGACAAATCTATTTATGGAATTTTAAATAATCCTTATAGCCTTAATCCTGAAGGCGAACAGTATGGACCTGATCAAAGAGATCTTCAAACAGTGGTGTTTGACACTGTGTCTGAAAGTTGGAATTATCCGTTCATTATGGCTGGTATAAATACAAAAGTTGTCAGAAGAAGCAATGCCTTATTGGATTATGAATACGGTAAAGAGTTTAAATACAGCGAATCTGCTATGACTGGTAAAGGCATACCAAATAGAATGAAGGCAACAGCAGCTGCTGCTTCAATGGCTATGTTGATGTTAGCTAAACCTGGTTCATTATTAAAGAAAGTCGTAGATAAAAAGACACCTAAGCCAGGAGAAGGTCCATCTAAAGAAGAAAGAGAAAATGGTTTTTACAATCTTCGTTATTACACCCGTTTGTATGACGATACAATGGTCGTAGGCAAAGTCACTGGAGACAAAGATCCTGGTTATGGTTCGACATCAAAAATGTTAGCAGAATCAGCAATCGCATTAGCCAAAGATGAACTTCCAGACACTTATGGAATGCTAACACCGTCTGTTGCAATGGGAGATGCTTTACTTAAGAGACTGCAAGACAATGCGGGTTTAACATTCACCTATGATATAAACGAATCAGCATGACACAGACAAGAAGTTATTGGGGATGGGGGTATGATAAGTTTCCTCTGCCAGAAGCAATGATCGAAAAGAACCTGACGATGACAAAGGCGGTATTGGGGATTGACGAATTTGAATATCACGAACCTATAGCAATTGAAAATTTGCAGTTGCGTCAACCGCGAATATCATTACCTTCAGAATTAGAATCATTTTGTTCATCAAGTAATTATGATAGAGCAAGTCACAGTTATGGCAAGTCTTTTAGAGATGTATGGCGTGGGCTTAGAGGTATATATCCTAATCCTCCTGACTTTGTAGCCTTTCCAAAAACAAAATACGACATTCAATTGCTAATGGCATTCGCAGCTAATGAAGACATCTCTATCGTACCCTTCGGTGGCGGCAGTAGTGTGTGCGGTGGCGTCGAGCCCACAGATGATGTATGCTATAAAGGCATTATTTCTGTTGATATGAAGCACTTTGATCAGATTCTTGAAATTGATCAAACGTCAAGATCTGCGCATATACAAGGAGGAATGTTTGGCCCTCAAATTGAAGCTGGATTAAAACCACATGGACTCACGTTAAGACACTTCCCACAAAGTTTTGAATTTTCAACACTCGGCGGATGGATTGCGACTAGAAGTGGGGGACACTTCGCTACCTTATATACGCACATAGATGAATTCGTACAGAATGTAAGCATGGTCACTCCTGAAGGAGAAATGGTCACTAGAAGATTGCCAGGCTCGGGCGCTGGACCGAGTGAAGAGCGGTTGGTCTGCGGCTCTGAAGGGACTCTAGGTATCATCACATCAGCATGGATGCGCTTACAAAACATTCCAACATTCAAAAAAACAATCACTGTAGCCTTCAAGGATTTTCATCAAGGAGCAGAAGCAGCTAGACAGATTTCGCAGTCAGGACTCAACCCTGCAAACGCAAGATTGATAGACGCCATAGAAGCATTTAATAATGGCCTTGGTGATGGAAGCAGTGCCATTTTAATAATAGGGTTCGAATCCCATCAACGAGATGTTACACATTGGATGCACGAGGCACTAGCCATTTGTAAGAAAGCAGGTGGTTCTTGGGATGAGAGTCGATTGACTTCTGAGACAAGAAGTGCCAAAGGAGACGCATGGAAAAATTCATTTTTGTTAGCACCATATCTTAGAGACCATCTTATGATGAGAGGACTAGTTGTTGAGACATTTGAGACAGCAGTCACTTGGGATCAATTTCCGACATTCTATAAAGAAGTAAAAAAAGCTGCAAATGAAGCCATCCAAGAATTTTGCGGCGCTGGTATAGTCACTTGCCGATTCACTCATATTTATCCAGATGGACCAGCCCCATATTTCACCATCATTGCCAAAGGATCCAAAGACAAGCAACTTGACCAATGGGATGCTATAAAGAAAAAAGTGTCAAATACGCTTATAGAATATGGAGGTACAATCACCCATCATCATGCAGTTGGAAGAGACCACCAACCGTATTATAAACAACAACGTTCAGATATATTTTCGAAAATGTTGAGTTCGGCAAAAACTGCTGTGGATCCCAAATGGATATTAAATCCAGGAATTCTTTTTGAGAAGGATTGAGAGGTGCTAGGAAAAAAAGCGCTAGGTGCTAGCTTACATTTTCGTTTAGTGATATTTGTTTAATCTATTTTCACGAGTCCTTCAGAGAAGATATTCTTAAAGACATTTCTAGTGCGAACGAGCAGCATCAGAAGAATTATACCTTCAAAAAAGTTAGTGCAAATTCTCATCCTTGGAGGAGTGGTTCCACTGTACAGTGTGATCGAGGTGGTTCCTTACGACAAAATATGATCATAATTCCTAGCCGCTAGCCCCTAGCC
>CAYVFU010000079.1:0-2103 GCA_964450495.1 uncultured Saprospiraceae bacterium | reverse complement strand
CCTAGCCCCTAGCCCTTGTATCTAGTCTCAAATCCCTAACCTTTACCATTCTCCTCATTAATCGCTCCAATAAACTTCAATATCTCATCCCGTCCTTTCTTTGACTTTGCTGAGGTCACAAATTGTTGAGGCAACTCATCCCATTGCGCCAATAGCGCTTGATTGATTGTTTCAATATTAGTCGCGAGTTCTTTCTCTTTTAATTTATCTGTTTTTGTAAATACTATTACAAACGGCAAACGATGTTCGCCCATCCAATTAATGAATTCTTGGTCGATCTGTTGGAGTGGGTGTCTACTGTCTAGTAATACAAAAGTGCACTGCAAGGCACGACGGACACTCAAGTACCGTTCGATCATCTGCTCAAATTTGGCTCTTTGCTTTTTCGATACTTTAGCATAGCCGTAGCCAGGAAGATCTACTAGATACCATATTTTATTGACGTCGAAATAATTAATCAGTTGCGTTTTACCTGGAGTGTTAGATACTCGAGCCATGTTTTTGCGTTGGCAAAGCATGTTTATGAGCGAAGATTTACCCACATTGGACCGGCCAATAAATGCATATTCAGGCAATTTTGGCGGTGGGCACTGACTTTCGGATATGTAACTCCCGACAAACTCAACATCTAAATGATCCATCTACGGCACTTTATTTGATATGTAATAATACAACGATGCATTTATAGTTGGATAATAATATGAACAAACTCCTAAACGCAATCACCATGAAGCGATTAATCATCACAAAAGTATGCTTTCTATTTGTTCTTAATCTTGTTTTTAGCCAGGTAGAATTTGGAATAAAAGGAGGGCTGCATTCCCTTGATCTAGCCAAAGAGTCTATCATGCTCATAGGTGCAGATGAAGATAGGCAACTGAACCTCCTTGAATCTGATTTCGGTTTTCAGTTTGGATTGTTTACCAGAATAAAAATATTTGGTCTATATATTGAGCCATCTGCAATGTTGCACACCACTTCTGTAAATTACACATTAGAAGAAATAGGATCAAACGGCATCGCAAATTCTGTCCTAAATGAACGCTTCACTAATCTCGACATTCCTGTTTTATTGGGATTTAAATTGTTATTGTTTAAAGCATTCGTAGGCCCAGTAGCACATCTCAACATTAACAGCTCTTCAGATTTGATAGATATAAATGGGTATTCACAACGCTTCGAAAAAGCAACTTATGGCTTTCAAGCCGGACTAGGGTTTGATGTTTGGAAGTTGAGGCTGGAAGCAAAGTATGAGGGTAATTTGTCCAAGTTCGGAGATCATATGATTTTTGGCAATCAGAACGTGTCTTTTGATGAAAGGCCTAGTAGGGTTATTGTGAATATTGGGTTTAGGTTTTAGGAGGGTGCTAGGTATTAGCGGCTAGGGACTGGGTGTTAGCTGCTACGGGGTAGGGTTTAGTGCCTAGGGACTAGGTATTTGGTGCTAGCGACGAAGTGCTAGGTTTACTGCTTACTTTGGAAGTCAGTTGTATCCATCGAATGACTATTTTGACAACAGAGGTTTCAAATCTTTAACTTAAAGCTATTTATCATTTTTTGGATTGCAATGAGTTCATCTAATAACTCCTTAGAAACTCCAAGATTATTATAGAGTTCTTTGGTAAGGAGTAATTGAGTTTCGAGTTCAAAACTAGAACCTAGTGAAATTTCCAAATATCGTCTCATCTCTTTGTTGGAACGTCTTGAACAGCCTTCAGCAATATTTGAAGGGATGGAAACAGCACATCTCCGCATTTGAGACGTTAGCCCATATATTTCGCTTTTTGGTAGTTCACTTGTAAGCTTATAAATACGTTTTGTAAGAAGAATACTCCGATTCCATATTGCTAATTCCTTAAAATTCCTCATTATTGTAAAGTTTGTTGTTAGTAACAAAGTAATGATTTTTTTTAAAAGACTCCCTAGTTCCTAGCTCCTAACTCCTAGTCCCTAACTCCTAACCCCTAGCTCCTAACTCCTAACCCCCTAGTACCTAACCCCTAGTACCTAACCACTAGTACCTAGCTCCTAACCCCTAGTTCCTAACTCCTAGCCCCTAACCCCTAGCCCCTAACCAAAACCTCCCCAAAATTGCTATTTTTG
>CAYVFU010000078.1:8304-22547 GCA_964450495.1 uncultured Saprospiraceae bacterium | reverse complement strand
CTGGAGATGATGTAACGTTTGAGATTTCAGTAGTGAATCAAGGAACGCTTGATGCCACAAATGTTGAGATTACAGATTACATCCCTACAGGTTTAATTCTAAATGATGCAGCATGGACTGGAGCAGGAAGCGTAGCTACACTAGTAATACCTTCTGTTGCCGCTGGTGCTACTGAAGTTGTGTCTATTACATTTACTATAGATCCATCATTCATGGGTACTTCTATCGTAAATGATGCAGAGATTTCTGAAGACAATGGAGATGATGTAGATAGTACACCAGGCGATGATGCGACTCCAGATGATCTTCCAGGAGATAATGATACTGCCGATACAATGGGTGGTGATGATCAAGATCCTGAAGAAATTACGATTGCACAGATTTATGATCTTGCTCTAATCAAGCAAGAGACTTCAGCTGGTCCATATTTACCAGGAGAAGATGTAACGTATACAATTACAGTTTGTAATCAAGGTACATTAGACGCTAATAACGTTGAAGTAACGGACTATGTCCCTGCTGACATGACCTTAAGTGCTACAGATGCAAATGGATGGTCAGGTGCCGCTGCTGGTCCTGTAAATGCTATCATTCCTTTTGTTGGAGTTGGTCGTTGTGTAGATATTGAAATTGATTTGACTATTGATCCTTCATTTGCAGGAGGTACTATTGTGAATTTTGCAGAAATCTCCGCTGATGACGGTGATGATGTTGATAGTACACCAAATACTACTAATGGTGATGATGCAGGTGGAGTTGTGAATTCTCCAACTGATAACATATTTAATGGTGATGGTGTTTTCGATGAAGATGATCATGATCCAGAAGATATTGTAGTTGAGATTTTTGATTTGGCTCTTGCTAAAACATTAAGTACTAACACACCTGGACCTTTTAGCGCAGGGGATGTTGTGACTTATGATATAGAAATAACAAATCAAGGAAGTACAAACGCTTTTGCAATTAGTGTTGCTGATAATGTACCTGCAGGTTTAATACTTGTTGATCAATCGTGGTCTTTAGTTGGTGGTGATGCGGTTTTAAACAACCCGATTACATTCCTAGCACCAGGTCAATCTTCAACAGTAAGCATTACATTTTTGATTGACCCTAATTTTATGGGGACTCAAATTATAAATGATGCTGAGATTACTGCTGCAGATAATGATACTAATCCATTTAATACACCTCCTACGGATGTAGATTCTACTCCAGGAGATAACGCTACTCCGGATGATCTTGCAAACAATGATGATATCATGGATACAATGGGTGGTGATGATCAAGATCCTGAGCTGATTGCAATTGGACAAATCTATGATTTAGCATTGGCTAAAAAGGAAGCTTCAAGTGGTCCATATTCACCAGGTGATGATGTCGAGTACACAATTACTGTTTGTAACCAAGGTACATTAAATGCCTCTGGAATTGAAGTTTCTGATTATATCCCAGCAGGTATGACATTAAGTGCAGCTGATGCAAATGGTTGGATAGGATCTCCTGTAGGTCCTGTGACAAACACAATTGCTTCTTTAGCGGCGCAAGCTTGTACAGACTTGACTATCATTTTAACTATTGATGCTGACTTCCAAGGCACGTCAATCTCAAATAATGCTGAGATTACTGCAGATGATGGAGATGATATCGATAGTACACCAGGTGATAATTCGCAACCAGATGATTTTGCGGATGATGATGACATGACTGAAACAGATGGTGGCGATGATGAAGATCCAGAAGTAGTTATGGTTGAACAAGAGTATGATCTTGCTTTAATAAAGGAAGAGAATTCACAAGGGCCATATATTCCAGGTGACGATGTAACATACACAATCACAGTTTGTAATCAAGGTTCACTTGATGCGTCTGCTGTAGAAGTAACTGATTACATCCCATCAGATATGACACTCAGTGTTAATGATTTAAATGGATGGATGGCTTCAGGTGCATCAGAAGTTACTAATGTCATTCCTTTAGTAGCTGTTGAAACATGTGAAACTGTTGATATCGTTTTAACTATTGACCCTGCATTTGCAGGTGGTGATATCATAAACTTTGCTGAAATCTCTTCAGATGATGGTGACGATATTGATAGTACACCAAATAGTATTAATGGTGATGATGCAGGTGGAAGTCCTCAAACACCTTCTGATGATGAATTTGACGGTGATGGTACTGGCGTTATTGGTGATGCGGTAGCAGCTACCGACGAAGATGACCATGATCCAGAATTGATTACAGTTGAAATCTTTGATTTAGCTTTAGCTAAGACCGTAAGTTCAAATACACCAGGACCTTTTGAACCTGGCGATGTGGTTACTTATAATCTTGAAGTGACAAATCAAGGTAGTATTGATGCATTCAATATTGATCTTATCGATAATGTGCCAACAGGTCTGATATTAATAGATAACGATTGGTCACTTGTAGGTGGTGTTGCTGATTTAGATTCTCCAATTTCTTTCTTAGCAGCTGGAGCATCAACTATTGTTCCTGTCACTTTCTTGATTGATAGTAATTTTGGCGGTGCGTCAATCATCAATGATGCAGAAATATCATCAGCGGATAACAATACAAATCCTAACGATACGCCTCCTACTGATACAGATTCTACACCTGGAGATAATGCAACGCCAGATGATCTTCCAGGAGATAATGACATTGCTGACATGATGGGCGGTGATGATCAAGATCCAGAACAGATTGAGGTTGTACAAGATGTGGATGTTTTTGATTTAGCATTAATAAAAACAGTTAGTGCATCTACTCCTGGACCATACCAGACTGGTGGATTAGTAACGTTTGACATTACTGTTGAAAATCAGGGTAATGTAGATGCTTTCAATATTCAGGTGACTGATTATATTCCAGCAGGTTTAATACTTGCAGATGCAACATGGATCCAAGTTGGTCCTAATGCTGAATTGCTAACTCCAATTCCATTTTTAACAGCTGGGGCAAGTACTGTAGTTTCAATTACTTTCCAAATTGATCCTGCTGCTGGAAGTGGATTTATCTTGAATGATTCTGAGATTACGTCTGCTGATGATGATACTGATGCAAACAATGCAGCTCCAGTAGATATTGATAGTACTCCAGGAGATGATATTACACCTGATGATGAGGCAAATAACGATGACTTGTCAGATGCTAATGGTGGAGATGATCAAGATCCAGAAGGTATACAAGTATGTAAGCCATCTTTTGCTGGATTGATATTCCCAGGTAGTGCTGACAATTGCTTAGTACCAGGTGGTTCTACAATAAGAAATGCAGTAGCAGGTGGACAGGTTGTTAGTCCTGGTGATGAAATAGTCTATATTTTAGTAGATGTGAATGGTGACATTGTAGACGTATCTGCAATGCCTGAATTCGTTATTTCAATGACAGGAGACTTTACAATTCATCCTGTTGTTTATGATCCAACTCTTTGTGACTTGCCTTCACTTACAAGTGTAGATGAAATCCTTAATGGTTGTGAATGTTTCGATATTGACTTAGTTGGTGTTGAAGCAAACGTTGAAGAATGTTGTGATGCAAATGCTGGTGGATTAACAAATGTCTTGGTTGATGGTTGTGCCGATGATCGTACTGCTAATGGTAATACTGCGACTTTCTCAGTCCAGTCTGTTGCTACTAACGTTCCAGCAGGATCACAAGTGTTATTCATCTTAACTTCAGGTGGTATAGTGCAAGAAACAAGCACTTCCCCATCATTTGATATTGGTATGTCAGGTTTATATACTATTCATACGTTGGTTTATGATGCAGCGTTTGATTTAAGTTTTATCGAACTTGGTGTTACTCCTATTAATGAGGTCAACGTAGAATTAGTCACTCAAGGAATTTGTGGTGATGTTAATTTAAGAGGTATAGATGGTACTGTAGAAGCATGCGATGGCGATTGTCCATTCGATCTGTTTTTACCTGCAACTACACCTATACGTTACGAAGTTGAAAATACAATCACATCAGATGCCGTTGTCACAGGTGGTGGTGTAATTGAATTCTCGGCTGGTACGGAGATTTTACTTCTGCCTGGTTTTGAGGTAACAGTAGGTACTGAATTCCATGCATTTATTGAAGGCTGTTCGAATTAGATAAAGTGAGATTGATTCTCAAATTTTTAAAATAACTGTGTTAAAGGTCCAGAAGAGTATTTTCTTCTGGACCTTTTTTTTTGATTGAAAATCCTGTCGTATTTTTAGGTTCAAATTTATGTTATGAAATTTTCTATATTTCTGCCAACTCTACTACTTCTGACCTGTATCATCTCTTGTAAAAATCAAACTAATGTTGCTGCAGCAGGTGATCTAAATTTGAATGGATTTACCCAGATTAATGTCCCAAACTCTGATGTCATTCTGGTAACCAAGAAAAGCCAAGATGGCAAAATGCTTGAACAAGGTTTTGTTAGAAACGGCCAAAAGAATGGCTCATGGACAATTTTTCATGAAAATGAAAGTATTAAATCTATGACCAATTATGTTAACGGTGTTTTGAATGGAGCATACTTAGAGTTCAATAACAGAGGCCAATTAGAGAAACGTGTTGAATACCTCAATAATCAATTTGAAGGCTTGTATGGAGAGTATAAATATGGTCGCCCACTGAAAGAGATTAGCTATGAAAATGGAATTCAACAAGGTCCATTTAGAATATGGAACGATATGGGTAAGTTGACCCAAAAAGGGCAAAATAAAAATGGGAAATTAGATGGGACTTTGGAGTATTACAATGATGATGAAGAGTTGATTATGAAGTATGAATATAAAAATGGTGAAGTAGAAAGTGGAGGTATGGTCAATTGAGAGAACGCCATAACTTGCTCAGGCATCTTAGAAACTGACATAATAAGGACAACTGCATACTAGATTTTTAGGCTAGTAAATCATTGCTATTCAAATTAATAAGCTATCCTGCAACTTGATTTCAAACAAGCTTTTCTTGTTTAGAAGACGTTTCTATCTATTTTTGAAGGACATATACATTGCTTTTCTCAATATATATAGAAATATTTAATACATTAGTAGTTCAATAAAAAAGCTACATTGATGAATACTGTGTTAACTCACCCAACAGTTTCTAAACTAGTCGGTACAAGCAAAGAGAAAAAGTCACTCTCATTCTTCTACAGATCTACCCTATTAGATGCCTTTAATGATCTGATTTCGGAAGCAGTTGCTCTCAACAAAAATATCGTAGTGTCATCTAGTCATGCAAAAGACCTGAAGGAATTATTCGAGTATATACGTTCGCAATATCTTCTCGCGATGCATATCGATAGTGAGTTTGTAAATACAGAAACCATCAACAAATGGCGATTGGCATTAAAGAAAAAAAGTAATGTTCAAAATAGATTAATCTGGAATGGGATACGTCGTAATATAAAACGACTTGAATCAGATATAGCTTCATATTATACTCAAACAAGCCAAAAGAATATTACTAATCTGACAACAAATTCTAATCAAAGAGAATATGAATTATATATGCCCATATTGGAGTATTGTCTTCCGTCGCATTTGTTTAATGGTACAGAAGTTGAGTTCCATGACCTAACAAAAACGATCAATAAGTTTTCGCTTTCTTATAAGCCAGAATATAAACTGCTAAGCCAAATAGATCATTTTGAAGAGTTTATGCTTAACGTAGATGACTCTGCTAACATTCCATTGGATAAGTTAGTTTTACGTGCTAATGAACTATCAGTTTTATTTTTGAACAATATTAATACGTATAAAGCTAAATGGCAAACACAATTAAAATCGCAGGAAAAATTAGCTATTTATCACTTGCGAAGTTTGAATATAATCAATGAAAAGCTTTCCGCTCTCAATTTAGAATTAAGTAAATCATCTTCTTTTATTGAGAGGTTGACATCAAATTTTCAAACAAAAACACAACAAGAAAACTTTAAATATTCTATCGAACTAGAATTTGATGAATGGTTAGATACTTTCTCAAAAGAGTTTCCTAAAATCTATGCTGAATACACCTTAACGGAAGACAGTACAATTGAACCTAATATCCTTATTCTAAAGCAATTGTTGCAGTCATATATTAATGAAATAAAAAAACAAAAACAGTTTGAGGGTCAACAGCAATTTAATCAATTAAACGCACAGAATTGTCCAGTAATTTTTAAAGAGATACTAGATGAATTGAAGCGGTTTTATACTGAATTGAGTAACCACCATTTGCTGGATTCTTTAGGGGTAGACAAATCTTTTAACCTGCACAGTAGTTATCAGTATTTGTCAAGTGTTAAAAGTATGCTAGATTCTTTACTTTTAATGAACGAAATACATCCTACTTATGTGGTTTGGAAAAAGGAATTTAACAGTCTGAATAGACTAGAAAAATTGATCATTAATACATTTATCGATCAAATAGCTGACTATCAAAACTGGAAGTCCATTTTCCAGGAATACTATGCAAAGATTTTGCGCGCTATAGCTATTCCAGACACTAGTATCAACGATCTTATAAGTAAGTACAAATCATTAAAGCAGCAAGAAAGCTCGTTGATGAAAGAGTCCTTGAACAATATTCAAAAGTTTGATATTAGAGAAAATATTGAGCGATTAAAACAGACAAATCCAAAGTTATTTAAAGAGCTGTTTCAGAAAAAATATAGAGAGAATACAATTTCTATCTATACACTAATTAATGAAATGCATGAATTGTTGCCTTTGTGTTTTGTAAGAAAAGAAATACTCAGTCAATCTACAAATCCTAACTGGGATTTACATATTCATATTGACTTTTACGGCAAAGAAGATACTCCAAGTGATATAACATTTAGCGGTAAAGAAGTTGTTCATTTGAGATGTACAAGTGAATCGCCAGCCATAGATTTTGATAGCAAAGCTTATCTTAAACATCCTAAAGTACAAACCGATGAAGACCAGTTAAATTTTTGTAGAGCTCTGATGCAAAAATTATCTGTTTATCAAGATCGTATCCAGATATTTAATTGCGGTCAAATGTTTATCGTAAGCTTTTTGGACAAGCTATTAAATATTCAAATGCTGGAAACAAATGAGCATTTGACATTTAAAGAATTCATAATTGACAATGATCTCAATTATTCATTAGATGATATCTTGTTTAATGGTTCTTCAAAAATACATATCCTGACACAAGATGGTTTGTTAAATCCGTATGATTCTTTATCGCTCGATTGGCAATTGTATGTCATAGATTTAATGCTAAGAGCAGGTATGCAAGTACAAACTGTAAGCCTTGCTGAATTAATGGATGGTAATAACTCATCAATTCTATTGAAGAAGACAAAGGAGTACCATAATGTTGTTGAAGTGAGTGCACCTGAACAAATACTGACTACCTCGATCGCGGAATGAAGCCAATAGAACTTGATCTACTAAGTGTAAAGGATTATGTTGAAGTCAAGTATGTTGATAACATTAAAAAAGTATTTGATCCTGTTCGAAAAAAAATGATAATCCTGACACCTGAAGAGTATGTCAGACAATTGATAATACACTTTCTAATAGAACGTAAAGAATGTTCAAAGACTAGAATACTAGTAGAAAAAGAGATTAAACTTGGTTCAATGAATAAGCGTTTTGACATTGTTGTCTTAGACCAAAAGCAAAACCCTTACCTCCTCGTTGAATGCAAAAGTCATAAGAAAAATTTGAGTCAAGCCACCTTCGATCAAATCTCTAGATATAACCTAAAATTGAAGGCTCCATACCTAATGATTAGTAATGGTTTAGAAAATTACATAGCCTTCGTTGACTTTGAGTCACAAAAATTCATTTTTTTGAACAACTTTCCTCACCTTTAAACAAAACTAAGCTATGGAAAAAGAGCTCAATTGGAATTCAAATGAGTTCATCACCTTTTTACTTCTTCACGCATCACATGCTGATTTAGAGTTTACAGATGATGAGAAGGAAGTAATTATGGAACGTGTCTCCCCTGACGTCTTTGAAGAGATCTATGCATCATATGAAGAGATGGGTGAATTTGAAGTGTTACAAACAATTCTTGACTATAAGGGGCTTTACTATCCAACAAATGATCGTAAAAATGAATTGCTTGATCTTGTTAAACAGCAATTTCATGCAGATGGAGTAGTGACAAGTTTAGAGAAAAGTTTAATGATGTTTTTAGAAAAATTACTTTGATTTGGATTTAGCAATTTCTCAACAATTATTTGTTGTCACAGGTTCAACAAGTGGATTTGGTCGAGCCATTGCCAAGCTCTTATTATCTGAAGGAGCAGCTGTTATTCTAAATGCTCGAGGAGAAGAAAAATTGAATTCACTTCAGGCAGAATTTCCTAAAAGTGCTGAAATTTTAGCCGGTGACATTACGTCTGATGCGACTATTTCTGAGTTAATTAGGAAGATTGGAGATAGAAAGCTAAATGGTATTTTAATCAATGCAGGAGGCCCTCCAGCATCATCTTTCATCGCTACGGAAATGCAAGAGTGGGATCAAGCATACCAAACGGTGTTGCGTTGGAAGGTAAAACTTACTAAAGCCATATTGCCTCTTATGCAGGCCAACGACTATGGTCGTATTGTCTATATAGAAAGTGCTTCTGTAAAGCAGCCGATCGAAAATCTGGTGTTAAGCAATTCCTTGCGCTTGGCGGTAGTCGGATTTGTCAAAACCTTGTCACAAGAGGTAGCTAAGGCTGGCATTACTCTCAATGTTTTAGCTCCTGGCTATCACAATACTTCAGCTATGAAAAGGCTTTTTCAAAAGAAAAGTGAACTCTCAGGTGTCACTCTAGATCAAGCTAAAGAGGTGTTCGAAAATCAAACCATGGTAGGGAGTTTAGGAGAAGCAGATGATCTTGCTACATTGGCGGTATGGCTACTCTCCCCTGCCTCAAAATACGTCACAGGGCAAACAATAACAATTGATGGTGGCTTAGTCAGCAATACCTTATAAACTAGCTGAGAGCATCCGATCTTTACCTTGTAAATCTTGGTGAACAGTGACATTCAAATAGCCCATAGAAACAAATATTTTTTTGGTGTCTTCAACTCTAAATTCATTTAATTCCACAAACAACTGCCCAGATTCCTTAAGATGTGTTTTTCCAAAGATTGCGATTGATTGATAGAATTGTAATGCATTTCCACTTTCTACAAATAGTGCTTTATGTGGTTCATGGTTGATTGTAGATGTGGACATTTTGTCGACTTCTTCATTTCCAATATAAGGTGGATTGCTTACTATGATATCATATTTACTTAATGATTCCCAATTTGTTTCATCAAGAAAATCTAGTTTAAGAAAATGGATTTGAGTATTCAATCTCCTGCTGTTTATCCTGCCCACATTAAGGGCGTCTAAGTCTTCTTCTAGGGCAAAAAGTCGCCATTGTGGCCGCTTTAATTTTAAAGTAATTGCAATACAACCACTTCCCGAACCAATATCTAGTACATCAAGTTGTTTGTATTTATTGTCACTTGTTGTTAAAATTAAATGCACCAATTCCTCTGTCTCAGGTCTTGGTATCAGAACATGTTTATTTACTTTGAAATTAAAACCAAAAAAATTTGATTGTCCCGTTATATACTGTATTGGTTCTAAAGATTTTAATCTGTCACCTAAACCTTCACATTTTTTGGCGTCATCCTCATGTTTCCATTCACTGGTCTGATTTGGTGTCGTTATATCAAAAATATCTGTGAAGAAAATATCTAAAATTTGCAACGCCTCTCGTTCATCTAATTGAGAAGTTAATTCAAATAGTAAATATCGATATGCAGTATTGGGACTAGAATAATGATTCATAAAGAAATTGGGTATGGCTGATGACTTGGGTATCCTCTTAATTTTCGTTTATACTTATCAATTAAAAAGTAGCGTTTCGTGTTAATTGGCAATTCATTAATTATTGGAACTTTATAGTCGAATTGTTTTGCAAGAAATGGAATAGAAATCACCTCGTTTGGGGCAATATTTATTTTATACAACTTTAAATGCTCATTATTAATGAAAAGTTTATTAGTAAGGTACATGACTTGTGCTTGCTGCGTTTTAGTCAACTCTTCAAATCTACCTATACTATTGGAAGTAATGACACCATCTTCATAATGTTTCCAACCATCCATTTTTATTTGGCCAATTCGATTCTGAAATATGGATGTATCAGGAGGAATATTTACATTCTTTAATAAAGTATTTACTGTTGATTTAGGAGTATGTACGAGTGATTCATATTTAATTGTAATAATATCCTTTGAATGCATTTGTAGATAGCCGATACCTAGATTGGTCAAAGTTCTACAAACAGCATCAATAATGTGCACATTTCGAAAGATCAATGAAGCAATACTATCATAAGGATTCCTCAAAGTAAGTACACGCTGTGCTATATTTGATTCTCCAAACAAATGAAAGAAATACACATTTGCAGGTGTTTTTTCACACCATATTGTTTTCCCTTTTTCTAGTGCAAGTTTTTTGAAGAGTTGATTACAATATTCAAGAACTGAATTTACTTTTTCTAGATGTACTAGCTTTAACTGATGTTTTTTAATAGTATCAATGCCTGTATGCATAAACCAATCAGGGCTTTTTAGATTTCCTCTATTCAGATATTTATTATTATTGTCCCAATCGTTCCAAAGTGTAGGCTTTGCTAAAAGATGAGTTTCAGAAAATGAAGCTACTGAAGAATGTCTCCCGAGTATATCTAGCAACAATGAACTTCCAGAACTTGGTGACCCTCCTATGACAATTGCTCGGCTCATTAATACTGTAAAGAAATATAAAAGCTAATAAAAAGAATTACATTATAAATGGAATAATACCGTACATCAATGTAAGCAGATGGTACAATTTTATATTTTATGTAATTGAATGTCATGATCATAAGTTTAGCAGCAAAAAAAGCAATTACTGAGGCAGCGGCAATGCCTCTAACTCCCCAGAATTTCATCAAGATCAAACTCAAACTAACATTTATAATAAGTTCTACCAATGTAATTGTAGCTAAACTTACATTCTGATGCTTTCCGAATAGTACCAGTTGTGGAATTAAAATCCGACTAGTAATAATTAAAGCGTATATATTAAATAAATAAGCAGATTCTTTAAAATATTCATCATACACCAAAGGGAATATTATTGGACTAATCAATACCAATACAATAGAAATTGGGTATAAAAGATGCATTAATTTTGTTGTTTCTATTTTTGCTGCTAGTAATGTTTCTGGTAAATGGCTTACCGCTTTTGGTAATAATGCCGTCATTACAGATCCGACGAACAACACAACAAAAGGGAGTTCTCTTGCACCATATCTGTAAATAGCAAATGTTTCTACTGGGAAGAATCGTTGCACCAAGTATCCATCTATAAACTCTACCCCATTACCCAATAAAGAATGTAAAATTAAGGGAATTGAAAATATCAAATATGGTTTGATCAAATCAATATTCACTCCAATCCTTGAATAAAGTCTAACTGGAAATAAAAGTAAATACAAAAATTTAACTGTGGCGATTATCAAAAATCCAACAGCAACTGATGCCACACTCATTTCTATACTTAAGGCGATAAGTATGACGAAAATAGGCAAGAAGAAAACAAGTAATGCATACTGGACTAATCGCCTCGAATCTTCGAAAAGGATATAACTGTGTTCTGTCAAAATAGTAGGCGTATTAACAAGCAGGTATAAAGCAGCTAGATGTACAAACCTAACTTCTTCAGGGTCCCAAGAGAATATTAGCTGGTTTTTGCCTACCAAAAATACAGATGCGGCTGCCAATAGTCCCATACCAAGATAGACCAAGAGCAAGGTTGATAAAAAGTATTTTTTTGACTCCTCATCAATGGTAGGAAAATAACTTAAGTAGGAATTTTTAAAGCCGTAAGACCAAAAGAATACAAACAGATTGGACAAGTATAAAAAGAATTCTATATAGGAAACTTCTTCTTGAGAAAGACTAGATTTTACAAATACAATACTCAAAACAAGTACACCAGCAAACCTACAGATCTGAAAGAACTGTAAGGCATTAACATTAGATATCTGTCTTATACTCAAAGTATTGAAATGTGATACGAAGCTATGGTTTACTTTTTAATCAGATAAGTACTAGAACAATATTATCTTGGTTAAAATCATTTAATTAGACTAGTTTTATACACTATGAGCGAGCTACGTGACAAATATTTACAAATGGAGGGAGCCTCTATCATTGAAGATATTTCAACATTAGACAAGGTTAAGCAGCAATTGATATTAACGTGTAAAGAACATTGCTCTTATTCTTACAGTCCTTACTCAAATTTTGCTGTGGGTGCTTCACTTTTATTAGATTCCGGTGAAATTATTGGTGGAAGTAATCAAGAAAATGCTTCATATCCACTTTGTATTTGTGCCGAGAAAACGGCTTTGGCTGCCGCATCTTCTTTCCATCCAAATACTCCAATACTCTCAATTGCCGTAACAGCATTCAAAAAGGGAAAGTTTGTAGAAGATCCAATCACCCCATGTGGATCTTGCAGACAATTTATCGCCGAATATGCACAAAGATATAATCAGTCTTTAGAGATCATTATGTACGGTACAAATTTTACTGTCATGATAGATTCGATATACAGACTCCTTCCTTTCAGTTTTGAAGCAAAAGACTTTCAATAAAGCCATCAAATAACTGTTAAAGTATATCATATTACTAATATTTGTAATATATTTGAAGCTGAAATTAAACCGATTATCCTATGTTTCGTGCATTATTATTCATTAGCCTGTTTCTAATGGCTAGTTTTCAAGTGTTTGCTGAGAATAAGCCTCAGGAAATTATTGCAAATCATTCCTCAGAGCTTGGATTGTACTATGTACATATGTTGCATCCTAAGGAAACTGTGTATTCATTGTCAAAATTTACCAACACATCTGTTCAGGAGATATATGATTTGAATGGCATCAACAAAAATACGGTGCTTTCTATAGGACAGACATTACGGATACCAATTAACGCGACAACTGTCTTGCAGACAAAAAAGTCAATGACTGCGCATAAACTGGTTAAAGTGTATTACAGAGTCAAGAAAAAAGATAATCTATTCCAAATTGCAAAGCGTTATTTCGAAACAGAAATAAATACGCTTAGACAATTGAATCAGCTTCAAGATCTGACTATTAGTCCAGGTCAATTGCTACACATCGGATGGATGCTAGCTCCGAATAATGTCACCATTGAAAGAATTGAAAGTGAAGATATTCTTACTGCTCGTGCTGTGAATACTTCTGCGATTGCGACTTCCCCTACGAGGACTACTACGCATACAACCACGCAAACAAGTTATCAGAAAAGTGAAAATCCAAGAAGTACTACAGAGTACCATTCTATAACCCCAGTTGCAAATACTCCGGTAAATGCATCTGAAGTTAAACATCAATACAGAGTGGTTCAACATACTCCTTTGCGAAAGAATCAAACTACTTCACAGACGCAAACGCAACAGACAACAACAGTCTTAACACAACCTACTGTAGAAGTAAAAGAAGAAGTTGCCGTAGTTCAAAGCCAAACACAAGTAACAAGTGCTCCTGTTTATCAACAATCCACGACGACAGTTAGTACTAATACTCCAGTTGAAACTACGATTGTCAGTGCACCCCAATCCGATTCTCAACCAGTTGTTACAGAAACTACCATTGTCACGACTAGTCCTAACAATAGTGTTTCTTCGAGTGTGCGCATGGAAACAACAAAAGGTGAAACAGCATCAAATACAGATTCTAAGTATACTGTCAAGAAAAGAGAATACCCAGATTTGAGTTTTTTAACTGACCCATCTCTACAAGTAGAAAAAGCAGTTGCTAGTTGGGATAAAACTGACAATGAGCCATTAAACATGTTTGTCCTACACCACAGCGCTAAGATCAATAGTTATGTGCGGGTAGAAAATCCAATGTTAGGTAGAATTGCACTTGCTAAAGTGATCGGTCGCTTACCTACAAATATTCAAGACCCACAAATTAAAATGATCGTCTCCACTGCCGTTGCAAATAGTCTTGGAGTAAAAGATGAAAAATTCCTAACAGAAATAAAGTTTGTTCAGTAGTACTAGATTAGGAATTTAATTCACCAAGAGATACGGATCTATATACCTTCGTTTTAGACCTCTGTCATAGTTTATTACGTAAAGGCGTATATGTGGCGTAGCTGAATCTAAGGTCTCTGCAACTTTTAATGCCATAAAAGATATAGGATTGAGTCCGGCTAAGT
>CAYVFU010000078.1:0-8204 GCA_964450495.1 uncultured Saprospiraceae bacterium | reverse complement strand
TAAGTGAATTGGCTGAAACGGAGGTTTCCAGTTTTTAATAAGGCAAAAGGTACAGACCTGCGAGCCTTTGGCTTAGACCTTTGCCTCAGTTTTATTTGGCAAAGTCCTTTAAGTAAAGTAGTTGAATAGATGGTATTCAAGTCTTTCGATGTCACATAACAGTAAAGCTGTGGCTTTTCTATTCATAGCCACATTAAAAAATACGTACTTTTGTAGTCTATGGATATCAAAAACAGTGTTCTTGAAACAATAGGCGATACGCCACTTATCAGACTCAATAAAGTAGCAGCAACAATACCTGCAACGGTACTTGCAAAAGTCGAGACATTCAATCCTGGAAATTCAATTAAGGATAGAATGGCTCTAAAAATGGTAGAGGATGCAGAAGCTAGAGGTGATTTGAAACCAGGAGGCACGATCATCGAGTGTACATCAGGAAATACAGGTATGGGGTTAGCATTGGCAGCTTGTGTCAAAGGCTATAAATGTATATTCACAACTACAGATAAGCAATCAAAGGAAAAAATGGATATTCTAAAGGCAGTCGGTGCAGAAGTCATCGTGTGTCCTACGAATGTAAGTGCTGACCATCCTAGTAGTTATTATTCTGTAGCTGAAAGGCTTTCTAAGGAAATACCTAATTCTTTTTGGTGTAATCAATATGATAATCTATCTAATGCGCAAGCTCATTACGAAAGCACAGGTCCTGAAATTTGGAAGCAGACTGACGGTAAAGTGACTCATCTGATTGTGGGTGTTGGTACCGGTGGTACAATTTCAGGTACTGCCAAATATTTAAAAGAGCAAAATCCAGCTATCAAAATATGGGGAGTAGATACCTATGGCTCTGTCTTTAAGAAGTATCATGAAACTGGAGTATTTGACGAAAAAGAAATCTATCCGTATATAACAGAAGGTATTGGCGAAGATATTCTACCTAAAAATGTTGACTTCTCTGTCATCGATCATTTTGAGAAGGTAAGTGATAAGGATGGTGCCATCTATGCAAGGCGACTTGCTAGAGAAGAAGGCTTGTTGTTGGGATATTCGTGTGGCTCAGCAATGGCAGGTTTAATCCAGCTCCGAGAAAAGTTGACTACAGATGATGTAGTTGTCATTATTTTCCATGATCACGGGAGCAGATACGTCGGTAAAATTTACAATGACGAATGGATGAGAGAACGTGGCTTCTTAGAAGCGGATATAAAAGTATCTGATTTGTTACAAGCTAAAACCGGAGAAGCGTTTATACATGTCAATAAAGATTCAACGATAAAGCAAACGCTCACTATCATGAAAGAAAAGAACATTTCACAGTTACCTGTAATGAGCGGTGATCAAATAGTTGGCTCAATTAATGAAACAGATGTCTTAAGTTTTATTCTGGATAATCCATTGCAAAATGCTGATAAAACTGTTAAACATATTCTAAGAGATCCATTTCCAGAGGTGACTACGGAGATTCCAGTCTCTGAACTAAGTCGCTATTTTACTAAAGATATTTCAGCTGTAATCACAAAAGATTTGATGGGACAACATCAAGTGATTACTCAGTATGATATTATTCAGAGCATGTAAAAATCGTTACTTCATCTTTCGGTAAACAAGTAACTTTTTATTGAGAGTTATCTTCATTATTAATTCTGTAAGAAATGTCCTCATGAATTTTACCTCAAAGTCGTACCAACATTCGATCCTACATAAATGTCCTGTAATAGTATTAGTGTTTATTGGCTATTTGATCTTAGCAAGCTCTCTAAGAAATAATAATCTGCGTATACTATTGGTCCATCGATCTCATCATTTTTCGGCCAATTTCCTGTACTGTGATCTAAGATATACGGAGCATTTTCATCCGCTTCCAAGATGTATTCTTCACTTATCAAAGACTTGATAACTTTTTTTGAATAATCAGCATATGCATCATTTTGGGTGAAAGATGCTAACTCTAATAAAGCAGATGCCATAATACAAGCAGCAGAAACATCTCTTGGCGCATCAGGAATAGCTGGATCATGAAAATCCCAATAAGGGATTCCATCACTTCTTAATTTATCATGATTCAGAAAGAAGTTTGCACTTGATTCTGCCCTCTCGAGATACGCAGGATTTTTGGTATATCTGTAAGACATCGTATAACCATAAATGCCCCAAGCCTGACCTCTTGCCCAAACTGATTCATCGTTAATTCCTTGATGGGTCACTTTTTCCAATACTTTGCCCACAATGGTGTCATATACAAGTACATGATAGCTACTGCCGTCTTCTCGAAAGTGATTATCTAAGGTGGTATTTGCATGACTTACAGCCACGTGATAATATGTACTATCTCCAGATAATTTTGTTGCTTCGAACAATAATTCCAGATTCATCATATTATCTATTATCACCGGGAATTCCCAAATGTCACTATTAAAATCCCAGCTTCTAATACAGCCTACATTTTTATTAAATCGTGTAGAAAGCGTTTCTGCACTTTTAAGTATAATATTCTTGTAGTCTTCTCGATTCGTTTCTTTGAATCCATTTCCATAACTACAAAAAATCTTGAATCCCATATCATGTGTACGATCATTATACTTTTCATTTTCCATATAGTCTGTCCACTCCATTGCTTTTTCTTTATACGCTTTATTACCGGAAAGCTGATGGAGTATCCAGAGATTGCCAGGAAAAAATCCGCTTGTCCAATCCTTCGGCACCACTTTCTTTATTGTATTATCGCCCCAAGAATAACTCCGAGGAAATGACATTGAATCTACTGGATACGCTAAAAGTTTTGCATAGCGAGCATCAAGTAGATTCTCTTTTTCATTTGATTCTAGCATAAACTCAGAATTCTTACCAAAAAGAAAAAAAGCAGATATAATAGCCATAACCAACAAAACATAAGTGAATGCTTTCATTTGTATAAAATATTACAATTTTTTAATTATTGACAGCTAAAATATTTAACTTTTCCAAAGGGTGTATTAATTTTATATATCATTTATTTGATCGTGGTATACGATTGAAAAATAAAGGACTTGATCAATAAAACATATGATCAAGTCCGACATGAAAATACTACAATTAATAGCCTGGATTCTGAGGAAGTAAATTGGGGTTTCTAGCTAGTTCATCTGCTGGCAATGGATACAAGTAATCTTGAGCAGGGTCAAAATTTGGTTTAGCACCTTCCAAACCTGAAGCACTAAACACTTCAGAGCCTAATTTTCGTCTAGCTATATCATACCATCTCTTAAATTCAAATGCAAGTTCCCATTTACGATCTTCTAATACCATAGTTCTGAAATCATCTTGAGATAAACCTGAGACATCTGCTGGGAAATTGGAGCCCATTCTAGCCCTTTCTCTCACTCTATTGACATAAGATTCAGCCTCTGTACTACCTGGACTAACTTCGTTTAAAGCTTCGGCAGCGATTAGTAACACTTCTGCATATCGTATCATCATATAGTTATAATTAGATCCTCTTCCATTTCCAGTCGCAGTAGGGCCAAAACGACGCGTGTACTTAGCGATATGAGGTCGATTGACTCCCCTACCACTTCCTCCACTTTCCTTAAAAACAGTGTAGTCTTTGACTTCTCCATTAAAAATTCCTGTAGTATCAAGACTGACAGACTTTCTATAATCACGTGAATCCCATGTATTAAAAACCTGTAGAGAAGGAACTGCAACAGACCATCCACCTCCAAATCCATATTGCTCATCATTTCTGAGACCAGTCAAAGCTGCATGATAGTCACGGCCATCATCACCATCAGTTATACCGATATGGTCTAACACGAATATTGGTTCCTTAGATCCATCTATTTTTGAAGCATCATATAAGTCTTGATAATCTGGTTCTAATCCTAGGCCATAAATCGATTCGTTATCGATTACTCCTTTCGCTTCATTATATGCTTCTTGGAAGTTACCCATTGTTAGATGCACCAGTGCTAAATATGAATGTGCTGCTGATTTAGCTGGAATTGATCTTGCCACTTGCGTATTGGGCAGCCATGTCTTCGCAAAATTTAAATCTGAAATAATATTTGCATATACATCAGCAGTTGATGTCTTACTAATCGAACTTGCTGCTTCTAGATCTGTTATAGTCTCTGTGACATAGGGAATATCACCAAACTGTCTTACCAAATGAAAATAGGCAAAAGCTCGCGCAAAATATGCTTGTGCAACGATAGGGTTTTTTATTTCATCTGATGCATCAACTACTGCAGCACCTGCTATAGCTTGGTTTGCAGCTGCTATTATTTGATACACTCTCAGCCAATATCCTTCAATCATGCCATTATCAGTAGGAACATTAAATTCCTCATGCTCTATTCTTCTTGTCGCTGTTGTTGGGTCTCCTATGGATACCATATCACCACGGAGCATCAATGGTAATGACATTTTTCTTCCCCAAAAATCTTCATGAACCATGTGACCGAAAGCGGCATTTGCTGCTGTCTGTATATCACCTGGACTTACAAAAAATCCTTCTGGTGCTAATAATCCAACTGGTCTTTCTTCTAAATCTGAACAGGCGAAGATTGAAAACCCAGCAATTACTAAAAATAGATATTTATACTTTTTCATTATAATAAGGTTTTAGAATTTTAAATTTAGACTAAAATTTATTGATTTAATTGTTGGGTAATTCCCGAAGTCAAATCCATTTGTAATATTACTTTCTGAAGCTCCTTCCCCTCCTGTTCCGAAATAACTCACTTCTGGATCTAAACCTGAGTAACCTGTAAAAGTCAATAAGTTCTGAGCACTGATAGTAAATTGAGCACCGCCAATGTTAAGTTTGTCTGTTACTGATGTTGGTAGGTTGTATCCTAAGGCTATATTTCTCATTCTAATATATGTGCCATCCTCTACAAAGCGAGAAGTAATTTGCTTTCCCCTCAGTCTGGCGCGAGGAACATCTGTATCTGTATTTGTGGGTGTCCACGAATTTAATAGATCGCTCGGGCCGTTAGAATCACCATTGAACAGCTGTACATTTGTCAAGTTCATTATATCTCCACCAAAAGAACCTTGGAAAAAGACATTAAGATTAAAGCCTTTGTAGCTGAAATTATTAGAAATACCCATTGTGAAATCTGGATTAGGATCACCTATAATGGTCTGATCATCTGTTGTAATAACACCATCACCATCGCTATCTGTAAATAACTGATCACCCGCTTCTGATCCTTCAAACAAAGCTGTACCTGCTGGCAATTCACCGCCCTGATAGACACCTTGGTATTCAAAACCCCAAAATACGCCAACAGATTCGCCTTCTCTTAATACATGTGTCCTTGGAACGTTAAAGTAGCCTGGAGAGGCATCTTGAAATATATCTTCTCCATTTAATAGAGTTACAAATTCACTTTTATTTGTGGACAAATTAAAATCTGAACTCCATCTAAAGTTATCGTTTACTATATTTCTTGAATTAAGTGTAATTTCAAATCCGCTATTATTTACTTCTCCTACATTTCTCAAACTAGCAGCATTCAAAAAACCTAAATACTGGGGTTGGCTAGAGTCTTGAATGATCAAATCTTTCGTGTCAATATTATAGTAGTCAAAGGAAAGATTAATTCTGTTAGCAAAAAATCCAAAATCTAAACCAACGTTAGTTTGGAAAGATGATTCCCATTTCAAATCTGGATTCGCTACTTGGTTTGGGGTAACATTAATAACTGTGGCACCATTTATCGGTGTGAAAACGGAACCAAAACTAGCTAAGGATTGATATGGTGATATGGATTGATTTCCAGTTACACCATAACTCGCTCGGAGTTTCAAACTGGATATTTTATCTCCATTTCCAAAGAAGTCCTCATTTGATACTCTCCATGCAAACGCAGCAGATGGGAAAATTGCATACTTTTCATTCGCAGCAAAGTTGGATGCTCCATCCCTTCTTACCGTGGCAGTGAGCAAATATCGATTATCATAATCATAATTAATTCTGCCATACTGAGATTGAATCTCTGATTCAGTAAATGAGGATGTTGGGATTAACTGGACAGCTCCCGTCTGTAGCGCTCTATAAGAAAAAGAGTTAGACGTAAACCCTTGCGCGCCCGCTGAGAATTGCTCAATAGTATTCTTTTGGTAGGAATGTCCCGCTAATAAAGTCAGGTCTCCTCTACCCACTGTCTTAGTGTAGGTTAAGTAATTCTCGTTTAACAAATTCGTATTTTTCAAATCTTGTATTGCAGCTGTTCCTCCAGTACCACTACCTGCAGTTATAACTAGGGTGGATGGTCTAAAAAGACCAAAGGTTTGGTTTCTAGAACCAATTCCTACAGTGGTTTTGAAACTAAGGTTTTCTAAAATTTCATATTCTGCAAATAAGTTTGCTCTAAACCTGTCTGTTACCGTTTCATTAATGGCTTCAGTCGCTACAGCAAATGGATTATCTACATTATCTCCAACAGAATTTATTGTATTGAAACCATTCTCATCTTGTACCGGTAAATCTGGTGCAAATCTAAAAAGCAATGAGACTACATCATCACCACCTCCATTGGCTGTTTCACCAGTGGACTGTGTCGGGACTCCATTTTGTTCTCCTCTGCTTCCAAATAGATTCATTCCTAACTTTAGTTTATCCGACACTTGTGCATCAATATTGGATAAAAAAGAAATTCTTTGAAAATCAGAATTAATAATCACTCCTTCTTGATTATATAAGGTTCCGGAAGCGTAAAAGTTTATATTATCACTACCACCTGAAAATGACACTTGGTGATTCTGTGTGTTCCCTGTTCGATACAGCAAGTCCTGCCAATCTGTATTTGCAGATCCTTGGATGTATCCCGGATTGATTGCTTGCTGATAAGTTGTAAATTCACTAGCACTCAACAAATCAAGTTCATTTGCAGTGCTTTGTGTTGCATAACTGGTGTTTAATTCAATAGATAATTCACCACTTTTACCCTTTTTAGTTGTTACTAAGATGACTCCATTGGATCCCCTTGATCCATAGATTGCTGCAGCCGATGCATCCTTCAAGATCTCCATGGATTCTATATCATTTGCTTGTGGCATTGTAGCCCCTACAAAACCATCAACCACAATCAGTGGATTGCTACTCGCGTTTATTGAAGTATTTCCTCTAATAGTAACGCTGATTGGAGCTCCAGGTTCGCCACCATTATTTGACTGTACATTAACACCAGCTGCACGCCCTTGCAAAGCTTGTGTGGCATCTAATAGTGGAAATGCATTTAATTCGTCAGATTTAACAGAAGATACTGATCCAGTAATGTCACTCTTTTTACGAGATCCATATCCTGTAACAACTATTTCGTCTAATTGATTAGCGTCTTCTAACATAGTCAAATTAAGTGAGGTCTGATTTGTAATGGGGATTGATTGGCTTGAATATCCCAAATAAGAAATTTGAATCACATCCCCAGAACTGACCTGAATGGCATAGGTGCCATCAACATCAGTTATAGTTCCGCGCGTTGTACCTTCCACAGAAACGTTAGCTCCAATGATTGGAAAATTGTCAGCATCCAGAACAGTACCTGTTAAGGTATAACCATCTTGCGCGTATATTGATGCATTGAAAAGCACCATCATTAGTAAGAAGAGTTTTGTCTTTAGTTTCATAATAGATAAATTTTCATTTAATAGTCATAGAGTTAATTAGTAGAAAATGGCACTTTCTAATTCTGATTGAATTTTTATAATTTAAATTTTGGTTAGATGAAAATGACTGCACACTTGGAAATTAGATTTTAATGACTCTAAAATCATATCTCAAATGTATTGGAATCGCAATACCTAAAAATCCAAAACAAGGGGTTAAATCATCCTAGAATATTTTTTTTGACATACTTTTGATTTTGCAGAATGGTATTTTTATGCTTGCCTAAATTTTTCTATTGCAAAGGCTGTAAAGCTATAGTCATCTAATTTTTTACATTCGTTTGTTCAATTGAAATATGTATACAGAAGGAGTCTGTGAGGCAATGTTATCACTCATTTCAGTATATGCTTTTGGTTCTATATATTCAAGAAAGTTTTAAAAGCTTAGGGATGGGTTCCAATATGATGACCCTCCCCTATAGATAATAGATACATATCATCTGGCAAAGGGTCAATGTGTACTTTAATATTATCAAATAAGTTTTGATGATTTGCTCCTGAGTGTTGTCCTAATTTATTTTTATTGAACCGGGCTTTTAAGTTGCAAT
>CAYVFU010000077.1:12896-22986 GCA_964450495.1 uncultured Saprospiraceae bacterium | reverse complement strand
CTAGGTTTTAGATTAGGGACATCTGGATCTCTTCGGCTCATAAAGAAAACTCCAATAATCCCCAATATGATCATGACGGCTCCTATGTACTGCGCTTGCGACCAATTCAAGCCCAAATAATCATAGCGTTCATTGACTCGAAGCGTTTCGATCCACCAACGTTGTGCGCCATTAAAGATGAAATAAACGGCAGTTAACATACCAGCAACTTTAAATTTTTTCCGGTAGCCCCAGAAAACACAAAATGCGATTAAGTTTACTGCTGATTCCCAAATCGGAGTCGGGTATACTTTTGGATCTAAATAGGTACAAAACTTCCATTCACAACCGTCAAGTTTAGGACCACGTTGGTAAAAATCTGCAACATTATGCGGATACTCATAAGCCCATGCCCAGTCTGGTAAAAACCACCAAGATGGCTGAGCAGCAGCAACTATTCCCCAATCACCATCACCTGAAAAATGACAGCCCAATCTTCCAATCATATAGCCAATAATATAGGACAAAGCCAAAGCATCTAGAAAGTGAAGTACAGGAATATTTGCTCTTCGTATGTATATATATAAAGCTCCCAGTCCAAGTATGAATCCCCCATAAATGGTGAGACCACTGCCAGATAATAATTGTCCCATTGGATCTTGCCAAAAGGAGTCTAGATTTTCTAAAATAGAAAACAAGCGTGCACCAAGTATACCAAATAACGCTGCTACAAACACGATGTCTGTAACTCGTTGATGTGGGTAGACTTTCTTTTTTGCAGTTGAAGCCTCAGCGGATAATGCATTTTTGCTCTGCCAATAATGAAGTCCAAATAAAACAACAAATCCAATAATCCCTGTAAGTAAATTACCTTTGGATGAAAAAACAGTACCAGCGGCATCATCTTTAAAGGCTTCAAAATGTTGGATAATGTATGGTAATTTGAAGGCGAAAAAAGCACCAATGAAGCTGTTCACGAAAATATCAAACCACAGTTTTCTTTTTGAACTAGAGATATCCACGAGTTTGGGATGAAGAAACCCTTCTTCCTCTTTCCTCTTCAACTCTTTATACATGACAATTGCTGCCACAAAAAAAGTCATTCCCAAAAACAAGCCAAATGTCTTAAATACACTTGTCCAGTTATCTGGGTTGGTGCCAAATACGTCATGTAAGAAATAGGATAAATCTGGATACATAGTGTAAAAGTATCAATTTCGTATTGATTGCAACAGATTTTGATGCCTAATGCGTTTAGTCAAAAAGGGAAGTACTTATTTTCTTAATTTCTCAATTAGATTTAATGCCGCTCTTGTGTTCTCTTCTAAAGTGGCGAAGTCTCCTTTTGCCAAAAGATCTTTACTCACCAATTTTGAGCCCATCCCTACACATGTTACACCAGCATTGATCCAAGCACTTAGATTTTCTTCAGTAGGAGCAACACCTCCTGTGGGCATGATCGTTGTCCATGGCTGCGGTCCTTTGATTGCCTTAACGAATCCTGGCCCATATACACTGCCAGGAAATAATTTGACTATATCACAACCCATTTCTTCTGCTTGTCCTATCTCAGTCAAGGTACCACAACCTGGCATGTAAGGCACCTTACGACGATTACAAGCTCTTGCGATATCCTCTCTGAAACTGGCAGAGACAATAAAGTTTGCACCTAGTTGCATATACAAGGCAGCAGTTCCTGCATCCACTACAGAACCTATACCTAAAATTAATTCTGGTAATTCTTTTGCACAGAACTTTGTGAGCTCACCAAATGTCTCATGAGCATAATCACCACGATTCGTAAATTCTAATGATCGTGCGCCACCTTTATATACAGCAGTCAATACATTTTTACACAAATCGAGATCTGCATTATAGAATAAAGGAATCATTCCTTGGTCCGCCAATGTCTGCAATACGGTTAACTTCGAAAATCTAGCCATGTCTATATCTTGAATTGTAGCGCAAATTAATAACATTACAGTTGGATCAACAAAAAATGATCGGTATAAACTGTAAAATTACTTTAGGTTTAGATTTTTCTTAAATGCTGTTAACTAATGAACTATCATTTTACAATACATTGTGCGTGCATGTTTCCACGAAAGAATCATTAATTTCTTTGTTTGATTTTTTGATAAATCCATCCGTCGATACCATTGCGACTACTTTACCACCCAGGAATAAAATTCAATCCAAATTGCATTCTCGTATTTTCTTGCAATGGCCAAGCAAAATATGGTTCCACTATTATAGCTCCTAATAAATTGACTCTGGCAGATACGCCAACACTAGAAGCAAAAGTAGGCTTCAAAAACTCAGTCACCCCCTCAGCGTTTACAATCGGTTCACCATCAGATAAATGAGAAAATTCATCAAAGACTACACCACCATCAAAAAAGATATTTATATCGGAGAGTAAAAAATTAGAGCCAATCAGCGCCAATTGTTTTGGTCCTGTAAAAGGTAGTCGAAGCTCCGCATTAAACATACCTATCTTTGATCCAATCACTTGATTGATGTTGATGCCATTCGCACCACCAATTGGATTTTCAAGTTGTCCACCAAAGACAAAATCATAACCTCTGATGAAGCCCATATTACCTGCATATATAGGAAAAATGGTATTTGTGTTATTCTCAAATCTAGCATACCCTAAACCTCTGAATGCTAAACTTACGGGTTTTAACCACACATATTTTCGTACATCTGCAAGCACACCAGAATAGTTATTGATACCATAATTTTGTTCGAATTGGATTCTCATTCTGTGTCCCTGATAAGGAGAATATGTCAAGCCAAAGGAAGAATTATCTTCTACATAGGCTACATTAAATGAAGCAGTATTTCCTTTGGTGACATTAAAAAATTGGTTAAAACGTATCTCATCACCGACATCTACTTTTTCGCTTTCTGAACCAATAAAAAACAAATTTTGATTGTAATAATTATTCTGTTCATCCAAACGAAAAAATTGTCTACCAACACTTCCACCTGCTTCAAAACGTCTGGTTGTGGATAATGGAAAATGTAAGAACCCATTCACGGCAGCATTATAAATGCGAAGTAAATTTATCTGATCTACCAGTACAGGAATTGATTGATTATCTATCACAAGTTCGTCAATGAACTGATTTCGGAATCCAGTACGTTGTGGGATAAAACTAATGCCACCACCATAAGCCAATCTGTTTTTGCGATTTAGATATTGTACTTGTCCTCCAATATCAAGAAAAGAACCGTTTAGAGCTAGCTGTGTAAAAATTTGATTGTTCCCGAGAAGGTCACTAAAAATCATATCTACACCACCTTGTAGTCCAGTATAATTGCCAAATGTAGAATTTGAAACACCAACTCCACCGCCTCCACCAACATAGTCAAGTCTAAATTTGGGCTCGTATTCCTTTTGTCTGAATTCACTGACATCAGTTGTTCTGATGTTGTCAATGTTATTTAAGTTTCGATTGACAATATCCAATTTATCTAAACCAATAATAGGCAAAGTACCAGCAGCAAAATCCACAGCATCTTTGTCTACAGATTTATTTAGTAAGTCACCTTGATCAGCTTGATATAAGACATAACTGTGGTTGTCATAATGGGTAAAAATAACTCGATCACGTTTAGTTGAGGAAGTGATCGCTGGCGAGTACCTTGTGATGCCACTAATGCCTGACAATAAGTCAGTCATTTGAAATACTTCATCTGTATCAAATTTATAGTTGTATAAATTTCTATAGCCATCTCTGTCAGAATAGAAGTAGATGTTTCCTTCATGATCAAAAACCGGATTTAAATTATCCGCACCAGTAAAGACATCAAGAGTTTTAATAGTTGTGCTTGCGTAATCCATGACAGCAAGGTCGAACGTATATTTCCCATGAGTTCTACCTTCTACGACACTGCGTTTGTCATAACTGAATAGCAACTTGTCTCCTTCTGCAGAGAATGCCGGTTGTATTTCAGCGTACATATCATTAGTCAACTGGGATACTTTACCAGACTTTATGTTATAGCTATATAGATCCGTTTGTCCTTCGACTAAACCAACAACGACAATTTCTTTTCCATTGGGATGCCATACAGGATTTGCCACTGCAGGTACACCTGGGACTTCAATTGTAGCAACATCGTTGCCGCTTAATGCCTCTTTAATCACAATAACATTTCGACCCTTTTTGAATGCAACAAAAGCGAATTCCTTACTATTCGGAGACCAAGTACCAGCAGATTCTAAATAATTAAAGGCATCTAAATCTGTATCTTTGATTGTACTTGCCAGCTTACTTAATATTTCTCCTGTTCTGGCATCTGCCAAAAACAGGTCTGTAGAAAAGAGATCTTTTTCAGATAAGAAGACCACATATTTTCCACTTGGACTTAAGGTTGGAGAAACATTTATACGACCACTATTTTCCTTGGAAATTAATTTTTTGCCGTGTACATTTTCTTTTTTATCTCGGAGAAATGGTTCGTAATATGTCTCTAGTGCAGTCTTAAATTCTCCTCCTACCGATTCTATATTTGTACCGAGCACAAGTTGCGTTGCAGTTTCCAAACCATACTTGGCAGTTTCTGTAAATAATGGTTGGATGACATCATCGCCATATCTACCAGTGAGATATGACCAGGCTGCCTGACCATAGCGGTAAGGAAAATATTTGGGACTTGCCATCTTTTTAAAATCAGGTAAGTCGTCATGTATGATGGCATCTCTCATCCACATAGCAGTAAAAGGATCGACCCGCCCGATCGACATGTACTCGGCCATCCCTTCGACAATCCATAGTGGTAGGTTGCTAAGGGACTGCAGGTTTGTAGAGTCTCCTCTTATGACCATGTTAAACTGAAAAGCATGTACTAACTCGTGTCCCAGGACTTGATTGGTTTGTTGGTTAGTAAAAGTGAGTGGCATGATCACTCTGTTTTTAAATGCCTCAGTCACACCACCTGTACCTACACCAATAGCACCTGAGATGGTGTTAGTCTGTTGGAATTCAGCATGATTATTATAGAATATTATTGGATTCTTAAAGTCAATGGTATCGTGAGTAATTGCCTGATGCAAATCATACCATTGCTCTGTCATTTGAGAAACGCGATTAATGAGGTCTTCATTTTTTAAATAGTAATAGACATCAAAATGAGGAGTCTCCTTTACGTTGAAATCAAAGCCTTTGTACCTTGGTTTGTTTTTACCAAAATATTGAGCGAATGAAGGAATGCTTTGAGTTAAGAAGATTATGCTGAAAAATAATACAAACTTTTTCATATTGCTTAAATTAATAACCAATGAAATAACCAATGATTTGTGTTAGATACAGCTTAGCCGGTTTGAAGTAGATTACGCTTTTTTTAAACTTTTTACTGTAGAAATTAGTTTCTTTAAGCGCATGATTTTCACACAGTTGTAGACGTACTTGTGTAACGATAAATTCTCTTGATAAATTGTTAGTTGTAGTATTACAAAGTTTAATAATTGTATGTTATCTGACAGTAACGGTTAGACGACAGGTGTAATTGACTAATGACTTACTCTAATGCTCTGACCACAAGGGGCCATGACCCCTTGGAGTTTGATTATATTATTTGGTGGCTTATCTGCTTAGTAAAATAAAACATTCTATCGAGAAAATTTCCTCCGTTTGGAGGAGTGTTGGCCAATAACAGCTATCGAAGAGGTGAATCTATTTATTATAATAGGGTAGAAGAATTTCATTTCATCGATCATTGTATATTTGCATACCGAGCAAATATTTGAATACTAAGAAATTTTATTAATGACATACGATATTTTTACAGTTAAAGCTCAAGAAGCCATTTTAAAAGCCCAACAAATAGCGGGTGGTCTTGATCAGCAAAGTGTGGATACCGTCCACTTGATGCGAGGAATTCTAGAAACGGATGAAAAGCTCACCGAGTTTTTGCTGAATAAAATGTCAGTCAATGTGCTGAGATTAAAACGAGAGTTGAATTTAGCAATCGAACGATTTCCAAAAGTTGAAGGCGGAGACGGCAAACAGTTTTTAACGAGCGATGCCAATAAAGCGAATAGTAAGGCTAAGAAATTAATGAAAGAATTTGGAGACGAATTCATTTCATTAGAGATGATGATGTTGGGGATATTAAATGGAAAAGATAAAGCTGCACAGATTTTAAAAGATCAAGGAGCTACAGACAAGGGACTCCGTAAAGCTATAGAAGAATTGCGTAAAGGGAGAAAGGTCAAAGACCAACATGCAGATGGAGAATACAATGCTTTGAATAAGTTCGCCATTAACTTAAATGAACGAGCAGAGTCTGGCAAGCTTGATCCTATAGTGGGAAGAGACGAAGAGATCAGACGTATACTTCACATCCTATCGAGACGAAAGAAAAACAATCCAATCTTGGTTGGAGAATCGGGTGTCGGTAAAACTGCCATTGTCGAAGGCATTGCATGGCGGATAGTAAAGCAAGATGTTCCTGAAAATTTACAAAGCAAAAAAATATTTGTTCTCGATCTAGCGGCCCTAATCGCTGGTGCAAAATATAAAGGTGAATTCGAAGAGAGATTGAAAGCAGTAATTAAAGAAGTCAATGCCGCAGCCGGAGAGATCATTTTATTTATAGATGAAATCCATACCTTAATTGGAACTGGAGGCGGTAATGGCGCAATGGATGCTGCAAACATTTTGAAACCAGCATTGGCTAGAGGAGAGCTAAGAACAATTGGAGCTACGACTTTAGATGAGTATCAAAAATATTTTGAAAAAGACAAAGCACTTGTCAGACGTTTTCAAACCGTTTTGATCGACGAGCCTTCATTGTCAGACACCATTTCTATTCTTAGAGGAATTCAAGACAAATATGAAGTCTATCATAAAATTGATATCCTTGACGAAGCACTAGTGGCTGCTGTAGAATTATCTCACAGATACATTACCGAGCGTAAATTACCAGACAAGGCGATTGACTTGATTGATGAAGCTGCTGCCAAATTAAGACTTGAACTCGATTCAGTTCCTGAAGAAATAGATGAGCAAGATAGAAAAGTCCGCCAGTTAGAAATAGAAAGAGAGCAGATCAAGCGTGAAAAAAACGATAAAAAGCTTAAAAGTATTTCAGAGCAGATTGCCAATGCAAAGGAGAAACTGGATTCGTTGACTGCTTCATGGCAAAGTGAACGAGAAATCGTCGATCAGTTATCTAAGATCAAAGAAGAAATTGAAAACTTAGAACATCAGGCAGCAAAGGCAGAAAGAGAGAGCAACTTCGAATTGGTGGCTAAAATTCGATATGGAGACCTTAAAGAAAAGGAAGCAATGTTGAAAGCCGCTGAGGAGAAATTAGATAAGTTGCCAGAGGGTACGCGATTCACAAATGAAGAAGTAACAGAAAACGATATCGCTGAAGTCGTCGCAAGATGGACAGGTATTCCAGTCGCGAAAATGATGAAGAGCGAGAAAGATCGTTTACTGAAATTGGAAGATGAAATAGGGAAGCGATTGATTGGACAGAAAGAAGCCGTCATTGCTGTAGCGGATGCCGTGCGAAGAAGCCGAGCAGGTTTAGGAGATCCTAAAAAACCAATCGGGAGTTTCATTTTCTTAGGACCGACAGGTGTTGGTAAAACGGAGCTTGCCAAAACACTTGCAGAAGTATTGTTTGATGATGAAAAGGCGATTACTCGAATTGATATGAGTGAGTATCAAGAGAAACACTCTGTGTCAAGATTGGTAGGAGCGCCTCCAGGATATGTTGGCTATGATGAAGGGGGACAATTGACAGAAGCAGTGCGACGTCGCCCATATTCAATTGTGTTGTTAGATGAAATTGAAAAAGCGCATCCAGATACATTTAATATCTTATTACAGGTCTTGGATGATGGTCGATTGACAGATAATAAAGGCCGTGAAGCAAACTTCAAGAATACCATCATCATCATGACATCCAATATGGGTGCAGAGGTGATATTAGAAAACTTTGAAGACTTGCAAGCAGTTGGAGAAGATCACCGTGGAGAAATTATCGATACGACTCGAATGGAAGTTTTCGACATGTTAAAAGAAAACTTACGTCCTGAGTTTTTAAATCGGATTGACGAAAAAATAATGTTTTTGCCGCTGAATAAAAGCGAGATCAAATTGATAGCTAAAATATTATTGAAAAAGGTGCGCAAAAACTTAGCAACTCAAGAAATAGACATTCAATTTTCTGAATCTGCTATGGACTTATTGTCAGACCTTGGTTATGACCCTCAATTTGGAGCAAGACCACTAAAGAGAGTTATTCAAAAGGAAATCATCAATGAACTGTCTAAAGAAGTATTGAAAGGGTCTTATGGTCCAGGAGATACCATTCACATTGGTACTGATAAAAAAGGATTTACCTTTGGTAGAGAAGAAAATAAATCAACTGATAAACCAAAGGCTGAACCAAAGCCCACTAAAAAAGAGAAGGATATTGAGAAGCTAAATAAGGCAACGAAGGATGTGGAAGATGCGATTAATGAGGTGAAGAAGAAGCCTAAAAAAGGCGAGTAATATTTAAGACTCTAAGGTAAAATAAGGCGCAATTCTTCCGAGGAATTGCGCCTTATTTATTCAATCAAAGTTCGTCTTTATATTTAATTGCAAGCCACGATCTCTGCAGTAAACATCGAACCTAATTCAACTTCAAAATTTTCCAATAAGGAAATTTCTTGAGCAGCTCTGAAAGTTACGATGTTTGGATTTGGGACTATCCCATCTGAAACTATGATCTCAGCATCATCATAAGTTGCAGATGATATGGTATTATTGATAGTTAAAACTGGCAAATCACAGACGCCATTCGCTGATTGATTAATCATGCCTTGTGTAGGAGTTTGTTCACTCCAATCATTTAAATCAGTGTCAGTTCCATTGGAATACGTGCTAGGGATGAGCGCTATGGAATTAGTGGAATTTGAAACAGCTGGAACAAAATCTGAAGTACTTGCCCAAACACCAGCGTTGACAGCAACGCTTGCTCTACTCGGACTGGCGATTCCATTATACATGACATAATCTTCTAAATCATCAGCGTTACCAAAAGAGCTTGTTTTATATAGACCCAGTTCAGCAGGTACTCCCACTCCTACATCTGACCATTCCAAAACAGTATATGCTCCAGGAGCCACTAAAAGACTTCCAGAAATTAAAGTAACATCACCACTCCCAATTCTATCATACCTATCAGAAGGATTTGCACGATTACACAACCAATAATTAGTGATGTCTACAGTGACGGAACTTGGATTAAATATTTCTATTGTTTGAAGAGATTCGTTAATCTCATTTACTAATAAGTTACGAACGATGATAACTCCGTCATTTATTGCACCAGGAGTTGGTGTCTGCTCTTCCCAATTAGGCAAGCCTGTATCTAATCCGCTTGTATAGGCACCAGACATCAGACTAATAGAATTAGTGGAAGTTGAAACAGCCGAAACAAAATCTGAAGTACTTGCCCAAACACCAGCGTTGACGGCAACGCTCGCTCTGCTAGGACTAGCGATTCCATTATACATGACATAATCCTCTAAATCATTTGCACTACCAAAAGAACTTGTTTTATAAAGTCCAAGTTCAGCAGCTACTCCTACACCGATATCAGACCATTCTAGTACTGTGTACGTACCTGCAGTCATCATAAGACTTCCAGAAATTAAAGTCACGTCACCACTTCCAATTCTGTCATACCTATCTACAGAATTCGCCCGATTACAAAGCCACCAATTGCTGATGTCAATTGTTGATGTACTTGGATTGTATAGTTCTACGGTCTGATTGGATTCATTAATTTCATTTATAATTAGATTTCTAGTTTGAGCAAACAAACAAGAAATAGATAACAATTGAATGAATAGAATCTGGTAGATAAGTTTCATATGATAATTTTAAATGTTCTGAGAACAGATTTCAAAAATGAATCTATTTTGCTAATGAATATATTAAGTACGATTGTGGTCAATTGTGGACTTAGGCAAAAATTAGACGAGCATGCAGCAGTATAAAACATCAGAAAACCCTGATAGTTCATCGGAAAACGTCTATGAAAAGACAGTGATAGTGGAATGATAAGATGACTGCAAATGAAATCTAGTTGA
>CAYVFU010000077.1:0-12796 GCA_964450495.1 uncultured Saprospiraceae bacterium | reverse complement strand
TGAGAGTTTGTTCTGTATGTACAATCAAATTGTCTCATATATAGATTAAGTCTTCAGATTTCAATTAAATTAGAGAATACTTCTTGAATTATGAAATCGATACATACGGTAATTATACTTTTCTTCTTTTCTTTTTCTGCGTATGGACAAGCTGATATGCCTGGCATTTTATCTCCTAGGGATCAAGCTAAGGTCATGGATGATATCCTAGAAGATCGCTTAGATAATTTACTTCCTGAACTGATGGATAGAGAAGACATCGATATGTGGATTCTTATTTCTAGAGAATACAATGAAGATCCAGTCATGAAGACAATGTTGCCTGCCACATGGTTATCTGCAAGACGTCGAACAATTATGGTTTTTCATAACACGGATGAAGGCGTGGATAAAATAGCCATAGCAAGATACAGTGTTGGCAAGCTATTAAAAGGACAATGGGATGTAGATGTATTTCCAGATCAATGGGAAGCCCTAATGACCATCATCAAAGAAAAGAATCCCAATAAAATTGGACTTAATTATTCTGAGGACTTCGCTTTGGCAGATGGATTGGTGAAGACGGAGTATGAAGCTTTTATGTCATACCTGCCAGAGTCGATGCACAAGAGAGTCGTCTCTGCTCAGAACTTAGCAATTGCTTGGTTGGAAACCCGCACGCCCAAAGAGTTGGCTATTTATCCAATGATAGCTAGAATGGGGCATTTAATCTTAAGAGAAGGATTGTCTGAAAAAGCCATTCATCCTGGCGTCACTACCACCAATGATGTTGTATGGTGGTTGAGAAATAGAGTTGATGAACTGGGACTTGACACATGGTTTCACCCATCTGTTTCTGTACAGCGAGCAGATATGGGAAACAATGAATTTCTACGATCATTCTCAAAGCGACCAGAGCAAGACATTATTCAACATGGTGATTTATTGCATGTGGATTTTGGCATTACGTATTTGAAACTAAATACAGACCAACAAGAACATTTTTATGTCCTCAAGCCCAATGAAACGGAAGCACCTGAAGGATTGAAAAAAGCGTTTGCAAACGGTAATCGTATGCAAGATATTTTGACAGAGAATTTTATTACGGGCAGGTCTGGTAATGAGATTTTAAAACATTCTCTTGATCAAGCTAAATCAGAAGGACTTAATGCATCAGTCTATACACATCCAATTGGCTTTCATGGTCATGCTGCTGGTCCTACTATCGGCTTGTGGGATCAACAAGGTGGAGTTAAGGGAAGAGGTGATTATCCTTTGTTTTCCAATACCGCATATTCTATAGAATTGTTTGCTGCGACAGAGGTACCAGAATGGGGTGGTAAACTGGTCAGAATTATGCTAGAGCAAGATGGCGTATTTACAGGAGATGATTTTTATTATCTGGATGGTCGACAGAAGGAATTGCATTTAATTCCCAGACGTTGAAACGGCACGTATATTAATTTATTACTAGTATAAGAAATAAGATTATAGGTCTGAATAACCTGTTCTATCCTGTGATAACTTTAATTCATAAAAAAGTATCGCTAATTATAAATTCTACTGAATTTGAGCTGCCGGAAAAACTCCCCACCTATTTCTGGAATACCCTTTTTAGAACTCTACCGTTAATCCTAACAATACATTAGTGCCAGCTTGTGGATAATAAAAATTCTCTGATATTAAATCGCCAAATATATAGCTGAAAGTATAGCCATTTGATTCGTACTGTTCATTTAAAATATTATTGACTAAGCATTTAATGGAGATTTCTTTTCCAATTAGTTTATTTAGCGAATAGTCAATAATTAGATCATTCACAAAATAGGCATCAATCGTTTTGGATGCGGTTGATGTATTGTCTAGAAACTGTTCGCCTACATATTTACTCTGTAGTGAAAACGCAAGATTACGTGCCGGTTTATACTGTAAACGACTACCTGCAATAATAGAAGGAGAAAAAGCAATATCCGTATCTGTCTGCACAGTTTCTACTAAAGAGAAGTCTGCAAAGTCGACCACAATGTCTGTAAACTCATCTATTTTATTTTGACTTAGGGTCAAGTTTGGAGACCAATTTATTTTCTGAGTAGGAGACCAGCTAAGCGACAATTCTACTCCCCTTCTAAAGCTATTGTCTACATTGGTGCGGACAGAGCCACCAACATCATTGACTGCTCCTGTTAGTACCAATTGATCTTTATACAGCATATAATAGGCATTTGCTTCAAAAGAAAGAGTTGGGTTTTGGGTTCTAAAACCAAATTCAAAATCATTGAGCGTTTCTGGTTTTGGTATTTGTGTACCAATCGCATCTATAAAATCCGAGCGGACTGGTTCTCTATTCGCTCGGGCATATGACGCATATAATTGAGACTGACTATTTAGCTGATAGGTCAAACCAAATTTAGGATTAAAAAATGCATAGTTTTCATCAACATCAATAGGTACCAAATCATTATCTACGCCTTCTGTTTGATAACTGATTGTTCTTAATTGTAAATCACCATAAAATAGTAATGACTCATTTAGTTGGTAATTTAACTTTCCATAAACATTAAAATCTGTTTTCACTGCATCACTAAAATAATATGGCTCTTGCGTATCTAAATTCGGAATAGAAAGAACATCAATGACCTCTCCAAAATGTTTGCCATCATATCTATTTAGTCCAAAGCCACCTAGTAAACTGAGTTGACTATTGGCTTGAAAAGTGACGTTTGAAATAATACCATAAAAATCATTATCTAGCCACCGTCTTCTTACTAAATCAGCATCGTCTCCTTGACCAGCAATCCCATAATCAATTAATGCATCTTGGAACCTAAACTCTTCAAAAAAGCCTTTGCCTTTTGTATAATGTAAAGTTGTATTGAAATCTGTTTTTGCATTAATGTTTTGATTATAAATTAATTGAACATGGTCTTGTCCATAATCATCAACTTGATCATCGTATAAATAGTAATTGTAACGACGATCCGAATTAAATAAATTGAGCGAATCAGCTTGGGTATTATACGTGACACCAAGGTTGTTAAAATATTGTGTAAACAACTCATCTTCATCTCCTGTTAATCTTGCCTCTGGAACTCCCCACCAAGATTGGTATGTGCGCTCATCACCAGAAAATACATTTAGCTTTAATGACGAATTGTCCCCAATTGCTGAAGCAGAAATTGACCAAGAGTCCAAATCCGAAGTTGCTCTGTCTACATAACCATCAGAATTAATGAGTGAATAGCGACCTTCTATCACAAAGCGATTGGATAATAATCCTGTACCTGCTTCCACAGATAATTTATTTGTGTTAAACGAACCATAACCACCAGATATCTTACCATAGGCATCTGTTTTATGTTGGTTAGTATTTAGAGCAACAGTTCCTCCGAAAGCCGCTGCCCCATTTGTCGAAGATCCAACCCCTCGTTGTATTTGTATGTTTTCAACAGAGCTGCCAAAGTCTGGTAAATCTACCCAAAAGACACCTTGACTTTCAGAATCATTTAACGGTACACCGTTTATAGTGACATTTATCCTAGTAGCATCTGATCCTCTTAATCTAAGGCCAGTATATCCGACACCTGCGCCAGCATCAGAGGTAACGACCATAGAAGGCGTATGCTCGATAAGGAATGGTACATCTTGAACGAGGTTTTTTATTGCGATGTCCTCTTTTTTTACTTCCTGATAACTGAATGGAGAATCTTTTGTCAGTTTATTGGCGATAATATTTATTTGTTGTAATTCCTGAGCTACTGTGCTCATTTCAAATAATTTGTTTTTGTCTTTCGGAATGTAAATGGTTGATTCCATATCATCAAATCCTAAATATTGGATAGTGATTTTGGCTTTGCCTTCCTCTAGATCTTGGATGTAGAATTCTCCTTCCAGATCAGTTACAGTCGTTTTTTCTCCATCGTTTAAATAGACTAATGCACCTTGCAAAGGATTGCCTTGCGCATCTGTAACCTTGCCTGTGTATGCATGTTGAGCTGCTCCAAATATGGCACAAAATAACATAGTGATAGTTGATATAATTCTAATCATATCTAAATTACTTTTACCAAACTTATGAGGGATAATAAGTCTGATAGTTATTAAAAACCATCAACCTGAACGGTCATTTTCCTTACCAGAATTACCTGGCCAGGTTCGATGGGTGTAATCTCAGCCACTAAGGGCACCCCAAATGAGACTGCAAATGTATGATATTCTTGTACAACTATCTATCTTTAATCAGAGTTAAGTAAATCAGAGATAAACATCTATTAGGAGCTTAACACTTAAACCAGGTTTAAATGATGAAAGTATTGGTTTTTGGTAAATACTTAGACAAGGGGAATTTACCTTATGTGAAGAAGGTGCTTGATTTCTTAAACGAAAAGGCAACGTATCGCATTAACGATGTCTTCGCAACAGAGCTCATGCAACAAGGCATGGATGTGCCAGTTGACTTAATTGTTTCGAATCCAGATCAATTGCGCGAGTTTAAGCCAGATGCTTGTATCTCAATGGGTGGGGATGGTACGATATTGACGGCTTCTACGCTGATACAAGAGTTAGCAACACCAATCTTGGGCATTAATCTTGGCAGACTAGGGTTTTTGGCGAGTACAGAACGGTCGTTTATTGATACAGCGATGAATCAGTTGATCAATAAAGAATATAAGATTGAACAACGCTCAATGCTTTCATTAGAATCTAATATTCCTATTTTCAGTGACGCCTCATTTGCTTTGAATGACTTCACCTTGCATAAGAGAGATACGAGCTCAATGGTGACCATACACACATATCTCGATGATGAGTTTCTTAATTCTTACTGGGCAGATGGAATTATCATTTCTACACCGACAGGTTCGACTGGCTATAATCTCAGTTGTGGAGGCCCTATTATTTACCCTAATTCAGAAAACTTTGTCATTACACCTGTTGCACCACATAACTTAAATGTCAGGCCACTGATTGTCTCGAACACGACGACAGTAAGATTAGAGATTGAAGGACGATCTGAAAATTTTATGTGTACCCTTGATTCAAGATATGAGACAGTGACTGCAGAACATAGGCTATCACTATCAAAGTGCACCTTTAACACTCAGCTTATCCGTTTGGAAAACAACTCATTTTTGGATACAATTCGCAATAAGTTGGCATGGGGACGTGATTCAAGAAATTGATAAATCTTTCAACATTTTCACTATTATTAGTATTACTTTTGTATTAATCTCATTAGGAAGCAAATAATTGTGTCTACACAAGAATTATCATATCATTCGCCTCTATATCTGAATTACTTTGGTATTTCAGAAAATGCCTATTCGACCAAGATACTTTGGTATGAAAGTCATTTCATAGAAATACAAAGCTTAAACGGCAAACCTAAGACAGAAATAGAACTTGATTACACTTTATCCTTGTTTCATGTAGGACGATATCACCAATACATCACGCAGTCTGATGCAATGATAGAAAAGGTGATAAATCAAAATATCATGGAGTTACATGGTGAGGACATTTATCAAAAACTCTTGTTTAATAAAGCCGCTTGTTACTACAACACGAATCAGTTTGATTCTTCTTTGCATATCCTTTTAGAGTTATGTAAAATGGACCCAGAGAATAAACTGTATAAAAACTTTTGTGCAAAGGTGATTCGCCTTAGCTCCTACAGGAAGTTTGATCGACTTAAAGGCCTAGCTCTTGGGATGATACTTGTGGCCTTACTTTTTATAATAGTTGAAATACTCGTTATCAGAACACTGATGACTACTTACATTGAGCCTGTTGAACTAATAAGAAATGTATTGCTCGGCAGCTCATTTGTAATTTTAGCTTGGAACGAATGGAAGATCCAAACCTACATCCGACGGAAAATAACATCTCGTTAAGAAAAGCATACATCACTTTTCCGTAATTTTTCATCTATTAAGTGTACACGTTTGTCGAAACTAAAAGATATACGAAAGACTTCGTATTATATTCAGTCAATAGTTTGAATTAGGCGGATACTATTTAATAGAATTATAAGTTATTCTTTTGAGTATACGCGGGACTACATTTATAAACGAAAGACACACCCATATGCAGATCTACTCTTTGCAGTACCATTTAAAATCAATTGAACTACGTACTTCCATTAATGCTATTTGCTTTTGCCTTTTCATGCTTATTAGCTTTTCGGCAACAGCTCAGAAAGGAGCTAAGATAGAAGGCATACTTGAGGATACCTTATCCAATCCATTGATACACGCAACGGTCTTACTTTTAGAAGAATCTGATTCTACTATGGTGGAATTTACCCGGTCAGCAATGGATGGCTCATTTAAATTCAAAGACATAGAGAGTGGAAATTATTTAGTAAAAACCACATACTTAGGATACATACCCTTGCACGTCCCTGCCAGTACAGTTGATGGTCAAGATGTCGACCTCGGATTACTAAAGATGGAAGAGATGGCGACAGAATTGATGGAAGTGGTCATTAAAGCTGCCAAAGCACAAATTAAAATGAGAGGGGATACCATTGAGTATGATGCCACAACATTTAAAGTGCCAGAAGGGTCTTCAGTTGAAGAGCTATTAAAAAGATTACCAGGCATGGAGGTCGAATTAGATGGCACTATTTTGTCAGATGGAAAAACGGTGAGTGAAGTCACGGTGGATGGTAAATCATTTTTCGGCAATAACCCTAAAGCAGCTACAGAAAATCTACCTGCAGAAAGCATTTCAAAAGTGCAGGTTTTTGATAAGAAAAGTGAAGAAGAAGAAATAACGGGATCCACATCAGAGTCTCAGGACAAAACCATGAATCTAGAATTAAAAGAGGATTATAAGTCTGGCGGTTTTGGCCGATTAATTGCAGGAGTTGGCACAGAAGATAGAGCAGAATTAAAAGGAAACTTTAATCGCTTTAATGAAAAGATACAATTTAGTCTCGTAGGTGTGGGTAATAATACAGGCCGAAACGGTTTATCTTGGGATGACTACCAAGATTTCATGGGTTCGCAGTCTTTTAATTTTGACGACAATGGAGATTATGGATTCGGAGGAGGTAATCGATATTTTACTTTTGGTGGTTCAGGAGGTGGTTTAGAGAGCAGCATTCAAAATCTATTTTTCTCCGGTGGAAATACAGGCTTGCCAGAAAATTATAATGGTGGAATAAACTTTAATTACGATCATAAGAAAACAAAATTCAGCAGTGTTTATTATTATAATCAATCAGGACTTTTAGCTCAAACAAATTCTTTACAAGATCGTTTTTTCCAAGATTTTCAACAGAATGGCATTAGCAATTCTATTAGGGATAATTTATCAAAGGGGCATCGAATGGAGTTACAGTTGGAACAAGAAATAGATTCATTGCATACGGTTAAGGTGAAAATAAATGGCGCACTTTTAGATCAGAATAATATTTCCAATGGTAGTTCAAATTTATCAAGAGATAATGAATTAACGAATACTACGGAATACAATAACGATAAATCAACAGATGGACAATTGTTTAATGGTATAGTTTTATTTAGAAAGAAATTCGAAAAGAAGGGGAGAAGTATGGGGCTGAATGCTTCATATTTATATACTGATTTAAATGATATTTCAATACAGCAATCATTAACATCTTTTTTTGCTACACCAGGTACTGTAGCCTTTGAAGAAAACCTCGATCAAAACAACATTAATCTCGCAACTAAAAATCATATAAAAGCGAATGCTTTATTTGTAGAACCATTATCCAAACGATTTTTTTGGCAGACATTTTACAACTTTAGTAACAGACAAGAAGAAGGAGTTCGAGACGTATCTGATCGTGCAGATGGACAGATTTTGACTAATATAGAGTTGAGTCGATTATTCACCAATACGATTAATGCTAACAGACTCGGAAGCTCTTTAAGATATTCTCATAATGGCTATAATATTTCTGCAGGATTAGCTTATCAAGTTTTTGACTTAGGCGGTGATTATAGAAGTGAAGGTGGAACGTTTAACGGTGTGGTAGATGAAACATTTATTAATATCATTCCCAACTTGTCCATTAATTTCAGTCCAGTAAGGAATGCATACGTGGACATTAGTTTTTCACGCTACGCTACAGAACCAAGCATTGATGATTTGCAACCAATTGTGGATATTTCAAATCCACTCTATATACGTGTCGGAAATCCTGACTTGACTCCAGAAGTAGTCAATGCCATAAGCGGTTATGTCAGTAGGTCCTATCCAGCTTCTGGCGTAAGATTTAATTTTAATGGAAATTTTGAGTTTTTTAATAATCGATTTAGTCAATCAGAAACAGTCGATGAAAATTTAAAAACCACTTATCAGCCAATTAATTTGAATGGCGGATATAATGCTAATTTTTGGGCGAGTATCAATGTACCCATCATCAAAGGAAAGTTAACCGCGAGAGCAAATTTTTCAGGGAATTTTGACGATAGACCTACATTGGTAAATAACTTTGAGAACAATACAAATACTAAAAGCTATAGACCTTCATTGCGGTTGAACATTACTCCTGTAGATGATGTCGCCCTTTATTTGTCTGCACGATTTAATAATTCTAATACAACTTATGACATCAATACTAGCCAAAACCAGAAAGTAAAAAATACCACATTGGCAGCAGAGTTTAATACAAAATTAGCATTTGGCTTTTATTTAAATTCTAACTTTGATTACAATAGATACCAGAATGATCGCTTTGATGCTGACGAAGAAATTCCAATATTAAATGCATCTGTATATCGACAGTTTTTACCGGGTAAAAAAGCGGAGTTACGTTTAGCAATTTATGATGCATTTAATGAAAATAGAGGATTTAGGCAAGGCGCATTTGGAAATGGTATAAGTCAGTCAACAACAGTAACATTAGGACGATATGTTATGGTAAGTTTAACCTACAATATCAAAGGATTGAAATCTGGCGTGAAGAAAGACGGTTGGTGGTAGGGATAGCTAAGGATAAATTAAAAAGAAATACAATGAAAAGATTTAGCATTATTATGTTCTTATGTCTTGCCTTTTTAGGGGAAACTATATCACAAGAGCTTAATGGTATGGTGACATACAATCGCAAAACAGACTGGATATCAATGATGTCCAAATTACCATGGATAACTCAAGAAGATGTAGAACGTGATAGATTGACGTGGGGAAAACGGCAGGAATCAGGGAAAGGTCAGAATTATGATTTATTTATCGATGGACAAAAAACGGTGTACACCTATAAAGATGAAGTTTCAGAAAGCGGCTATTCTTGGAAGAAAAGGAGTTACTTCATCATGCGTGATTATAAATCAAATAAAGCAAAAGACTGGATTGAACATTTAGGTAAGAAATATATTATTGAAGAAGACATACCAAAAACAAAGTGGAAGATATTAAATGAGATACGAGAAATCGAAGGCTATTTGTGTATGAAAGCAGAGACAACTGATGAAGCAAAAGGACAAACAATACATGCATGGTTTACTGATGCTATACCAGTATCAGGTGGACCTGAAGGTTTTGGAGGTCTTCCAGGTTTAATTCTAGAATTAGACAAAAATGATGGAGACGCCGTTATTACTGCAACGAAAGTAGATTTGGAATCAGTTGAAAAAGTGAAATTGCCTAAGAAAATGAAAGGCAAAGAAATCACTTATTCTGAATTTGATAAAAAGCTAGAGAAATATATTGCCGATGCGATGAAGCGTGAAGAAAACCCTTATTGGAGGATTCATTTTTAAATAGCAAGGATTAATTCATTTGACGAGCCTGACTTAAATCAGACGAACTTATTTATCAATGCTTAATCAAATGTATACTGAGCAGATAAATAAATGGCTCTAGGTAATATTGGAACAACAACAAACGATGCATTTGGATTCGTTTCTATAAAAGAAGCTGTCGCCGCATTTGCACTGCTTCCAAATTCATTTGGTCCAAAGAAATTAATCAACCCAGCAGAATTTAATGCGTTTGTTACTTTAAGACCAAGCAATACATTATTGTTTAGACGATAATCTACATTAAATCCAATTGTTTGATATGCAGGCAATTGAAATGAATTTTCTGCATTTCCTTCTCTTTCTCCAATGTATGTCAAATTCACAGACGAGGAAAAATTTGACACATTCCAATGAGCTGAAACCCTTGACATCACATTTGGATTCAGTGCTAATTTATTTCCTGTAAAGTCAATCGTCGAATCATCCGAAGTGTCTGCAGTATCATTAGCGTCATAAATGGTAAACTGATCATTTTTAGCATCTTGAAATGTTTGATTACCAGACAAGCTAAAGTTATCCGAAACAGCAACTGTCCATTCTAATTCTATCCCAGTTGTTTGAGTGCTATTGAATTGAGTTGGGGCATTAAATATTTCATTGGTTTCCTGATCAAAAACAAAATCAGTAATAGCTACATTGTCAAGTATGCTATTAAATAGTGTGGCTGAACCAGAAAATTTAGAAGATCGATACCTGTAACCCAATTCAATTTGTTTTATACCTTGTACTTCTGCAATGTTATTGATTGGTAAGCCAGAAAAGTTTTGGATATATATATTTAATTCAGGGGCCTTGTTTGTATCTGAATATCTACCAAATAAAAAGTGTTGTTCATTGACTTTATATCCAGCTCCTAGTGAAAAAGATAAATAATCATACGTAAAGTCAAGTTCTTCGACCATACCACTAGCAATCATTTGCCCATTGTCGAAATCGGTTTGCGGATTGCCGTCTATGCCACCTTCTTGAGAAAAAGTAGTTGGCACATCTAATTCGCCTTGATGATTGACTCTCTCGTAACGGAGACCTCCATCGATACTAAGTGATTCATTTATTGACCATTCGTCGCTTGCAAATAAAGCTACTTGGCTAACAGTAAAATTGCCGCTTTCAAAAAATAGAGCGCCAAAGTTTGATAAGCCAGAATCGTCTGACAGTGTTAATTGATTTCCTTCAAAATCTTGTAAGCCGACACGCAGAGCTCTTGGTTGATTTTCGAAAGTAGCAAAGGCAAAACCAGCATTTGTAAAATAATCCAATTGCGAATTAGAATGAAAAAGCCCAAGTTGAATATTGTGTTGTCCAAGCTCTCTGGAGAGTCGAATTTGATTCATCCATTCTGTCAATTCATCTTCCTTTTTCCAAGGTGCTATACCTAATAAGGCATCATTAGGAAGACTTCCGCTGATGTACTCAAACTCAGGAGGTATACCTTGAAATGCATTTAATGCACCTGCATTATTGACGACTGCCACTTGTTCGTTGGTCAGAACATCAGTAAACGATACTGCGCCGAAAGGGAATTGACCGCCACTTAAGAAATAAGGCAAAAAGCTCTCTAAACCCAATGGTTGATTACCAAAGGAAGTGTCCCATGTCGTTGATTTTGATGACCATTTTGAAGAAGCATTAATGTCCCAACCTTTCCATTCTAAATCAAAGGTGGGATTAATTGAAAATTCCGTAGGCCGAATCCCATTTGTAGAATCAAACGAGTAGCCAAATTCACCGGGCACTTCAGATTGGATTGTTGGCAACACAACAGCAGTCGAATTAAAATTTTGACCGAAAGCCGCTTGTGGATCTTCCCAATCTGTAGCAGATAGCCCCAAATTTCTATTCACTTGGTCTTTTAAATATTTGAGCCTTAGTGAAAGTACAGCATTAGAAAATTGACCTTGAAGTATGCCTTTAATTTGACCACCTCTGTTCCATGGATAATCAACATTTCTGTGGCCTTCATCGTATCTATAAAATCCACCGATACTTGCATGCCATTTATCGCTAAAAGTTATTGGAAGAACGGCTTCTAATTTGGAGTAAGCATTTCCTTCTCCTTGAATCCCCACGGTTGCTTTTATCTGTGTTGATGTTTGAGAAGGAGAAGCACTAATAAAATTAAACGCTCCACCAGGTGCATTTTGAAACAAAATACCTGACTTTCCACCCCGGAACGCTTCAAGTCGATCAGTCATTAAATCGGTCCGCTGGAAAAAATCTGGCGTAAAATAATTGTATTGTATAGCAGAGATAGGCATCCCATCTTCTTGCAATGATTGGTAGTACCAGCCGATATTTTCATCTGCCGAAGCAGCAACACCTCTGGTAAATACTCTGGTATACACTTCTCCCAAAGAACCATCAACGAATACACCTGGGACAGATTCTAGCAAACTAGCTATGCCTGTTGATTGCCTCCGATCCAGTTTTTCTATAGCCGTTACAGACGTACTATTGTTAAAGAGTTCCTTCTTAGTTTGATTACCTGAGATGACTATGGTATTCAACAGTAAAGGATCTGTCTGAAGGCTGATTTGAACAAAGGCACTGGTAATGGTGATTAGACGTTCGTGGTACCCTAGTGATGTGACGAGGACATCTACAGGCAATTGATCACCTGAAAACTCAAAGTATCCTGATTCATCGGAAATTGCTTTGATCTCTGTACTCCCTTTAAGTGTTACTCGTGCATACGCTACTTGTTCGCCAGTTTCGGCATCTGTAACAGTACCACTAATGGTGACTTGTGCAAATGCAGGACTACAAAGTGTAATCAAGATTAGTTGCAATGCATATATCGTTTTCATTAGGTATTTCATTTGAGCTTCAAAAGTACCATTTCGTGAGGCAAGATATGATAGAAAATCATCAATATATACGGAAGTTTATATGAATCAGACTATGCTATTTGGAGTGCAGCTTTAAATAGAAATATGGTGTTGATTGAAGTAATAGAAATTGGCGAAAGTTGTGAAATACAGAATATCAAAAGTACTTAGGATAAAAACGTGAGGAATTGAGTAGATTTAGGGGGTATAGAT
>CAYVFU010000076.1:1905-23199 GCA_964450495.1 uncultured Saprospiraceae bacterium | reverse complement strand
TTGAAAATCGAACAGAAACTGTAGAGCGGACTGGAGTGTTTAAGGTGTTTAAGTAAATTGGGTTATTGGACCTTTGTGTTTCGTTTGAAGGTCTATGGTTTGATGGTTTATGGTTTGGTGGTTTATGGTTTGGTGGTTTATGGTCCATAGCTCAGCTGGACGTCAATTGCTCACAGAATGAATCTGAATCGAAGGTCTCCGCACCTCTCGATTTATTGATTTCAGTTCTCCTGCATAAGTTCGTAACACTTTCTCACACCAACCGTAGCTTTTTCTTCAATCACGGTGACATTAGCGGCCATTCTCAATTCGTGATTCAACTGAGGTTTTGGGTCAATATAATAGATATGGGCATTTGGTTTTGCATAAGAAATCAATCCGGCAGCAGGGTAGACTTGCATAGATGTACCAATGATGATGATATAATCTGCAGTTGCAACTTCAGCAGCAGCTTTATCCAATAAAGGTACCATTTCACCGAACCAGACAATGTGGGGTCTTAATTGATGGCCGTCATCGCTTACGTCTCCAAGATTCAAATCTTTATCCCAGTCATAAATCAATGAGTCATTTACTGTACATCTTACTTTATTAAGTTCGCCATGCAGATGTATAATGTTACTGCTTCCAGCTCGCTCGTGTAAATCATCTACATTCTGAGTCACAATAACCACATCATGTGCTTGCTCGAACAATAATAAATCCACATGTCCTTGGTTGGGTTCTACATCTTTGAGTTGTTTGCGGCGGTCGTTGTAGAATCGCAATACCAGTTCTTTATCAGCATGCCAGCCATCTAATGAGGCGACAGTCATAACATCAAATTCTTCCCAAAGTCCACCATGGTCGCGAAATGTTTTTATTCCGCTTTCGGCACTCATACCTGCGCCTGTTAGAATGGCTATTTTTTTCAACATACGTGATCTTTAATTGCTTGAGGAATATAGTCAATTATATCAGAGGCTGTTAATCCATGTTGACCTATTTGCTTAGCTGCTAGATTTCCTGCATATCCATGTAGGTAGATGCCTAGTAATGCTGCCTGTTTAGGTGTATACTTTTGTGCTAGATAGGAAGTGATCATACCAGTCAATACATCACCACTGCCAGCAACTGCCATTCCTGGATTGCCTGTAGAATTAAAATAACATGTACCGTCCGGACAGGCGATAATGGTATGTGGGCCTTTAAGGCAGACATAGAGCTGATAGGTCATAGCCACCTTTTTAAGCAAATCAAATTGGTCAAATGAGTTCAATGTTTCTCCTGCCAAACGAGTAAATTCTTTTTGATGAGGTGTCAAAATACTGTTGGGATGCAGCATTTGATTTTCAAGACCTATATCTGCTATGATATTTAAGGCATCAGCATCTAAAATGTAAGGTGCATTATACGATGCTAAAAATTTTGAAAACATATTTTTGGTTGCTGGATCTAGTCCCATCGCACAACCAATCCCATAGGTGAATGAGTTGAGATGCAGTAATGTTTTTTTATTGTAGGTGGTAAACAGTGAATTTTTAAAAATGATGCCTTCTGTGTGTTGAGTTAATACAGTTTCCCATTTTTCTTTGGGCACCTTATAATATACATAACCTGCACCTGAAGCAAACGCAGCTTTCCCCGCCAAGGTGACTGCTCCCACCATGTCATCAGTTCCTCCCACAATACATGCCTTACCAAAATTTCCTTTGTGAGAAAACTTATCTCTTTTATTTAAGGTCTGTCTGATTGCATCATTTGTAATGTAATAATAGTTTGATTCAATAGCAGCTTTACTGTCAGCATCCAATCCAATATCTACAACGACAAAAGACTTAATGGCATCTTTACTTTCTGGTAATAGAAAAGACAGCTTTGGTGAATCGAAGGTGATTACCTCTGCATTCTGAATATGAGTTGTCTTTGTCAATTTATCAGCAAAAAATCCTGAAGGAATATCAATAGAAAAAATGCGCTCTGCTTCTTGATTTACTTTTTCAAGCAATGTAGCCCAATAACCATCCACACCACGATTCAGGCCACTACCAAACAAGCCATCTATCACGAAGCCGTAAAATGATGGTAACGTTTGGTTTTCCAAAATCTCAAAAATATTATCCGTTTGGTAGTGATTTAATCTGTCCCAATTCAATTGGCAATCTGGACTGACTTGACTAGTTATTCTACAAAAGAAGACGTTGGGCGTCAAGCCTTTATTCATCAATATTCTTGCGATAGCTAAAGCATCGCCACCGTTATTACCATTACCAGCAATTATATTTAAAGGTTGTTTTCTTAACTGATCCAAAGGTAGCATGTCTACGAATAGATGAGCAGCTCGATCCATTAGTTGGTCTGATCGAATGCGCTGCTTAAAGATCGTTTGTTTATCTAATTCGTGAACCTGTTCTGAAGAATAAATTTTTTGCATATGTTCTATAAATTTAGACAAAGTATCTTAATTCCGGCGACGGAGAAAGCAAAGAGAGGGCATGTCTTACATTTATTTCAAACTACATAAAGTATATCCAAAAATGGAATTCAAAAAATAATAAGTAATATTAAACATGAAAAAAATAATCGTTATTCTATTGAGTTTCTTTTTGATTTTATTGCTTCTTCCAGTATTGTATTTTACTATCTCGGCTTGTGGTGTTTCACCTTTAAGTTGCGGAGAATATAAAACTGCTGGTTCGCCAACTTTTCAAAAGATAATGGTCGGATATGGACCAGAGGATATGGCACTTGATACTATGCAAGGGCACAATAGAATAATTGTGTCTTGTTCGAGCAGAAGAGAAAGCGGACCCAATGAACATGGATTTTATGCAATACAGTTAGACGATAGGAGGTCTAAGGCTCTTTCTATAATCCCTAAAGAACTTGATATACATCCTCATGGTATTGATATTGTTTCTATAAATAACACCACTTTTCTCTATGCTATTTCTCATGATGGCTTGGAAAATGACAAACACCGCATTTATCGATTTTCAATTAGTGGAGACACACTACTTCTCGATGAAGATTTTACTTTGTCGGATAAACTATTGACCGGACCAAATGATTTAGATGTTTTAGATGACGGCAGCTTCTTTGTCTCTAATCCAATGCCTTCTGATGAACCTATGGAGAGTACAAAAGCTATTCTAGGTATTAAGAATGGGAATGTCTTGCATTACGATGGGGCAGGGACTTGGTCTGTAGCCGTCAAAGATCTTTGTTATCCCAATGGTGTTTGGGTGGACCAAGAAGACAGTTATTTATTAATCGCGAATGGTGGATGTCAAGAAGTGCTTAAGTATAAGATTAATTCAAATAAAGTTGATGCCGAAAGTAAGATGTCAACTGGTGAACACGGAATGAATATTCCAATAGGCGATAATTTATTGATTGATGATGAGGGAGTTTTATGGACAGCAGCACATCCATGTCCTCTAAAGTTTGTAGAACATGTTAAAGCCACTGATAATAAATCTCCAGCTCAAGTATTTACGATTGATCCAATGACATTGAAAACGAATATGGTCTTTCAAAATAATGGAAGTTTAATAAGCGCAGCATCAACTGCTTTACATTATAAGGACCGTCTTTTTATTTCTCAAGTATTTGATCCTTTTGTATTAGTACTAGACTATTAACCTATCAAAATTAGATTAAAATATGGTGCTTTAAGTCCTCATTTTTATAAATGTTTGCCCATAGTTTAAAGAATGAGCTAATTCATATTGATTTTTTATTAATAATTAAATTAAGGATTTAACCTCTAAAGTATTGGGCTAAATTTTATAATTCGTCTGTATATAAGCACTCAATTGAATTGAATTCGCCTATATTGTTTATTAATCGAATAGCAACTCCCTCTTCTAAGTGATTATTTTTTTAGTATAGTTTTTGCACTATTAGTTAATGATAGTAACTCATTGATTATCAATTATTTAAAGAATTGATTGTCAGCTAAAAATACATTATTTAAATGTATCATTTAAAAAATATGACCAATCTGAGAGGCCTAGGAGTAGCGTGTATCTTCATATTATTCAAATTTTTATTTGTTAATAATGTGCAAGCTCAGGATATACATTATTCCCAGTTTTACAATCCGGTATTTACATTAAATCCGGGTAAGACAGGAATATTTAGTGGCGACAAACGCTTTTTATTGAGTTATAGAAATCAGTGGAGTTCGGTCCCAGTACCATGGCGAACTTTTACTGGTAGTTATGATCAGAAATTTTATCCAAAGCGATCAGATAAATATTTCTTTTCAGGTGGTTTGAATTTTAATTATGATCGTCAAGGTGATTCCCAAATTACACTTTCAAATATTAATCTAGCCGCTTCTTACACAAAAGTTTTAAATACCAATAATTTATTTACTCTTGGTCTTTCAATAGGGTATGCAAATAGAGGATTTGATTTTGCAAATCTACGATGGGATAGTCAGTGGAATGGAAATGCATTCGACGAAGCGTTACCTAGCGGGGAATTATTTGATGCAGAAAGAATCAATTATTTTGAAAATGCAGTTGGACTTAATTATCGCTGGCAAAAAGACAGACGGACGAAGTTTGACATAGGTGCATCAATATTTCATTTTATTGAACCTCAAGTTGCTTTTTTTGAAGATGACGACATTAGCCTGCCAAAACGATTTAATTTATCTGCTATTTTAAGCAAACAACTAAGCTCAAGATTCGATATCCAATTACAAGCACTAGGGCAACTCCAAAATGAATACACTGAATTGCTTGGTAGTGGGCTCATTAAAATTTATATAAACACTAAGAGGGGTAAAGAAGCAGCATTGCATCTAGGAATAGGTTATAGAACGTCGGGTTCTGTTTTTGCTCCAATCGTCGCTTTAGAATTAAAAGACAAATATTATTTCTCTTTTAACTATGAACGTGATGTATCTGACTTTACTGTTGCTACTGGTGGCAATGGTGGGTTTGAAGCTCATTTCAGATATACGATTACAAATGTTAAAGCACCAGCGAAGTTTAAAACTTGTCCTATTTACTAAAGGACTAAAGCCATATGATTATGAACCGTTTTTATTTATCAATAACACTTCTGCTACTGTACGCAGGCCTTGCAAGAGGGCAGACTAAAACTGCATTCTTGATGGCTGCCGAAGAAGCTTATGTAGAAAGCAATTACTACGCTGCTTTGTCACATTATTTAGAAGCGTACGAATTTGATACCACTGATATTGCAGTCAATCATGGTATTGCTGAATCAGCCAGAATGTTTAATTCATACAATTTGGCAGAGAAGCATTATCAGAAGGTGCAAGATTTAGACGGTGACAACACCTATCCTGAGGATGTCTTTTGGTTGGCAGATGCTCGTCATAAACTTGGGAACTATGATGGCGCTAAATTACAGTATATCTTTTACCAAACAGAGTTTGGCGGTGATGATGCTTATTTGAGTCAACGAGCCGAAAAAGAGATAAAAGCATGTGAGTGGGCCTCAGAATTGAGGAATAATCCAAGACCAAATGTCACGATCCAACGACTTGGTGATGGCATAAATACCGAATATTCAGAATTTGCAGGCATAAGAGAGGATGAAGGTCTTTACTTTTCATCATTGCGATTTGATGAAATGGAACCAGAAGAGTTGCCAAGGAAATTGATAAGTAAAATCTTATTGACTACAGATGATACTACGGCTGATACATTGCAAGGAGAATTAAATAAAGATGACCTGTTCTCAGCTCATAGTACATTCAACAAAGATAAAACCAAAATCTATTTTACCCTATGCGAGTATGTGCAAGGTTCAGACATCAGATGTGATTTGTATGAGAGTGATGTCACGGGGATAAATCAATTTGGAACGCCACAAAAACTAAATGAATCGATAAATGCAGAAGGGTTTACATCAACACAGCCTACCTATGCATATAATAATGTTACAGGTACAGAGCGGGTTTATTTTGTTTCTGACAGAGAAGGTGGTGAAGGGAAATTAGATATTTGGTATTTCAGTATTACACCTAATGGTGGGTATTCAGTAGCCATGAAATTACCAAACATCAATACTGTTGAAAATGACATTACACCTTATTATCATTCTCCAACGAGGACTTTATATTTTAGTAGTGAAGGGTATCGATCGATGGGAGGTTATGATGTGTACAAATCAAAAGAAACAGCTGGCACATTTACAGAACCTGATCACTTGGGTGTTCCTGTAAACAGCAGTTACAATGATATTTATTATTCTGTAGATTCAGACGGAGATCAAGGATATTTTTCTTCAAATAGATTTGGCAGTAACTACATAGATCAACCTCAAGAAGCTTGTTGCTATGATATTTATAAAGCTGATATTGAAGAAGTTGCTTTGAAACTGAATGCGAAGACGTTTGTCAAGCAAGGGTTAGATTCTTTAGAAAATGCGACTGTTCAATTATACGATGCAGAAACTGGAGAATTACTCGCTGAAGTGAAGACAGTTGAAGGTATTGATCATGAATTTGATTTAGAACCTGATCGTGATTATATGATCATCGGAAAGAAGGAGAATTTCAAATCAGATACAATTCAATTGAGTACAAAAGATATGTACACCTCAGAGACGATCTCTAGAAACCTATTCTTAGAAATTGAACAAGTATGTCTTGACTTGGATGTGTTTGATAAAGACACACAAGGCGAATTAGATAATGCGACTGTCACAATTACAGACTTGACAGATCCTACAGCAGAAGACATCATTGTCAATACTGCGGATAGTAACAGAGTTGTAGTTTGCCTTGATCCGAATAAGTCATACCGGGTTACCATTGAGCGAGAAGGTTATGAGACAGAGACATTTGTAATCGATGAGAATACAACCAATGATGGTGGTGTTATCAAGAGAACAATATTCATGGACAAACGAGATCTGAATATTTTCTTGCCAGCGTTCTTGTATTTTGATAATGACAGACCTAATCGAAAAACGCTAAGCGAAACCACGACAAAGACATATACAGATACGTATAATCCATACATAAGTCGCAAGGGCTATTTCATCCAGAGAGCTGGGCGAAACTCTACTAACAAACAAGCTGAGGAGCAACGTATGGATGACTTTTTCGAATTTGATGTTAAAGGAGGATATGCTAAACTCTACTTGTTTTTAAATGAGTTGACAAGTAAATTAAATGAAGGATATTCTTTCGAAATATTAGTAAAAGGTCACGCGAGTCCATTGGCACCAAGCGAATACAATAAGCGATTAAGCAAACGTAGAATTGCTAGTGTGAGAAATGAATTGACCAAATACAATGATGGTCTACTGATACCATACATGGATTCTAGTCAATTGATTATTACAGATGTCTCTTACGGAGAAGAGCAAGCTCCAGGAGATATCGATGATAAACCTTCTAATCAAACTGCTTCGGTATATAGTGTAGAAGCATCCAGAGAGAGACGCGTAGAAATTATTAAAATAAGAAGTACGCGTAGGAATTGACACTATTAGAATTCAACTATCCCAAACGAAATAATTAATAACAATTATTCATATGGCGGGGTCACAATCTTCATAAGTTGTGGCCCCTTTTTTACTTTAGATGGGTAAGTGCTAGCGAAAATTCGATTAAGCTTCTTCAGGCTTTTGGTACGCGTCAGTCATTTCCTTGGAGATGGCTCCCTTAACGACTCTGATAAATGTTTTCTGGTCGACTTGTAAGGAGATTTCGTGTTCATCTATTTTATTGATGCGACCTATGACGCCGGCACCTGTGACAACTTCGTCTCCTTTCTTTAAGTCTTGGATGAATTGGCCTTGTTGTTTTTGTTTCTTCGCTTGTGGTCGAATGAAGAAGAAGTAAAAAACAATAAAAATGAGAATAAGAGGCAAAAACTGAGTTAACGCTTCAGCTCCTCCTGCTTGTAGAATAATAAGTGTAAACAATTGCATATTACTTTCTTTCGATAATCAATGTATTCAAATGAGGAAAATGTTCTGAAACAATCCAAAACTTGTGAGATTGTCCACTTTGCCATTTTCGTGGGTCAAATGTAAGAGTTAATTCTTCCCGTTGTCCTGGTTTAAGGTATTCTTTTTTGGGTGTTTGAGTAATGCAATGACAACTAGAGAATGATTGATAGAATTTGGAAGGTTTGATTCCTATGTTTTCGTAAGGAATCTTTAATACAAATTTCTGCTGCCAATCCTTTGCTTCAAACAAAAAAATGGAGTCTGTAAATAACAGCTGTTGTATTGTATCGTCAGCTGCAGGTACAATACCAGGATTAATTTTCTTCTCATAATCTGGCCCAAGTTTTTCCACTAGCCATGGGTCTAGAGCTCTCTCAGGCTCAGAATTGCTTTCTTCAACTTTACAAGATAGTATCAAGCACACAGCAATAATCACGAGTGAGGGTAATCTCATTTTGCAAATGTACCGAGTGTCTTGCTATAAATTCAATTTCGGTTGCTTATTTTCGGGCTATGATCATAAGCTTAATGGGATTCATGGCAAGTGGAAAATCTACGATTGGTAGAATGTTAGCTGATAAGTTGGATTTAAATTTTATAGATCTTGATGTTTTTATAGAGGGGAATGAAGGACAAACCATAAGTTCAATTTTTGAAACTAAAGGAGAAGCATATTTTAGAGAATTAGAGGCCAAAAGTCTTAATCTCATCGTTTCGATGCACACAAACTTAGTCCTTGCCCTCGGTGGCGGAAGCCCCTGCCATGAAAGAAACTGGGAGTCAATCAATCAGACAAAAGCTGTGTATTTGTACAAGACGAATGAGCAGTTATTTGAACGCCTAAAAACACGTAAACACAAAAGGCCGTTAATTGCAGGAATGACTGATGAAACTTTGGACAATTTTATTGTAAAAAGAATGGAAGAAAGAGCACCATTTTATGAGCGTGCTGATTATACTGTTCAAGTACTGGATTCTAAGAAAGAAACGGTAAAAGTTATTGCATATCTGGTAGGGTAGGTAGGTTTTATCTCTTGATATGCCCAGAAATCCCCTCATCTCTAAACACCTACTGAATAAATTCCGCTCCTTCTTCAAACTCTACATCTTTTACCAACAAATACAACGAATCCAGTTCTTGAACCATCGCTAAGTCAGTAGAGTCAACATACTTGTGTGCATAGGTAATCTCTTTGCGCGCATCATAACAGAAAAAGCCTTTATCATAGCACAAAGAGGAGAAAGCTCTAACAAGGTTTATTCTTGGTTCCATCCTTTGGGGGAATATGGTTTTTGCTAAAAAGAAGGCTTCTTTAGCCATTATTTCTTCGCCATTTTCGCTATGGTTGTAGGCTGTTGATAGCATTTCATCATACCAGAATTCTAGACGAGCCAACTTTCTCTCTTTCCGAGCAATAGCAACGGAATCCATTTGGAGCTGTATTTGAGAAGTTTGCGGTTGAAACACTTCTGCTTTACTATATGACCTGTAGATCAACCAGCCAACAATTAAAGAACCCAATAAGATATAGACAATTTCTTTTTTCAAAAAACAAGGCTTTTAATGATGATGCAATAAATGTTTCTTTTGGTGTCTGGGATTTTTATTCATGATGATATTTCTCTCCTCGTTGAATGGTACAGGCTCGGTACAATTGCTCCAAAAAAATTACTCTTACCAAGTCGTGAGGGAAAGTCATTTTTGATAACGAAATAATATGGTGGGATTTAGACCTTAACTCATTATCAAAACCGTAGCCTCCACCGACAATAAATATGATTCGTTTGTTGGAACTCATTTTCAGCTTCTCCAGTTTTTTTGCAAATTCTGTAGAACGATATTCTTTGCCATGCTCATCAAGCAATATCAAGTGATCACCAGGTTTTATTTTGGAAAGCAACAAAGCAGCTTCCTTTTTCTTTAGTTGTTCCATGCCTAATCTTGCATTGGTTTTTACATCCCAGTATTGAATATCAAAATTCAAATAGTGTTTTATCCGTTTGGTAAAATCGTTGATCCCATCAATTACGTAGGGTTGAGAACTTTTATTGATGCACCATAATTCAAATTTCATTGTCCTAAAAACTTAACTTGCATAAACATCATCTTTATCAACAACAAATAACGTAAAGAAAGCTGCGATCACAAAAGAAATTCCGCCAATAAACAAGGCAAGAATTGCTTGACCATCGAAAAACTGACTGACAAAAAATCCGAGTATTGCTGCCGCTACAATTTGCGGAATCACAATAAAGAAATTAAACACACCCATATAATAACCCATTTTGGAGGAGGCGATAGAACCAGTCAAGATGGCATATGGCATAGAGAGAATACTAGCCCAAGCGAAACCGATACCAATCATTGAGACCAATAGTAAATTAGGGTTTGATATAAAATATACGGAAGCCAAGCCAAGAGCACCAAACAGCAAACATATGAAATGTGTCGTTTTTCGACTGGTGCGTTTTGCCATGACAGGCAGTAAAAATGCAACCAATGCAGCAACTCCATTGTAAACAGCAAAGCACCAACCGACCCAATTAGCACCATCATTGTATAATGTTGATGTTGTGTCCGTAGTACCATAGATATGCGCTGTAACAGCAGAGGTTGTATATATCCACATAGTAAATAGAGCAAACCAAGAAAAGAACTGTACTATCGCTAATTGCTTCATTGTCTTCGGCATTAATTGTAGATCGTTCATTATGGTCACAAAGGCACTGGTAGTCTTTCCAGATTTTTGTAGCACACCTGATAACAGTAGCAATAAACCATAAGCGATAACACCAAATGAAAGGATATTCAATTCTTTTGCGAGGCCTTGACTCATAAACCAATAGGCTAATACGCAGCCTATTAAAACAGCAACTATGCCGTATTTTTGTTGCCTTGTGCCATTTGTATTAAAATCAGATTGTGACCACTCTTCTGGTTCAAATTCTTTTCCTTTTTCCTCCTCTTCAAATGCCTTTAATTCTTCCGGAGAATATTCTTTAGATTTAAATACGGTCCACAAAACAGAGAAAAGTAAAGCAACAGCACCAATGTAAAAAGAGTATTTAACTGTATCAGGAATTATACCTTCCGCTGCTGTATTGCTAACGCCCATTTGGGTAAATATCCAAGGAAGTATAGAGGATAGAACAGCACCAATACCAATAAAAAATACTTGGGCTGCAAATCCTGTTGTCCGCTGCTCTGATGGTAAATTGTCTCCCACGAATGCACGAAATGGTTCCATTGAAATATTGATAGAAGCATCCAATATCCAAAGCATAATTGCGGCAAACCAAAGCACTGGTGAGTTTGGCATAACAACTAACGCGAGGGTCGTTAAAATCGCTCCGACAAAAAAGTAAGGTCTACGTCTACCAAATCGATTCCACGTTCGATCGCTCATAAAACCAATTATCGGCTGCACAAGTAAGCCTGTAACCGGACCTGCTATCCATAAAATTGGAATGTCGTCAATGTTAGCACCCAAGGTTTGAAAGATTCGACTTACGTTTGCATTTTGGAGTCCAAAACCAAATTGAATCCCCATAAAGCCAAAGCTCATGTTGATTATTTCTTTAAGACTCAATGTTGGTTTTTTCATGTTACTGCTTAAGATTATTGTAGCTTTAAATTATCAAGTTATCTTGTAATCTTTGACTAGAAGCATAAAAAACAATTGTTATGGTTAAATTATTTTCGTTGGAAACGTTTTCGGTAATAATCCTGAGTTTTCTAAGCACCTTTTTAGTCGGACAATCTCTAAATTCTTCAGAGCAAATGAAGGCATTTGAGTTGTTAAAAGAGTGTGTCTCTATTCCAAATGATTCGCATAAAGAGCAAGATGTTTTGAATAACGTAGCTTGGATGGAAAAGCAATTTGGAGGTCGAGGGTTTACATTTAAGCGGCTACAAACGGAAACGGTTCCTATGTTGTTGCTAGAATATCCTGTAGAATCAGAAAAACCAACTGTCCTGTTTTATATGCATGCAGATGGTCAGGCAGTAGATGCATCCTTTTGGTTTCAAGATGATCCTTACAAGCTTATATTAAAAGAGCAAGCAATTGAAGGCGGTTTTGATGAAATCAGCTGGGATAAACTAGCAGCTGAAATCAATCATGACTGGAGAATGTTTGGACGTTCTGTCTCAGACGCTAAAGGGCCAATCATCATGTTTTTAGCTGCTCTAGATCATTTGAAAACCAACGAAGCAAGCATTCCTTATAATGTAAAAGTCATAATCGATTTTGAAGAAGAAATAGGTTCTCCTCAAATACCAAAAGCAGTAGTCGATTACAAACAGGATTTAGCTGCAGATATGTTGGTTATTTTTGATGGCCCTCGTCACAGTACTAATGAACCGACATTGACATTTGGGGCAAGGGGTATTGGCACATTGACATTAACTGTGTATGGGCCTGTGTTCCCACAGCACAGCGGGCATTACGGAAACTACGCACCAAATCCTGCCATTCGCTTAGCTCAGTTGTTGGGCTCGATGAAAGACGAGAAGGGTAGAGTGCTTATTGAAGGATATTATGACGGAATTGATATTGATGAGACGCTCCGCAAGGAATTAAAAAAAGTACCTGATGATGAACAAACCATTAAAGCGATACTTGGTGTTGCAAATCATGATATTGGTGTAGCTGATTTCTATCAAGAATCTTTGCAATATCCGTCTTTAAACATTCGTGGAATGGCTGCTGGATGGGTTGGGCAAGAAGCACGGACAATTATTCCTTCAACTGCAACTGCAGAAATTGATATCCGTTTGGTATTGGAATCAGATGGCGATCGACTGGTGTCCTTGGTTAAAGATCACATCAAGGATCAAGGATATTTGATTCTGGATAGAAAACCAACTTCAGTGGAAAGGGCAACGAATGATAAGATTATAAAGATTGATTCACGAAAGAGCTATAAAGCCTTTCGAACTGATTTTGATACGCCAATTGGAGATTGGCTCTCATCTGCAATGAAAGCAGCATTTGGTAAAGACCCAATCAAAATAAGAACATCGGGTGGTAGTATTCCTATTTCTCCATTTGTCAATACACTTGATATACCTGCAGTGACAGTACCGACGGTAAATAAAGATAACAATCAACACAGTCCTAATGAAAATCTAAAAGTTCAGAATTTTTTAGAAGGCATTGAAACAATGATTGCGATTCTCAGTCAGCCTGTTTCGGGTAATATGATGCCTGATGAGAAGTTAGTCAAACAGGCAGCTCAAAATTATATCGATGGTTTATACCAAGCTGATAAATCAAAAATAGTACAAAGCGTAGATCCAAGTTTAACAAAGTTAGGTATGTGGTATAGCCAGGAAGATAAGTCTTGGTATGGTCCTGGTAAAATGACTTATGACGAACTGGTGGAGCTTGCTGACACATGGAATAAAGATGGAGGGCAAGTAAAAGATGACTCACCAAATCGTGTAGAACTACTTGATATTGAAAGTGAAACTGCCACTGCTAAAGTGTATGCAGAGTGGGGAATTGACTACTTGCATTTAGTTAAGAAAGATGGTAATTGGCAGATTATTAATATACTTTGGCAGTCAATTACGGATTGATTGATATCTGTTACTCTGAAGACACAGTATTCAGAGAACGATACATATAATCAAATAAATTTGTGGTCGTTTCTATTTATTCACGTCCCAGTTCACATGCAACAATTCAATTAACAATGTGTAGGTATATAGTCTTCTCCATTTTACTTTTATATGCACTGTCGTCAGTCGGGCAATACTTGCTTAATGATCGGTTGACTAATGTATTTTCTCCTTCCACATTAGGATTGCAAGAACCATCACCCTTAGTGTCTGAGGTGTTAAATGTTTATTGAAATATGACCATCCAATAAACCCTAGCAAGAGTTATGAAATGCGAAAGTAGGTAATGTCATTATACCTTCTGGTGTTAATCTGGTCATGCCATCGAATACCTGCTTGACAAGTGAACATTATTTGTTTTTAGAGTCGAATGGTCAATTGGATGTAGAGCAAGGGGCTTTTCTGCATGCCAAGGCGGAGAAATGAGTGTGCAGTTAGGTGAGGACGCCTACAGTGACGAACGAGGACTGCTGCAGCTACTTTGAACTTGCGACAATGTACTCCCACGGTCCAAGATCAATTGATTGACCATTCTTCAATGATATAGATTTTCCTGTAAAAATATCTTTCCCAGCATTCACATCTTTAGTTAGTGTAGCACTCTTTTTTTCATTAGAAAGGTTTATCAACACGGATATACTATCGCCGTTTTTTGTGCGTGTAAATGCATACACATTTTCGGAGTCAGATATCTTCTCCAATTCTCCACCATAGTCACCGTTCCAAATTGCTTGATTGCGGTCTTTAAGATCAAAAAGACTTTTGTAAAATGAACTGTATGCATAATTCTTGAAACCGATATCGTCTTTGGTGAAAAATGCAAGTCTGTGTTTCAATGGCTCTTCTTGGCCTCCATATATCAATGGCATACCATCAAACGTTGCTGCCAAGACGGCTAAGGCTTTATGTGCTTCACCCATTCTGTCGAAAACGGTTCCACCCCAAGTATTTTCATCATGATTGGAAGTAAAGTGAATGTGAAATCCTTTTTTATTTTTCTTTTTGTTGGCAACAAACCACTGATCGATGTGCGTAACGTTCTTTTCACCTTTGGCGATATCGTTCAGTATGTGATGAAACTCCCATCCATAGTCCGCATGAAACGCGTCTTCATTTCTAAGTGCAGGAGTTTCAGCTTCAGCTAGAAGAAAAACATCTGGCTTTGCTTTAGTCAATTCTATAGCGACATCTTGCCAAAAGTCAACTGGTACATTATGAGCAACGTCTTGCCTAAACCCATCAACATCCATCTCATTAATCCAAAAGAGTAGAGCATCTACTTGGGCATTGCGCATCTCTTGTTTGTCATAATTCAGATCTGCCACATCTGTCCATCCCCATGATTCACCAGTGCCTGGATCGATAGGGTCAATGATGTTTCCATCTGCGTCTTGGGTGTACCAATCTGGATGATCTGTTATCCAAGGGTTATCCCAGCCAGTATGATTGGGGACGTAATCTAGGATAACTTTCATACCTCTTTTATGGATTTCATTTACCAGTTTTTTGAAATCTGCTTGAGTACCCATGTCAGGATTCACGTCTTTGTAATCTGCGACAGCATAAGGACTTCCAAGGTATTGGCTTAGATCAGTTGTTGCTGGAAAGTCCTCAACAGATTTTTCGTTGGTTGCTTTTCTATTTTTTAAGCTGATAGGGTAGATGGGCATTAACCAGAGTATATCTACACCCATATCTTCGATTCGATCTAAATGTCCGGCTAATGAATTGAAGGTGCCTTCTGGTGTGAATTGTCTCACATTAACCTCGTAGATAACAGCATTCTTTACCCAATCAGGCTGACCGAATACAACCTCCTGCTGAGCAGATTCTGCCTTAGGAGTGCTGTCCTGACTTTGTTTACAAGAAGTAAATGTTAAGGTCAAAATTGTGATAATAAGGAGTGTGCTAATGTTTTTCATATTTATGAATGTTAATTGTACTTACAACTGTAGTTTAAATTAAAAAGAACATATTAGATAATTTAGAATCTGTCCATTATATATATCAATGTATTATTATATATATGAATATGTTGATATGTCAACTAAATGATATTCCAACTCTGAGTACCTTTTGCTGTTAATTTTTTCTTTGTATTGCTCACTTCTACTTCAATATCTTTGTCTCCGTGATGTTTTATTTCGAAACTCGTTGCGTTCACTTTGATAGCCAATAATTGGTTTTCAAATACAATTTTGAATGAATAGGATTGCCATTTATTTGGGCAAGTAGGATTGAATGATAATTCGCTATTTCGAACACGCATACCACCAAAGCCTTTGGTGATCGTCATCCAAGTACCTGCCATGCTGGTTATGTGTAATCCATCTTCAGTATCGTTATTGTAATCATCCAAATCTAGTCTGGATGTACGCAGATACATTTCATAGGCCTTATCATCTTTGCCAAGACTACTAGCAAGTATAGCATGAACACATGGCGAAAGTGAGGATTCATGAACAGTCAATGGTTCGTAGAATTCGAAGTGACGACGCAGTTCATCTTTGGTAAAATCATTTTCAAAAAAGTAAAACCCTTGTAAAACATCCGCTTGTTTAATGTAGCAAGATCGCAATACGCGGTCCCAAGACCAATGTTGATTTATTGGTTGTTCTTCTTTGGGTAATTCATCTACAGTCACTACTTCTTTATCAAGAAATCCGTCTTGCTGAAGATAGATATCACGCTTGTCATCGAATGGGAAATACATGTGTTGTATTATCTGATTCCATCTCTCTAACTCCTCTGCATTTAAATTTACTGTAGCATTATGCGAACTTTTCAATTGTTGATATACTTCTATTGTATATTGCAAACACCACTTGGCTATATAATTTGTATACCAATTGTTGTTTACATTATTTTCATATTCATTCGGGCCAGTAACTCCAAGAATGACGTATTGTTCTTTCTCTGTTGACCAATTGACTCGTTGCGACCAAAACCTCGCTATTGCCACCAATACTTCAAATCCATAGTCTTTCAAATATGCTTTATCGCCAGTATAATTCACATAATCGTAAATGGCATAAGCAATTGCTCCATTGCGATGAATTTCTTCAAATGTAATTTCCCATTCATTGTGGCATTCTTCTCCATTGATGGTAACCATAGGATAGAGAGCTGCCCCATCTTTAAATCCTAGAGTTGCTGCGTTATCAATTGCCTTTTGCAAATGGTTGTGTCTATAGATTAGTAAGTTGCGACCTACATCTGGCTTCGCTGTACCAAGATAGAAGGGTAGGCAATACGCCTCAGTATCCCAATAAGTCGATCCCCCATATTTTTCACCTGTAAATCCTTTCGGTCCAATATTTAGTCGACTATCCTCGCCTGTATAGGTTTGATTCAAATGAAATATATTGAAACGAATTCCTTGTTGAGCAGCGACATCGCCTTCAATTTCAATATCGCCTTGTTCCCACTTGCTTTGCCATGCTATAATGTGAGACTTTTTAGCTTCTTCATAACCTATAGATGCAGAATCTTGTAGGACCTGCTTACACGTATCAATAAGGCGTACATTTCCATGATGATATTCTGAGATGATCGCAGCATGTTTAATAAACTGAATGCTATCACCCGGCTTTACATCCACTTGGATTTGGTGTCCTACTTTTCTTTCTTCTTTTAATAATGAACGATCACTTATTTTTTCGCCATTGATCGCGAATTTATTTTTTATCCCAGCACATACTTTGAACTCTGTTTTCTTGGTTTTGCAAAATACATGTCCCCAATCATTGTCTATATGATGGCAATGATAATCCCAGAAATTCTCGTCGTAATTTGAGTCTTGATTTCGTACGTCAAAATTAATGCTTGATTGTATTGTAATGGGTCCTGAATAGTCGTTTACAAACACTTCGTATTTAAGCCAAGCTGTTTCCTTAGTGGCGTAATGGCAAAATCGTTCTGATTTAATTGTTGCTTTTATATTTTCTATTTGAAATGAAATTCGTCTCGAAAGGATACCAGTTTTCATATCTAGTTCCCTATAAAAGTCAAGAATTGTCGATTTGTTTATATCTAATCTGACATTTCCGAAATAAATATCTAAATCTGTCCAATCTGCACTATTCAATACTTTAGCAAAATATTCTGGGTAGCCATTTTTCCACCAACCAACTCTTGTCTTGTCTGGATAATAAATGCCAGCAACATAATTGCCTTGTAATGTTTCGCCACTGTAGTGTTCCTCAAAATTTCCTCGTTGGCCAATCATGCCATTACCAAGACTACAAAGTGATTCAGTAATTTGGTTATATTCTTTATGAAAAGAATCTTCTATTATTTTCCAAGGATGCTTGACGAGATAATCTTTCATTGTGTTTTCATTTCACCAATTCTGACATTTAATTTTTCAATAGAAAATTCCTCAAAACTAGCGATGACAAAATCTGCATTGTGTAATATCTCGGTGTTACCCACACCACAAGAAATAAAACCCGCAGTTTGCGCTGCAACTAGGCCCTTATAGCTGTCTTCAAAGACAACTATGCTTTCTGGTTTTTTTTGCATCGCATCAGCACCCATGACAAAAATTTCTGGATCTGGTTTGCTGCGTGAAGTATCGTTACCGTCTAGGATTGTATGAAACAATGGTACTATGCCTAATTTAGGAATGATGTATCCTGCATTTTTACTGGCCGAACCCAATGCAAACGGAATATTAGCTTCGGATAGTTCTTTTAGAAAATGCAACACACCAGGCAAGATTGCTGATTCATCAATATCATTTAAGTATTCGCGGTACCAATCATTTTTTTGTTTTGCAAGTTCAATTTTTTCATCATGACTCACTGTGATGTTACCAATTTCCAACACGACGTCAAGGCTATCCATACGACTAATGCCTTTCATGGCTTCATTTTGTTCTTGTGTAAATTCGAAACCTAACTGATTTGCTAATTTTTTCCAGGACAAATAATGGAATCCCGCGGTATCTACTATCACACCATCAAAGTCAAAAATACATGCTTCAAAGAGATATGGCTTTGTCATATAGAGCAAACATACAGTTTATCAACAAGGATTTAGACATGAGTATTTTAAAATATCAAGTCAAAAATAATCGGAAACGTTTACAATAAAGATATATGTAAAACCTTACCAAAAATAAGAATTAGTTAAGATGAAAGTTGTTGTTAAAATGGGTCTCAACTCATCTGTGAGAGTTGTTCCACAGACATTGAATAGTATATTTTTCATATCAAAAGACCAGAATTCTTCTGTATAATCAGTCTCCCTTAAATGTTGCGGCAAAAGACGATCACTTTCCAATAGCATCTAAATCTAGTTGCTTGGATACAACAGTAGGAATGTATTTTGTATAATGAGAGACAAAAAGCAGAGTATGGTCTTTTGTCAGAATGGAGTCCAACAATTTTATGGAGCGATCTATGGTAATTTGATCCAATGCTTGAAAAGGTTCATCTAAAATTAAAAGAGCAGGATTTTTTGCAATCGCTCTCATGAATAAAATTAATCGTTGCTCACCAGTCGAACATGCTCTAAATAAACGTTCTTTTAAATGAGCACATGTGTAATAGTCAAACAAAGCTGAAATAATCTCAGATTGTTTTGGACTTAAATCTGGTGCATCATAGAGAGTGGGGTAGAATCCTTGTTCGACAATACGGTGACAAGATGTATTTGGAAACTGAAAATATGTATGGAGTTCCGAACTCGTAAATCCGATTTCTTTTTTCACATCCCATATCGAAGGTCTCGATAGTTCGAATAAGTTAATTGCATTTGAATACACTTGTGGATGGTCTCTTGTGAGCAAAGACAGTAGAGTAGATTTACCAGATCCATTTATTCCCTTTACTTCCCATTTCTCACCTTTACTCACCTCCCAGTTAAAGTCCGTAAATACACGACTATCGCCATAATCCACTGTCAGCTTATGTATGGAAATTCGTTTCTCTGTATTGGGCCAGTGGAATGTTTCGCTGTAAAGCAATTTAATGATGTCCAGATTTTTTATAGAATGTTGATGGCTGTTTTCAAGACAGATTTTATGATTGATGCAAGCAGGTAATGATGTATGTTTTCCCGATAGTATAAATAAAATATCCAGTTCATTTGCAAGCACATCTATTAATGAATTTATAGTGTAACGATGCTCTTCATCTAATCCCACATAGATGTTGTCAATCAAGATTAATTTTGGCGATTTGATCAACGCTTTTGCCAAATTATATTTCCTCATCTGACCACTTGAAAGTTTTACTCGTTCTTGATTTAAGAGCTCATTAAGTTGGCATAGAGCAATAACCCTTTTGTGATTAATATTTGATGAGTCATAGCCATTTTTTATTAAATAGTCTTCAACAGTAAAGTCATCATTATCAAATGCTTGAAATCTCTGTTGAGGATATCGTTCTTTTGTATAGAATAAATGATCGCGATCTTGAAAGGTAACGAATTGAATGTGCTTGGTTTTCCAATCATAGATGTTGTCAGTTTCTGGAATCATTGGGAATGTCAGTTGTCCTTCTCTCACAGGTAGAATTCCTTTAATGGCTTTTAGAATGGAGGTTTTTCCAGAGCCATTATCTCCAGTAATTATCGAATGTTGATTTTGTTTGATCGTAAAACTCACTGGCCCAACAAGTTTTTGACCTTGATTGAAAATTACGATCTCATTTGCAATGATGGCTTTTGCTTCTTTCATTTAATTTATAGGATAAATGGCTTATGTGTTGTCATAGATTATAGTTTTATTGAGTAAATTCATGCTAAAATTAAACTTATGAAACATATAGGGTATTTTCTTCTTATTGTAGCGATGTTATCATCATGTAAAGAAACAACTAAAGTTGTAGAAGATGCAAAAGCTACGACGATGGAACAAGTAAAAGGAAATTTAGGTGGAGAATCAATTGGTAATGGCATTACAATCAAGCCATTTACTGAATCAGTAGCATTTCCAGATGCTGCTATTTCTTCTGTGAATTATACAAATGGTGTGTTTACGTTTGGCGTGCGGGGAGATAATTACAAGTTGGGACAACAGTCAGCGGATGCACCAGCGAAAATGTGCGCAAATTCAGCTAAAGGCCAACACATACATTTGATCATGAATGATTCTCCTTATGCTGCGAAGTACGTCAGTCAATTTGAACACGACGTGCCAGATGGAGAACATCACATGTTGGCATTCTTATCAAGATCCTACCATGAAAGCATTAAGTCTAAAGGTGCGAGTGTGGCTTTGAAAGTTAATGTAGAAAATAAAACGATCAATAAGACTGAACAAATTAAAGATCCAATGCTCTTTTACAGCAGACCAAAAGGAAACTATGTAGGTAAAGACACAGAAAACCTAATGTTGGATTTCTTCTTAACTAACGTTGATCTCTCAGCTGATGGATACAAAGTAAAAGCTGACATAAATGGAACAGAAACCATCATCACTGATTGGAAGCCATATTACTTAAATGGACTTCCAATGGGGGAGAATACAATTACACTAACGTTATTGGATAAAGACAACAACAAGGTAGACGCACCATTAAACCCGGTGAGTCGAACGTTTACGTTGAAAGCTGATCCGATGGGCTAAACTTTTAATGCTGCCTTTGGCATCAAGTTAGGACTACTGCCTTTGGCATTAATTTGTGAGTATTGCCTTTGGCAATAAGTGATGAGTATCGCCTTTGGCAATAAGTAATGAGAATCGCCTTTGGCAATAATTGATGAATGCTGACTATGGCATCAAGTTATGA
>CAYVFU010000076.1:0-1805 GCA_964450495.1 uncultured Saprospiraceae bacterium | reverse complement strand
TGAGAATCGCCTTTGGCAATAATTGATGAATGCTGACTATGGCATCAAGTTATGAGACAGGGGATTGTATAGTATTATACTTTATATCTTAAAAACCTTCACTATTTGAGTTAATTCGTCGGTTTAAGTCTTAAGATTATCGAAATATGGTAGTTAGGTAAACTTTTTGCACTTATATTGGCTTTCGAATGTATATAAAAGATAAAATTAAACGAATGAAATTTATACAAACACTAGTTTTTGCCTGTTTAATCTTCACAGGTATGTTAACTGCACAAGACGAAATGTCTGAAATGCATATTCAAATGGAAATAAGCTCTGTAGAGAGTTCCAATCCTGAAGCAGCAGCAATGTTGGAAATGATGAAAGGAACTGAATACTCTGTTTATCATCAAGATGGTAAATCACTGACGAACATCAATATGATGGGAGGCATGGTAGGTATTAAGAATATCATTGACGAAGAGGGTAGTATGAATATGTTTTTTGATATGATGGGTAACAAAATGCATGTTGAATCCACGAAATTGGAAATGGATAAAATGAAAGCAGAAAATCCTAACCCACTATCTGATCTAGATATTGAATACGATAAAGAAGATACCAAGACAATTGCTGGTTATGAATGTTATAAAATGAATGTTAAGTCAAAAGATCCTGATGCTGGTGATTTTGGAATCGAAGCATACGTCACTGAAGAGATAAACATTAACGCTTCTGTTATTCAAGGTGTCGATCTTTCAGAATTTGCTGGGTTTCCATTGGAGTACAAGCTTAATATGGGACAAGCGATTCTTGGAGTGACAACTGTAGAATTGAAAGACGAAGTTCCAGCTGGTGCTTTCGATATCGAAACGAGCGGTTACAAAAAAATGACAATGGAAGAATTCGCAGAAACAATGGGCGCTATGGGCGGTGGCTTTGGTTTCTAGGATATTAGCCAAATAAAAAATATAAAAGCTATGATCTAAGGATCATAGCTTTTTTTTATGTTTACACCTTTCTATGCTTAATTGCTTTTATCTTTTACCAAAGAATTCATTACATTTTATTTTCTGTTTGTGTCTTATAAGCGCTAATATCTGTATGGCACAAGAAGACGACTATGCAGAGGCCGATAGTATTGCAACTATGCAAACTGCGGTGACAGCAAATTCAATTACAGATGGTCAGCCAGGGCCACCGAATATGCCTTTTTTTCAGTCAAACTCTTCTTATACAGCTGATGGTGGCTATTCTCACAATTTGTGCATTGCCAATACATTTTCAGACCAAGGATTCTGGAGAAACAGCTTATTTAGCCTGAATGTGCTCAGTTTTGAAGCAAATAACAATAGCATAGATTACGACAAATCTTTTAGCGGATCCTGGCAACATAGATGGCGATATGAGAAAAATAATAAGCCTACAATCGCGACAAATATCATGTTGGTAGTGCCTATAGATGAGTCAGAAGTTCTTCCAGAAGTTCAAACCACATTTATCCTTGCAAAAAATCTCAATAGAAAAAGTGTCGGATTTTTTCACCTGACTCTAGGTAAACCTCTTGAGGGCTTTTCTGAAAATGTGTATTACAGTCTGTTATTAGGACACAAATATTTTCTGAATGAGTCTAGTAATTTGTTTGTGGATGTTGTGTATCAAGAAAAAGCCATTACACTTGAGACCGCTTTAGAATTTAATTTTCCAAATAGTATGGTGTTAAGTCCTGGGATTAACTACACATGGGATACGAACTTGAATGAGGGGATACTTGGATTTGGCGCTGTGGTGTTGTTTCAAACACATTGATACAGATAGGGGTT
>CAYVFU010000075.1:0-23679 GCA_964450495.1 uncultured Saprospiraceae bacterium | reverse complement strand
ACCATTAGACCATTAGACCATAGACCATTAGACCATAGACCATAGACCATAGACCATTAGACCATTGACCATTAGACCATAGACTTAAATACAAGCAAATGATCTCTACCATCCTAATAGCAAACCGAGGCGAAATAGCCTCCCGTATAATTCGCACCTGTCGCAAAATGGGCATCAAGAGTATTGCAGTATTTTCAGATGCAGATAGTGATGGATTATTTGTCAATGAAGCAGATATAGCTGTGCACATTGGTGAAAGTAGTCCTTCTCTATCCTATCTCGATCAAGACAAGATAGTATCAGTTGCTAAAGAATATGGAGCAGATGCCATTCATCCAGGCTATGGCTTTTTATCCGAAAATGCAGGTTTTGCTAAACGATGTGAAGAAGCAAATATGATATTCATTGGGCCGAATGCAGCTGCTATAGAAGCTATGGGATCTAAGTCCAAGGCTAAGTCCATTATGCGAGAGCATGACGTGCCGGTTATACCTGGTTACCAAGGAGATGATCAAACTTTGGAGCGATTAATTAAGGAAGCGAAAAATGTAGGTTTCCCTTTACTATTAAAAGCAACGGCAGGTGGAGGTGGAAAAGGCATGCGAATCGTCCATAAAGAAGCGGACGTTGAAAAAAACATTAAAGCCGCCAAACGAGAAAGCCAATCTTCTTTCGGAGATGACGAATTAATTATAGAAAAATATATCGCCAAAGGCCGTCATATTGAGTTTCAGATTTTTGGTGATAAACTTGGCAATGCCATACATGTACTAGAAAGAGAATGCACTATCCAAAGGCGCTATCAAAAAGTATTGGAAGAAAGTCCTTCACCTGTGTTGACAGAAGCATTGAGACAAGAAATGGGAGAAGCAGCAGTTAAAGCTGCCAAAGCTCTGTCCTATGATAATGCAGGAACAGTCGAATTTATTTATGACGATACTTCAGGAGATTTTTTCTTTTTGGAGGTGAACACTCGATTGCAAGTGGAGCACCCAGTTACCGAAGAAGTTACTGGTTTGGATTTGGTCGAGTTACAAATTGAAGTTGCTGAAGGCAAGCCTTTGCCAATTACTCAAGACGAAGTAAAAGGAAATGGCTATGCTATAGAAGCACGGCTTTACGCGGAAGATCCAAGTAACAATTTCTTGCCAGCAACAGGAACAGTCCAATTATGGAATGTGCCAGACGTGGAGGGATTGAGAGTTGAAACTGCTGTTAAAAGTGGATCAGAAATCTCTATACACTATGACCCCATGATTGCAAAAATCATTGTATGGGATAAAAACAGACATTCGGCACATAGAAAGATGGCATACACCTTAAGGCATTTAAAATGTCAGGGCTTGACCACTAATCAAGATTTCCTACTACATCTCTTTGAACAAGAAGCTATTCAAAAAGGAGATTACGATACACATTATTTAGTTAATCACTTTGATGCCAATGCCTTTACTCAGAAGTCAAATCAACAACTAGAATTAGCAGCAATAGCGAGCACTTTATTGGATTGGCATGGAAGAAATCAAAATAGAGCACTCTTACGAAGCATGCCTTCGGGTTGGAGAAGCAGTAAATACATGTCGCAAGAAGTCACCTATCTCTTGGATGAAGAAGAAATAATGATTCGATATACTGCCCAAGCTAATCAACAGTTTGATGTTGAAATAGGAGATAGTAATTATTCTGTTTATTTGAATGAGGTAACATCACGACAACTGTCTTTTAGAGTAAATGGTGTCCAATACCAAGCCGCCATTAGCCAAAATGAGAACCAATATTTTATTCATTTACCAGAAACTGGAAATATAACACTAATAAAAAAGAGTCGATTCCCTTCCAAACTAGCAGACAAAGTAGAAGGTGGTTATGAAGCGCCAATGCCTTCTCAAATTGTACAAGTACTTGTGAAGTCAGGTCAGGAAGTAAAGACTGATGACCCATTGATGATTATTTCTTCTATGAAAATGGAAAATACGATTGTAGCGGAAAAAGAAGGAACAGTAACAGAAGTATATGCTGAGGAAGGACAAAATGTTGAGGCAGGATTTTTATTATTGAAGGTGGAATAAATGATGCAGACAGAAAAGATAAAGGTATTTTTAGAAAGCAATAAAAATAAAATCCTGTATAAAGACATGTATACAACTGATTTCTTAAAGAAAACTAAACTATGGCTTTAAATAAAGTAGTCGAAAATGTCCAGGTCGCACTCGAAGGCGTTCAGAGTAACATGACATTCATGTTAGGCGGATTTGGCCTATGCGGCATACCAGAAAATGCAATAAATGAATTAGTTCGTCGAGACATCAAGGGACTTACCTGTATAAGTAATAATGCAGGTGTTGATGATTTTGGACTTGGTTTATTACTGCAAGGAAAACAGATAAAAAAAATGATTTCCTCCTATGTCGGTGAGAATAAAGAATTTGAGCGGCAGATGCTATCAGGTGAACTCGAAGTGGATCTTGTGCCTCAAGGATCATTGGCTGAAAGATGTCGTGCAGCTGGTGCTGGTATTCCCGCATTTTTCACACCAGCTGGTTACGGAACAGAAGTGGCAGAAGGCAAAGAGGTTAGGGAATTCAATGGAAAACCACATATTCTTGAAATGGCTTTTCAGGCAGATTTTGCTTTTGTCAAAGCATGGAAAGGAGACACTGCAGGCAATTTGATCTATAAAGCAACAGCCAAAAATTTTAATCCCATCATGGCAATGGCTGGAAAAATTACAGTTGCCGAAGTAGAAGAATTAGTACCAGCTGGCGAATTAGATCCTAATCAAATTCATACACCTGGAGTTTTTGTACAACGGATATTCCAAGGTGAGGATTATGAGAAAAGAATTGAAAGAGTCACGACAAGACCTAGAACCTAATTATTATAAGGTTAAAGCGAGTTTACCATCGACCACACCAACTAAAAAATTAAACATGCTTAGTAAAGATCAAATAGCACAGAGAATAGCACAAGAATTACAAGATGGATGGTATGTCAATTTAGGTATTGGCATCCCTACCCTTATTGCCAATCACATCCCTGAAGGCATTAATGTAGAATTCCAATCGGAAAACGGCATCTTAGGCATGGGCCCATTTCCTTTTGAAGGAGAAGAAGACGCAGATTTAATTAATGCAGGTAAGCAAACCATTACGGCATTACCTGGTGCCGTTTATTTTGACAGCGCCACAAGTTTTGCCATGATCCGAGGACAGCATGTCGAACTGACAGTATTAGGTGCAATGGAAGTTGCTCAAAACGGTGACATCGCTAATTGGAAAATCCCAGGCAAAATGGTAAAGGGTATGGGAGGAGCTATGGATCTGGTAGGCTCTGCCGAAAATATAATTGTCGCTATGATGCACACCAATAAGCGAGGAGAGTCAAAGCTGTTAGAAGCATGTACACTGCCATTGACTGGTGTAAATTGTGTTACCAAAATTGTGACAAACTTAGCTGTATTAGAAGTCAAAGATAATGCCTTTCATTTGTTAGAAAAAGCACCCGGAGTTTCTGTTGAAGAAATTGCTGATGCTACTGCTGGCAAGTTGATGATGCCAGATGATGTACCTGACATGGTATTGTAAATAATTAGAAATAGTATAAAATAAATTAGCCATGAATAAAGACAAAATCATTATATCCGCAGCACTAACAGGAGCTGCCACCAACCGTTCTCATTGCCCTGCGATTCCGTACACTCCAGAAGAATTAGGAGAAGAAGCGAGACGAGCTCATGAAGCTGGTGCTTCTATCGTCCACATCCATGCAAGAGAAGATAATGGTGTTCCAAGTTGGCGGCCAGAAGTATTCGAAGCTATCCAAAGAGAAGTTAGAAAACATTGCCCGGATATTATTATCAACTGGTCAACAGGTGCAATTGGATTGAGTGTTGCAGAACGAACTGCTCATCTTCCAATTACGAAACCAGAAATGGCGGCATTCAATATGGGTAGTATGAACTATGCTATTTTTTCTAAAAGTAAAAAGCAGTTTTTGTGGAATGCAGTTTTCGAAAATTCTTTTGAAACCATGTCAGAGATTGTGACCATCATGACGGACAATGGCGTTTGTCCAGAAATGGAATGCTTTGATACAGGACACATCAGAAATGCAGAACCACTTAGAGCCATGGGTCTTATACCTGATAATGCATGCTACAGTCTGGTGATGGGTGTATTGGGAGGTATTCCTGCAACTGCAGAAAATTTAATTCATCAATCTAAGCAAGTTCCTGAAGGTGCATTTTGGCAGAGTATAGTCATCAGTCGCGCTCAATGGAAGTTGACAGCTCAATCAGCAATTTTGGGTGGAAACATAAGAGTAGGTTTAGAAGATAATTTTTATCTACCTAATGGAGAGATGGCTAAATCGAATGGAGACTTAGTAGCGAAAGCGACGCAATTAGTTAGAGATATCGGTAGAGAGCCCGCTACTATTGCAGAGACTCGAGAATGCTTAGGCATCAACAGAGTAAGTGAGGCGCCTGCTGTGATTTCTGCTTGATGAGTTATGGTGGTTTTATCAGTGGCAGTAAAAAATCATAAAGCATATTTCTTAAATCTTACATCATAAATCCATTAAAAAGTAAACTGGATGATTTAGGATTTAAGATGTAAAACTAACATTCAATCAATAACCTACATGTTCAAAGAAAATACATTTAAAGATAAAATAGCTCTTGTCACCGGTGGTCGATCAGGCATTGGATACCAAATTGCAAAAGATATGTTGCTAATGGGAGCCAAAGTGATAATTTGTTCGCGAAAAGAAGAGCCATTGATGAAAGCTCAAGAAGAGCTATCTGCCTTCGGAGAAGTAAGCGCCACACCTTGTGATATCCGACAAGAAGAAGCAATAGATAAATTGGTGACATTCATAAAAGAAAAATATAATCGCTTAGATATTCTTATCAATAACGCAGGTGGTCAATTTCCGACTTTGGCAGAATACATCAATAATAAAGGTTGGAATGCTGTTATTAATAATAATCTGAACGGGACTTTTTATATGACCCGTGATATGGCAGTTAATTTTTTTCTCCCACAACAAGAAGGTGTGATCGTCAATATCATTGCTGACATACATCGCGGGTTTCCTGGTATGATACATACAGGAGCGGCACGAGCGGGTGTAGAAAATATGACCAAGACTTTAGCCTTAGAATGGAGTCATTCAAATATCAGAATTAATTGCGTTGCGCCAGGCACTATTGAAAGTTCTGGTTTGAGTACATATCCTCAGCCTATACAGGACTCATTTGACGAAGGAAGAAAAGCAAATCCATTACAACGATTTGGAACTGTCGAAGATATTTCGAACAGTGTCTGTTTTTTGTCTAGTCCATTATCGTCTTACATAACTGGCATTACCATGTACGTGGACGGCGCAGCACATTTAAATACAGATAAAATGGGTTTACCAAATGTACTTAAGTCATTTATGTAGTTAGAGCTGAGGTGGTCGCTTACAGTAAACTGGTAATTCGTTTAGCAGCAGTATCATACTCATGTTTAAATTTCGCAACTAAATCAGCTGTTGACGCTACTGCATCTATATTACCAATTCCTTGTCCACAACCCCAAATGTCTTTCCAAGCCTTAGCAGCAGTATTACCGCCAGAACCAAAATTCATTTTGCTTGGATCACTTTCTGGTAAATTGTCAGGATCTAAGCCAGCATTCTCGATTGACTTTTTCAAGTAATTACCGTGAACCCCAGTGAATAAATTAGAGTATACGATATCAGCAGCCTTACCATCTACGATACCTTGCTTGTAGTCTTCGCTGGCTCTGGCTTCTTTAGCAGAAATAAATGCACTGCCTATATAAGCTAGATCAGCACCCATCGTTTGGGCACTAAGAATCGCAGCACCTGAAGCAATGGAACCCGATAAAGCAACTGGCCCGTCAAACCATGTTCTGATTTCTTGCATCAAGGCAAACGGTGAAGTCGTGCCTGCATGTCCACCTGCTCCAGCCGCCACAGGAATCAGTCCATCTGCTCCTTTTTCTATAGCCTTATGGGCAAATCGATCATTGATGACATCATGCAAAACAATACCTCCCCAGTCATGTACAGCATTATTCAATTCTTCTCTTGCACCTAAGGAGGTGATCACTAGAGGTATTTTCCATTTTGCACAAGTCTCTAAGTCTTCTTCCAATCTGTTGTTGCTGCGATGTACAATTTGATTGACAGCAAATGGAGCTGAAGGTTTATCAGGATTGGCTTTATCATAAGCCGCTAATTCTTCTGTGATCTGGTGAAGCCATTCATCAAACTGAGACTGTGGTCTTGCATTTAAAGAAGGAAAAGAACCGACTATTCCCGCTTTACATTGCGCAATAACTAATTCTGGGCCCGAGATAATAAATAAAGGTGCACCAATAACAGGTAGTCTTATATTATCAAATATTGAAGGTAATGCCATTTTTATGTTATGTGTTTATTGAATGAATTAATAAGGTGTTTTTAATGTTCATATTTTATTGAACGCACACTGTGTGTTAAGTCTAATTTTATTGCAATAACTTTTTAGCAAAGGATCCAAAAACTTTTGCTGTCTGTCCAAACTTCTTCATGCGCTTATCTTTAGTTTGGCCATTAACAAAACGCTCATACAATTGGGCAGCAATGACACCTCCTTTCCAGTAAGCAAATGCATGATACCAATCAATTCGTTCTAATGAGAAGCCGGTAAATTCTGTATATTTTTCAAGGACGAATTCTTTACTCGGAAATGTATGATCTAAACTCACTGGCAGATCAAATTGTTCAAAATAGGGTTCGACCCAGTAACTTAATGTCGAACCAAGATCTACCAAGGGATCTCCAAGTGTTGTCATATCCCAATCAAAAATGGCAGTTACTTTGTCAGGGTTATCAGGTTGAAATTGACAATTGTCAAATTTTATGTCATTATGAATGATAGATATTGCTTGTGGAGTTGGAACAGACTCAGCAAGTAATTTAAGGACGTCATCCATGTCTTTATTTTCTTCTGTATTGCTTAGTTCCCATCTCTTGGACCATCCTGTTAATTGTCTCTCCAAAAAACCTTCTGGCCTTCCAAGTTTACTCAAGTCTGCTTTTGCATAATCGACTTTATGTAAATTAGCTTGTGCTTCAATCAATGCAGTTGTTAATCGCTCTTCTGCCCGCTCGAATTGTTTGAAACAATCCAGCAATTCTGTTCGAACGATTACACCATGTTTACGATCTATAACAACAAACGGAGAACCAATAATGCTTTCATCATCACAAAACAAATAGGCTCTAGGTGCTTCAGGAAATACGTTATACAATTTTGACAACACCCTGAATTCACGCTTCATATCATGAGCACCAGGTGCAATTTTACCAAAAGGCGGACGACGTAACACCAATTCCTTTTCTCCGAATTTTAATAAATAAGTCAAGTTGGCGTGACCTCCATGAAATTGAGCTACCTTCATTTTACCATCCGTTTCATCAGGCATTGCGGTACGTAGATAACTTTCTAATTTTTGCCAATCCAGCTCTTCTCCTTCGCGTATTTCTTTTGCTTGATCCATAGTCTTCTGTAAAGCATCCTGAATAATTGTACATTAAAAAATTCATACAATTATTTAATCCATTTACGAATACAATATAAAAAGAAGATTTAATCAAGAAATAGGTATTTCTTAATCTAAATCATGTAATTCAACTAAAAAAAGACTTTATGAAAAGGGGAATGTTTGTATAATTATCCAACACAAATATTTAGTTCTAGTACATGAATTTTGACATTCCTTCAGAAATTACTTCATACCTAAATGAACTTGATCAGTTTATTGAAATGACTATTCGACCTCTAGAACAAAAAGACGACAACATTCGATTTTTTGATCATCGAAGAGAACATGCACGAACAGATTGGGATAATGGTGGAGTGCCAAAGGAGGATTGGGAAGCGTTGTTAGCACAAGCAAAACAGTTAGCAGATGAAGCCGGCCATTTTCGTTTTGCAATGCCAAAAGAATATGGTGGTCAAGATGGATCTAATTTAGCTATGTCAATCATAAGAGAGCATCTTGCGGCTAAAGGCCTAGGCTTACACAACGACTTGCAAAATGAACATTCTATAGTTGGAAATACAGTAGGTGCATTATTGATGCTAGCTTATGGGAATGATGTTCAAAAAGCAGAATTCCTTGAAGGCTTAATCAAAGGCGATCCACACAAGTCGTTTGCATTTGGCATTACCGAACCAGATCACGGATCGGATGCCACTCATATGGAAACAACTGCTGTCAGAGAAGGTGATGAGTGGGTCATCAATGGAACTAAAACATGGAATACAGGTATCCATGCTTGTGCGTATGATTTGATATTTGCCAGAATAAGCGGTAAAGCAGGTGATGGATATGGTATCACGGCATTTCTTGTGCCAATGGATTCAGATGGCCTGAAAATCGAAGAATTTCTATGGACGTTTAATATGCCAAGTGATCATGGAACAGTGTCTTTAAATGATGTACGAGTTTCTCATAATTCAATCTTAGGTGAAGAAGGTAAAGGCTTAGCTATCGTACAACATTTCTTTAATGAAAATCGCATTCGCCAAGCAGCATCAAGTTTAGGCGCTGCTCAATATTGTATAAATGAAGCAGTAGAATACGCCAAAAATCGCAAACCATTTGGTAAAGCCTTAGCCGTAAATCAAGGCATTCAGTTTCCATTGGTGGAGTTGCAAACGCAATGTGAAATGTTGCGTGCCTTCATCAGACAGACCGCTTGGCAAATGGATAAATATGGTGCCTTCTCTGTATCAGACAAAGTGTCCATGTGCAATTATTGGTCAAACAGGCTTTGTTGCCAGGCAGCTGATCAAGCCATGCAAGTTCATGGAGGCTTAGGCTATTCCAGGCATAAACCATTTGAACATATTTATCGCCATCATCGCCGCTATCGCATTACTGAAGGAACAGAAGAAATACAAAAGAGAAGAGTTGCAGGCTACATGTTTGGCTTTATGAAACAGCAAAAACCAAAAGGAATGTAATCTTTTTCATTAACTAGTTTAGAAAAATACCTATCCAATAAATCATAAAAAATAAGTATTAAATATTTAATAATATGACTGACAAAATATTAACTGAAGAACATAAAATGTTCAGAAAAACGGTTCGTGATTTTATGAAGAAAGAAGCAGTGCCATATGCTGAAAAATGGGAAAAGGCAGGTATTGTAGATCGTGACATATGGACAAAAGCTGGTGAAATGGGATTTCTGTGTATGGATATGCCTGAAGAATTTGGTGGTTTGGGTTTAACGGATTTTCGCTATAATGCTATTCTTCAAGAAGAGATGATTAGTCTTGGTGTAGAAGGTCCTGGCTTTACATTACAGAACGACATCATGGCACCATATTTTGAAAAATATTTTACGCAAGCACAAAAAGAAAAATGGTTGCCTGGAATCATCTCTGGCGAGATAGTGACTGCAATAGCAATGACCGAACCGGATGCAGGAAGTGATCTTGCAGGAATGCGCACCACAGCGATTCGAGATGGAGATCATTATATTCTCAATGGATCGAAAACCTATATTACGAATGGCATTTTAAGTGATATCGTATTGGTTTGTGCCAAAACAAATCCAGAAGAAACACACAAAGGCATTAGCATATTAATTGTTGAACGAGGTATGGAAGGATTTGAAAGAGGTAAAAATTTAGAGAAGATAGGATTGAAAGCCCAAGATACAGCTGAACTATTTTTTAGAGATGTGAAAGTCCCTGTAGAAAATATACTTGGAGAAGAAGGTAGAGGATTCTACTACCTGATGCACAATTTACCACAAGAAAGATTATCAATTGCTATTGGAGCAGTCGCTGCTGCAAAACGTGCCTATGAGGATACACTCACATTTATAAAAGAAAGAAAAGCATTCGGAAGACCGATTGGAAAATTTCAAAATTCACGTTTTCGAATGGCAGAAATACTAACAGAAATTACTATCGCAGAAACCTTTATTGACGAATGTGTCCTGGAACTTAATGAAGGGAAATTAACCAATGAAAAAGCAGCTATGTCAAAATACTGGACAACAGAATTGAGTGACAGAGTCATTGACCAATGTCTGCAATTACACGGAGGTGCTGGCTTTATGTGGGACTACCCTATTGCCAAGGCTTATGCCGGAAATCGAATAATGAGAATCCTTGGAGGTACGAATGAGATCATGAGAGAAATCATCGGAAAATCCATAGGATTATAATTTGAAAACCAATAAAAATAAAAAATGAATATTCAAAATAAGATAGCCGTAGTCACTGGCGGCGCTTCAGGCCTGGGTGAAGCAACAGTTAGAAACATTGTTGCCAATGGCGGCAAAGCGCTCATCATGGATTTAAACACAGAGAGAGGAAACGCTTTGGTAGAAGGATTAGGCAGTGACAAAGTAAACTTTATAAAAACAGATGTCACTAGTGAAAGTGAAGTCAAAGAAGCCTTGGCTCATGCAGTAAACCAATTTGGAACCATCCACATATGTGTGAATTGTGCTGGCATCGGAGCAGGACAAAAAACGGTGCATAAAAAAGGTGCCCACGACTTAGCCACCTTTGAAAAAGTCATTAAAATAAATCTTATTGGCACATTCAATGTCCTCAGATTAGCTGCAGAAATCATGCAAGCCAATGATCCAAATGAAAATGCAGAACGTGGTGTCATTATTAATACAGCTAGTGTTGCCGCCTTTGATGGACAAGTTGGTCAAGTTGCTTACTCCGCTTCAAAAGGTGGTATCGTAGGGATGACCTTACCAATCGCAAGAGACTTATCAAGATCAGGTATCAGATGTTTGACAATAGCACCAGGGTTGTTTATGACTCCTCTATTCCAAGCAGCACCTCCTGAAGTCATTGAGTCCTTGGAAAAGCAAGTTCCTTTCCCATCTCGCCTTGGTAAGCCTGAAGAATTTGGAAAACTAGCACAGTCGATTATTGAAAATCCGATGTTGAATGGAGAGGTGATTCGATTAGATGGAGCGATCAGAATGGCGCCAAGATAAGAATCGTCACTGGAGGTTTTAAGCTTTAGTAAACACTATTATTTAACAAACACAAAAAATCATGGGCCCATTAGACGGAATTAAAATAATTGAAATGGCAGGCATAGGACCAGGTCCTTTTGCAGGAATGATATTGGCCGATATGGGTGCCGAGGTCATTGTGGTAGAAAGACGTGCTGATCCGAAAAAAAGACGAATGCCAGATTGTAGCAGGAGAGGAAAACGATCAATAGCTATAAATCTAAAGGATGCAGAAGGTATCGAAACACTGTTAAAGCTGGTTGAAAAAGCAGATGTCTTGTTTGAGGGATTTCGACCAGGTGTAATGGAACGTCTAGGATTGGGACCTGATATTTTGCATCAACGAAATCCTAAATTAGTCATTGGAAGAATGACAGGTTGGGGACAAGATGGACCTCTGTCACATGCCGCTGGTCACGATATAAATTATATTTCTATTGCAGGAGCACTTCATGCGATTGGGAGAAAGGGATCAAAGCCTGTCCCACCTTTAAATTTGATCGGCGATTTTGGAGGTGGTGGTATGTTTTTAATCACTGGGATATTGGCGGCTCTTCTTGAAGTACAAAAATCAGGAAAGGGTCAAGTTGTTGATGCAGCCATGACTGAGGGCACTGCCACTTTGATGTCAATGTTCAATACGCTCCACGCTATGGGTATGCACACAACAGAACCAGGATCAAACCTATTGGATTCGGGCGCACACTTTTATGACGTGTATGAGACCAAAGATGGTAAGTACGTTTCAATCGGATCTATAGAACCACAGTTTTATGCCTTGCTCGTAGAAAAGGCAGAGTTGGATCCCAAACAATTCGGAGCTCAACTGGATAAGTCTCAATGGCCAGCGATGAAAGAGAAAATCTCTGAAGTTTTCAAAACAAAGACCAGAAACGAATGGTGTGAAATCATGGAAGGGACCGATGTTTGTTTTGCTCCTGTGCTTGACTACATTGAAGCACAGCAGCACCCACACAATGTGGCTAGAAAGTCATATATAGAATTAGATGGAATTACTCAGCCTGCACCGGCTCCTCGCTTTAGTCGGACGGTATCGGAAGTAAAATTTGGGTCTAGAGCTGCTGGGGAAGATACGGAGGAGGTGTTGAAAGATTGGGGAGTTGCATAGTTGACTTTAGACCACTTCGTTCACACTGAAAAGAAAGCTCTTGATTTACACCAAGAAATAAATATGTGAAGCATATGCACAGATATTTCCATTCCAAATAAATTAAATTACAGACTAAACGGCAATCAATAAAAATATGAAAACTAAAATCACAGAACTTTTTAATATAGAACACCCAATCATGCAAGGTGGTATGCACTACGTCGGTTTTGCAGAATTAGCTGCTGCAGTTTCCAATGCTGGTGGATTGGGTACCATTACTGGCTTGACACAAAAGACAGCAGGCGACTTAGCAAATGAAATTGCTAGATGTAAGGATATGACGAACAAACCATTTGCAGTCAACTTAACATTTTTACCAAGTTTGCAACAACCAGATTATCCAGCTTATGTAAAAGCAATTATTGAAGGTGGAGTAACTGTGGTTGAAACAGCAGGACGTAATCCTGTACAAGTTTTACCGTATTTAAAAGATGCTGGTATTAAAGTGATTCATAAGTGTACTTCCGTACGTCACGCATTGAAAGCCCAATCCATTGGTTGCGATGCCGTCTCTGTAGATGGATTTGAATGTGGCGGACATCCGGGAGAAGATGACATTCCTAATATGATTTTGTTACCTCGTGCACATGATGAGTTGGAGATTCCATTTTTATCTTCTGGCGGAATGGCAGATGCTCGTTCGCTAGTGGCTTCGATAGCTATGGGTGCAGAAGGCATGAATATGGGGACACGTTTTATGGCGACTAAGGAAGCACCAATACATGACAATGTCAAACAAGCGATTCTAGATGCAACGGAATTGGATACACGACTGATTATGCGTCCGTTGAGAAATACCGAACGTGTATTGATCAACCCTGCAGTAGAGCGGTTATTAGAAAAAGAAAAAACGCTTGGCAAAGACATTACCTTTGAAGACATCATAGGGGAAGTAGCTGGTGTCTACCCTAAAGTAATGACAGAAGGTGACATGGATGCTGGTGCTTGGTCTTGTGGGATGGTTGTTGGATTGATTCATGACATACCGACTTGTAAGGAACTAATAGACCGGATTATGAATGGAGCGAATGAAATAATTAATCAACGTTTAGCAAGGGTGATGTCTTAGTTGATTTATAATTTAAAAATCTGATCCATCAATATCCATTTCTCTCCTTTTTTCGCAGCAGGTAAGGCTTGTTGGTATTTCCACATAAGATCTTCCCATTCCTGAACTTTAGGATTAGTTGCATCACTAGCACGTTTAGCCTCAAAGGAGAATGTGTCATTGACGGACATAATCATAAACAATCGATTGCCAATTTGATAAATTTCTAGTTCTTCTATTCCTGAAGACTTAATACTGTCTATGATTTCTGGCCAGACATTTTGATGATACTTTTTGTATTCATTAATCAATGCTGCATCGTCAACCAAATCTAAGGCTAAGCAATATCTATCCATTTTAACTGGATTTATTTTCATGTAAAACGGCGCGATCCAAATGGACATAGCCACCATCTACAAAAATCAATTGCCCGGTTGTATGACTAGAGCGACTTGATAATAGAAATACAACCATATCAGCAATTTCTTTAGCTGTTGTCATTCTATATTCCAATGGTATTTTATCTGTGATGCCTTTCAGTACTGACTGAGGATCATCAAATTTTTGAACCCAAGATTCATACATTGGCGTGTAACATTCAGCTACTATCACTGCATTCACTCGTATACTGTGTTGCAATAATTCAACGGCCCATTCTCTAGTCAATGCATTCCTACCACCATTCGCCGCAGCATATCCTGAAGTACCTCCTTGCCCTGTCACAGCAGTCTTCGAACCAATATTAACAATAGCTCCTTTTGATTTTTTTAAATGTGGAAGAGCTAGGTGAGCCATCATATAATAGTGTGTGACATTTTTATTTATAGAGGCGATAAAAGATTCATAGTCACCACTTTCCAGACCAACGCCATCATTTACACCAGCATTATTGACGAGTCCATCGATCCGACCATAGTCAGTAATGGCTTTAGTAATTACCTCTTCACATTGTTTGGGGTCTGTCAATTCTGCGACACCAAAAGCGGCTTGTCCACCATTTGTCTTTAGTTCATCCACTGTCTGAGCTAGACCTTGTGCGTCACGTCCAATAATAAAAGGGATGGCTCCTTCATCAGCAAGTGATTGTGCAATTCCTAATCCAATGCCTGATGAGCCACCGGTAACAATAATGATTTTATCTTTTAGGTTTAAATCCATCTTATGTATTTCTATCAATAATATTCAGTTTGTAAAAACGACTTGCATTTCCACCCATCACTTTTTCTTGTTCAGTATCTGATAATGTACTGATGTAAGATTTTACGATACCTAGTTGCTCTGCATACTCCGCAGCCAATAGGCATACTGGCCAATCAGAGCCGTACATAATTCGATCTACACCAAATGCTTCAAAAACAAAATCTAAAAAAGGGGTGAATTCATTTTCTCTCCAACTATAATCTGTTGTCTCAGTAACCATACCTGAAATTTTGCAATACACTTTCGGATTTTGCGCAAGACTAAATATATTTCTTCTCCAACTTTCTTCCATTCCTTTAGATACTTGTGGCTTTGCTATGTGATCCAATACAAAAGCTTGATCAGGCAAATTATGCACCAAATTAATAGCAGCTGGCAACTGATGCGCATACACTAATATATCATAGGTCATATCAAAATCAGCTAATTGTTGGATTCCCTTCTGGACGTCAGGTCGAGTTAAATAATCATCTGCTTCTCCTTGAGCGATATGTCGAACACCTTTTAATAAAGAATTTGTTGACAATTCAGATAATTGATCCTTAAGATCATTAGCGAGTAAATCAACCCAACCTACAACTCCCTTAATGAAAGAGTGTTTTTTTGCTAATTCTAATAAAAAAAAAGTCTCTTTTTCTGACTGGTCAGCTTGCACTGCAACACAGCCATCAATGTTATTTGTTTGTAATATAGCGTATAACTCTTCCGGCATAAAGTCTCTCCGTATTAGCTCCATACTATTATCAATCCAAGCATCTCTTACTGGATCAAACTGCCAAAAGTGTTGATGGGCGTCTACCTTCATTAACTGATTTAAGACTGAAATGCGATGACTTCTTGACGAGATACACCTAAACCTTCTACACCCAACTCCATGATATCACCAGCCTTCAAATATTTTGGTGGGTTAAAGCCTAAGCCAACTCCTGCAGGTGTGCCTGTCGAAATAACATCGCCAGGTAATAATGTCATAAACTGACTGATGTAACTGACCACTGTTGGTATATTAAAAATAAAATCATTGGTATTGCTGTGTTGTATTCTCTCGCCATTTAGTTCTAGCCACAATTCCAGATTATTAGGGTCAGCTATTTCATCTTTAGTTGCTAAATATGGACCCAAGGGTGCAAAGGTGTCACAGCTTTTACCTTTCACCCATTGACCAGACATTTCTAATTGGAAGGCGCGCTCACTAACATCATTGTGGATCATGTACCCAGCGATGTACTCCATAGCTTCTTCTTCAGATACATATTGTGCTTTTTTGCCAATCACTAAGGCGAGTTCTACTTCCCAGTCTGTTTTGTCACCTCCTTTAGGCATCATGACCTTATCGTAGGGTCCAACTATAGATGACGTTGACTTAAAAAATAAGACTGGCGCTTCGGGCACTTCCATTCCGCCTTCTTCTGCATGCTTCGCATAATTCAATCCTACGCATACGATTTTGGATGGGCGAGCAATTGGCGGTCCTAATCGAATATCCTGTGAGAGTGTCGGACAATTACTTTGATTTGGGCCTAGCCAAATCTTCAATCGTTCTAGCCCACTTGTTTCAAAAAATAATTCATCATAATCTTGTCCAAAAGCAGAGACATCTATATGAGATCCATCAGCTAGCTGCACCCCTGGTTTTTCTTTTCCAGCTTTTCCAAATCTTATTAATTTCATAGTTTATTTTAATAGTAAATGTTATTGAATTAAGTAAAGGATTCTATCCGTTTAATTTGATAAATCCTCCATCAACAGGAAAATCTGTTCCTGTGATAAAAGCAGCTTCATCTGAGCAAAGAAATAATGCCATATCAGCTACTTCTTGAGGATTACCCATTCTGCCTATAGGTTGTGTTTTAGATAAGTTGTCGAACATTTCTTTTTCTCTTCCTGGGTAGTTTTTTGCAATAAAATTATCGACGAAAGTAGTGTGTACCCTTGCTGGTGAAATGCTATTGCAACGGACATTATCATCCAAATAATCTTTAGCTACGGAATATGTCATAGTGAGTACCGCACCTTTGGACATGCCATATGCAAATCTATCAGACAAACCCACTGTAGAAGCAATAGAAGCCATATTTATAATAACGCCTCCTCCTTCTTTAAGGTAAGGAATGGCAGCTTTCATTCCAAAAAAGACACCTTTTACATTAACATCATATAGTCTGTCAAAATCATCTTCCGTCGTATTTTCCAAATTTCCAACAAAGCCAATTCCTGCATTATTAATCAGTATATCAAGTCTTCCAGAAGTGTTTTTAATGTGTTCAAAAACCTTAGAGACTGTAGAATAGTCCGTGACATCACAATGAGAAAAATATGCTTGTTGCGATTCATTAAGAATAGCGTCGACAGTAGATTGTCCTGCTTCTGGATTCATGTCTAAAACATGAACAATAGCTCCCGCTTCGGCTAATGTTTTTGCTATTGCCTGACCAATGCCATTACCTCCTCCAGTAACAGCCGCTACCTTTCCATCTAAATTAAATTTCATAGCTTTTGTTTATTATTTAATGAGCTCATACTTCTTATATACATGATTGCCATACCAAGCTATGTATAAGAAACATAATAATGGCAAAACGAAAGAAATATTAATCTCTGGCACACCCATAATTAATGTGTCCGCAACTCCACTACCGCCTATATCAATTATAGATCCTTGAAATTTTGGCATAAGCGCTCCACCGACAATAGCCATAATGAGTCCAGCAGATCCAACTTTCGATTCATCTTCTGATAAATCATCAAGAGCAATTCCATAAATAGTTGGAAAATTAATAGATAAAAAGAGCGAAACCAATACCAAGGCATAAAGACCTACTATTCCTTTTATAAAAATTAACACTAAAACACACAACATGGAAGCTAAAGCAAACAACATCAATAATCGTCCAGGTTTAATCGTACGTAAGAGATAGGTACCAATGGCACGCCCAATAAAAAAGACAATAAATGCAGCCAATTGATAATAACCCGCAGATACAGAATTTATACCAATGGCTTCTGCATATTGATATATGTAAGTCCACATCATGATCTGTGCACCAACATTAAAAACCTGTGCCAAGACACCCAAAACGTATTTACTATTTTTGCCTAAGACTTTAAACGTTGCTCCTATACTAGGCATCCCTCCTTCATCTTTTGTCTCAGGCATTTTACTAATTAGAAATAAAATAAAAATGCCTATAAGTACCAACCCCATCACAACATATGGGTTGCGGATCACCATTAAATCAGCTGTACGTATCATTGTTTTCGCAGCTTCATCCAATACACTGAAGTCGGCAACATCATCTGATTGTAAATTGACTAATACAAACTGCTGGGCAACGAGCAGGCCAGCTATATTCCCAATTGGATTAAAAGCCTGAGCCAGATTTAATCTCTGTGTTGCTGTCTCTTTAGCACCCATAGCTAATACATAAGGATTAGCAGCAGTTTCTAAAAATGCCAATCCAAAAGTCAAGACATATAGTCCTAAACAAAAGAACCAAAATTGCTCAGTATTGGCAGCTGGATAAAACAATAAGGCTCCAATCGCGTACAAGCTAAGGCCAATCAATATCCCTGTTTTGTATGAATATTTTCTCATCAAAATTGCTGCGGGAAGTGCCATACAAAAATAACCTCCGTAAAAAGCCATTTGCACCCAAGCTGCCTGAGAATTGGATAATTCTAATACTTTTTTAAATGCCTGTACCATTGGATCAGTTACAGCATTAGCAAATCCCCATAGTGCAAAAAGTGAAGTGACCAATATGAAAGGGATTAAAATATGTCTAGATACAATTGGTGCGTTGAGTGTGTGTTGGTTCAATGCTTGATTTTTATCTTAAGATAGAACATTCATTTTAATAATAAGTATCAAAATCTGCTTAACTCAAAGTACTCATAGTTTAGTCATCTTGTCCACAGGTTCAGCTGATCTTAATTGACGTTACCAACAATGTCTTTCTGTAAATATATATGTGATTACAGATCAGGCTTCATCGCAATACTATACCCTAATTTAAATCAGAAAGTCCTTGTTTTTTTAAAGTCATAGAAATTTAGAATGTGGTTATCTTTAATGAACATGAATCATGTCGAATAAAACTTTAACCCAACCCAATGAAAAAAATTCGTATACATGCCCTAACTCTAATCATTGCATTAAATTTCTCGTGTACAATTAAAAAGAACTCTGTAGAAAAGACAGCAACCAAACCTAATTTCATTTTCATCATGGTTGATGATCTTGGAAAAGAATGGATCAGTAGTTATGGTGCCACAGAAATTCAAACTCCTCATATAGATGCACTTGCAGCAAATGGCATAACGTTTAACAATGCTTATTCCATGCCTCAATGCACACCTAGTCGAGTCGCTCTATTGACTGGCCAATATCCTTATGTAAACGGATGGGTCAACCACTATGATGTTCCCAGATGGGGCAATGGGGCCAACTTTGATTCTAAACAATATCCCAGTTTTGCTACTACTTTACGAGACGCAGGCTACCGAACATGTGCAGCTGGAAAATGGCAGATCAATGATTTTAGATTAGAACCTGATGCTATGGTACAAGCAGGGTTTGATGCTTACTGTATGTGGACGGGTTATGAGGCTGGAAATCCGCAAAGTGGCGAGAGGTTTTGGGATCCATATATTTTTACTAAGGAAGGAAGTCGAACATATGAAGGAGAATTTGGCCCTGATGTCTTTACCAATTTTATCATTGACTTCATGAAGGAAAATAAGGAAGACCCAATGTGTATATATTACCCAATGGTATTGACGCATACTCCTTTTGTCCATACACCATTAGAGCGAGATGTAAAAACGAATTACAACAAACATAAAGCTATGGTTCGCTATACTGATCACCTCATGGGTAGATTAGTAGCCTCTTTAAAGAAATTGAACCTAGATGAAAAAACATATCTAATTTTTACAACAGACAATGGGACAACGCCTCGAATTATTGGCAAGCGCAATACTGATTATGTCCAAGGGGGTAAAACCTATCTTACGGAAAATGGAATAAACGCTCCATTCATAGTGACAACGCCAAACAAACTCCATTATACAACTGATGCATTGATTGATTTTACGGATATTTATCCTACACTACTTGAATTAGCTGGCTTGGAGAATAATGCAAATCCAAAAGGAAATGGTTATTCATTTGCAGATGTATTAAAAGAAAAGAAACAAAAAAGTAAACGCGATTGGGTACTTTCAATGGGTAGTCTTCCTGCTGTTCTCGATGAGGATAAACGAGTTGAAAATTATTACACCTTCAAAGACCGAATAATACGAGACGAAACATTTAAAGCCTATGTGGATACATCGAAGACTGTGATTCGAATTTTTAATATGCTAAAGGATCCATATGAAACAGAAAACTTGATCAACCAAACTGAAATAGCTCCTACTTTAGAAAAGTTTACTGCTATTGTGAAAGGACTTCCTAGCAATGATGCAATACCCAGATATGAAAAGACAGATACTATTTACGGTAATATTTCTATTGCAGAATTAAATAGAATGTCAGAAAAATCCAATCAACGAAAGTCTAATATGCTTCAGCTCTCAACTGAAGAAGATTTTTTAAAACACATAAATATTGAAAATGAGTAGTGTATTTAAGGCTATTCTTCCCAATTATCTGTTCTAAATGGAAAAGCAGGAAGACCCGTTTTATTAACGAGATTAATGGTGGGCTTTCCTGAGAATGCATACCTGACGTACAAAGGATTTTTCATTTCTTCTACACTCAACACAACAGAGTTTTGTTTTATTGTTGCATGCGCTATTGTCCACTTCCCTGATTCGTCTGATATCCAAAACCCTGTGGGATTTTTACCATCTCTTGTTCGCAAACCTTCTCCATCTTTAAAATGCACAATCAACGTTCCATTTTTTGCTTTCACACTTGACATAGTTGGTCCTTGCGCCAAACCTTTGTATCCCAAATTTGCTTTCGCTGCTAGAAGTGCAGCTCTTTGACCGATAGGCAATTTGTCTACTGGATGAATATCTTCCAAATCTCCTAAATCAATGGTGTTGATGACTGAAGTATATGGTAACTCTAATAAGGAGAGTTGGGATTCACGCATCCACGACCATGATTGTTCAGTTGGACTTTCCGGATCTATTTCTTTTTTCCGTTCAGTTCCTCTGCCATAGCCTGGAAGCATTACTGACATGACATGCAACGTTGGATCTGCCCATTTTTCACGAAGATTTAGTGTCCAACGTTTAAGCACTTCACCGTATTCTTTCATCCCACATACTCTGTGGAACCAATTCGATGGATCTACCTCAGGCATCCCAGATAAATATCTAGTGTTGCGTTCACCTTGATACCAAAGTATACCTCTACACGCCAATGGAATAATAGGATGAAGCATGGCATTGTACAAGATATTTGGTTGTCTGCGTAAGTAAATATCCTCTGGTCTGGACCAACCATCCTCTTTATCAAGGATATGCTGAATGCTATCGAGAAGAACTGTATCTGAATCAAACTCAGTCATGATGGTATCAAAATGTGGAAGCTCAGTTCTCAAATCTCGAGCCATCCATGCTTCGATCGAAGAACTCCCCCATGAGGCATGGATAATACCTACGGGCACATCACCTATGTTTTCTAAAAAATAAGCGAAAGCAAAAGCTACTGCACTTGTTGGTTGATTGGTTGTCCATTCTCCCTTAATGTTGTCTTGTTCTTGAAGCGCTACGGTCCGTTCCACCTCAAAACTTCGAATATTTTTCGCAAAAGGGATCAAGCTATTAATCTCAGTTATGCTGCTTACTCCACGTTGCATGTTGGATTGGCCAGAGCATATCCACACTTCACCTACCAGTACATCTGATAGTATTAATTGCCTTCCCTCCCCTTCGACACTCAACTCTTTACCTGTCTTTGACGCTTGTAGCGAATTTAAGTTTACTTGCCACTTGCCTTGTGGAGTTGTATTTACCGATACAGATTGACCTGCAAAATTGACCGTAATTTTTTCGTTTGGTGCAGCGTTTCCCCAAATTGCAATTGGTTTCTGCTGCTGTAAAACCATGTGGTCTCCAAAAATAGGCGACACTGCTAGTTCCTGAGAAAAGGAATTGGGACTGAAAGCTATAAAGACAATAAAAAAGCAGATTAATGTAAAAGAAGATTTTCTTATACTGAATGTAACTTTTTGTCCTGTCGAATAAAGAGTATTCATCGTCACTAGTTATGAATCATAAGATAATCAATAGTTGGATCTAAGAATAAAAATTCCATTAAACTAGCAAACTAAATAGATTTAAGATTTATGAATTTTGATATTAGATCTATGATCTTTGGGTAGAAAAACCTTATTTAAACAAACTGCTTTATCATGGATTTTTATTTGGCAACTTTCCGCATTCACAAAGTTAGAACCCTCTCATCTTGCGTTCTTTTGCTGCAAGTTCTCTGAGATGATTTACTACAGTCTGGTCGACCTTATCTTTCCATCCCTTGATGACGGGGACTCCCCAACCAGGCTCATCTAAATTGGCCTCATCGTTATAGTCTACCATTAACTTTTTCAATAGTGATTCCATGGTATTTAATTCTTCTTTATGACTTCCATTCTCTGCAAGATTCTTCATTTCATAGGGGTCATCTTGCAAATCAAAAAGCTGAGTTGTTATTTTATTTTTTACGTTATACTTGATGATTTTATATCTGTCATTTCTAGCAGCGCGGTGGAAATTTTTATAACAATGGAAAGTAGCCTCTCTAATTTTATCATCACCTACAATAGCTTTCACAAGACTGATGCCTTCAACTGTTGATGGTGGATCTACTTTCGGCCCCAACTCACAAAATGTCGGATATAAATCAGAGAGATATGCAAAGGATTCTGTCTTCTTTCCTTTTGGAATTCCAGGCCCTGAAAAAATCAAAGGCACATTAATGCTATGTTCATATAAATTCTGTTTACCCAATAGACCGTGTTGGCCAACTGCCAAACCATTATCACCTGCAAAAACGATGATTGTATTTTCATATAGTCCTTTATCTTTAAGCGTTTGTATGATTCTACCAATCTGAGCATCTAAGTGCGTGATCATCGCATAGTATGCTTTTATATTGGCTAATACTTCTTCTCCTGTACGTGGATATCCTGCAAGCCATTCATCCCTAATGTCTAATTCGCCATTATCAAATGGATGCTCTGCCATAAAGTTTGATGGAAGTTTTACCTTCTTACTTTCATAAAGTTGTAGATATTCGTCAGGCATCTCTCTTGGATCATGTGGTGCTTGAAAAGCGACGTAGGTGAAAAACGGATTTTCTCCGTCGTATTTATTTATAAAATCTATGGCTGCATCGGCATACAATTCTGAGGAATGTTTAGGTGACAGAGAGTTTATTTTATCTTCTTCATAATGCCCTTCAAAAGAGTAATCATAAGTAGGCACATTATATTGACTGTGCATGCCACCAAAAAATATATTCTTTCCTCCTGCAAAACTTTGAATAAACGCATCTCTTCCATTATGCCATTTGCCTATATGGTGTGTTTGATAACCAGCATTTTCTAAAGCTTTGGGCATGGTTGTGTGCGCCTCGTCTATTGTATTTCCCGTAGGGTCAATATTAAACAACGCACGACCAGTCATGAGCATCGCACGGCTTGGGGCACAAACTGCTCCATTCATTGCACCCATGATATATGCATTTTCGAAGGTAGTGCCATTGCGTACCAGTTGATCTAAGTTTGGTGTAATGATTTCACTATTGCCCAATGCGCCTAAAGTTCCATCTCTTTGATCATCTGCAAAAAGAAATAGAATATTGGGATTCGGTACTGTACGGTTCGTTTCTGATTTATCAGATTGCGTGCAGGAGCTGACTATTATGATCAGCATAATCATTGAAAGCACTAAAGTGGGTGTTTTGCTACAAATGCTGGTAATATTAATAGTCATAAAATGAACATTTAGTCAGTCAATAATTCGCTGCTTTTTTAAAGTTAAAATAAACAGGAATGCAATCAGGAAAAAGAAATGCAGATCGTGTTTTAAGATAATTGTTTTGGGCTTTATAAAGAAGTTTTACTAGTCAATATTTTTAGAGGCAATATTGCTGAATCAAATTTTTACCATGACAGTTGATTGTAATGCAATAAGACTTTCATTGAAACTCAGGCTATATACTGTTGTTGTTTGCGTATAAAAT
>CAYVFU010000074.1:0-24302 GCA_964450495.1 uncultured Saprospiraceae bacterium | reverse complement strand
GTTTTAGTTGAAATTGAAAACGGCAAGAGATAGGCAGACCTTTGCCTCAGTTTTAATTGAAATTGAAAACGGCAAGAGATGCAGAAATTTTCGTCTTATATCTAGTTAGAAAAGACCTTTACTTGATTCGGTGTGGTGGAGCATTAAGTCATCTCTCGATTCAATAAATTATGCCAGACGTTGCCTAGGTAAGACCATCAACATTCCAAACAAAACAACCACACCAATCGATAAATAAGCAATAGGCGGAAATGGCTCCAGATGCTTAACAATTAAAGCAACAAATGCCCAAACGATTACACCAGCGAAAGCTCTGTCTCTATATTTATTAAAGACTAGCCAACCTATAAATGCAGCGATTGTCAATATCAGCAACGACCAAAATAAATCCGTTTGTCCAAATCCTTGCCATTCATACATGCTCAATGCTGCTGATACATTCAACACAGTGGCTAGTGTGATCCACGCCATATACATGTGGATGACCAAGGCTTCCAACCAATAATTGATGGAGACCTGGGCGGCTTCTAATTTTGCAAGTATGGCTCTCATGTTGTATAAGCTTACTAACATGAAGACGATGATGCCAACAGAAATCCATAGCCAATCATATGAAGCTGCTACTAGCCATAGTCCATTAAAGATTACGTTTAGCGAGAACCAAGCTCTAAAAGAAAACCACAGCTGGTGACCTTCTCTGCGATTGAACCATTGATAAATGGGTAAGGCTGTTATTCCTAAATATATGATGCCCCAAATTGCAAATGCGTATGGTTGAGGGACAATTAATGGTTCGTTGTAATTACCAGTTCTGCCGACAGGATTTGCTCCAAACCAAGCGTTTTGCGTGCCAAAGTATAAGACAAACATGATGAGAACAGAAAATAGACTTAGTAGAATCGATGTAGAATGCTTCACAATATGTAGAACATTAAAGACCCCATTAGGTTGACTTTATTAACTAAATCATCTAGATATTATTTGGTTTATGCCTGAATAGTATGACATCAGTTTCTATTTTTTTTGAAAGAATGTTTACTTATTCCAATTCTCAATACATAATACTTGTATCCTTCCAACTACTTCATTTTATGGACCCAAATCAAGGGGCATTTACAATAAAATTATTTCACGACATGAAAGTTTACTATTGTTATTTTTTACTTTTCTCCTTCCTTATTTATAATTACCCTGCAGGGGCTAAACATATTTGTAGCCATCATTTTTCTGATGAACAAACTATAAATTGTGCTACTTGCGGAGCATCATGCTCGCCTGATCAGGTCCTCTCATCAATTCCAGAGGAAAAGAGAAGCCTTTTTGCAACAAGATGCATTGATATCATATGGGAAGCCGATCCTGATTATTATGCGTTGCATGGCAGCAATACAACAAATCGTATTTCTCAAGTTGTCAATGAAATTGAAAACATTTACAGGTCAAATAATTTTGATGTTAATATCAATGTTGTGGGTACTAATGTCCTGACAAATGCCTCAACTGACCCTTACAGAAACCCGAGTAGTCTTCCGTGTTGTTTTTCCTCTTGCACGCAAAACATAGCTAGGGTATGGTGTAGATTTAGAGATAGAAAAATAAGCCAGTCACAATCTTTTGATATTGCACTCCTTTTCTCAGGTAAACGTTTATCAAATCATGGCGTTGCCTCAGGGGGTGCCTCCTGCACTTCTAATGCAGTAGCTGTTGGCATTGGTGTTAATAAGAGTAGTGGAGCTTTATTATCTGTATCGTTTGAAGCAAGGATTCATGCACATGAAATGGGACACATTCTATCGGATGGCTCACATGATTCATCTAGCTCTAATATCATGAATCCCAATAATCCTTTTGGTACCACAACGACTTTCCTTACTAGTAGAAGAACTGCTATGCAAAGCCGATTAAATGGTTCATGTTATCAATGCAGCAGCTCTTCACCAGCGCCACCACCTGCTGTTTGCTTAGCTCCTACTGGAGCTCAAATTTTTGTAAGCAGTATAGGTACTAGCTCCGCGCAACTTAACTACTCTGGACCAAATCAATTTAGTGATTACCAATATCGACGAGTAGGCACTGCCACTTGGACTAATGTTAATTATTCAAGCTCAGGTGTTCATCAAATTAGCGGACTTGCTTCCAATACTACCTATCAATACAGAGTTAATGTATGGTGTGGTGCTCAATGGTCCCCTTGGTCAGTTGTAGAATCTTTTACCACATCAGGAAATCAATCTTGTAGTGTGCCCACAAATGTGAATACGTCAAACGCGACTTCCAGCTCATGTTTTCTATCATGGAATCCAGTCAGTGGGGCAACTGGCTATTCTCTGCTCTATTATAGCTGGTCTTCGGCTCAATGGGTTACTTTCGCAACAAACTTTCCGAATAGTTCTACTACTATCAATGGATTATCACCAGGAGCATGGTGGTGCTTTGCTATCAAGGCCGAGTGTGGTGGCACGACCACAGCACAATCAGATTACAGTTGCATTCAGACATCGAGTTCCATTGCCAATAGTGAAACAAGGAGTAATGATGGCATAAGCATTCATGATACGCAAACGGAGGAATTTGAGTATAATTTATTTCCTAATCCTTCTTCAGGAGATGTTAGAATAGAGTTTAATTTGATCTCAGATGACAATGTGACAATTTCATTATTTGATACAAATGCCAATTTTGTAGGGGAGATTCTTAACACAGTAACATTGGAAAAAGGCAAGCATTCTTTTGCCTATGATGGCAATAATTTATCTAATGGCATGTACATATGTACCATTAAAACTGCTAATGGAATATACACATCTGAACTAATTATATCGCGATAAACGGTTGACAAGGGATAATTACATTTAAGGCACTAAATTTCTAATTCTGTTAAAATCATTCGATACACATCACCGGATTGTAAATAATGACCCAAGCCATTTGTTGCGATTAATTTGCTGCCTTTCCAGGATTGGTGGATGGCTTTTGCTTGAGCAAAAGGGGCGATGTCATCAGATTGGTCATGAATGATGGTACCTGGCACATCGCAATTTTTAATGTAGTCTTCCAAGGTAAAGGCGTCGATGCCAAAACCTATTTTTTGAGTGAAGTGTTTTTCCAAACCTGCGATGGCTTTTGGGGATAAGTTGAGCGTTTCAAAAAAGTAATTCATTACTGTTCGCAGTTTTGATGGTGCTGCCATCATGATGAATTTTTCAATTGGAATGTTGTCTATCCGCTGGAAGTACCAAGCTGTTGACATCGCACCCAACGAATGACCAATAACCGCAAATGGTTTTTCTCTTTGAATGACCAGTTCGGAAGCATTAGCGTATTGCACGCCATTTAGTGTTTTGCCTCCTGATAAGCCGTGAGCAGGAGCATCGAAAGCAACAACTTGAAATCCTTCTCTTAACAATAATGGGACTAATGCCCGCCACCTTGAAGTGTTGGATTCATAGCCGTGAGCCAACATGAGTTTTCGATCTCCTGTTCCCCATCTGTACATATTTATGGTATAGTCTTCAAAAGGCAATACGGTTGTTTCAGCTCCATTAATAAAGCGCATTTCTTTAGTGGTCAACTCCCTGCCTTCTCTGGGTGTACAAAAAATCTCTAGTCCAAGTTTTCCTGCTTTTAGGGGACTGATCAGTGCAAGTGCATTAATGGCTTTACCAGCTAATTCTGGAGTCGCATATTTGTTCTTTAATTGATTTAGCATGGTGTAAATATATAGCTTTTAGCTTTTAGACTATTATGTAAAAGAATTAGAATCTGAGGTGGTGACTTGGAGCAAATAGTCTATATAACAGCAAATAACGTTGATAAAAAATCATGTATCTTCTCTATCGAATTTATCCTTTAACACAAAGACTGGCCTGCCATATCTTGAGGAAGCAAAGCTGCTAAAAGCTAATGATATATGGGGGGAGAGGAGAATTTATCGAAGACATTAGAATTACCGAGGAGGACCGTCTTTTTCAATTAGGAGATACCGCGGTAGTCGAAGTATTCTCTATAGGTAGAGAAACGGCCAATTTTTTGTTGGATGTTGAGCAAGAAATATTTCGAGGTGGTCCATTTGACCCACCAGCTGCAAATGTCAGATCGAATTTTACGGGAGGTGCTGTCGGGTATTTTATTATATCTGGAGCAGATCGCAAAGAGATAATAGTAGAATAAAGAGTATTAAGCATTGAGCGATGCCTCTACTTTTCTATAGTATTGGTAGATTCTTCATGAAATTATAATTGGAATTTTGTAGATGAGAAAAATAATTTGCTAGATTGATGTTCATATGGACTTAGCGAAAAACAGTTTCATTTTATTATCCTTTTTTATTCCGTTCTTTATTTTTTCTTGTGAAGAATCTAAACCTATTGAAGTGGAACAAGGTGTATCAATTTCATTAGCCAAGCATCGTAAATTAACCATTAATAATGTTGCATACAATTTGGAATTTAATATTCCACGCAATTTAAATAACAAAATTAATGGTAAGGCTATTATCGAATTTGATTTAGACAAAGTGAATAGTGATGTCGTTCTTGATTTTGAAAATCCTTCTGAGCAGTTGATTGAAGTGCTAAGCACGAGTACAAATAAAATAGATGTTGATTTAGAATATAATCACATTATCATCCCTAAAAAACATCTTACGGTTGGCCGCAATAGTTTCACAGTCAATTTTATAGCTGGCGAACAAGCATTAAATAGAAATGAAGAATTTTTATATACACTATTTGTGCCTAATAAAGCGTCAACAGCGTTTCCATGTTTTGATCAACCTAACATCAAAGCGAAATACAGTTTATCCTTAACCGTGCCAAGAGGTTGGACTGCATTAGCCAATAGTCCTCAAACAAAAAATAGGACAATTGATAATCAAGTCGTTTTTAATTTCAAAGAAACCTTGCCAATAAGTACATACTTATTTGCTTTTACAGCTGGAAAATTTTCTACCATTACCGATACACTTGATGGAATCGAAATGACACTATATCACCGGGAAACTGATTTGGAGAAAGTATCAAAAAATGCGCCGATCGTTTTTGATTTGCATCAGAAGTCTATTCGTTGGTTAGAAGAGTATACAGGAATTGAACAGCCATTTGAAAAATTTGATTTTGCATTAATTCCAGCTTTTCAATTTGGTGGTATGGAGCATCCTGGTGCTATATTTTATAAAGACCGTTCGCTATTTCTAGAAGATAATGCGACAGTTAACCAAAAGATGAGTCGTAACTCTTTGATTGCACATGAAACAGCGCATATGTGGTTTGGAAATTTAGTGACAATGGATTGGTTCAATGATGTTTGGTTAAAAGAAGTCTTTGCAAACTTTATGGCTGCTAAAATGGTCAATCCTAACTTTCCAGAAATTAATCATGACTTACGTTTTTTACAAAGACACCAGCCAAGTGCTTATGGGGAGGACCGTTCTTCTGGGAGCCATCCCATACAGCAAAAATTAGAAAATTTAAATCAAGCCAGTTTACTTTATGGACGGATAATCTATCAAAAAGCTCCAGTTGTGATGAAACAATTAGAAGCAATCATGGGAGTGGAGAATTTCCGATTAGGGTTACAAGAATATTTGCACGCCTTTTCTTTTGATAATGCAACTTGGGATGATTTAATAGCCATTTTAGATAAAAGAACTGATTTAGATTTAAAAGCTTGGAGTCAAGCATGGGTCAAGGAAGCGGGAATGCCTTGGATAAAAGCGGAATTGAAGAGTAAGAATGGAAAAATCAGCACCTATGAATTGGTTTTTCAAAATAGAACGTCTAGTGGAAATATCTGGCAAGAGAATAGTCAATTGTTAACATCGACAAAAGGGTATATTAATAGATATCCTTTACAGATAATAAATGAAATGACTGTTGTTACTGAATTAGAAGGACAAGTTATTCCAGATTTTATTTTGCCCAATGCCTCCGAAAAAGCATATGGTTTTTTTGAATTGGATGAAAAAAGCAAAAATTATTTATTAAGCAATATTCAAAACATAGAAGATGAATTAGCTAAATCAGCTGCTTGGTTTTCTTTGTGGGAAGCGATGCTGCATGGTACTATCACTCCTGAACAACTCTTAGAAACGATAGTAATAGGGTTGCCCAAGGAAAAGGAGATACAAGGTTTATCTAGGCGATTAGGCTATTTGCAAACCATCTACTGGGGCTACCTAAATTCTGATGATCAATTGAAGAATGCCGAAGAAATTGAAAACTTACTCTGGCAATTATTACAGCAATCGAATAGTTCAGGACGAAAGAAAACACTATTCGACGCCTATGTGAACATTACACGTTCTCCTGCAGGTATTAAACGATTACGAGACATTTGGGATAAAAAATTAGTCATTAAAGAGTTTATGTTATCTGAAGATGACTTTACCACCTTGGCTTATGAATTGGCAATAAGAGATGTTCCCAACAGTACAGAAATTTTACAAGGACAATTAAACAGTATCACGAATCCTGATCGACAAGAAGCAATGGCTTTTATATTACCAGCGCTTTCTGATCAAGAATCTGTAAGAGATACCTTTTTTGAAAGTTTAAAACAAGTTGCCAATCGCCAAAAGGAACCTTGGGTAGCTCGTGCGCTGCAATATTTGCATCATCCTCTACGCGCTAAATCTGCTGAAAAGTATATTGTTCCTAGTTTGGAGCTTGTGCAGGAAATTCAACAAACAGGAGGTATATTTTTTCCCAAACGCTGGTCGGCCACTATTTTAAATGGCCATCAAAGTATAGAGGCTAAGAATTTAGTAGACCAATTTTTAAACAATCTTCCTGCAGAATACCCAATAAAATTGAAAAATAAGATTTTGCAGTCAGCAGATCCTTTGGAACGAAAATCAAAAATTGTACAAAAGGCATTTTAAGGTTGCTGCAGATGTCTCGCCTTAGCGAATAGTTTGTTTTGAAATATTGAAGGACAAGAACTTACCCAATCACAAATTTAATCTAACACTAAAATTATGTGTTCCATTAAACGGATCTGTTGCTCGGTATGCATAGTCAATACCGATTTTACGCTCGTTTAATTTTTTAACAGGAACATACAAAGAGAATCCAGCAGATAATCCTGTATACACATCCCGTTCTGCTCTTACAGCCTGATTCACTTCCGTTTTATAAGCTGCGCGAAGAATAATAAAATCTCTAAAAAAGAATTCGACGCCACCGCCAATTTCATCTCTTGAGAATGAATTGGCTGTAAAGTTTCCAAGCACTCTTATTTTGATGTCTTCTGTTGGTAAGAAGTCATATGATGTACCGATATGTAATACTGACGGAAGTTCGAATTGTTGTGAACGAGCGTCGAAGGTGATTTTAAATTCTGTGGTAGATCCTGGATTGTCAACTTCGAAGGACAGACCTTCTCCACCGAATTTCATAGGAGGACCTATGTTTCTGAGAGAAATACCTAATCTGAAATTATCGTCTTCTCCAGTGACGTATTGAACACCAGCATCAATAGCAAGTCCAAAAGCGGAGACATTAGTCAATGATTCAGAAATACCTCTTACCAATATTCCTACTGAAATTTTATTAGCATACACATAAGAATAGCCTAAGCCAATATTGAAAAAGTTCGGTGAGAAAAATCCACCAGTTCCTTCTGGTTGAGAAGTAGTCGTAATTGGTATTTCACCAAAATCAACAGAATTTAATGTTATCCCAAAAGCACTATTTTCTCCCATTTTTCGCGCAAAGCCAAAGGCGTTTAATTGAATGTCTGTTCCTTGGTATAGTCTGGTATTTGCAACAAGTATCTCCGTACCTACTACTCTACCTAGTCCAGCAATATTTAAACGCATTGCTTCCACACCCATAATGGAGGACGTATTCATACCATGCAAGCCTGCACTTCTAGCCCATGGGTTAAACAACAACTCATTAGCACCGGCTTCTCCTTGTCTGTCTGGATTTCCAGCATGCACATTTACTTGTACAAACAAACTGATCAACACTAGAGAGATATATATTAAATATTGCTTCATTTCAATTTTTTATAGTGAAGGCCATTAAGCCATGACTATTTTTATTACAATCCAGCTGGATCAAATTTACGATTAACACCAAACCACTTTATCGTTTTGGATGCACCCAATTCTGGTGCAGACACGTAGATTAAATAGGCACCACTGGCTACAGGAATACCTTTACTGTTTTTCAAATCCCATTCAATGTCAGGTGTTTCTTGTGATTGATTGATGCCTGGATTACTTCTGTTTCTGGTTTGAAGAACACCTCGTTCGTCTCTCCTGAATTGGCGTATAAATTTTCCGTCAAGGGAATAAATAGTTACATCACAACGAGCAGGTAAATTGGTAATTTTTACCACATTTTCTAATCTGCTGGTTTCATAATCTGAAAAGGCAAAGTATGGGTTTGGAACCACATTTACAGCATCAAGAACCCCTTCACTATCTTCTGCCGTGACGTCAGTTGCCTGCTTGTCAATAAAAGAAAATTCATAAACAGGTAAATCACCTACAGCATTACAGTTAAACGTTTCTGATCTTAATCCGAATTCTTCTTCTCTGTTATATGGATTTTCTACACGTACTTTGACTATAACATCATTTGGAATTAAACCATCTGCATACGACAACAAGGAAGTGTTTTCTGTTAGTACAGGGATGCCTGCCCACGTCACTAACTTCAATGGGTCTCTCTTAAACGTGAATACCCTATCACTTGACAATCCATCTCTTAGCGACTCACAACCATCGTATGCTTGCCTAGTGACATAAATAAAATGTTGACCACCTGTAATAAAATTCCAATCACTTATGCCAGTTCCTGGAATACCATCCGTAAAGAATTGACTGCTTGGATTAAACATCATGTCAGTACCCAAAGCGACATCACCTTCATAAAACTCCAACAAATTTTCATCATATGTAGAATTCTCTCCAAAGAAGATATTCAAGCGCTGACCAGTTTCAACATCTACGGCATAACCTGGGAACCATCCCATACCTACACCATCGCCATCAGGATCAGGTAGCCCATCACCATCATTGTCATTGATGCCGACAGAAGGTGCTGCTCTTAAGTCAAATTGACTGACGTCACCTTGATTAGGAAATCCCGCAGCTGTAAAGTCGGATGTTGACGTCTCCACAATAACACATCTGCTCCACTTGGATTTATCACTGGTAAAAACAACATCCACATTGTTTAAATCTGCTAGCGTAGTTCTGTCTCTTAATCCTTCACCACCATTAAATTCTTTCCACCCTGGAGAGACAGTTCCATTACTTAATGCGAAATCTGTTAATATAAATGGAGCAAGAGCCCCTTCTCCTATGTTGCTAAAATTTTGATCAGGATCTAAGTCAATGTCTCTTTCTTCATCTCCCGTTTGTAAATAATTATAAACAGTGTTGTCAGTATCTGGAATTAGTGTTAGCCAAGCTTCACCTGCTGGATCCACATAATCAATACTAGATCCGACAACTCCATTTGTTAACGTTAATTGTCCTGCATCTTCTGTCTGACCTACCGTAATGGTAAATCCAAACTGTCCAACCAACTGTTCGTTGAGAATGTCAATTGAAGGTGCACTAGCAATGACATCGTTATTTGCAACATTCGTTAATACCCAACCCGTATTGGAAGCTAAGCCACAAGTGGAACCACCGATAAAGTCTCCGACAAATTCTAATCGGAAGGTACCGTCTTGAATTTCTAAGGGGTTATATATCTGAATGTCAAGAGGCCCAAAACCATCTTTATATGTAACTCTTCCGTCAGTATCACCATCGATTATTTTTTGGTACATGTCGTCTGTCATGTCAAGAAAATTACCTCCGGCTCCCACTCCTGAAATTCGGGTAATTGCAGCACCATCTCCAGCTTCGGCATTTAATTCTTTAAAGACGATAGGTCTAGGTACGGCTGATGTAATTTCTATATTTCTTCTGCCAGCACAATATGGTGATCGCTGTCCAAAGCTCTCATTTGGATCGAAATCCTGCCAATTATTATGGGCATATGCTAATACTAGAAAGTAGTATTCTTTATGATTAATCAAGCGACGATCTCCTTCAGCAAAATCATCCTCCGTAATTCTAAATGTGTTGCGTATGCCTTCATTTTGGCCATCAACTTTTTCTTCAAATGTCCAGACAATTTCGGAATTATTAGGCGTAGGGTCTACCAATGCTGGTCTCCAATTAAAGAGCCTAGTGATGTTATTTTTGATGTCTACTTGTCTGATCAATCTTGCCCTTGTAATATCGTCTAGGTCTTGAGTAGAGACATTTGGTCCTGATAATTGGTACACCTGGTACCCTTCAAAAACATACGTAGAATCAAGGCCTTCTGGTACTGGATTTAAATCTACCTCTTCGTATTCTTCAAATGCGTTGTTGGATGTAATGGTATCGTTTGTCAATACAAGCACGATTTCTTTATCCAATTCAATGACATCCACGTCTGGTGCGTCAGGGCCATCTTTAATTTGGAAACAGTTATCAAACAATGATTGGGCGAGGTCATCCGCAAACAACAACCTAGAAATATCTGGACAAGGATAATCCAAATCTGGCACCCAAGCGACACCAATAATTAATTCATTAACTGCTTGTGGTTTTAGAAGGAAAGGACCTGAGGCTTGTATAATTCTACGGTCTCCAAAAGGGAGATCTTCCGAACACATTGACCAACCGTCAGGGTCATTCGGTTGATTTGGAAATGTATATCTGACACTATCTGTACTGCCAGGATTAAAGCCATCATTACCGAATGTAATCGCTGAGCCATCTCTCCACAATCCTCTGAGATAATTATAATATTCAGTATCAATTTCAGGATCGGTTGTCGCAGGATCAGGACTGCCCACAAAATCTGCATTATAATAAATAAACGATGACATGCCTAATTCGATGAGTGTATCGCCTAATGAACCAATCGGCGGATCGATAGTAGGATTGCCATTGTCATCAAAAAGTTTAGGCGCCAATGGTCCACGAAAATAATCAACGCCTAGAATTGGAATTTCATCGCAGTAAGTGCCTATGCCACCATCACAAGTGCAACCATCTTGACCGTCCAATACATCTTCATTATAGACATAAGCCAAACTTCGTTCAACATCGCAACCTATATAATCATCAGAATTACAACCTAAGTCAGGATCAATCCACATTCCAAAATACGTATCACGAATATCCGAAGATGCCCTATTGATTAATTTATAGCGTTGGAATGTCATGTCATTAATCTCATCATTGGAGCTAAACGCAAATGCTTGTACTTGTACCTCCATTAAGATTGGACTTCCTTGCGTTAATGTGTGAGGTCCACCTGCATCATTGTAAATCCAAAAGGTCATTTCATCTGGAACAATCTCTTTTGCCATTGCTCTGTTAGCAGGAATACAGCCTCTGATGTCAATGATTGGAAAATCACCATTGCATGGATTATAGTCTCCGTCATTATCCTCATCCCAAAAAGAGCCAAGCCCTTGTCCTGTATCAGGCAATTCAAAGTCAAAACGTTCTTGAAAAAATGGATTGCCTCTGCCTGGCCAGTATTTTACATCAGCAGGAATAGAATCACAGCTTATGGATTCTCCTCGAGCATTTGCTCTATCCCAATTATTATTATGGCTCTCCACATTTGTCGCCAAGACTCTAAAGAACCGATCCCATGGTTCACAAATGTCTGAATCTGTCGAACCCGTTACAGGATCAATAGGGCCTGTATAGTAATCTGTTTCACCATTTTGTCGAAAGTCAACTGCTGCTATTTTTAAATTTCCTGCAGGATCTAAACCGCCTATCCAAACTGCACCTGCGAAAATGGAAGAGACTTCTTGTTGTCCCGGTTCTGTTTTGGGAACGATGTATTTACCAGTACTGGCTAAATCCCACCACACATCACCACCCGATAACAAACGGGCACGGACGTTATTGATTTCCATATCAATCTGTGCTTCTGCTGACCGACATTCGGCTCTTAAAAACGCACGAGCTTCTTCAGCTTTTACTGCATTTAAAGGCTTGCCTTTTCCTTTATTTGGACCAATGTGCCCAAATAATGGTAGTGCTACTAAGGCACATAATATAATATGTATACTTGTTCGAATCATTAAAAATCCATTCTTAATCCTAAAGTAATACGTCTAGGTTGTGTGTAAAACCCAGACTGCAACAGCGCCCAATTATATGCATCCACAAAATTCTCTACGCTCTGACCATTTTCTTCTACTTGCTGTATGCGATCCAACCCAAACGTAGATTCTAAATAGCCATCGTTTTCTGGATCGCCGCTGAAACGGTATACGCCAATGACATTACGCATATCCAATAAATTTTGAACACGCAAGTAAATATTTGCTCTGATTGCTTTTCCTTTATTGTTGTTCATGAAAATAAAACTCTTGTCTGCCTGTAAATCTATGGCAAAGGTCCATGGTAGTCTTGCTTCATTTATGCCCCCATTAAATCCAGAACCTCCAAATTGATCAACTGTCCTTGCAGATGTATACGGTCTTCCAGATACAGCTTTGATCTGGGCGTTGACACCAAAATTTGATAAAATGTCTTTTTCGGCTACTCTTGGGCCATTGTATGATCTTCCCTCGCCAAAGCGATAGTCTAGTATTGCATTAATTGTATGTCTTTCATCAAATGACAATGCCGATAAAGTCCGTATTGCACCTCTACTGTTTAATCCAGCCGAAGAATTGGCATCCGACCCTGATCCATCCGCAAATTGTAAGGTATAATTCGCTTGCAATTCAAAATTGTTAGTACGTCTTAAATCATAATTGAATGAAAATCCTTTTACAGTAGCAAAATCAAGATTGTCGAATGTGTCGTACTGTGCGATAGGAAAAGTATTTGCTAAAAATCTATTCTGAATTAAATCTCTCTGTTCTTTATAATATGCAGATACTTTAATGGCTGATGACTGACTCAGCTTTTGTTGAAAACCAACTTCATAATCAACTGTTTTCGTAGGTAATAGTGCTGGATTACCAGATGGTGTTCGACTTGATTCTGCAAAGTAAAAATAATCCAAAGCTGTTGCTACATTATTTGAATTTGGTCTTTGAACCAAGACATCGTAATGGGCGAAGAAACCTGCATTGTCAGATATTGGAAATGAAAATGCCAGGCGAGGCATAATGTTTATCTGAGGCTTATAAGGTTCAAAAGCAGAATTGATGTCAAAGCCTTCTGTTTGGATATTCGGAATTTGTCCGTCAGCCCCTGGTCGGATTGATGGTGTAACAACACCTCCACCGAAAATCTCAGCGCCACTAGATACAGAAGTTCCATTTGGTAAAAACCATTGGTCTCCTAATCGATAGCCAACAACAGTTGATGATTCTGGTCCGTCAATATAGACTGCATAATCATTTCCAACAGCAGTAGGCTGTGTTTGTCCAGTTCTATTAAAAAAATCACTGGCAGTCTCCACTTCATATAAGGAGAACGGATCTTTTAATACCTGTGTATTTGCATCGTAATAATCCACACGTACACCTAATCTGAAAATGATGTCTTTAAACGTGAATTTATCTTGAATGTAAAACGCACCGTATAAGGGATTAAATGGTTCTACAGAAAAAGCTCGTCGTCCATCTCCATCTGTACTAGTGAAAAAGTCTTCAAAATTTAATGAGTTATCTACCTTATTACCTAAATGGTCATAGCCAACATAGTCGATGATTCCAAAATCATTTAGCTCAGCTGCAGAAAACATATCTAGACTCAGATCATTTGGATTTATACCATCTACGTTTACATATTCATTCAAAGACTGTCCGGTTAATTCTCGAACTGCCTGGAAGAAACGTAAGTTATTGTCTGGTGTAAGAAGTGTTTCATATTGATTGAATTCTGCAAAGGTGCCATCTTGTAATTGCTCTACAAATGTGCCAATGATATTGGTGGTGTCGACTCCGATGATGTGTCTATTTGCATTTAATTGCGCTAGTGTCCACAAACTAAATGGTGCAATGTTATAAGACCTGATTGTTCTTGATTCAACTACTGCCCCAAATTCAATGCTGTGTCTTCCTTTTTTAGATTTGCCTGCTAGAATATCAAAACCTCCAGATAGATTTAAAGTATAAAGATCTGTTTCAGATTTAGTGAAACTATTGAAAACTTGGCCCGCATTATTGTACAAGTTAGACCACAAGGTATTTAGTGGAGAAGTTAAATTGCCATTTATTGTATTGAATGAGGAAAGGACTCCATTGATTTCTGTGTTGGGTGTAAAGCCTTCTCCTACATTTGCAACTTCAGTGTAGCCTAAGTGTGCATATGGAGTTCCAAAAGCATCAAATATTTCTTGACCTTGCCATAAGGCCGTGTCAGAAACAATACTGGCAGTAGGATTCCAAACTCGATCCTGTTCGCCCAGATATCCATAATTGAACAAATTATCTTCATGACGGAAATCTTCTGTTCTTGCAAAGCGTTTTTCATATCCTGCTTGGATGGTATAGGTTAAATTTCGAATTAGCTTATTATTAGTGTTTCCTTCTTCTGCAGCTTTGATATTTTGTTTTCCGACTTTATGTCTGAATTTAAAATTGCCTCGAAAACCATTATTGTAAGAAAATGGATTATTAGTCCAGTTAGCTAGCCCCCATGCACCAGAAGGAGTGAATCTGTCTCTTGTATCGTCATAACTTCCAGAAATAGACATGTCGATTTGCTGGCTGAGTCTTACATCAATTTTACCTGTCAAATCAATGTCTCGCTGATCTTCATTTGGGCGAGTACGGAAAGGAGCACCTATATCTGCATCACCTAGCGCCTCAGCAGTAGGAAAAGGGATACCGTTATTTGTGCTTACAGGATTTTCTTCTAATTGTCGAATGATGTCTTCACTAAATCTAAAAACTCCAAATGCAGATGGCCTGTCATCTTCTCTATTGAAATATTGGCCTGAAAAACGGAACCCTACGACTGATTCATCTTTGCTGTTTTTTAATAAAGGACCACTTAGGTTGCCTCTGAATTGGTTGTACCCGAAGTTGTCCAAAAACTGAGAACTTTCTAATTCGAGACCTCCAGATAATTTAGCTGATGGACCTTTTGATGTGATTGAAATAACACCTCCTGTGACATCACCAAAACTAGCTGGTAACCCGCCGGTTAAAACTTGTAATTGTTCGATCTCTGATTCTGGAATTAATCCTTGAACGCGAATGCCATCAATATAATAATCTGTAGCATTTGCTCTAGAACCACGGACATTAACGGCACCTCCATCAATGGATGAAAGACCTGCAGTAGTAGCAGCAATTTGATTAATGTTTTTGGTAGGAAGATTCCGAATGGTTTCAGATGTTACCGTTCCACCAGAAGTGGTATTATCAATTTCGATCAATGGCGCTTTGTAATCTTTTATCACCACTTCATCCATGATGACTCCTGTGGTCAATCTGACATCTAGCTTATTTGTTTTACCTGCTTTTACAATGACTCCGACGACTCGTTCGGTCGTATACCCAACATATCTTGATTCTAAATCGTAAGTACCCGGCTCTAGATTGCCGATGTAGTAATTGCCATCAAGATCCGTTTCTGTACCAGTAATAAGGACATCGTTTTTATAAAGTGCTATTGTTCCAAATAGGATCGGTTCGTTGGTTGCATCATCAACGACTTTACCACCAAGCGAGGTTTGGCTAATACCTGCAAATGAGGATATTAGACCGAAAAGAAGGATAGTAAATCGTAGAAATAAGTTTTTTCTCACACTATATACTTTAAGTCCTTACAATGTTACCAACTAAAAACGTAAGAATGATTGAAAATGTCGATTATCATTCTAAATGGTAGTTAGACGATAAAAATGGAATATGCTGTTTATGAGGTGTTTATGTGGCTAATTTAAGTAATGCAGATACAAATTCTTCTAATAATTCAGTCAAATTACTAATCTTCATCATGCTCGTGGAAGGCAATTAGGTGAAGGTTATGAATATATGACTAGGTATCGACACCTCGATAGAGACGAATCGCTTACTTTGGGATCATATGTTCGACAAGGCCAAGCAATTGAAATTGTTGCTGATCGAGATAAAGGACAATATTGTTCTGATTATTTTGATCCACATTTACATTTTGAGTATTATAACACAGGGCAAACCTTCCACATTAATGACCCTGATAGATATTCAATTGATCCAGCTTTTAATATTTGTCACACAACAACTCACAGAAGAGATGTTGACGGGGTTTTAGTAAGGTGCAGAGTTGAAAATACGTTTAGGGAATATTGTCAAACAGCAGAAGTGTTTTTTTAGGATTTACATACAAATTATTATTAGAAATGATACTTGTTAGGAGGAACCTGATTCCTCCTAACATTGTGTATTTTTTCAGATGTTAACCAATTATTTCTACATACTAATTGGTATAAATTTGAAAGTAAAGAGATGATAGTAGAGAAAGTTCAATCGGCTAATGCTTCCAATGCAAGCACAAATGCATCTAATTCTTTTGTCAATGTATAAATGTTTGGGGTAATTCTACAACCGACTACTCCAGGACTATTGATGCCTACTGTCCAAATATTGAATTCGTTTAATAGACGTTTGGCCATCACATTAGGATCCATACCTTTGATGCCAACATTTGCAATGCCACAAGATCGATGTGGTTCTTTTGGAGTATTCACAATGATATTTTCGTTGTCGCGGACCTTTGTGGTCCAATACTGTTGAAGGTAACGCAAACGATCTTCTTTGAGTTTAGGCCCTAGTTTTTCATAATAATCAATGGCGTCATTAACTGCCAAATCTGTAGCAGGAGGATGTGTGCCTGTATGATTGATGCGCATTATATCAGAAGGATTTTTGCTAGTGTCTCCGAACAGTGGCCAGATTTGTGCAATCTTTTCTTTCTTCACGAATAATAGGCCAGCACCAAGAGGTACGCTTAGCCATTTGTGGAGGCTGCTGCCATAATAGTCGCAATCAAGAGCCTTCACATCGACAGGTATGTGTCCGATGGCGTGAGCTCCATCAACCATCACCTCTACACCATGGGCGTGTGCCATATCACAAATCTTCCTGATTGGAAGGATGTGTCCAGAGATATTTATCATATGACAGACCATCAACAATTTTGTTTTTGGTGTAATGGCGTTTTCATATAGTTGGACTAGCTCGTCATCAGATTTAGGATGAGAGGGGACAGAGACAATGTTGTTTGTAATGCCATGCCGTTGAGCGACTACTTCAAACATTTGTCTCATTGCACCATAATCTTGAATGGCAAAGACAGCTTCATCTCCTTTTTTCCAAGGATAGCCTGCAATGATTGTATCCAAAGATTCTGTGGTGTTTCTTGTTAATGCTACTTCTCCAGGATCAGCATTTACTAACTCAGCAAGTCGATTATGAATCTTGTCTTTATTGTCATTTTTGATGGTACGCATATAATAAGAGCCTTCGCGATTGACTTCTTTGATGTGATTGATGTATCGCTCAATCGTTGGTTTTGGTGTGATACAATAATATCCATTTTCAAGATTGATGTAGTCGCTTTTTAAATCGTACTGCGATCTTATTTTTTCCCAAAAACTCTCATCAGTAATGATGTTTTCTGTTTTATGTTCAATAAGCCAGTGGTCTATAGACTCAAGCAATGGACTTACGGTAATTGGAATGCCTGCTAGTGATTTTAAAAATGTCCGTTTATCCATTTGGCAATTCTTTAGTATAATTTTAAAGCGATGCCATTAAATATACGAACAATGTAATTCAATAAATAGCTAGGTAATTGTTAAGTCGTTTTATCACATAGATTTCCAATTCTGTGTCAGGCGAATGAAATCAGCTATGTTATTTTATAAAGCTGTTGTGTAGTGAATGTTGAAGTTCTTTTCACACATCAACTTGTCAATTAGATTAATCACTACAGATAATGACTACTAATCATTATCTGTAGGATTGTATTTATATTAGTTACACGGAGCAATATAAGCATGAAAGATAGCACCTAGTTTGACCTCAAATCCATCATTCATATTTATGTCTTGACCAGCATGATATTCAATATCACCATTCGATAGAACACCATTTGTTGTAATGTTCACATTTGCTGACACATTTTCCGTAATGGCCGAATTCGTATTATGTGTGATATAATCCATACAAGATTCACATTCATCTGGAATCCCGTTATTATTTACATCAATGGTATCGTCAAAACCAGGACATTCATCAAAGTCATTACAAACACCATCTTGGTCATCATCAAAATTATTTTTGGCTCTTGGCGTAACAGCACTACATTGGATAGACCAATTTGCTCCGTCATTATTATCTGACACATTTGGTTTTAATGCAAGACTGTGAATACCGTCCACTGCTCTGTTATCCCAAGATGGACTATAATTTACACGATCAACTTCTCCACCAAAAAAGTCCAAGATTCTTATGAGTTCTCCGTTTGAAGTAAGTCCAGTTCCTAAACCTTCCCAAGAAGCATCAGGAGCAAAGCCATAAGCCTCTTGAAAATCTGCATTATATTCAGCAATAACAAAATAACCGCCAGGAAGTAAAATATCAGTATCTGAGAAAGTAAACGTAAAATTCGAAAAACGAAGGCCAGTCAAATATATAGGAAGGAAACTGGTATTGTGCAATTCGATAAATTCTGCTCTGTCATCTGGAGCGGTGACATAGTGAATTTCATTGATTATTATATTAGAAAGGTCTTGGAATGAGTTTAGTCCAAAAGTATTATCGGCCATTGGCGTTTGAGTCACATCTTGAATTGCCCAGTTGGCTGGTGAATCATTATCAAGAGTAGCGTCTACCAATCCAATACTGTAACCATCATTAGGCAATATTGGCCAAGGTAAGGTATTACCAAATGTTACGGCATCTACGGTATTGCCAAAAAAGTCTGTTAAAATGATGGACTCACCCAAATTACCTACCCTCCCTGGATATTGAATGGCATTCGTGATTTGAAGATTCAATGCAACAGAGGCAGTATCTTCTGTAAGAAGAATGAATCCTCCAGGTGGTATAATGTGGCTGTCAAGTATTTGTAATTCAACGCCATTGACGTGTAATCCTAGAATGTCTACAGGTTCATTACCTGTATTTTTTAATTCTATAAATTCTAAGTTGTTATTTCCACCTCTGTACCGAATTTCATTAATGACAATAGCTGATAGATCTGGTAGTGTGTTACACCCATTAAAGTCATTTGGGGCACCTGGCGTTACAGAAACACATTGCGTAGCCCAATTTACCGCTATATCATTATCCAATTGTAGGTCAATTAAGGCAAGGCTATGTAAGCCATTATCTGCTAATGTGTCCCAGGGCAATTTGTCATCATATTTTACAGAATCTAAACGAGTGCCAATTGGTGACTCTAGCTTAATTTCTTCTCCTGCATTATTGAGTGCTCCACCATATTGTCCAAGTATATTGGGATTGTTCCCGAATACATCTATAAAACAATCTTCGTTGTCGACAATGATTTTATAATCGCCAGGAGCAATTGTTGCACCAACAGGGAATGTAAAATCAACACCATCTGAAAATTTATAATTGGCTAGGTTAATTGTACTATTAGATTTGTTGTAAATCTCGATAAATTCTGCACAACTTCTTGCTGGGTTATAGTGGATTTCTGAGATCACAATGTTATCAGCAGTTGGCGTGACAGGTGTGTCTGCAATAATTGTAATCGCATCAGACCAGTGACTCCATCTGCCAGTATTGTCTTTATGTCTCATTCTGATCTTGTATGTACGACCTGGCTCTAATTCTGAAACAGCATCGTCAAAGCTAAAAGAAGTTGAGTTTGTAAATATTTCTCCACTTTCCCAAACTGCTTCGATCTCATAGTGTGGTGTACATTTTGTATCGTAAAATGAATTAGTAGGGTCAGACCATTCTGCTATTCTCCATTCCAAAGATTCAAAAGTATTATTGCCTTGAGGATCTGAAAAACTAGAGTTTGTAAAATCTAACTGATCAATTGCAAAACTACCACCTGGGGCTAGGTTAATCGTTGGCGTATTTGGAATTAACAGATCAATAATGTGATCGTCTACTCTGTTGTCGTCTGCAATATTAGGATGTTTTGAAATGTCTGACATATAGGCTGCCCTGTCACGGAACCATTGCTTATACCATTCTACATGAGCGTCGGCAGTATTTGGACTAGGTCCATTCGTAGCATCATAATTGTGACCCCATCTTGCTTGATCAACTTCCATCCAGTCATCTCCAGTACCATAGGTATGGACTAATGATCTCTCTTGATCCACTAGAAAGTCAATTTGTTCGTAAGGATTAGTATTTGGATTAGAGCCATCATGATCACCATTCAATAATAGATCGTACACATTTCTCATTGCATTCTGATATTGAATTTGATAAATATCAGGAACATAAATATCATTGTCTATGTGACGATCTGGTGATAAGACATCTCTAGTGAATATCCATTGGTCTTCGTATCTGATTCCACCACTATTTTGAGGAGGACCAAAAGAATTATCCATGTCAGCCCACCATGCAAAATGTTTGTCAGTTACTGAATTGTAGTATTCTCTGTAACTGTGCTTTCCAATATAATTGTTACCGCGTTGGGCATAAATGACATTAGCTATACGGTCTCCAAACATCATATCTAAGTCAAGCTCATTGTCCATGTGTTTCCGTCCTGTCGCATTGCCTGTAAATTCTGGTTCTGCCCACGGTTCTACCAACTCAGAATCTGGAAAATGGCCAGTATAATCTAATTCTCGTTGTCTACCATTTGCACGATTTGTTGTCCAGAAATTACCTTCATCCAGTCGACTATGTTCGTCAATCAAATCTCCATTGTAATCTTCCATGATTAAATACAAACCCCAAAAATCACCTTTATGACTACTGGTTTCATTTTGGTTGTTCTCATCAACAATTCTTAATTGGGTGTAGTTGACATGTCTCTCAATACTTCCAGATAATTCAAGTAATTTATAGATGAGTGACTCAGTAAGGCCATGACCTCCTTCATCATGCACCCATCCTCCAGACAACACTATTCTTCCTCTGTCTACATCATAAGTTTGTCCACAATCATTTTCCGTTTCAAACGAATGTTCTCTGTTCATTTTGATACGGATACCAGGTTTTACCCTTCCGACTCTACTTCCACTTCCTCTCGGTCTAAAATTAATGTGATCATATACTCTTCCATCATAGATGACTGCTCCATGTCCGCCAAAATCATTAGTCTGAGATTGTCCGTTTTGCTCATGCTGGCCATCATCTGAACCTATAAACACTCTAGTGTTATCATAATCTGAGAATATGGTAAAATCTTGAATTTCTGGTAATGTATTTAGGTCATAATTGTTTTGTGTTGGATAGCCGTTGTACACATAATATGCATAATTACTTTCATCGTAATTTTGATCTGGATATGTGACATTGAAGCCAGCACTATTGGAGACTTTTACTCTGTATCTGACTAGTCTTCTGTGCACATTGACACTTGCTGGAATAAGAGCCGTAAACACACCGTTGTTTGCAGTGGAATCTGCTCCTATACCGTCATCTAACATATTTAATGTTGTCCAACCAGCATTGTAATTAGCATGATCTTTGTGCTCAAAATCTGCACCTGGATTGAGTACTTTATATTCTAGTTTTACTTGAAGATTAGGGATCATTGCCAAGTTATCTTTATCAAATTCAGCTCTAACTCGTACATCATCCGACGATAAAGGAGAGTCAGGAGATCTTTTGACCGTTTTTATGATTGGTCTTGCATTTGGGTTATTGTCATACACACTCGCGTTTAACGTTCCTGGTGTTCTTACAGCAGCAGCCCAGCTTCCACCATGTTTTCCAGGCAAATTTGTATTGACTTTTTGAAGACTTAAATTTCCCGTTTCTAAGTGACCTGTAGATGGCCATTCGTTCCAATTGTCATAGTCAACCTCATCAATTTTGTCAAATGACGCATCTCTTAAGACAATATCTTCTCCTGAGTTTTTAAGCGCTCCAGACCAAGGTCCTTTTACTTGTGCTGGTATGCTAGGGAATAATGCATTGAAATCATTGACATTCTGAGCAACAATAAGAAAGCCATTCGCTTGTATTGTAACATTTGAAAACTGATAATTTACAGCATTGTCAAGAAACCAACCATCTAGATTGATGGGAGAGTTTGTTGTATTGTAGAGCTCTATGTATTCAGTGAAATCTCCTGGCACATCAGTCCTGTAATTGATTTCATTTATGATTACTGATGGAGGAGGGGCAAATTGAGCGTGTAAGGATAAAGTACAGCATAGAGATAAGATAGTTGCTGAAAGGAATTTTAATATTGACGTGTAGTTCATATTATGAATTTCAAGAGTTACTAATTGAGCCTTTATTCAGCTCTGCAATTAGGGTTAATTCTGAAATAGGTGTTAAATTGAATATATAAGGCTTAGGTGTATGGTCGCCACTATCTTTACAATACAGATGAGCAGCTGATCTATTAGTATCCAGCGATAATCGACAATAGTTTAGATAAACTAGTCTATACTGTATTGCAGGGTGAAAAATTTCTCGTAAGAAATAATGTATCATAATAAACGGGTATGCACTATTGTGACGCGAAATTATGACTTTGCCACACGGCTTGATTGTTTTTTAACTTAAAAACTACCAATTGTTAATACTATGTAGTTGATCTGTAGAAAAACACATAACGTATGATAAGTTTTAAAACCTCAGCTATGTCATTTTACCGCCTTTCAGGAAATGGATGCTCTAAAATGTGGCTGTGGTTATGGAAAATTTCTAATCTAGTGGCATCAAAAATCGGTTGTTATTTTTTGGACCAATGTATCAGCAATTCATCGCTAAAAATATTTAAATACAAAATTGTGCTATTATATTTTCTATAGAAACTAAAGGGCTCATCTTCGCATGGTTCTACAGTTTCAGACATACAATTTCTATCCTTACTTCTAAGAATGGAAACAAAAGATTTGGGACCATTGCAACAGTTATATCAAATGGACCTGCCCAATCTGGGTTTGTATTGCTTCCAAGCCAAATGCGTATAGACCCGTCATTACCTATAACTGGGTTAACTATTTGGATATCATATTGAGATATCAAACTGCCTAAGCTTATTACAAAAATTGCACTTGTAAAAAATAGTCCTTTAAAGCTCATAATATTTACAATTTATTAATTGCTATCAATATTCTTTATAATTATTTGAATACTTTTATCAACTTGCTCCGCCCATTCAATATCTTTAAATAAAGTGTAGCCATTTCTTTCTTTTAAAAATTTAATCATTGAATATCCGTATTCACTGTATACACCTTTTATATAAGATACGTTTTTATCAAAGTATTGATTTGGGATATCATATTGTAAATAATTATATTCAATGCTTTTTTCTTCTCTATTAAATCTCGAAGCGATCACTATATTTACTCTATCATTTCCTATCGGGTGTTTTAAATTTTTTTCATTTAGCCAAACATTATCAATACTATTTTTTGCTGTATTGCATGTAGGACTAAAAAATATATACGTATTTTTAACAGTATCTTGATATAACTCGTAATCAGTGCTTGTTGTTTGTCCTGTTTCGTTTAATTTTATTATATTATTATGCTGTGATTTAATTGTGACATCTATTTTGCAATTTGAATATGTAAAACCGCTTTTTTTATTATTAGTACAACTAATCAGCAATAATATATGAAACCCAACTATCAATCTATTTAATATAGCGATCATAAATTTTCATTTTAATAATACTATTAAACGCATCTGAATCCATCAATTCTCCTTGAACAAAAGATTGCAGTGATGTATATAAAAAAATCTCTAGGATTTAGTAATGAACAAAAATTGCAGGGCACATCTTTTGCTAAATAGTGTGTATTTATACAGCATCCTACGGACATATATGCAGTCGTGTGTTGTCTTGTCCCTAATGTAATAAAATCATGATTTATTCCCGCATTATGACCTGTAGCATGCAAAGCTAAAAGAGCAAGTACTTTTTTGTTGTTTTCCAGCCACTATAAATTTGTCATGCTACAATATTTAAATTGATAATCCCAATTAAAACAATTAATAAAAGTTTAGATTTTTTTATAATAAAATTTAAGTGTGTCCAATTATTCATTTTAAAGTCACATTAACGCTTTTTATATTTTTGGTTTCATCAAGAAGATAAAATATGTTATGGAGTTCTTCTATATCGCCTGTACCAAGGTCTAAATCTAGGAGATTAATATTTACTTCGTTTTTAAATTCCTTCTTTAATTCTA
>CAYVFU010000073.1:0-25185 GCA_964450495.1 uncultured Saprospiraceae bacterium | reverse complement strand
TGGGTCATGACCCAATGGATTTGAACACGCCATTCTAGTAGGTCCGCACCTCTCGATTTAATACTTCAAATGACAAGTAAAATGCTATTCTTCTTCGTCACGTAATTTTTTATCATCAACATTGTCATTCAAAAAGTCATTGAGTTTGTCCACGTTGATGTTACTTTTGATTTCACCAAAAGTGCTGATCTTTATATCGAATCCCTTTAAGTCCTCATGGACTTCAGGATCTCCTTCTTGTTTCATTTTTTTAGGCATCGCTTTTCAATGTTTGTGTAAATGTAAGACCTTTTTCCATTCGTTGCACACTCTCTTCTTTTCCTAGTAACCAAATGGTTTTGAAAATATCTGGTCCTTTCATTGTCCCTGTCACTGTTACTCTTAAAATTGGTAAAATAGCACCAAAGCCCAATTCATTATCCTTTATGTACCCTTTAATTTTTTCTTCTATGGCTGTGGCATCCCACTCTACGACTTGAGAGAGTGCATTTTTGATTGCAAGGAAGTGTTCGCTGTTTTCTGATTTGTATTTTTTTCGTAGCGTCTTTACGTCATATTCCGTAGGTTGCTCAAAAAAGAATTTGCCATTCTCATAAAAGTCAGGAATCAATTCAACGCGTTCTTTCATTAATCCGCAAAATTCTGAAAGGTATTCATCTGTAACAGAAACACCTTTCTCAGTAAGTATTGGTTTAATGAGTTCAGCTAATTCATCATTTGATTTTGCAATAATGTACTGTTGATTATACCATTTGCCTTTCTCGACATCGAAGCGTGCCCCAGAATTATTTACCCTATCCAAAGAAAATGCTTGAATCAATTCTTCTTCTGAAAATATCTCTTGATCTGTACCTGGATTCCATCCTAAAAAAGCAAGGAAGTTTTTTGCGGCTTCCGGTAATATGCCAAACTCTTTAAAACCTTGATAAGGCTCATCAGCTGCTTCCCAATTCAATGGAAAAACAGGAAATCCAAATTTTGCTCCATCACGTTTTCCTAATTTGCCTTTACCTACAGGTTTGAGCAATAATGGTAAATGAGCAAACTCAGGAATAGAGTCTTCCCAACCCAAAGCGCGATACAACAGAATATGATGCGCAGTACTGGACAACCATTCCTCCCCACGGATCACATGTGATATTTCCATGTGCTTATCGTCTACAATATTTGCCATATGATAGGTAGGTAACCCATCAGCTTTCAAAAGCACCTTGTCATCAAGTTCGTCTGATTTGAATTCAACATGTCCTCTCACAATATCTTTAAACGCCACAACTTCTCCTGGATCTACTTTGAGCCTTACTGTAATGTTTTCTCCTTTATCCAGATATTGTTGCGTCTCTTCATCAGATAGAGATAAACTGTTCTTCATTTCTAATCGAACGGTTGCATCATATTTTTGGCTTATTGACCCTTCTTTTTCTTTTCGAACTCGCATCGCATCCAATTCTTCGGAAGTATCAAATGCATAATACGCATGATTAGAATCCAATAATTGTTGGACATATTTGGCGTATAACTCCCTGCGCTCTGATTGTCTGTACGGACCATAATCTCCACCAATGCCAGGGCCTTCATCAGGCGTCATGCCCATCCATTTTAATGATTCGATAATGTACTCTTCAGCACCCGGCACAAATCGTTTTTGATCTGTATCTTCTATCCGAAGGATGAATGCACCACCGTGCTTTTTTGCCAATAAATAATCATATAAGGCTGTACGGACACCTCCAATATGAAGTGGACCTGTGGGCGAAGGAGCAAATCGAACTCTAACCATAATCTGTGTCTGAGACTGTTTAAAGGCAATACCTGCAGAATCAGAAACGCAAAAGTACGGTTTTAAGTAAAAGGAGTGGTGGTAGATGATGCTGATTACACAGATTTATTCTCTAATTAAGTATCTTAAATGCTCAACTCATGCTATGAAAAAACTGCAACTAATTATCTGCATGTATTTCCTTGTAATCACAGCGTATTGTCAGGTCTACGATTTTGCCATCATCGGGGGTACTGTTATTGACCCTGAAACAAATTTTATAGCTCTTAGAAATGTCGGGATTACGGGTAATCAAATAGCAGAAATAACAAGTGAAGACATTTCTGGAAAACAGACAATTGATGCAACTGGATTGGTCGTTTCTCCAGGTTTTATCGACCTGCATGTTCATGGCATGACGAATGATGCTCATCGATATCAAGTTAGGGATGGAGTGACAACGGCTTTAGAATTGGAGAGCGGCATTCCATTTTTATCTGCTTGGATCAAAGAAAAGTCTGGAAACAGTATTGTCAATTTTGGTGCTACCATTCCTCATATGTCTGTGAGAAGTATGGCAATGGAGCAATACATTGGATTATTTGAGGAAGCTCAAAAAGCAATTAGGCAGGATGGTTATTCTAGCCCAAGATTAACAAAACTACAAATCAACTTAGGCAGATCAGCGTATCAATCCTTGGATGAATCTGCATATGATAGAGTGGAATTGATGGTGAAACAAGAACTAGAATCTGGTGCTCTTGGCATTGGTGTTCCTGTCGGCTATTATCCCGGATCTACTGCGGGTGAAATTTTCCATATTTACAAAACAGCTGCAGCAAATGATGTACCTATCTTTTCACATACACGAGGATTTGGTATGGAAGGCATTCAAGAAGCGATTGCAAACGCTACGGCTTCTGGTGCGTCACTCCATATTGTCCATGCAAACAGTTTGTCACTAGGTGAAATAGAATTGACATTGGACATGGTACAATCGGCACAAGCCAATGGACTAGATATTACGACAGAAGTATATCCCTACACAGCTGCTAGTACTTCTTTGGAGTCGAGTATATTTGACGAAGGCTGGCAGGAGATGTTGTCTATTTCTTATAAAGATCTGCAATGGGAATCTACAGGAGAACGATTGACAAAAGAAACGTTTGAGAGCTACAGAAAAGAAGGAGGTATTGTCATTATACACATGATGAAGCCTGAATGGATCATAAAAGGAGTCAGTCATCCTGTTGCCATGATTGGATCGGATGGTATGCCATATGCACCAAAAGCACACCCAAGAACAGCTGGTACATTTAGTCGAGTTCTCGGTAAATATGTACGCGAAGAAAAAGCATTGACCTTGATGGACGCCTTGAAGAAAATGACCATTATGCCTGCCAATCGGCTTGAGAAAGTATCTCCTATGATGAGTAGAAAAGGGCGACTTCAAATAGGTGCTGATGCAGATATCACTATTTTTGATCCTGAGACAATTATAGACAAAGCGGATTTTAAAGGCTTGCAATATTCAGTTGGTGTCAAACATGTCTTGATCAACGGTGTCCTCGTTGTTGAAGATGAAACAATTAAAGACAATGTATTTCCTGGCAAAGCAATTGTGAGTAAATTTAAGCGATAAGATTAATCTATGGATTGGCAATATTTTTTGAACTTATTAAAAGATGATCAGTTACAGATCATCGCTCTCCCTATATTTTTATTAGCCATTATTGTGGAATGGAGGATTGACGAATGGCGTCAGCTGGACTTGTACAAACGAAAAGATACGTGGGTCTCTTTAAGCATGTTGATCTTTACAGGCATAATAGAATTTATTCCCAAGTTATTGGCTTTTATTGCTTTCTTTTATTTACATCAATGGAGTCCTTTGCAAGATATTGTTGGGCGTCAATGGTGGGCATGGATAATGTTATTTTTTTTAGATGACTTTTCTTATTACTGGTTTCATCGGTCCAATCATGAAGTACGTTTTTTCTGGGCGGGACATGTGCCACACCATTCCTCAGTAAAACTAAATTATGCGACTGCTTTAAGACAAGGAGTGGGCGAGCGAGTGCATAAATATTTATTCTGGCTTTGGATACCTTTATTGGGTTTTGATCCTTTGATGATGTTTACCGTATTGTCAGTGAATTTAATTTATCAATTTTGGGTGCATACCGAATTAGTAAACCGAATGCCGAATTGGTTTGAGTTTGTTTTTAATACGCCATCTCATCACAGAGTTCACCATGCATCCAACATCAGATATCTCGATTGTAATCACGGTGGGGTGTTGATTATTTGGGATAGATTGTTTGGCACATTTTCACAAGAATTAGACAACGAACCGCCAGTATATGGCCTGACGAATAATATTAATTCATACAATCCAGCTTATGTCGCAACGCATGAATATATATCGATCGCACGTGATGTAAAGAGAGCAAAACATTGGAAAGATAAATTGAAGTATATTTTCTTAGCCCCGGGTTGGTCACACGATGGGGAGGATAAACGGGCGAAGGTATTGAGAAGTAAAGTGAATGAATAGTAGTTATTGCCACTAGATAGATCAACTTACAGTACATGCGTACAGAGCCAATATAAAATGAATAAAGAATCTTTTCTGCGAGAGTTTATGTCTGAAATTTGGAATAAAAAGAATTTTGATAAGGTCGAAAAATACGTTTATCCTGAATATACAGTTTACATTGACACAGCTGATCCTTGGGAGGGAAAAACCTTATCTCATTCAGAATTCAAAGAACGATTAAATTTTTCGTTCAACTCTTTTCCTGATATGAATTTTGAAATTACATCTGCAATTTCCGAAGAAAATCATGTTGCGACAACATGGATATTAACAGGAACAAACCTTGGGAGGATTGGAGAATATCCACCGACCAAAAAATCTATTAAAACAACGGGCATTACAATTTATCACTTTAAGAACAATCTAATTAGTGGACATACTCAGGTTTTTGACAGAACATCAGTTATGCAACAACTAGGATTTATGTAATTAAAATATAAGTAATCACGTTAATAAAGCTATTAAATTGTTTTACTATTCATGATTATTAATAGTATTTATTTCCAGTCAAAAGTTTCAATTATTTCAACGACATCCTCTCTTACAAAATCATGAATAATTTGCATTGAATCTGGTTTGACCCTATTATTGAAATAAAGTGATCCCATAAAAAAGTGATCTGTACTGTCTGTTAAATAAAAGAGTAGAGGACTTGCAACCGGTCCTTCTATATCAAACAATAAACCGTACTTGTTTTTGCCTTCAATTAAACTCTCCCTTTTATAATTCGCTTTAATGTGATGCTTACTGACCAACTCAAAAGCATCATCAACCAAGTCATCAAAAGTGTCTCTATTCTCTATAGGAATATAACTGCAATGTAGTCTTCCATTAAACTGTGGAAAATACACATCGAACCAACAAGGGTGACTTGGCTTCTGATTAAAAAAAGAAGTCTTCTTTTCGATAGTCGCATAAGATGGATATGTAAATTTAAAATCGCAATCAGCATCTTCGAAATTTTGGTATGCTTTTTCAGGAAAGTCTACTCTAGGAAATTGTCTTGGTTTAGGAATTGGCGGGTCTTGCTGAAAACAAGAAACCAAACTTAATACAAAAACAAACAATAGGCTTTTCTCGATCATTCTATAGTAATTTTTATACGTTCAATTCTCCTTTCTGTTGCTTCTAGGACATGAAAGGTAAAATGTTTAAACGGAATAATTTTTCCTGATTTCGGAATTGCGCCGATGATTTCTAACATGATACCCGCAAGCGAATCGGCATCTCCTTTAACGACTTCAAATAACTCAAGAGGTTCGTCAATAATTCTACAGACATCATTGATTAAGGTCTTTCCTTCGAAAATGTATGTATGATCATCTAATTTGACATAGTCCACTTCTTCTTGATCAAATTCATCTTGAATGTCACCAATTACTTCTTCTAAAACATCTTCAAGAGTCACAATTCCGGAACTACCTCCATACTCATCGACAACAATTGCCATGTGCACACGCTCCTGTTGAATGTCTTTGAGTAATTCACTTATCTTTTTAGATTCTGGGACATATAACACGGATTCTCTAATTAAAGATTGCCAATTAAACAACGGCCCTTGTTTGACAAACGACAATAAATCTTTGACATATAAAATTCCTACAATAGTATCAAAATCGTCATTAAAGACAGGTATTCTAGAGTAGCCACAATCCTTTACGATCTTCATTAACTCATCAAAGGGAGTTTCTATATTAAGCGCAACCACATCCACGCGAGACTTCATGATTTGTTTGACAGTGACTTCACCAAATTTTGCAATGCCTTTAAGGATATCAACATTTTCTTTTGTCTCTCCTTCATTGGTCATGGCCAGATCTATGGCTCTATCTATTTCTGTTTTGTCTGTTGCTCCTTGAAATGGTTCTATTTTTCTTTCTACCACATCAGTTAATTTGACCAGTGATTTACTAATTGGAGAAACGGACAACATGAGGTAATAAAGAGGAAGAGACATTGCCTTTGCAAATCCTTTGTTATTGACCTTTGCGTAAACCTTAGGGATCACTTCACCAAATAGTACGAGAATAAAACTCGCAACAAACGTTGTTAATAGGAACTCCAAAAACACTTTCAGGGATACTACTGATATGCCGATATATTGGTTAATAAATTCTGCCCAAGTAATCACTGTGGAGTCAGGTATCCAAACAGAGAAAATAAAATATGACAAAACAACTATTGAAATATTGATGAGATTATTGAAAACTAAGATTGTCGCTAATAATTCCCTTGGCTTATCCATCAGTCTAAGAATTCGACCTGATTGTACGCCGCTTTCTTCTTTTAGTTCTTCAACATCGTTTGGACTTAAAGAAAAATAGGCAACTTCAGATCCGGATATCATTGCAGAACAAAAAATCAAAAACAGTAAGGTCAATAACACCAATACTGATTGACCGGTAGTACTCAATAAGAATATTGCTTCCAGTAGATATAGACTGGGTAAGGGGTCAGGTTCCAAATGTGGACTATTTAATTAAACCATAGATGCCATTTTAAAAAGGAAGGTCATCTTCTTCTGGAGTATTGACTTGTGGTGCTTCTGCCTGAGGCGAAGCTGGATTGGATACAGGCGCTTGCTTCACATAGGCTTGGGCATCTGCATCACTAGGAAAGCCTCCACCACCGTTACTTGGTTCTCGCTTCTCTAACAACCTCATTGTGTTTGCAAGTATGTCTGTTGTGTATCTGTCTTTCCCTTCTTGGTCTTGCCACTTGCGATAAGTTACTTTCCCTTCGATAAAAACCATCATTCCTTTTTTTAAGGAGTTAGACATACGGTCAGCAAGATTATTCCAACCAATGACAGTATGCCATTCGGTTCTCTTTTGCCACTCACCAGCTTTGTCTTGATAATTTTCATTTGTAGCTACAGAGATTTTTACAACTCTAGATCCGCTGTCTAATGTGCGCAGTTCAGGATCAGCTCCAAGGTTTCCAATTAAAATAACTTTGTTATACATGTTGAAATTCTTAACTAAATAAATATATAGATTTATCCTTTAAATACAAGTCAATAATTTTCGGGACTGCAAAGCTGCTACTATTTTTTATATCGAACAAGTAGAGTCCTTCTGTATTGATCTTGTCGAGATTATTCAAATATAAGCTATAAAATCGAGCGATGATTCTTTGATGAGATAAAAGTTGGCTTTTTGGTCCCGTAAATCTTATGTCCTCTTGGTTAAATGGACTATTCGTTAAAGTATTGATGAAAGACGCAACATCTGATTTGGATAAGTCTTCTTTTTCATTGGTTTCAATTAAAGGAAAATCAAAGAGGTTTTGCCAAATGTCTTTCTCTTCCCTTTTCTTAAACAATGCTTGTGTTTCTGTTCTCAAGACAATGTAGTGGAAGTACCTGTCCTTTCGTTTGATGGATGCTTTTCGTACAGGTAAGTATGAAGCTTTGTTGTGCTCTAAAGCGTAGCAGTCTTTAGCCACTGGACAGCTGCCACAATTTGGTTGTTTTGGTTTGCACAAAAGGGCGCCAAAATCCATGATTGCCTGATTAAACTGAGAAGGTTTTTTCCAATTGAAATAATCTTCTTCTAAAATTTTCATTAAAGCTTTAGATGATGCTGAAGTCATCACATCTTCCTCAAAACCGTGATGTCTTGCTATGACTCGTTTGACATTACCATCCATTACCGCTGTTGGTAAATCAAACGCGAAACTAGAAATGGCTGCGGCTGTATACGGCCCTATACCCTTAAGGGATAAGATATCTTTATAAGTGGAGGGAAATTTACCATTGAATTCAGTTACTATGCGTTTAGCAGATTCATGTAAATTTTTGGCCCTTGAATAATACCCGAGGCCACTCCAAAGGGCATAGACGTCATCCAAACTAGCTGCAGCGAGAGCTTCTACATTAGGAAATGTTTTCACAAATCTCAAATAGTATGGTGTACCCGCTTCTACTTTTGTTTGTTGTAAAATGATCTCAGAAATCCACGTCTTATAGGGATCCTTTGTTGATTTCCAGGGATGTGGTCTTGGATTTTTAGCGTGCCACTTTAACAGACGAGTTGAAAATGATTGTTTTGGCATATGAGAGAATCTCCTTTGGAGGAGTCTCGTCAAAGTTACTGTTGTTTTTTAGATCTCACAGTTAAATTGCCTAAGTAAACAGAAAACCATGATATGAGAAATTCATGGTTTTCTGGTATAAATACAATGTTGATAACACTCATCTTTACAAAATTCGAAGGGTAAACTGACATACCCAAATTCAGATAAGATCAAATCTATGATTATGAAACACATTAAGAAACATTGTCTAAGCGTACTAATAACATGTGTCATTATGTCTACATTAACGTTCTGTGTAGAGATAAATGCTCAAGACTTCAATAATCCAGAATCTGTATTCTTAGAGTCGCAAGGCCACCAGCTAAAGACCAAACACATCATGGCATGGATGCTCTATAACATACAACAAGGAAACTTAACTGCAGAACCAAGCGAGGCAGAAATGGAATCAATCATGATGCACATAGCAGAACAATTTATGATTGAACCGAGACAAACCCTTGAAACTATAAATGCTACTTCACTAGTTGCATCAGTTGAAGGGTTGACTGGTGGAAACACAAACAGTAAAGCGGAACAATTTGACAGCAACCAAAAAGTTGACAGTTATAGATCATTTAGTATGGCAGATATTTGGGATAAGTTAAGCCCAGGAAACAAATTTGAGTTCGATTCAGCAAGAGCCAATCAAATCAAACAAGTACTTAGCGGATCTAGAATAACGCAACGCAATAATGCTTACTCGGCACCTTCTTATGGTGGTTCTGTCGGCGTATATTCTGAATCCTCCTTAACCATTCACTTTTGTTCTGATGATACGTTTACTTGGAATAATTCAGCAGGCGTGTCTGCTGGGAGCGATAATGTGAGTGCATATGATTATGGCTCCGATCAAGTTACTGGAAATTGGGATGTAGCTACAGCAGGTACATACACATTCATTACCTTATATTCTCAGCATCCAGACATGTTGGCACTTGGAACAAATGGTTTAGCACCTATGATGGTTTTAAGTATAGGGTCTGATTACGTAAGTATATCCAATGCGGATGTTGCTGGTGGAGAAGATTTATACAGGCTTACTTCAGGTGGGGCAAACTGTCATTAATAGCAAAAAAAAGGAAAGGGAGCAAAATGACTTCTACTCCCTTTCTCTCTACTATACTAACAATTTATCTTACTAAGCGATTAATTTTGTTCTTACTAAATTGTAATCACCGTAATGTGCTTTGATTTTTTCTTTAAGAGATTTTCTTGCGAAGAAAATCCTGCTTTTGACAGTACCAAGTGGCAAGCTTAATTCATCTGCTATTTCTTGGTATTTAAAGCCTTCGAAATGTTTTAAGAACGGTATTCGAATACTATCTTCTAATGAAGAGATCATTCTATTCAGCTCTTTCATTAAAATATTGCTTCCTGCATCATTCGAAATGACGACACTACCTGAGTTTATGAAATACATGTTTTCGGTGGAGTCAATTATCGTATTCTTTTTGACCTTTTTTCTATAGTTGTTGATGAAAATGTTTTTCATTATAGTAAATAGCCAAGCCTTCAAGTTTGTACCAGGATTAAATTTTTCTCTGTTAGATACTGCTCTAAGAGCTGTCTCTTGATATAAATCGTGAGCATCTTCTTCGTTCTTTGTCAAATTATATGCAAAAGATCTTAGAGATGATTCTAAGTTGATGAAGTTTTGATCGAAATCTGCAGTTGACATAATTTAGGGCTTTTTGTTGAAGTAAAGATACGCCACAGTTAAACAAAATACAAGTGTTTCATAAACAAAATGCCAAAAAAGTTAAACAAAAAAAACTGTTTAAAATGTAATGTACTGATTATCAGATGTTTGTATTATAACAAAGCCTTGATAAACTTTCAAAGATTTTTGAAAGTTTTATTTCTGAGCTTTAAAAACGAGGTAAATAGCAAGGAATCCGAACAAAATATTAGGTAACCATACGCCCAAAGCGGCAGATAAGGTCAAATTATGAGCAAAAGTCACCGTAAATTTGGAGATAAGTACGAATGCAGAGCCTATCACAACTCCTATTGCCAAATGCATACCTGTGCCACCTCTAACTTTTCGAGAGGAAATTGCAGCGCCTATTAATGTAAGAATGAAAATTGTAAATGGATCAGCTGTTCTTCGATGTAATTCTATATAGTACTTTTTTGTGTTGTCAATGCCTCTTTCTTCTTCACGTCTTATATATGCTCTCAGGTCATTAGACGTCATGATCTCCACTTGTTTGGTGTTTAAAATAAAGTCTTGTGGTTCGAAATTTAACATGGTATCTAATGATTCGCCTTGTTTAACCATTAGGTGTTCTTTTCCCTCTGTATTAAATGTGCGTATTGTATAGTCATGCAAAGTCCAGAATAGACTATCCTTATTATAAGTGACTTTATCCGCTTTGATTAATTTTTCTAATCTTCCATCTTCGCTAAAGTCCTCTAGTCTGAATGTCTGTATAGAGTTATCTCGCTTGCGGTAATACCGAACATAGATTTTGCTTTTTGGGCCAATAAAGAAATGTGTGTCTGTCGATCGAGTTTGTTCTCTTGACTTTATTTTATTGTCATTCTCAAATGATGTTTTTGCTTCTGTACTTCTCGGAATGACGAAATTAATGCCAACCCACAGCAGAGAGGCAATAATTCCCGCTCCGATCATATAAGGCACTAATAATCTTTTGTAACTCACTCCTGCATTCAATACCGATATAATTTCTGAGTCGCTTGCCATGCGTGAAGTGAAGAATATGACAGAGACTAATGCAAAGAGCGGCCACAATAACCCATTGATCCATGGAATAAAATTTAGATAGTATCCTGTAACAACGTCAAAAAATGCTAAATCAGCTTTAAAAAAGCGGTGGATGTTTTCTGCCAAATCAATGACAATTGCGATTAATGAAATTAAAAAAGCAGAAAAGAAAAATGTCTTTAAATATTTCCCAATAATATATTTATCTAGTAATCCAAACACGCTTATAATCTAACTGATATACGGTTCACCATTGTATCTTTCCATGAAGAAAACTCTCCTGCTATTATTTGTTGGCGAGCTTCATTCACCAACCATAAGAAGAAGGACAAATTTTGAAGGCTTGCTAATTGCGCACCTAGAGACTCTTTGCTGATAAATAAATGTCTCAGATAGGATTTTGTATGAGACTGACTTGTAGGACAATCAAGCGATGCATCTATAGGCGTGAAATCATCCTTCCATTTAGCATTTTTTATGTTGATAATGCCTTCTGTAGTATACAGCATACCATGTCTTGCATTTCTTGTGGGTAACACGCAATCAAACATATCGATTCCAAGAGCAATGTTTTCTAATAAATTTGCTGGGGTGCCAACTCCCATTAAATACCTAGGTTTATCTATTGGTAAATGTTCACAAACTAATCCGCTCATTTCGTACATCTCTTCTGCGGGCTCACCAACGGATAAGCCGCCAATGGCATTTATTTCAACATCTTTCTCCGCAATATATTTTGCAGATTCCACACGCAAATCTTTGTAAGTGCTCCCTTGTACGATAGGTGCAAAAAATTGTTTGTGTCCATATTTGCTAGACGTTTTTTCGAAAGCTGTTAAGCCTCGCTCTAACCAACGATGCGTTAGTGCTAGTGATTTTTTTGCATAAGTATAGTCACAAGGATATGGTGTACATTCATCAAATGCCATAATTATATCTGCACCAATTGTGCGTTGTATGTCTACCGTGTTTTCTGGGGTGAATAAATGCTTGGATCCATCTATATGCGATTTAAACTCTGCACCTTCCTCCTTTATTTTCCGCTGTTGGCTCAAAGAAAATACTTGATATCCTCCACTGTCGGTCAATAATGGTTTTTCCCAATTCATGAATTTGTGCAAGCCACCTGCTTTTCCCATAATTTCCATTCCAGGGCGAAGATATAGATGGTAGGTATTGCCTAGTATGATTTGTGCCTTGACAGGATCTAACAACTCTTTTTGGTGAAGTGTCTTTACCGTGGCTAGTGTACCAACAGGCATAAAGATTGGAGTTTTTATATCACCGTGGTCCGTTTTTACAACGCCTGCTCTAGCGTTTGATTTATCGTCTGTTTTTTCTAATTTAAACATCATACTCTTGACATTCTACTCATATCCATTTTTAACAAAATTCCCATCATCATCGAAAAGATTAACAAGGAAGAACCTCCCTTACTTATGAATGGAAGTGGTATTCCCACAATCGGCATTAATCCTATCGTCATACCAATATTCACAAAATAGTGTATAAATAATATACCTGCGAAACCATAAGCATAGCTCATGATGAACTTTTGTTTGCTTCTCTCACCAATAATGGAAATCCTAATGAGCAATGAAGTAAACAATAATATAATGCCAAAACTGCCTATAAATCCTTGTTCTTCTCCAATGGTACTAAAAATAAAATCAGTTGACTGTTCTGGAACATAATTCAATTTTGTCATTGTACCGTTTAAAAAACCTTTGCCTTTAAAACCTCCTGAACCTATCGCTGCTTGAGATTGCACAAGGTTGTATCTAGATCCGTGGGGATCTGTTTTTTCTGGCTGCAGCCAAACATTGATTCTGTCTTTTTGATGAGGTTTTAAAAAATTGTGAAAGGCATAATTCGACCCAAAAGAAAAGAATGATAGGATAACGACACTTACCATTAATGCTATTGAAAATGTTGTTTTACGCTGCTGTATGAGATATACCATAAATACCAATAATAAAACCAACACACCTCCTAGTGCAGGTAATTCGTAGCCTTGATAAAATAAAATACCAGCAGCAACACTGATAGATACTACTGCTCCAAACCACAATAATTTATTGTCCAACTGTGTCAAAAAGAAAAAGAGACCACTGACAAACAAACAGAGTATAACAAGGTACGGTGAGTAGATCAAAGAAAAAATGAAAACCAGAACAAAGGAGAATCCAAAAATATAGATTAAAGGACTCAAGCCTGCTCGATAAAACATAATCAAGAATGATGAAAATACGATTGCAGAACCGGCGTCTGGTTGGATTAATATTAATAAAGCAGGAATAACCATTATGGCAAAGACAGTTGCTATAGATTTTATATCCTTAACTTTGAACCGAATAGAACTGATGTAACTGGCTAGGGCAAGACATGTTGCCATTTTAGCAAACTCTGAAGGTTGAAACCTAAACCCAACAAAAGAAATCCATGACTTTGCACCCTTTACTTCTACACCGAAAATGACAACAAATAGGAGGAGCAACAGAGACAATCCAAAAATTGGATAAGCAAAAGTCAGCCAGACTTTCCAATCCACAATGAGGCACATAAAAAACATGACTAAAGAAATGCCAATCCAAATAAATTGACGCTTTATGGATTCAGATAAAACAAGAAATGTACTGTCTTGGCTATGCTCTGTTGCATACAACATTAATCCACCAATGACGACAAGACTTATATATAGAGAAAAGCTGATCCAGTCAAAACTGGCTTGAGATCTGGTTCTTATCGAAGACATGAATTAATCCACCAATAATTCTTCCTCTCTAATATCAGCTATGATAGGAATGGCACCTGGGAAATCTTTTTTTATTTCGATTAAAAACCCTTGATAGTCAAGTTTCTCTTTGAATGCTCCTACTTTTACTAAGTAATACGGAATCTTATGTTCCCAATCCGAATTCATTTCTGGATAGAGGTTTCTAAACTTATATAAGGCATTTTCCATTTTGAGCCTGTCATCTGTGGTGATGATCTGGATTCTATACCCTTTAACAGAATTAATCTGGTGGTGATGATTCTTATAATGAGACATCAATTGTTGAACCCCATCGTGTTCTGTGATTTGAATGCCTTGCGCAAAACCTTGCAATGTCATTAGTAATGTAAAAAGCAAAAGTGTAATTCTCATCTTTATAATTTGGTGCAATGACTTATTTGTAACTTGACTTATAACGTTATTGAGACCAAAATAATCTAAATAAACTGTTTTTTGATCTGTGTTGATGGTTTAACATCTGTGTTGTCTTACAATAAATACCTTTAAATTACTTTCTATTTACAAATGGGACATTCATCTTCAACACTGAATTTGCCAAACCAATGGCTTAGGCCTTACCATGACATTGCTTATACTTTTTCCCACTTCCACAAGGGCAAGGTTCATTACGACCTACTTTTGGCGTTTCTCGTTTAAATGTTTCTGGTTTTGCAGGTCTTCTTGACACACCTTGCGCAGCAGCTTTTGCCATTTGCTCTTCTCTGCTGGTTCTTACTTTACTGAGATCTGTTTTTTCAACACGAGCTTCTTGAATAGCACCTTCACCAGGAATGACGAGATTACCTTTCATGAGGTAAGCACATGTTTCTTCATTGATTTTGTAGATCAACTCTTCGAAAAGTTTATATGCTTCCATTTTATAGATCACGAGTGGATCCTTTTGCTCAAAAGAAGCTGACTGCACAGAATCTTTGAGCTCATCCATAGACCTCAAATGTTCTTTCCAGTTTTCATCAATGATTGCAAGGGTAACTGCTTTTTCAATATCGTTCATAATGCTTGCCCCTTTAGTATCAACAGCATCTTTCAAGTCAGCGGATATCGGTAGTGGCTTCTGTCTTCCGTCTGTAAACGGAATGGCAATTCTCTTATATCTGTGGCCGTCATTTAAGAATACATTTTCGACTATTGGAGCAAGAATGTGTGCAATTTTATCTCCTTTCCTTTGATATTGCTCGCCAACTTGGTCTTGCAATTGATCAATTAAAGTATGGACTTCTCCTTCTGCAAAATCAGCAGCTTCTATTTTTGGATCGATGCCTAAAACACGCAGGCATTCATTTCTAAAAGCTTCGTAATTGTTTATGCGTTTGTAATCTTCTACAAGACTTTCTGTCATCGAAGTAAACATATTGTTAATGTCCAATGACAATCGATCACCTGATAATGCATTGTTACGTTTGGAGTAAATCGCACCACGTTGGATATTCATAACATCATCGTACTCTAGCAAACGCTTTCTTATACCGAAGTTATTTTCTTCTACTTTTTGTTGTGCACGCTCAATGGATTTAGTAACCATACTGTGTTGAATGACTTCACCCTCTTGGTGACCCATCTTATCCATCAATTTGGAGATTCGCTCTGAATTGAATAATCGCATCAGATTATCTTCTAATGAGACATAAAACTGTGACGAACCAGGATCTCCTTGTCTTCCCGCACGTCCTCTAAGCTGTCTGTCCACACGTCGAGAATCGTGCCTCTCTGTTGCTATAATGCCCAATCCACCGGCAGCTTTTACTTCGTCAGATATTTTGATATCCGTCCCACGACCTGCCATATTCGTTGCAATGGTAACATTGCCAGCATGACCAGCAGCTGAAACAATCTCCGCTTCTCTTTGGTGTTGCTTTGCATTCAATACATTGTGTTTGATGCCTTGCAAATTGAGCATTCGACTTAACTTCTCAGAAACATCTACAGAGGTTGTGCCCACGAGAACAGGTCTACCTGCTTCAGTAAATGCTTTAATCTTGGCGATTACTGCATTGAATTTTTCTCGTGCTGTTTTGTAGACTAAGTCCTCTTCATCTTTTCTGACTATTGGTCTGTTTGTTGGGATAACAACGACATCCAATTCGTAGATATCCCATAATTCTTTTGCTTCTGTTTCTGCAGTACCAGTCATACCACACAACTTATGGTACATCCGAAAATAATTCTGAAGGGTTATAGTTGCATAAGTTTGAGTAATGTCTCCAACTTTTACAGATTCCTTTGCTTCAAGTGCTTGGTGTAAGCCATCAGAATATCTACGACCTTCCATCATACGGCCGGTCTGTTCGTCAACAATTTTTACTTGGCTGTCTAAAACTACATACTCTTCATCTTTTTCAAAAAGAGTATATGCTTTGAGTAACTGACTAACCGCATGTAAACGCCTAGACTTTATAGAAAAATCTTGAATGAGCGCATCTCGTTCATCTGATAATTTTAATCCCTGTTCTTGCTCTTCTTCATCAATCGCCTGCATTTCTACAGCAATATCAGGCATCACAAAAAAGTTATCGTCAGCTTCTCCATTAGACAAAAACTCTACGCCTTTTTCTGTTAATTCTACGCCTCTGTTTTTTTCGTCTATCGTAAAATATAATTCCTGATCTACCAAATGCATTCGCTTAGATTGCTCTTGCATGTAAAAGTTTTCTGCTTTTTGCATAGTTACTTTTACGCCTTCTTCACTAAGGAATTTTATCAATGGTCTGTACTTTGGTAATGACCTGTAGGCTCTTAATAAAAACATACCTACTTCGCCTTCTTGCAGACCTGTATCTCCTGCTTTGAATAATCTTTTTGCTTCTGCTAAATATTGAGTTGACAATTTTCGTTGCGCAGCAATTAGCTTTTCAACTTTAGGTTTTAGTGACAGGTATTCTTGTTCTTCTGAGCCTGTCGGTACAGGGCCAGAAATTATTAAGGGTGTTCTCGCATCATCGATCAACACAGAATCAACCTCATCAATCATCGCAAAGTGGTGCTTGCCTTGCACTGTTTCTTTAATTGACCTGACCATATTATCCCGTAGATAATCAAAGCCAAATTCATTGTTTGTACCGTAAACAATGTCCTTTTTGTATGCTGCAATCCTTTCTGGCGAATGCGGCTTGTATTTATCAATACAATCTACAGTCAAATGTAGGAACTCGAATATTGGACCTACCCACTCGCTATCTCTAAGCGCCAAATAGTTGTTTACAGTAATGACATGTACACCTTGTCCTGATAGTCCATTCAAATACGCAGGTAATGTAGCTACAAGTGTTTTACCTTCACCAGTCTGCATTTCTGCAACTTTACCATCATGCAAGACCTGACCTCCAATTAGCTGCACATCATAGTGAATCATATTCCACGTGATTTCACCCCCTGCTGCTAACCACGTGTTGCTGTATATTGCATCTGAACCATCGATCGTAATGTGCTGGTGTTTTGCAGCGATTTCTTTATCCTGCTCAGTTGCCGTTACACGGATTTCTGAATTTTGTGTGAATCTTCTGGAGGTTTCTTTGACAACAGCGAATGCCTCTGGCAGGATATCTCTTAATACATCTTCTAGGTGCTTATCTCTCTCTTTTTTTGCCTCATCGAGATCTTTATACAGTTCTTCTTTTCGAGACATGTCTTCTTCAGACGATGCTGCAGTTTGAATTTCTTCAATATCCTGATCGACACCTTCAAGGTGCTTGGCTATGCGTTGTCTGAACTCTAAGGTCTTGTTTCGTAAATCATCATTTGACAATGATTGATAGGAAGCATAATAGCTATTTATCTCCTGTACTTGTGGAGAATATAACTTAACGTCTCTATCGTATTTAGATCCAAAAAGTTTCTTTAGTGTTTTGAACATGACTGATTGTTAGAGTGCAAAGATACGAGTCTTTAGATCACATTTTATACCAATCCAAAAATGCTGACAGCTTGTCAAAATTATTGCAAAAAGACTGCAATTATGACGTAACACAAAGCATTATTCGGTATTTTTATCATATGCGAATCATCATTAGTGTTTTAATCTTCTTAGTAACGGCTCAAGCCTATTCTCAACGGATTATCAAACTTCCTAAAACTGAAGACGGACATCAGTGGGAAAGGGCCGAACGTGAATTCTATTCAGAAGACTGGCAAAATACTGTTATTACTAACGTGGCACAACCAGAATTACATGCCTATATTCCAGAAAATCCCACTGGAATGTCTGTCATCATTGCCCCCGGAGGCGGCATGTACGCTCATTCTATTGAAAGTGAAGGTAGAGATGTTGCCAGATGGTTGAGTAATAAAGGTATTTCCGCTTTTGTTTTGAAATACAGACTCGTCCCAACTGGTGAAGATGGTGTCAAAGACTTAACAAAAGATGGAATGCAGGTTCTGCTCAAGGCTAGAAAGATGTTACCGCATGCCATCCAAGATGCAATGAATGCCATCAAATATTTAAGGTCCAACAGTCAAGATTTGAACATAGATTCAGATAAAATTGGATTGATCGGATTTTCTGCTGGTGGTGCCGTTACAATGGAAACTAGGTATAAATGTGAAGGAGACTCTTGTCCCAATTTTATTGGCCCAATTTACGCCTGGATGAATATTGTTGACGCTCAAGAGATCACCGCAGACTTTGGGCCGATATTTATCGCTTGTTCGACAGATGATCCTTTGCAATTGGCTCCAGCAAGTATTGATATTTATAAGCAATGGACAGAAGCGGGATTGCAAGCTGAATTACATATGTATGCAAAAGGCGGTCATGGGTATGGTATGAAAAAACAAGAGTTGCCTTCTGATAAATGGATTGAACAGTTTTATGAATGGATGGTGGGAATTAATTAGCGCAGCTAAATTAATAGTGTAGAGTGATGAGTCTGCCTTATCGGCAGAAGTTATGAATACCTCATGAATTCGGTAAGTTTTGAATCCAACACTGCGTGTGGGAAATGGGAGGCTTTTTGTTGAGGAGAGGGTTTGTTCATAGAGGCAATTGCACATTTAATTATTAATTATTAAAAACCACCATATAGAAAAATGTCTTGATTAATCAGACAAATTTCCCTAAATTTAATAAAAGTTACAATCATATGACTGCTGCAAAAGTGTTATCCAAATATAAATCATCAATTAGCAGTGATTTATCAATTCTCAAAAGTGCAAATCGCGGGATAAATTCTGTAGTGTTCACTGAGTTAGTTGAAATAACGGGAATAAATCGAAATTTTTTAGCAGAACAAGTTTTTGATGTCTCCCTAAAAACAATGCTCAGATATCAAAAAGAAAATAAAAATCTTAACGCTCGCAACAGCGAAATAGCACTTAAACTTTTAAATCTATTCAGTAAGGGAATGGAGATTTTTGGCAATATGAATTCATTTATGTCCTGGCTAAATAAAGAATCCTATGGATTAGGTAACCAAATACCGATACACTTAATGAATACAAATACAGGAATAGATCTAATTGAAGAAGAACTACTTAGAATCGAATTTGGTGCATTAGCGTAGCAAATGGAAGTCTACAGAATAACGCTTAAAAAATGGGCAAAATCACTAAAGGCTTCTGGTTTTGCGGGTAGATGGAATTCAAAAGGAGTATTTGTGATTTATACTTCAAAAACAAGAGCATTAACTAGTTTGGAAAATTTAGTACATAGAAGTGGTGAAGGACTACATAAATCTTTTAAAACTATGGTGATTGAAATCCCCAAACATCTAAAGATTAGAGAAGTAAAACCTGGTCAACTTTCAAAAAATTGGTTTAAATATGAAAAGTATTCAGAATGCCAAAAAATTGGTGATGCATGGATAGAAGAATCAAAATATCCAATACTTAAAGTTCCTTCGGCGATTATTAAATTGGAAAATAATTATTTACTCAATCCCAATCATGAGCAATTTAATCAAATAAAGATTGCAACCGTCGAAGATTTTAGATTTGATCCTAGACTAAAAGAGTAGCTTTCGACAACAATAGATTAAATTTCTCTAATCCTAATATTTCTAAACCATACGGGATTTCCATGATCTTGTAAGGCAATATGCCCTTGCTTTGCCAGGCCAAATTCTGGGTATTCTTTAAACTTGCTTTGTGCGACCATTTTTTTCCATTCTTGCGTGTGCATCTCAAACTCTACGACTTTAGCACCATTTTGGTAGAATACATATTTGCCGTTTTTGGATTTAATGGTAACAGAATTCCATTCCATTGCTGGTTTGACATTGACGACACTTGTTTCGATTAAGTCGTATAAATCACCTGCTCTATGCTTTACAATTTTACCATCTGGATGGCAAGGATTATCTAAGATTTGCATTTCAGGACCTGTTTTAAATGTGCGATCTAATCCTTCTAACTCTAACACATTCCAGAAAATACCGCTATTCCCACATTCGCTGATCTTCCAATCTAAAGCCAGTTCAAAATCTTTGTATTGTTTTTTGGTCATGATGTCTCCGCCTTTGCCTTCACCCTCTGTATTAAAATACAAGGTGTTGTCTACAGCTACCCATTTGGTGGGTGTTGCTGATTTGTATCCTTTCCAGTGATTAAGATTCTTGCCATCAAACAATAATGTCCATCCTGCTGACTTCTCTTCTTGAGTTAATGTGTTAATTGGTGCTAAATTAATGTCACCTGTGTCATGAGAATGAGTATGCCCTCCTTCATGATTATGTCCTTCATGATTATGTCCTTCATGACTATGTCCACTATGGTCATGTGCATGTCCCTCTTTATGAGGATGATCGTGTTTGTTTTTACAAGAAAAAGCGATTAGAACACAAAAAACTAGAAAGCAGAAATTTTTCATATTGTATGTTTGTTGTGTAAAATAAATAAACAATGCTAAAACGAAGACCCTTAGCCTCTGAATTTGAAGGCTTTTATGAGACCTACATCAATTACATTGATAGTACTGACATCTGCGGATTTCTTTCTAATCAATACAATGAGCATGTCTCTTTTTATCAAGAGTTGACAGAAGAACAATGGATGTACAGATATGCTGAAGGAAAATGGTCAATAAAGGATGTCCTTAATCACATCATTGATACTGAACGAGTATTCTCTTATCGAGCTATGCGAATCAGCAGAAACGATATGACTGAATTACCTGGATTTGACCAAGATGTCTTTGTCGAAAATGCAGGAGCGGATGAGCGATCTTCTGAGAGTTTGATTACAGAATATGTGCAAGTCAGACAAGCGAGCATTGCCTTATTTTCTAATATGAGTGATGAGGCTTGTGCAATACTTGGAAAAGCAAGTGGATTTATTTTTACACCTATTGGTGGGTCTTATATGATTGCAGGGCATGATCATCATCACATGAAGATTTTGCAGGAAAGATATGTTTGATTTTTGTCTTTGGACAAAAAGTTAAGACTCTGCCTTATCGGCAGAAGTTTTGAGTGATGAGTCCCGCGTAGCGGAAAGTGATGAGTTTTACCTGTCGGGTAAAACGTTTTGTCTTCCACGTATTGTCACAAAAAAAAGCCATCGTCACATGACAATGGCTTTTAATTTTATAGATCTCCTTAAATCTTATATTCAAACTTTTTGCCGACAGGCAAACTCCTAACTAAACACTTACCGCTTGCGGTTTTCATAACACCAACACCTGCGTGCCGGCAGGCGGGCTTTTTGCCAACAGGCAAAACCCTACAGTTGTTTTCTCAATCTTGCTACCGGAATATTTAATTGCTCTCTGTATTTAGCTACTGTCCGTCGAGCAATGTTATAGCCTTTTTTCATGAGAAAATCTTTTAGCTTCTCATCAGACAGTGGCTTACGTTTGTTTTCCTCCGCAATGAGGTCTTTCAAGATGTTTTTCACTTCGAAGGTTGACACTTCTTGGCCATCTTGAGTTTGTAACGATTCTGAAAAGAAATCTTTCAATCGTTTTGTACCATATTCTGTTTGAACGAATTTACTGTTTGCTACTCTTGAAATTGTAGAGATGTCAAGGCTTGTAATTTCTGCAATGTCCTTCAAGATCATTGGCTTTAATTTGCGCTCGTCTCCTGTGCGGAAAAACTCATATTGAAACTGCATGATGGTGTACATCGTATTGTATAAAGTCTGCTGTCTCTGCTTTATCGCATCTATAAACCATTTTGCAGAATCAATTTTCTGCTTGATGAACATGATGGCTTCTTTTTCTTTTTTTGTCGATCGTCTTCCTTTAGTAGTGTCTTTATAACTCTTAAGCATATCCATATAGCCATCATTAATGCGCAAATCTGGTGCATTACGATTGTTTAAGCTCAATTCTAATTCTCCTTCTCTATTGACAATAATAAAGTCAGGCATGATGTATTGAATAGAATTTGTGCTGTTGTATGAACTTGAGGTATAACCACTAGCAGGTTTTGGGTTCAGTTTTAATATTTCATCAATTGCATCTCTTAAATCTGACTCAGACAAGTTGAGACTCTTTTGCAATTTTGTGTAATGCTTCTTGGTGAATTCGTTAAAAGATTTTTCTAGAATTTTAATTGCATTATCAATTATCGGATTTGCTTCGTCCGCTTTTTCTTGCTTCGCATACAATTGATTGAGAAGACATTCTTGCAAGTTAGTCGAACCAACACCAGGAGGGTCGATCATTTGAATGCGCTTCAGTATCCGAGTGATGTCGTCTTTTTCTACAATTAAATTTTGGGAAAACATTAAATCATCAACTATAGAACTTGGTTCTCTTCTCAAGTAACCATCTTCATCGATACTGCCTATTATTTGGTGTGCGATGGTCTCGTCTTCATCAGTAGCAAAATCCAACATACCGATCTGATTGCTCAAGTGATCATGAAAGGATTGTTGTACAGTGACCGGTATTGTTTTATCTTCTTCTGTAGAATATGACTCTGTTTTTAATTTATAACTGATGGGATCTTCATCGATGTATTCTTGTAAATAGTCATCTAGTTCAACTGGCTCTTCTTCTTTTTCTTTGTCATCGCCAAAGCCTTCGTCAATGTCGAATACTTCTTCAAACTCTTCACCTTCATCCAATGCAGGGTTTGACTCTAACTCTTCTTGAATTCTTTGGTCTAAGGTGGCAGTTGGGATTTGAAGCAGTTTCATCAACTGTATTTGTTGAGGAGACAGCTTCTGAAGCATTCTTTGACTTAAGTTCTGCTTTAACATTCTTGTAAATTTTTATGAATCGATAATTAGGATAAGGTTGGTTTTATTACATTGTAAACATCAAAACGAAATGCATAGTTCTGAATATACAATCAACTAGAGTTTTTCAAAAACGATGCCAAATTATTCATATTATTTAGAATAGCAATATAAAAGACGTTAATTTTCAATATTTTATACATAATTATATTTTGCAATGTCAATAAACGATCGAATATCCGCACTTCGCAAAGAAATGAAGACCAATCTTATTGATGCTTACATCATACCCAGTACTGATCCACATCAAAGCGAATACGTCGCACCGCTATGGGAAAGTCGCAAATGGATCAGTGGTTTTACTGGTTCAGCAGGAGTTGCTGTGGTGACAAAAGATCACGCAGGCATATGGACAGATTCCAGGTATTTTTTACAAGCAGAAGACGAACTGGTCGATAGTGAGTTTGAATTGCACAAAGTGTATAATCAAGGTGCACCTGAGCACGAACAGTGGTTAATGGCGCAATTACAAAAAGGAGAAACTGTTGGTATAGATCAATGGATGTTCTCTGCTGAACAGGTAAAAGCGATGACTGGTAGATTATCATCTCAAGGCATACAATTGAATGGAGAACACGATCTTATTGATTCCGTTTGGAAAGACAGACCTACACTCCCAACTGACAAGATAATCGATCATCCAATAAAATATGCAGGCGAAAGTCGAACAGACAAACTGCACCGTTTGAGAGCAAAAATGAAAGAGCTTGGAGTACTCAAGCACTTGATTACGACACTTGATGATATTGCTTGGTTATTTAACATAAGAGGAAGTGATGTCTCTTTTAATCCAGTGATCATTAGCTACGCCATTGTCACACTAGATAACGCTTTTTTGTTTATGGATGACAGCAAAATTCCAGAAGAACTGAAAGCCGATCTTGAATCAGCACACATAGAGATTCACCCTTACAACTCTATCACAAGCTATTTAGAAGCTGATCGAGCTGAAAACTCCATCTTGGTTAACAAAGCGAGTTGCAACAATGCCATTTATCATTCGATGAAAACAGCATGTATCCAGCATGGAGATAATCTTGTCATGCATATGAAGGCAGTCAAGAACGAAACAGAAATTGCCCACTTTAAAGATGTCATGAAAAAAGACGCAGTGGCACTATGTAATCTATACATGTGGCTAGAAAGCGAGGTAAAAAATCGAGCAGTACCTGAAGCGGAAGTAGCAACACAGCTGGCAATATTCAGATCGCAACAAGCAGATTATTATGGAGAAAGTTTTTCAGCAATTGTTGGGTATGAATCCAATGGTGCTGTCGTTCATTATCGGCCAGAATTAGACACATGCTTATCCATAGAAAATAAAGGGATGCTCTTGTTGGATTCAGGTGGACAGTATATTGATGGTACGACGGATATTACCAGAACAGTCCATTTCTCGGATCCTACACAAGAACAAAAAACTGCTTACACGAGCGTGCTTAAAGGACACATCTCTTTAGCAAAAGCAAAATTTCCAAGAGGAACAATGGGAGGCCAATTGGATATACTTGCCAGACAACATTTATGGGATCGAGGCTTAAATTATTTGCATGGTACAGGACATGGCGTTGGCTTCTTTTTGAATGTACACGAACCTCCACAAGGCTTTGCTCCAGGATTAAGCTCTCGATCAAAAACTGTATTTGTTCCTGGAATGGTCACCTCTAACGAACCAGGCTATTATAAAGATGGAGCATTTGGCATACGTATAGAAAATCTAGTTGTATCTGTAGACTCTAGTGATAAGGGCTATTTAGAATTTGACACCATCACGCTGTTTCCAATTGCGACAAATTTGATTGATTTTAACATTATGACTTCGGAAGAGGTGGATTGGCTGAATCAATATCATCAGCGTGTACTAGCAGAATTGACCCCCTTATTGAATGAGGCACAATTGACTTGGATGGAGAAGAAGTGCGAGCATGTTGAGCAGAATTTGATGGCTTGAGTGGGGTGTTGGTTAGTTGGAGTTCAAAAATCAAGAGAATCATGAATCAAGCTAATTGAGATGAGCATCTTCTTTTTAACATAGACCGATTTCA
>CAYVFU010000072.1:0-25337 GCA_964450495.1 uncultured Saprospiraceae bacterium | reverse complement strand
CAAAACATAAATCTATCTAGTTTATGGGTAGTTTTTTCCTTTGGATAATAATTATATAGGCTTATCTAAAATTTCATGTTACCTATTTTTATGTGACATAAATGATGAAAATTTTTATTTATAGTAAGCAACTTTTCCAAATAAAGATTTGAAAGATACCTTCCAATTATTACCTCCGCATTTACTCTTTTGGTAATACACCGCTGACGGGAACCGATGCGGAATTTGGTATTTGCGTATTTACTACGGTAGCTGCACCAGTGAACGACGACTGTGCGGATGCCACTGAGTTATTGATCAGCACAACGCCAACTTGTGTTACCTCAATTCCTGGTACTACCAATGGAGCTTCCCGTGCGGAAACCGATCCTCGCTGCAGTGGCATCAACGGAAGAATTACAGTTTGGTACAGCTTCACCGCCGCAGAAACCGAGCATGTTATAACCCTGAGCGATGTTGAAATCCTTAACGGAACCGACAACAATCGCGCCTCCTTCGAAGTCTTCTCGGGCGGATGTGGGGCGCGGTCGCGGATAAAGTGTTCAGGACAGTTATTCGGGGCCAACCCCGGCCCCCAGACGGTAAGTGGGCTGATAATTGGTCAGGAATATCTGGTCAGAGTTATTCCGGTTAACCCTTATGACAATATTGACTTCGACATCTGCATTACAACGGAATGCCTTGAGTCAGCAACTGGACTTACGGTCACTGATATTACATCTGCCTTCGCCACTATAAGTATTTCTAATCTGGATAATAAAGAGCGAGACTTCATTGTTGTCCTTAGAAACGCTGACGTGACGGACAACGCAAATTATATACACTTCGGAACCTCAATTGGAAATTTCGTCATAGCTAGAGGACTGCTACCAAATACTGACTATGACTTCTATGTGCAATCATGTAATGGAGACGATATAGCTGGTCCAGTAATGTTTACCACGCCATGTTCTCAGGATTTAGTTTTATTGGATTTTACTCAGGGTACCAGAACTTATTTAGCCTCATCTATGATTACTTCAAGTGAATTTATAGCCTCAGATGCTACTATAATTTACGATGCTAAAAATTCTATAGAGCTTATATATGGGTTTGAAGTAAGCGCCAGTGCAAGTTTTGAAGTTAAATTAGATGGATGTACTCAATAGAGGCATTCTTGGACTTAGTAATGGTTAGTGCCGTACAATTTATCGACGACTGGCACATCTAACACAAAGCGAACTTTCTGGCATATAGATGAGTCGGGCAGATTGAATAGCATGTTTGCATTGACTGCATTGACCAAATGATTCATCATCAATTTTATCCAATGCGATTTTCATTTGGGTCAGCTTCTTCTGTTTATTTCGCATAGCTGCTTCGGCTACACTCTTATTGTTTATAGCATCCATACGCGAAATCCGACCAAGAGAGTTTTCAGGAGAGATGGGCTTGATCATGTCTTTAAATGATTCAATTTCTTCTTCCGTTTTATTAATCAATACGATCAACTTAGTTTTTAACTCTTTTCTTTCTTCTATTGTCATGGCGAACATTTAATGTAGACATTATACAATTCAAAGCCAAAATTTAGGTTAAATCAATGTAACTTATACTTCGTTGAGTCAATTAACTTGGACAGTTGTCGATGATTTTGGTGGCAAGTTCCACGTAGGTATGTATCATGGTGATGCATCTGGTCATCTTATGGTGTATTGCAATAAGAAGATCATAATCATTGATTTTGAAGTCCAAGAATCTAAAAAGTACTCGTTTTATCTTGGACACGAATTTTGTCATCTTCATCTGGATAAGAAGGAAAACAACTTTAGCTACGCCTTAAAAAAGGATCATCAGGCTGAAACCCCACTTAATGTGGAACGGAAAAAAGCCTGGCGAAGAGACTCCTACAGGTCTATTGTTGTATTTATCTCATTCTTAATTCTTATAGTTGTAGCAGTATATATGTATAAAGCGATATATTAAGCCATTTTTGGTAAAAACTTAGTTTTGGACAGATTGGCATTACATATTGAGAGTTTGATTTTCGCTACAGAAACAACTATTTCTTTAGCACAGATTAAAACTTGTGTTGAAGAAACATTAGAACAGCAATACAAACCAGTAGAAATCAAAAAAGCGATTGACACTCTGATTGAGAAATTTCGCTCTGATGACTTTTCTTTTGAAATTGTAGAAATTGCAAAAGGCTTCAAATTTTTAACGAAGGGCAGCTATCATCAAACAGTAGGCACACTTATAAAGAAGAACAATCAAAAACGCTTATCAAAGGCTGCTTTAGAGACATTATCTATCGTTGCGTATAAACAACCAGTTACTAAATCAGATATTGAAGCGATTAGAGGTGTAAACTGTGATTATACTATTCAGAAACTTTTAGAGAAAGATCTTGTTTCTATATCTGGAAGGGCAGAAGGTCCTGGTCGTCCGTTGTTGTATGGCACTAGTGAAAAATTCATGGATTATTTTGGTATCAGCGATATAGAAGCGCTACCAAAGTTAAAAGACATCAAAGTGCCTGAAATCCAGATCGGCGAACCGGCACCGATAGAGGAGGATGCAAGTCCAACGAGCGACGTGAGTCAAGAACCGGGAAATGCAGAAGCGATAAACAATGAAGAAGAGTAATATATCCATAGAAAAGCCTTTGGTTAATCGAGTTGCGAATAGTGGCTTGATCACTATTAATTTGGAAGATTACTATCCGAATCATGAGATTATTGAGTTTGACTTGAAAGATTATTTGTTTCATGAATTAATCCTGAAGGAAAAGGATTTTAGAACGTCCTTAAAGGAAATGGATTGGTCAACTTATGCAAATAAGATAGTCCTAATCTTTTGCAGTAATGATGCTATTCTACCTGTCTGGTCTTACATGTTGGTAAGTGCTTATTTGAAACCTGTCGCTTATCAGATTTATCAAGGGACATCTTCTGAATTCTTAAAGCATCATTACGATAAGATTGTAGATAACTATGATGTCAGTGATCTTGCTGATAAACGAGTTGTTATAAAAGGATGTTCGGATAAAGAAGTACCACCATCAGCATATGCATCGATTACTGCCAAATTGCAGCCACATGCAAAGAGCATTATGTATGGAGAACCTTGTTCGACTGTACCTATCTATAAAAAACCCAGAACTCCAAAAGGGTAACATTCTCACTACCTCCTGGTTTCAACTCCTAGATATTAGCCAATTTTTTCTATTTTGTTTGAAACATAAGTTACATGACAAAATTATTAGTAGGGTTCTTTGCTTGCTTTTTATGTGCAAGTTTGCCAGCCCAAGTCAACTACATACACTGTGGAAACTTAATTGACGGCACTTCAGAAAGAGTCAAAAGAGAACAAACGATCATTATAGAAAATAATACGATAACGGACATTGTCAATGGCTATGCAGAAGTTCCGGATACTGCTACACTCATTGACCTTAGCGACCATTATGTGATGCCTGGATTTATAGATATGCACGTTCACATAGAAGGTGAATCAAGTCCTGGACGCTATTCAGAAGCTTTCAGGATGGAAAAACAAGACGTCGCCTTGAGAGCAACATTATACTGTGATCGGACATTGATGGCAGGATTTACAACAGTAAGAGATATGGGTGGAAGTGGTGTTAATGTGTCTTTGCGTAATGCCATAAACAAAGGTTACATTCCTGGACCAAGGATTATTACAGCAGAGAAAGCTATCGGGACTACTGGTGGCCATGCTGATCCGACCAATGGTGTTAAAGATGAACTAAAAGGCGATCCAGGACCCAAAGAAGGCGTCATCAATAACGTAGAAGACGCAAGAAAAGCTGTCCGCCAGCGATACAAGAATGGTGCTGATTGCATTAAGATAACAGCAACAGGTGGTGTACTGAGTGTGGCTAAAGACGGCATGGGTCCTCAGTTTACATTAGAAGAAGTTAAAGCAATAGTAGATGCTGCAAATGATTACGGTTTTATTTCTGCAGCACATGCTCATGGTGCAGAAGGGATGAAACGTGCAGTTCTCGGTGGCATAACGACTATAGAACATGGGACCTTTATGAATACAGAAGTAATGGATTTAATGATACAGCATGGTACCTATTATGTGCCGACTATATCTGCTGGTAAGTTTGTTTTTGAGAAAGCTTCCAAAGAACCATTCTATTTTCCTGCAATCATACGGCCCAAAGCATTGGAGGTAGGTCCGCAGATTCAAGAGACATTTGCAAAAGCGTATAAACATGGAGTGAAAATTGCATTTGGTACTGATACTGGTGTAAGTCCTCATGGACAAAATGCCAAAGAATTTGAGTATATGGTAGAAGCTGGAATGCCTGAAATCGAAGCCATTTTATCCGCGACTAAAATAGCATCTGAAGCCTTGCAAATGGAAGATACTATAGGTTCAATTGTGGCAGGAAGAAAGGCCGATATTATTGCTGTAAAAGACAATCCGCTGAATGACATCACGGTGTTACAGCAAATGGATTTTATCATGAAAGATGGTGTTGTCTACAAGCAATAGACATTGAAACTCCTTGGTCAGCTCGATTCTAAATTGATAAAGATTCGTTAAATCTTCTATTAAAGAATGGATTTGGGAATTTCATCTGTTAATCTATAGTGCACATGAAAACAAGAATGTTTAGTTATCGAAACCTATACATCATTATCTTATTTCTAATGTTTCAAGTTGATACATCGGTTGCTCAGTCAAAACTCAAAGTGACTGATGGCCCATATATAGATAGAATAGAAAAGGGTTATGAAGCCACATGGTTGGTAAACAATAGACTAAAACGCAAAACCTTTGAAAAGGTATCGAATCAGAGATTTGCGCCTTTACCTTTTCCCATAACCGTTCGAGATGAAGAAATCTCAACAAAGCAGTACCATTTTAATGATGTGTCAAAAATTGCTGCCATAAGTGATATCCATGGGCAGTACGATGTCATGATCAAGTTGTTTAAGTCAAATAATATCATTGACGACAGTCTGGACTGGAGTTTTGGAGAAGGACATTTGGTGATTACTGGAGATGTGATGGATCGCGGCGATCAAGTCACAGAAATCATTTGGTTTTTGTATCGATTAGAGCGGCAAGCTGAAGATGCTGGGGGAAAGCTACACATGCTTTTAGGGAATCACGAACTTATGGTAATGACTGGTGATGTCAGATATATTCATAAGAAATACAGATATACAACAGCTATAACGAAGCGTATGTATCAAGATTTATATAGTGAAACATCTGTATTAGGGAGTTGGTTGAGAACAAAGCCTGTTTCAGTTACCATAAATGGAATCGCTTTTCTTCATGCAGGATTCTCAAAAGAGTTGTTGGAGACTGGTATTACAATCGATGAAGTTAATGCGACTTTCAGCAATCAACTTATTGATGTTCCTTCTGGTCAAATATTTCAGGATACTACGGTGATAGATTTACTTGCTGACAAAGGACCATTGTGGTATAGGGGTTACCTTGACACGGAAAACTTCACTAAAGATGATGCTAGCGATGTGCTAAAACAATTGGGAGTTAAGCATATAGTTGTTGGTCATTCATCAATGAAAAGCATCGTATCTTTGTACGAAAATCAAATATTTATGATTGATTCAAGCATAAAATTTGGAAAGACAGGAGAAATTTTATTGTGGGAAGACAGCAAATTTTCAAGAGGAACGTTATTTGGTGAGACAATTTCTATTAAACCATATGTAAAACCAGCAGGTTTATGAAACCCATACTGATCATTGTGATCGCTTTATTTAGTGTGTGTCAAGTTGGATCCGCTCAGGAGAGGCAAACCTTATTTGAGTATTTGTACTCAATGGAAGAAACGCCTGTTATAAGAATTGACACTGACGTTAGACAATTAATCCGTGACAAGCGAAAAGAGGAATATCAGCCATCTGTGATATCTTTTGAGTTGCCTAATGGAGAAGTAGAGGAATGGCCGAGCAAATTGAGAGCAAGAGGGAATATCCGAAAAGAGGTCTGTTACTTTCCACCACTTAAGTTAAATTTCAAAGAGAACCAGCTAGAGGAAAATGGCTTTGATAGTCTTGATATTTTAAAACTTGTCGTTCAATGCAAAAAGAACAATAACACCGCAAAATATACTCGAAAAGAGCGATTGGCATATCACTTGTACGAACAGATTGATACACTTCATTTTCAGACTAGAAGCATTAAAATAGAAATGTATAATAATGGGGAATTGTATGACGATTTGATTGGCTTTTTAGTTGAGACAGAAGATCATTATGCTGCACGGACAAATTGTAAAGTCGCAGACAAAGGTTCAATCAGAAGTGCTGCATTATCACGTAGTCATTTTCTCAAAATGGGATTCTTCCAATACATGATTGGAAACCCAGATTATGCCATTCCTAATAAACACAATGTCGAAATTCTACAAACGCCAGATAGGAAATTTGTAGCAGTGCCTTATGATTTTGATTATTCTGGTTTAGTTGATACAGACTATGCACTTCCTCATGAATCTTTGCCAATAAAGAAAGTGACGGAGAGAATTTTCATGCATAAAAATGTGTCTTTTCTAGAAGCAAAAGCAACAGCGGACTACTTTTTATCGATGGAGGATCAATTATACTCTGTCATTGAAAATGCTGATTATTTGCTGGAAGTAGATCGCAAACAGACAAAGCACTTCTTGGATCAATTTTTCAGTACTCTTAGGAGTGAAAGAAGAATTAAAATCGAGTTTGTTAAGTAAAGATTTATCCTCATTCACTTTGATGGTTAGAAGTTCATTCTACAAATGTCAAACTTTCATGTCAATTATGAAAGTACATATATCATAGGAATCACAGTGATTAAATGAATACATTTGTGCTTTCGTACTTTTTGATATGAATATCGTATTAGCAGGAGCAGGAGAAGTTGGTCTTAATTTGGCAAAATCACTTGCACATCAAAACCACAACATCTCAATTATTGATTATGACAAGGATCACCTTGACATTATAGCTTCTAAAGTCGATGTGCTTGCTGTACATGGTGACGCCTCTTCCATAGAAGTGCTCAAAAAAGCCAACATAGAAAGTGCAGATATTTTCATGGCGATCACATCTTTGGAACAAACCAATTTACTATCTGCAATCATTGCTAAAAGATTGGGAGCAAAACGCACATTTGCCAGAGTCTCCAATCCAGAGTTTTTATCTGAAGATCAAAAGGTGAGCTTTAGTGGTTTAGGTGTCGATAAAATATTTTCACCAAGAATTTTGGCCGTCAAAGAGATTGGTCGTTTACTTCAGCGAGTTGCGTTTTCGGATGTCTACGAATTTGATGGTGGCAAAATTTATTCTGTAGGTTTCAAGGTGGACAAGACTTCGGTCATTAATAACAAATCATTAATTGAAATTGCGCAAAGAGTTTGTGATTTTCCTTTACGGGTAATGACAGTCTTGCGTCAGGACGAAACCATCATTCCTAGAGGTGATTTTATTGTCCATGAAGGTGATCATATTTATCTCTCTGTATTGAGCAAAGACCTCAAAAGAGTCAACAGACTCGTTGGGAAGAAGTTGAAGAAAATAAAAAAGGTGATGATTGTTGGAGGGACGAAATTGGCTTTGTCAACAGCAAAGAAGTTAGAACAACAATATAAGGTCACCTTGATGATTAACAGTAGACAAAAAGCTCGAGCGGCAATTGATGAACTAGACACCACCTTGGTCATTGATGGTAATCCTAGCGATATTGATTTATTGAAGGATGAAGGAATTGAAGGGATGGATGCATTTATAGCATTAACCGACAAGCCAGAAACCAATATAATTTCAAGTTTGTTAGCAGAAGAACTCGGTGTATTTAAAACTATTGCACTCGTTGACAACACTGAATATATTCGATTGTCACAACACATTGGTATTGACACATTTATCAATAAAAAGGACATTGCCGCAGACTATATTTATCAATTTGTACGACAAGGAAAAGTACAAGCGATTTCAAGCATGCATGGCACAGAGGCAGAGACTATAGAATATGAAGTGCAGGAGAACAATTCTGTCACAAGAGCACCTATCAAAGAACTTGATTTAGCCAATCGCTTTATTATTGCTGGTGCAATTCGAGATGGCAACGCCATTATTCCTGATGGGGATTTTCAAATTATGACAGGAGATAAAATCATCATCATGGTGCACAAAGAACAAATACCTTTTGTAGAAGGCTTATTCTCATGATAAATTATGGAATTATTTCGAATGTACTTGGTGTACTTCTGACGATTGTCGGAGTGATGATGTTGGCACCTCTGAGTTGTACATTTATTTATGATATTCCAGACAAAACACCATTTATCTATTCAGCAATTATTACCATTGCTGTTGGCTCAATGTCATGGTTTTATAAATTTAAGAACAAAGAAAGAATAGGTAAACGAGATGGTTATCTGATTGTAGCAGTTGGTTGGATGGCTATGTGTATGTTTGGGTCATTACCATTTTTATTGAGTGGACAATTCAACACACCAGCCGATGCCATATTTGAAGGTGTATCTGGATTGACCGCAACAGGAGCTACTATTTTAGATGATATAGAAAAGATGCCAGAGGATATTCTTTTATGGCGAAGTGTCTTACAATGGCTTGGAGGCATGGGTATGATTGTTCTTGCAGTAGCGATATTTCCTCTGTTGGGAATAGGCGGTGTAGAGCTTTTTGTCAATGAATCTCCTGGTCCTGCTTCAGATAAGATTCATCCTCGTATCAGGGAAGTTGCCAAGCGATTATGGTTTATTTATCTAGGGATGACTTTGGTAGTAATTGTGTTGTTGAAGTTAGCTGGAATGAATATTTTTGATTCGATCAATCATGCATTTACCACTATGGCTACGGGCGGGTACTCTACTAAAAATGCAAGTGTTGGTTATTACAATTCCCCTTTGATTGAATACATTATCATTGTCTTTATGTTCCTTTCGGGAATGAACTATACCCTCATCTACTTTGGTTTAAAAGGAAATTTTAAAAAGGTTTTGAAGAGTGATGAATTCAGATTTTATGGACTCAATATTCTTGCATTAACTCTTTTTTTATCGGCATATCTATTTTTCAACGCTCATTACGATAGTTACGAAGAAGCGTTTCGTACCAGTTTGTTTAACCTCATTTCCATTATTACGACAACTGGATATGCCACTGCAGATTATACGACATGGGCACCATTTGTTACGTTTTTATTTCTCGGTTTATTTTTCATGGGTGGTTGCGGAGGTTCAACTACTGGTAGCATCAAACAGATTCGACATCTGGTATTTCTTAAAAATGCCATTTTAGAATTTAAGCGTATTCTACATCCAAGAGCATTGATAAGGGTTAAAATTGATAATAGTGTTGTTGCTAGTAAAACCTTGATTAATATACTTCTCTTCATTTCTATTTTTGGGACGATCTTCGTCTTTGGTACTGGCTTTATGGCTTTTGTCCTGCAAGATTTTGAGACACCCCTAGTTACTGCGACTGGTGCGGTAGCTTCTGCATTAGGCAATGTAGGACCTGGAATAGGAGAGGTTGGCCCAGTAAATACATATGCAGCAATTCCAAGTATTGGCAAGTACTTTCTCAGCTTTTTAATGCTGCTTGGCAGACTTGAATTATTTACACTTCTTATCGTATTCACACCGTTTTTCTGGAGAAGGAATTAGTATTTGTTCTTACTTATGTTGTATTCGTTCTTTCTTGAAATCTAGGAATGAATTACTAAAAGAAGAACATCCCCAATTGAGTAAAAATTTTCTCATCTTCGTACAAATTATAAGACTATGGATACTGGATTCTTACAACGATTAGACCTAGAAGCAAAAAATGATGGGACTTGGATTGGTGTGAATAGCATTCCATCTTCTGAGTATTTGCAGTCTGAATCTCCAGTGGACGGTAAATTAATTGGTGAGGTTTCTAAGACATCCATGACTGAATATCATCAGGTCATTGATAAAGCACAAGAAGCATTTAAAAAATGGCGACTGGTGCCAGCTCCAAAGAGAGGTGAGATTGTAAGACAATATGGTAATGAACTTAGAAAACATAAAGAAGACTTAGGCAAGCTTGTTTCTTATGAAATGGGTAAGTCCTTGCAAGAAGGCTACGGTGAAGTCCAAGAAATGATAGACATTTGTGATTTTGCCGTAGGACTGTCTAGACAGCTATACGGATTAACCATGCACTCAGAAAGAGAAAGTCATCGGATGTATGAGCAGTGGCATCCTCTGGGTGTTGTGGGCATTATTAGTGCGTTTAATTTCCCTGTAGCTGTATGGTCTTGGAATGCCATGATTGCCATGGTATGTGGAAATGTTTGTATTTGGAAACCAAGTGATAAAACACCTCTGAGTGCAGTCGCTTGTCAAAAGATATTTCATAAAGTTTTAAAAGACAATAATGTTCCTGAAGGTGTCAGTTGCATCATCAATGGTGACCACACGACTGGAGCTTTATTGACTCACGATGCTAGAGTGCCTCTTATCTCAGCAACAGGCAGTACAAGAATGGGTAAACAAGTGGCTTCTATTGTTGGAGCAAGATTGGGGAAAACAATTTTAGAATTAGGAGGAAACAACGCCATAATTGTTTCAAAAGATTCAGATTTAAAACTCGTTTTAACGGGGAGTGTCTTTGGTGCAGTCGGTACCTGTGGACAACGATGTACATCAACAAGACGATTGATTATACATGACTCAGTGTATGATAAAGTAAAAGAACAATTAGCTAGTGCTTATGGACAATTAAAAATAGGCAACCCACTTGATGAATCTAATCATGTTGGGCCACTTATTGATAAACAGTCTGTAGATAATTATTTGGCAGCTTTAGGTAAAATTGAAGATGAAGGCGGGACATTTGTCGTACAAGGTGGTGTTCTAGAAGGTGAAGGATTTGAGAGTGGTTGTTATGTGAAACCATGCATTGCTGAAGTTAAAAACTCATTTGATATTGTTCAACATGAAACCTTTGCGCCTATTCTTTATTTGATAAAATATTCAACACTGGATGAAGCCGTAGCTATTCAAAACGATGTGCCACAAGGATTGTCTTCAGCTATTATGACGACCAATTTGCGAGAGGCAGAACTCTTTTTATCCTGTGCCGGTTCTGATTGTGGAATTGCCAATGTCAATATTGGTACCAGCGGTGCTGAAATTGGTGGGGCATTTGGTGGAGAAAAAGAAACTGGAGGAGGTAGAGAAAGTGGAAGTGATTCCTGGAAAGCTTACATGCGTAGACAGACCAATACAATCAATTACAGTACGGAATTGCCTTTAGCCCAAGGAATTAAGTTTGATTTTTAGAATCAAATTCTCTATTATATTGAAACTTGTCGAAGCAATTATCTGATTACTTCAAGCTTCTCTAAATATTTACTTATACTTGTAGATGTCAATAAGCTAATGTAACTTAGTTAACAATTGTTAACCTTTTTACGGCCAATTCAATTGGAAACTTCTAAAGCCATATCATTTCAGGATTGATATGGCTTTGTGTTTTTACAAGCTAAGGTCTAAGCTCTAGAATAACAGTACATTTCATGCATTTGGAGACGTGTAATAATAGCTATACCTAATTTATCTTATCAAATTCCAATTCTAAGAAGTATGAAAAAGAGTCGCTAAATTGTATCTTACCACACACACTACCACCTTCCAAATTAAAGTGAATACACGCCTAATAAAATGTCTAATACTTTACTTAACATTCACTTTATTAAGCCACAAAAATGCTCATTGCTAAATAGAAGATTTCATTATTGATTATCCTCTTAAAAGTGAAATACACATCTCCTAAAGAAGGCATAGGTTTATCAAGCATACAATCTCGAGCTGAGAACATTGACGGAGTTGTAAAATTCGATACAAGTTCTGGATTTGAAGTGAGGATTGAGTTAAAAAGTTGATGCGGTATCAAAGACATTCAACTTACACACAGGGAACAAGGGCATAAAAAAAGAGAGGCTATTTTCAAAATAGCCTCTCTCGTTTATATTTTACACAAAACTTTCTGCCATTAGGCAAAATTTACAATTGTCTGCCTCAGACAAACTTAGTCTCTTTGTAGTTTGCCTAAAAGTCGCAAGAACTCTATGTACAACCACACCAATGTGAAGAGTAATCCCATAGCAAAATACCATTCCATGAATTTAGGAGATTGTCTTTGCTCGCCTTTTTCAAAATTGTCAAAATCCAACAATAAGTTCAACGCAGCGACACCTATGATCACAACGGTGATTCCAATTCCTAAAGGGCCACTTTCGTGAATAAATGGTACTTGAAATCCAACAAAACTTCCAATCCAACTAATCAGATAGACAATCATGATTGCACCAACTGCCATCGATACGCCCATTCTGAACTTCTGTGTGACTTTGATCAATCCTGTTTGGTAAACGATCAACATAGCGAGTAAGGTAGCCATTGTCAAACTAACTGCCTGAAAAACAATGCCTCCATAAGCTGCCGCGTATGACGCTGATACTGCACCAACAAATAATCCTTTCAACACGGCATATATAGGTGCTGTCGTTGGAGCCAAATGAGGCTTGAAACTTGTCAAAAAGTATACTGCTGCTCCACCCAATGCTCCAATAGGCATGAAAATAGAAAGTGGATTTTGGTAACTATATAGAGTAGTACATATTAATATACTAACAAGTATTAAGGTTTTAGTCGCTGCTCCACTCACTGTCATCAACTGAGAGTCACTCTTGGTAATTGCACCAGAGACCTTATTAATGTTAGAATCACTCAACATTGGATTCTTAGACTTAGTTAAATTGTTCAAATTCATATTTATGTTTTTATTTGGACTCCAAACTAAAACAAAAGCTACCCATTCCAAATCTATTTAACACATTTATAATTATTATGAGAAGGCATCATAACTTAAATGGTTATTTGTTTCATATAGATTTGACAGAAGTAAACATTACACCTCAAAGTCTAATGAAAGTAAATAATTTTGCAAATTACCCTCGTTAGATGGCCAAATGATGTACAAAACTTGATACCAAAAAGCATCTAACGATTCAATTGCTCGCCTATTGAGCTTTTGAAAAGAACAAGCTAGGTCTTTTCCTATGATTGTAAATCTTATATTAGTAAAACAGATCTACCTATGATTGCTAAACTCCATCCATTATTTGTCCATCTCCCTATCGGGTTCATCATCATCAGCATATTAATAGATTGGTACAGGAATAAAAATATGTCCCTAAATAACGACAGGTTATCGACGTTTATGTGGGGCCTTAGTGCTCTGGCATCCCTCCTTGCTATGGGTACTGGCGTTGCAGCGCTTCGGTCTGGCTATTATGAAGGCGCTAACATGTTTTTCCACTTATTGTGTGGCTACGGGATAGCTGCAGTGTGTACATTCCTTTGGTATGTCAAATGGAAAAACAAGTCTTTCTTTAAACGTCAGAATGGAATATTAAAAACGGTATTGGGAATTGGATTGGTCGTTGGAGGGCACTATGGTGGAAGCCTGACTCATGGCGAAGAACACCTCCCTATGCCATTCGACCCTAAATCTGATCTGACTGCAATAGATCTATCTGCTCACGACAGCATTAATGTGTATAAGGACATTATAGGTGTCATTTTTGCTCAAAAGTGCAATCGATGTCACGAAGATGGGGATGCTCGTGGAAGACTCAACATGACCACCGAAGAAGGACTACTCAGCGATAAATATGGAGACCCAGCGATAGCACCCAATGACTTAGGCAATAGCGAGATTTACAAACGCATCAGTATGTCGACATGGCATGATAAATACATGCCTCCAAGTGGCCCACCCATTACCTACAAAGAAAAAAAGATGGTCGAATGGTGGATTTTGCAAGGTGCTCCATTTGAAGGCAAATTGAGAGATCTAGATATTAGCAAAGATATGAAAGCATTTCTGGCAAATGAATATGGTGTTGATCTTACCAAAAAGTCATTTTATGAAAAAGTAGAAATTGATCCTCTAGATCCAGATTTATTTAATGCCATAAAAGAACAGAAATTTAACATCACACCGCTTGCTGCGAATAATAACTTTCTGGATGTATCGAATCATGGCCAATCGAAGAACATCACCAGTGAACGCCTAGAAGCACTAGCTGCAGCAAAAGAACATTTGACCTGGCTAAACTTAAGTGATACAGATCTTGATGACGCTGGCCTAAGGCGTATTGGCGAATTTTTAAATTTAACAAAACTCAATATCAACAACACAAACATCACGGATACTGGATTAGAGGCAATTGAAAGACTGGATAAATTGTCCGTGTTGAATCTGTTTGGCACTAAAATCACAGATGCAGGTCTGGAAACCTTGGCTGGATTAAAGAGTTTGGAATCTATTTATTTGTGGCAAACAGATACCACTCCAGAAGGTATAGAAAAATTAAAAACAGCTCTACCTAACTGCGATATTGATACTGGCATATAATAATCAACCAGATGAACAGAAGACATTTTATTAAGCATTCTTCTTTAGTTTCCGGAGCTGTTTTAGGTTATACCAATAAAGTTTTGCAATTAAATCCTTTTGAATCGAGATGTAATAGTGAACTGGCACTCAACATTTATGCAACGAACTGGGGTTGGCAAGGAACAATACCTGAGTTTTGTAAAGCAAGTAAAGATGAGGGTTATGATGGTGTAGAAATTTGGGTGCCTAAAGAACAATCACAACGAGATGAATTTTTTGACGCTGTAGCGAAATATAATCTTTCTTATGGATTCCTGGCCGGCAACCATGGCAAGACATTTGAAGAAAACCTGGATGTATTTCAAGAGCAACTTGATACAGCTTGTTCTCTCAACCCAGATTTTGTCAATTGTCATTCTGGAAAAGATTATTTCACGCCTGAGCAAAGTCAACAATTCTTTGACTACAGTTTACAAAAAAAGACCCCATTCCCCATTTATCACGAAACCCATCGCGGACGTATTTTATTTCATCCTCAAGTCACCAAAAAATACTTAGAGGACAATCCAGATTTAAACATCACCTTAGATATTTCTCACTGGTGTTGTGTGTCAGAGTCATTGCTGGCAGATCAAAAAGAAGCAGTAGATCTGGCACTTGCAAGAACCGGCCATGTGCATTCAAGAATTGGATTTCAAGAAGGGCCACAAGTCCCAGATCATCGAGTGCCAGAATTTGAAAAAGCGGTTACAGCTCATTTTAAGTGGTGGGATACGATTGTCAATACTAAAAAACAATCCAATACACCGTTGACAATGACGACAGAATTTGGTCCACCGCATTACATGTGGACACTGCCATATTCCAAACAAGCAGTGGCAGATCAGTGGGAAATTAATGTGCATATGATGCGTCTATGGCGAGAGAGGTATAGTTGAGTCATCTAACAACTGGTACAGCCAAGGAAAAAAATTGCAGGGTAAAATACGCTTACGTTATATGTATGTTTTTAATTATCATACACGGTTAAAAATGCAAATGAATAAAAAGCTAGCATTAAATCTTAGTAAAGAAATAATAGAAAAGGCTAAAAGCTATGCAAAACAAAATAGAACAAGCTTATCCAAAATGATTGAAGCGTATTTTGATTCACTTACAAACGAAGACAATAATATTAATCATATTAAAACAACACCATTAGTTGAAAGCCTTTGTGGCGTAATTAAATTGCCAAAAGATTTTGATTACAAAAAATCTAAAGCTGAATATTTGATAGAAAAGTACAAATGAAAAAAAATTCTCGTAGATCAGTGTCCGCTCTAGTTTACCGAACTCATATAGACAAGTTGTGTTCGTAAAAAACTTATCGTTTCGAAATTCTCTTTCTAATTCGACTTAACGATTCTGGTTTAACGCCAAGATAGCTAGCGAGTTGATATTGTGGCACTCGTCCGATCAAGTCTGGTCGAGTGTCTAATAAATTAAGGTATCGTTGTTCTGGAGACCAGGACAGATAGTTTGCAAATTTTTCTTGATATGCTTGTAAGTCCCTCTCTGTTGTCAAGCGACACAATCGCTCGAATCGAGGGAATCGTTTGTACATTTCCCGCTCTTGCTCAAATGTCACCACACTAATTTTAGAATCTTCCAGACATTCTAAAGTGAATGTTGATGGACTTGGATTATTACTTCCGGTCAACGCAAATACGGATTCTTGATCAGTATAAAATTCTATAGTCCGTTCTTCATCACCGTCGATTCTATATTTTCTGACTAAACCTTCAGCAACAAAAAATGATTGCGTAGGTGTCATTCCTTCCCTAAGTAGGACAGTACCTTTTTTAAATTCCTTTGGCGAATCAAGTGCTGCAACCGCTTTTTGTTCTTCCGCTGTCAGTGTAACGAAAATATCAGGAGAAGGAATAGTATTATGAATGTCTTTATCTGTCAACTATTGGAATTTAGTTGACTCTAAGTTAATCTAAAACTGGATGACTCGCAATCAAATTGTTATTTCGATCGTCAAGACTGTTTTTAATTTAAATCATGCAGATTCAGGAATAATTTGTAAAATAACGTTTCCAGTCTTCTGTCCAGTCATGACAAAAGTATAAGCGGATGCCACATCTTCAATTGGATATACTTTGTCTATTACTCCTTTAAATTTTCCACTGCGCATCAGCTCAGTCAGATGTAGAATACTTCTCCTGCAATTAGATGGAAATGGAAATTTTACTTTCTTTTTACTGAATGTAGTTAGAATGGGTAAGTACAAGTTTTCTATGCCTTTCCCTAATTCCGAGGACACATAGACGCCTCCTTTGTTTAATACTTTTTTACAATACTCAAATCGACTTTTTCCAACAGCATCTAAAATAAAATCATATGTCTCGCTATCTTTTGTAAAGTCATCTGTCTCATAATTTATGACTTTATTCGCACCCAAGTCTCTTAATAGTTGCAGGTTTTTTGTGTTGCCAACAGCTGTTACAGTAATGCCTCTACTTTTTAATAATTGTAAAGCTGCTGAACCAATAGCTCCAGTTGCACCATTGACTAAGACAGAAGACTCAGTGTTGATGTTTATCTTATTCAAAAAATTAATCGCATAATGTGCACCTTCTCCACAAGCAGCGGCTTCGGAATAAGACATAAAATCTGGTATGGTTGCAATTGCTTTTGTTTCCTTAATGGTCATATACTCTGCCTGCGATTGCAATCCTTCATCATGCAAGCCCCATACTCTGTCACCAATATTAAAGTCGGTTACAGATTCTCCAATCTCTACCACTTGTCCAGCAAAGTCTGTCCCAGTGACCAAATGACGTGGCGTCCCTAATCCTGTAAAAAATTGGATAGCAAATGGTTTGCCAGATAGTATGCCACAGTCGGTCCTGTTTACAGTAGTCGCATACACCTTAACCAACACTTCATCTTTTTTTGGAATAGGCTTGTCAATTTCTTTAACGGTCAATACCTCTGGAGATCCATATGCTTTTCTTGTTACTGCTTTCATCAGTAAAATTTACGAGATTAATATCATTTCCACCATCGTGAGTCGTCGTAATCCCTGCAAAGTTCGACATGATACGAGAGGGATCATTAAACCCTCCCGCATAACGACTTGTCTCTTCTGGAGAAATAGATCGAGCACTCAACAGAGCCATCTCATTAACCAGACGACCTTTTTCCGTTTGTGCTTTTATAACTACATCATCTAAGCGTTCAGCTGACTCTTCAAGTGTCACATCAAGTATCATTTCTTTACCTGAGTTGATCACTAAGTTTGATATAATTTTTGACGAGTATCCTAAGTATGAAACCTTCAGACTAATTCTGCCAATTGGAATGTCGTCGATTCTGAAATTACCATCTGCATCAGTGCTTGCACCAATTATTGGTTCTTGATCTAGTACGACGACTTGTGCACCGATTAATGCTTGCTTTGTATCTAAATCGGTGATGTTTCCACGGATCGTCTGACTGAGCGTCTGACTAAATAGGCAACTCGGAATGCAGATGATCAGGAGTAGTGTAGTGAGATTATGGAATGTCATTGTGAAATAGTTTTAATGTGTATACAACAAAACTATATCAGCTTACTATGCCGTTCATTGACTTTGGTTAAGAAGTGTGTGTGCTGCATTACATGTATAGACGATCTTACTTACTATTCATACTTAAGCAATAATATCCTCAACCACATTCCCAAATAAATCTGTCAAGCGATAATCTCTTCCTTGAAAAGGATAGGTCAAATCAAGATGATTAAGTCCAAGTTGATTCAACATCGTTGCTTGCAAGTCATGGATGTGGACTTTGTCTTTTATGCCTGCATAACCAAGAGGGTCTGTTTCACCATAGGTGAGTCCTGCTTTGACGCCACCTCCTGCCATCCACATCGTGTAGGCTTCTATGTGGTGATCTCTGCCAGAATAAGCATTGTCTACACCTGAGCGATTTTCTTGCATTGGCGTGCGACCGAATTCTCCACCCCAGACAACGAGTGTCTCATCTAACATCCCTCGCTGCTTAAGATCTTTAATGAGTGCCGTCATGGCCTGATCTACTTCTTTGCAACGGTCTTTGAATCCATATTCCAAAGAAACATCTTTGCCGTTGCCATGGACATCCCAACCCCAATGAAACAACTGAATAAACCGCACACCTTTTTCAACTAAGCGTCTAGCCAGTAAACAATTATTGGCGAAACTTTCTTTGCCGGGTTCGGTACCATACATCTCATGTATATAGGCGGGTTCATCATTTATATTCATCACTTCTGGAACAGAGACTTGCATTTTGTATGCCATCTCATATTGCTCTATCCGAGTCAATGTCTCAGGATCATTGAAGGTGGTGTACTCTTCTTTATTGATGTCATTAATCGCATCAATGATGTCTCGTCTCAGATCACGTGAGACGTTCGCAGGATCTGATAGGTACAGAATCGGATCTCCGTGAGAACGGCATTGCACGCCCTGATACATTGATGGTAAAAATCCATTGCCCCAAACAGTCTTACCGGCACTTGGAGTCGCTCCACCAGACAGCAGCACCATATAGCCAGGTAGATTGTCATTGACACTTCCCAAACCATAAGTGACCCAAGAGCCAATACTTGGTCTTCCCATGCGGGCTGAACCTGTATGGAGGAACAGTTGTGCTGGAGCATGATTTATTTCATCAGTATGCATGGCCTTGAGGATACACACATCATCGACTATGGTACTAAAATTTGGTAGTAAGTCAGACACCCATGTACCAGACTGACCATACTGCCTAAACGATGCTTTCGGCCCTAGCATTTTTGGTCTGCCACTAATGAACGCAAATCGCTTGCCTTCCATAAAAGAATCTGGACATTCCTGATTATGCAACTTTGCCAAATCTGGCTTGTAATCAAACAACTCCAACTGAGAAGGCCCTCCGGCCATATGCATAAAAATCACGTTTTTAGCTTTGGGATGAAAATGTGTGATTTTATCCAATGTTGCTTGCTTGATAACTTCCGACACGAACTGATCACTTGATGGGTTGCAGCCAAGAAAAGAGGCCATTGCCATAGCTCCTAAACCTGTGGTACATTCTTTTAGAAAATGTCTTCTGGTTTCTAACTGTGCTTTCTTTTTATTGTGATGTTCGATCAGTTTCATACTAGGTCTTATTTAAAAATCCATCCAGATTAAAGATTGCATGTGCGACAACTGCAGATGGAGACGTGAGTGCCGTTGTTTCATTCTCTGCAGCGGACAAATCGGATTGAGCTTGCGTATAGAGTTTCTGCAAAGCTGCTTTTACGTTATCACTACACTCCTTGCCAAGGCTTTTTTTGAAAGCATATTGAATTTGTTCTTCAGGACTTTTGCTGTAAGTCTGCATTAAGTTACCCAAGGCATTTGCAGCTTCCAGATATACAGGATCATTGAGTGTCACTAAGGCTTGTGTAGGCGTGTTGGTTTTTATCCGTCTGCTTTTACAAAACTCTCTTGACGGACTATCAAACGCTTCCATGGAAGGGTATGGTGACGAACGTTTCCAATAGGTATATAATCCACGACGGTATTTATGTTTGCCCTCAGACTCCTCCCACTTCTGATTGTTGTAAGGGGTTTGCCACACATCCTTTGGCTGTGGAGGCATGACACTTTTACCTCCAATGGTGTCTTGCAATAATTCGCTCACATAAAGAACTTGATCTCGGATTTGCTCTGCACTCAAGCGCATACGCGGACCTCTGGAGAACAATTGATTGTACGGATCTAATGTAAGTTTCTCTGCAGAGGCATAACTGGATTGTTGATATGTGTTGGATAAAAGAATTTCTTTGATCAATGATTTAATGCTCCATTTATGTTCGTACATAAATTGATGCGCCAGGTAATCCAGCAATGCTTGGTTGCTAGGTAGTTCTCCCATTGAGCCAAAATCTTCCAAGGTTTCTACAATGCCTATCCCAAAAATTCGTTCCCAAATTCTGTTGACCATTACTCTTGCCGTCAGTGGGTTTTCTTTATCCACTAACCATTCGGCAAATTCTAATCTGTTGTTGATGTCATCGTTACCAACATTAAGCACTTGAGGAATATTTTCATTGACCGTGTCTGCTCTGACAGCGTGGTTACCTCTGACAAAAAGCTGGCTAGTTCTTTTTAGAGGGTTTAATTTTTGTCTTAGAATTGGTGTTTTATCTGCTTTTGATCGTAGTGCAATTAATTCATTTTTTGCATTTATAATTTTATCAGTAGGATTTGAATCTTCATAGATAAGATCTATCTGTTTAAATAGAAGAATACCGTCTGGCACAATCTCTTGTGGATTTTGAATTTCAAAAATCAAATGATGTTTACCTGAAATCCCTTTTGGTAACGCCACAGTCTGCAAATTCCATTCTTGGTCGCCTACCCACTCATGTCCACTTGAACTTTCTGTTTTAGTAAAGCCGGTATTGAATAATAACTGACCATCTTTTGTATCTAACCGTCCTTCTAAAAACGAAATTTCTCCTTTTGTCGAATAGGTAATTTGAATAGAATCAAGACCGTCAAAATCAACGTCTTCGTACATAAAATAAAACTGCCTCCCGATCATATCATTCACATTAATGGTCCAATTCGAAATGATGCCATTAGAATAAATCAATACATTTTCAAAATCGTCGCAGTCCATCGTGAGTAAAGTCGGGTACAGTGCTGCTTTTATCTTTTGACTGTCTAATATATTTGGATCAATTACTTTTTCTTCTACTGTTGCAATAAACTGTATAATCGAATCAATCTTTTCTTGCGATGCAGTACTGTACGTTTCTAACATCGGCAAGTCGCTCATCAGATCGGCATCAATGGTATTGTCAAATAAGGACATCGTCTCATAAAACTCTACCTGACTAATTGGATCGTAGGGATGATCATGACATTGCGCACAACCGATTGGTGTTGACTGCCATATTTCAAAAGTTGTATTTAAACGATCAATGACTGCGGCGACTCTAAATTCTTCATCGTCCGTTCCTCCCTCCATATTCGTCATGGTGTTTCGATGAAAACTTGTAGCAATTAAATGATCGTAATCATTTGGATCTATAAGATCACCTGCCATCTGCAGCTTTGTAAATTCGTCGAAAGACATATCCTTATTAAATGCCTTAATGACCCAATCTCTGTAGCGCCAAATATTGCGATGCGTGTCTTTTTCGTAACCATGGGAATCCGCATAGCGAGCGAGGTCCAACCACATACTTGCCCAATGTTCTCCAAATGCTGGTGATGCCAATAATTGATCTATGGCGGCACTATACGATGTGTCACTTATTTTTTCGAATACGGGTACGCCTGTTACATCCAGACTGATGCGTCTGAGTAAGTCTGCTTGATTAGCAGGGTCATTTGGCGCCACATTATTTTTTTGAAGTTGAGCCAATACAAGTTTGTCGATGGTAGTGTTTGCCCAATCATCGTCGACTGTAGGAATACTAATTTTTTCAACAGGATTATATGCCCAATGCGTATCCCAGTTTGCCCCATTGTCAATCCACTTTTTGAGAAGTTCTACTTCTTTGGGTTCTAAGGTATGTTCGAGACTACGCGGCATCATATATTCAGGATCATCAGAAACAACTCGTTTGTAGATTTCGCTGTTCTTTGCTGAACCAGGAACAATAGCCGCTTTACCGGATTTTTCATTTTTTACTAGTGCAGCATCGCGATACAATAAGGACAGGCCTCCAGCTTTTTTTACACCACCATGGCATGAGACACATTTTTTATTGAGTAGTGGTTTTATGTGTTCGTTGAAACTAACCTCTTCGGATTGGCATGCAGTCACCATGGCGATGATGAAAACGAATTTCCATATGTGTTTTAAAGAAGTAGCCATTGCGTGTAAATTTCAATTTAAGATAGCTATTATTTTTTTCTTTCTGAAATATGCCGAGTTGTCTGATTAGCATTAGACATTAAAGCGAGCGTAAAAACCAAAAGTGAACACTTATCTTTATGTTTTCATTCGATGACGAATCAATTTAAAAATGCAAGAAAATCAATTTGGAAAAAATGGTTGGACACCTTACAGAATAGAAAATTTGGCTGGTAAATCTTACCTCATTACAGGAGCTACGAGCGGTACAGGATTTGAAGCGACGAAAATATTATTGTCAAAAGGTGCAAGAGTTTTGATGCTCAATCGCAACCCAATAAAATCAACGAAAATCATCTCTGCATTGAAACAAGAACTTGGTAATGCAATTGATGTGTCATCGATTGAGATGGATTTAGCTAGTCAAGCATCAGTTAAAAAGGCAGCCGAAGAGGTGTTGTCAACAGTGTCTCAAATCCATGCTCTTATTTGTAACGCCGCTATAGCGCAAGTGCCAAAGCGAGAATTAACAGTCGACGGATGGGAAAGTCAGATGGGTGTAAATTACTTCGGACATTTTACATTACAAGCTTTACTCTTTCCATTGGTTGAAAAATCTAAAGGACGTATCGTCACTGTGGGAAGTATGGGATATGATATGGGTCTGAAAACCATCAAGTTTGATGACTTAAATTGGGATAAAGATTACACACCCAATAATGCCTATAGTCAAAGCAAACTCGCTCAGATTATGTCCATTTATGAGTTACAAGATAGATTAGAAAAGACTGGGAACAAAGCTGTCAAAGCGTATGCTTGCCACCCAGGAGCATCAAGAACTTCTCTAATTACCACAAGCGCTAGTTTGTTGATGAGATTTATATTCACCTTAATGACACCATTGGCCCAACCGGCTGTAAAAGGTGCTTACCCACAACTCATGTGTGCTACTGAAAAAGAGTTGGATCAAAAAGAATTCTATGGTCCAACTGGTAGAAGTAACTGGGTGGGTCCTGTTGGAGCACATGATTTAAAACCACATGCCAAAAATGTTTAATTTAGAATCTCCAAAGGATACTGTATTTGCACCTTTTAATTTAGCTCTATCAATACGTTCCAGAATGACATCAGCTGGCTCTACTAATAAATTAGTCTGAAAAAAAATAATTTGTTCTTCATGTGCAACCTGAGTAAATGCATCAGGAAGTTGACACAAGATGGAGAATAGTGAACATATTAAAAATGGATAAAAGCTTTTGTTTGAGTAGAATGGAATTTTACAGGTCATAATTTGAAGTTGAGGTATTTATCATACCATGTTAATAAATAGAAACAACTAAAGTAATTTTCATACTTTATTCATTCTGGTCATAACTACAACTTATGGAAGGTGTCTAAGTATTAGTTGACGTTCAAATGTTAAATGAATTAGATGATTATTTGTTGCTAAATCAGATTATAATAATTCTGTTTATTACAGTAGTTGTAATGAGCGACATTTTCATCAATATACTATTGACTTTTTATTTTTAAATTAACTAAGGAACAAAAAGGCTACTTAAATAGATGTCCGTATAAAAGTCTTAGTCCATTGTCTACCTTTATACGTTGAGACTGTTATGTATTTCTAGGCATAGACAAAAAAGCAATAAAAGCAAGTATCCCCATTTTACAAAATCACCAACCCTCGACAAATTATTTACACCTTTTTATACGCCGGCTTATAACTCTTTTTGTCAATTATAATTTTAGCAATAATTTCTTTCATGATTTCGGAGGTTCCACCATAGATCGGAAGTACTCTGACATCTCTGTGTATCCGACCAATGGGATATTCTTCCATAAAGCCATATCCACCAAACATCTGTAAACAATCATAGACGATCTGATTGATCAAATCACAGGTTTTCATTTTCAGCATGGAACATTCTTTCACCACATGTTCTCCTTGAGCCAGGCGGTAACTGGTCAAATTCATAAACGCTCGCCATGCTTCAACGTCTGATGCCATATCTGCTATTTTATGTCTCAATACTTGCAATTGATTTATAGGCTTTCCAAAAGCACTTCGCTCAGATATATATTGTAAGGTGATGTCCAATACATACTGCATTAAGCCCACTGTCGTTTGCGCTAATGTCAAGCGTTCTACTTGCAGGCTCTCCATCATGTAATAAAAACCTTTTCCTTCTTCGCCCAGCAGATTCTCCTTTGGCACCCTTACATTACTGAATGCTAATTCTGCAGTATCAGAACATCGGATGCCGACTTTGTCCAGCTTAGTCCGACTCACACCTTCACTGTCTAAATCGATAACCATCATCGTTATGCCATAGTCTGTTTTTACAGCCGTCACACAATAATCACCATAAACGCCATTTGAAATAAAGGTTTTTGATCCGTTGACGATGTAGTAATCGCCGTTCAATTCTGCTGTTGTTCTTAATGCCCTTAAGTCAGACCCTGCTCCTGGTTCTGTCATGCCCAGCGAACCAATTAAATCTCCGGACACACTTGGGACCAAATACTTTTCTTTTATAAATGGTGAGCCAGCGTGAGATAAATAATTCATTGCCAGATAAGCATGCGCTGATATGACTGTTCCGAAACCAACATTACCCATTCGACCTAGCTCTTCACAAAGAATGGTGGAATACATAAAATCAAGTCCCATCCCTCCGTACTTTTCTTCGACTTCCAAAGAAAGAAAACCCATTTCTCCCATCTTTTTCAAAACACTTCTATCTACCTTTCCTGCTGCTTCCCACTCATTAATGTGCGGAATGACCTCTGCCTTAAAAAAAGCTTGTAGAGATTCACGAAATAAATTATGTTCTTCATTAAAATATAGATCTGTCATGTCTTGATGTTGTGGATTTTAATGTAAGCTAATAAAAACGAATTAATAGGGCAAGAGGTACGGAGACCTTTGCCTCAGTTTTAATTGAAATTGAAAACGGCAAGAGATAGGCAGACCTTTGCCTCAGTTTTAGTTGAAATTGAAAACGGCAAGAGATAGGCAGACCTTTGCCTCAGTTTTAGTTGAAA
>CAYVFU010000071.1:0-26126 GCA_964450495.1 uncultured Saprospiraceae bacterium | reverse complement strand
TGATTATAGTGAGCCAACAATTTATCTTGTGTGAAGTATGATAAAAATTGAGAGGATTAGATTAATTTATTTGAAGCATGTAATGCAAGAAATATAACCGCAAATGAAAATATATAATACCAATCACTTAATAGATATAGATAAATGAATACTATAATGCTTGACAAAATAAAATTGTGATCTTTATACCATAAATAGATTCTATTGGTGCTTTTTATCCGTGGAATGTGAGTATGTTACATGCCTTGGCATTGGCAGATGGGTCTACAGAGACATTTTTGATTAAATTTGGATCTGCAGAAGATAGAGTATTAGCCTGATTTATGAAAAACTGAGCAGAACCAATGTGGATAGAGTCAAGCTGAGCAGTAAGCACAATTTGTCGTGTATTATGAATTTTAATTATTCATGAATGCCTTCAGATCATGTTCATTCTTAATATTGTCCTCAGCATCCATGTTTAGCGTATCTATTTGGTTTTCAATACACTGAATGTAATTGGCATCCCTATATTCTTGTATTTTTAGGTATTGTAAGATTTGCTGTAGTTTCTTCATCACTACTAAATCATGTTTGACATACACTCTGTAAGCTGCGAATGTTGTATTAATAAGATTACAAAATGAAGCTCTATTCTCTTGGATTTTGCTCGATTTGGAATCTGACATTTGCACCTTGTAATCGTGAATTTTCATTCTTTCACAGAACAGTACAGATAAGTAGTCAAGTGTGATAAGTGCAGTAGCTGGGTCATTTATACCAGGTGACATAGAGCGGACGCCCACTTCAGTAATTTGATTGATACCAAAAACATAATGTCTGGTCAAATCATTTTTATCATTTAGGTATAGAAGATCTAAAATAGCATTAACTTCTTTTTGATCAAGTTTTTTACTTGTGCGTATGACTGGAAATTTCGGCATAATGAATTGTCCCAATTGAACATCAATGACAACATCGATCGATAGATCTTCACATATCTTCAACAGTTCATTTTTATCATATCCATGATAGTATCCTGATTCTTTGGAGCGTATGACAAACCATTCTTCTGATACTTTAACAGGTGATTCGTCTTGATCTTGATCACACAACTTACCGATACTACTATAGGTAGTCTTATATATATCGTGCAAAATATTCTTGATCTGAATACTACTACTGATATTATGAATGAAGTAAATAAATAAGGCTAAGCACATAACACCGAGAAAAATACCAACGATGATGGACAATACATTGAGCGTGTTAGATTCTCCAGATGGTAATACACTGATAAGCACGATTAAATTAAAAATGATCGTACCTAAGTAGAACCCTAAGACAAACTGATTTTTCTTTTCTGATATAAGGCCAGGTAGTAGTCTCGGTGAAAAATTGGCACTGGCTTGATTTAGTGTAATCATCACCATAGAAAAACTAAACACAGTCAAGGATATTACGCCTCCTATCAACGTCGATAAGATTACACGAGCCGTATCCGCGTTATTGATAACCAGATATGGTGTATGCTTATCTAATGTATCCTTCATTCCCGAACCATCCACTTCTAATAATACAACGGATAGCAAAAATAGTCCTATTACAACTGTAGTCGGATAAAAGGCTATACTATTAACAATCTTATTAAAATATCGTATTTCAAGAGACTTAATTTTTGAGAACATGGAATTATTTCTTTTAGTATCTATAATAACCGAACTATTTGATCATAGTTAAGTAAAGCATGTATTATATCACATTATAATCAAATCAAGAGGGTAAATCCAAATAAAACGATAAAGCAAATCAATCCAGAATCAGAAAATAAAGGAAAACATCAGGGCGCTATAGTATCACCTTTGCAAAACCTTGAAAGTAAAGAGGAAGTGATCAAAAGCTCTGAGTTGGAGGAAGTGTAAGTCTAAATGTAATCCAAATTCTTCACTCAAAAAAAATAATACATGATCAAAAAAGAAACATTAAGTCAACTCAGAAGTCATGGCTCACCCAATTCTGTATCTATCTATATTCCTACCGATCTTACAGGAGATTACCAAGCCAACAGAATTCGGTGGAAAAATGCATGCAACGAAGCCCTTAGCTCTTTAGAAGCTAAAGGTGTAGAGAAAACATCCTTTCTTAAACCCGCTATGGACTTGATAGATAACATGGATTTTTGGGCCCATCAGTCTGCTGGTTTGGCTGGATTTTACGCTGAGAATCACCATAGCCATCACCATTTGCTTCACAAAATAGACTCCCTTACTATCGTAGATGATACTTTTCATTTGTCTCATCTGTTGCAAGATATTATAAATGAAGATCGAATATTTGTATTAGCGATGAGTCAGCAAGAGGTGAGATTTTTTGAAGCCGTTAATTCTGGAATTTACCCTGTGAAAATTGCAGACGTTGTTCCGCCCAATATGGAAGTCGCATTGAATCTCGATATTGATGGGAATAGTTTACAATCTCATTCTGCGGGAGGTGGCTTACAATATCATGGCAATGATTCTGGTCAGGATAAAGAAAACATCCGATTACAACAATACTTTAGGACTGTAGATGAAGGGCTGCTGAAATTTATTCATGATGAAAAAGTACCTCTGGTCTTAGCAGCTGTTGAAGAGTATTATCCTGTGTATGAAGAAATAACAGCATACAAATACTTTTCTCCGCACATGATTACAGGAAATCCTGAGAATCTGAGTCCTGCTGAAATTAGAAAGCAACTCGATCCAGTATTTAAAGAATTTCATGAGCAGCGCGTGAACACATTCGTAGATGACTACAACTCAAAATCACAACAGAATATGACAATCGATGGCATCTCCCAAATATCAGAGTACGCCAAAAATAAAAATATTGATAGTATGCTCGTTTGCCAAAATTATTGGGATAGCATGAGTAAGGATGACAAGAAGACATTTGATGATCTTTTGTTCTCAGTCTATGATCAGGGTGGCAATATAATTATAACGAATACTGAGCATCATGACTGCGAAACATTACATGCAATCAGACGATATTGAATTCAAATCTAACAACAAATAATATGAAGGCATCTGATCTATTGGTCAAGTCCTTAGAGAGTGAGGGAGTATCTTATATATTTGGTATTCCAGGGGAGGAGAATTTAGACCTCCTTGAATCCATAAGAAAATCCTCTATCAAAGTCATCATTACTAGGCATGAGCAAGCTGCTGGATTTATGGCAGCAACGTATGGAAGGCTTACAGGCAAGGTGGGTGTGTGCATGTCCACCCTAGGACCTGGTGCGACCAATCTTACTACGGCTGCAGCATTTGCTCAGCTCGGTGGTATGCCTCTGTGCCTGATTACAGGACAAAAACCCATCAAGAAATCAAAGCAAGGTCTATTTCAAATTATTGATATCATAGATCTTATGCAACCCCTTACCAAGTCTGCTCACCGGATTATAGTAGGAGACCAAATACCCAGCCTCATTAGGAACGCCTTTAGGACAGCTTTGGATGAGAGATCAGGGTCTGTACATCTTGAATTACCAGAAGATGTGGCACAAGAACAGTCTGATGCACATCTGATTCCAACAAGCAAGATAATCTATCCCATTGCACCAATAGAATCATTGGATCAAGCCGTTGATATGATCAAGAAGGCAAAAAGTCCCTTACTTTTAGTGGGGGCTGGAGCAAATAGGAAAAAAGTAAGTGAAGTACTCAGTGAGTTTATTGAACACACACATTTATATTTTTTTACTACTCAAATGGGTAAAGGAGTAATTGATGAACGTTCTCCCTATTGCTTGGGTACAGCTGCGCTTTCTGATCACGACTTCTTACATTGCGCTATAGAAAAGGCAGATTTGATTATCAATGTCGGTCATGACATTGTAGAAAAACCACCTTTCTTGATGAAGGAAGATGATAAGAAAGTCATTCATGTTAATTTTTACGCTGCAGAAATTGATGAAGTGTATTTCCCACAATTAGATGTCGTAGGAGATATCGCATACTCTATCGAATATATATCTCAAGCTTTAGGAAAGCACAAGGATTGGGAGCATGATTATTTTTATAGAGTAAAAAACGAATTAGAATTACACCTCTCTAAATACTTCTCTGATGATCGATTTCCTATATTGCCCCAGCGATTGGTGCACCTTATGAGAAATAGTCTCTCTGATGACGCTATCATTACTTTGGATAATGGTATGTACAAGATATGGTTTGCCAGAAATTATAAATGCTATTTACCGAATACTTTGCTCTTAGATAACGCATTAGCGACAATGGGTGCTGGTTTACCCTCTGCAATGGCTGCCAAATTGGTTTACCCCAAAAAAGATGTTGTAGCTATATGCGGTGATGGTGGATTTATGATGAATTCTCAAGAATTAGAAACAGCGGTGAGACTCAATCTCAACCTTACTGTAATTATTCTGAACGATCATGGATATGGTATGATAAAATGGAAACAAGAAGACATGGGATTTAAGGACTTTGGATTGAGCTATGGCAATCCTGATTTCAAATTATATGCAGAATCGTATGGGGCGCATGGATACAGACCATCTAATGATCAAGAATTTCAAGACACATTGAAGCAATGTTTATCTACGGATGGAGTTCATCTTATCGATTTAGCCATCGATTATTCGCTTAACCATGAAATTCTCAATGTGCTATTAAAAGAAAAAACTTGTATTCTTTGATATAGTCAGATTTACCCATAAGCAATAGGGAATTATGGCTATAAAATATGTCTTTATTAGGAAGCATGTAAACAGAATAATTTATTTCCGTTTGCATTGTCAAAATTCCGAACTTGTAGTGAATTTTGTAGTATGAATAATAAAACATGTCTAATATTATTCCATCAGAAGAGTCTGTACAAAAATTAATTACATCTAATGTGGCGAAAGCCACTACCATTGCAGCACTTCCTATACCTTTTGTTGACTGTGCTGGTGTCATGTTTGTCCAATTTCAGATGATTGAGAAGTTAGCTTATCTACATGGAAGAGAAGTAGACAATAAGCATATAGCGTTAATCGCCACTGGATTATCAGCTATACTTGCCAAGTTGATTACTGAATCATTCAATGGATTGAGTAAGAAAACTAAAATCAATAAAATATTCGGTAAAGCTATGGTCAGTGCAACAGTTGTTAGCATATTCACCACAGGCATTGGAGAATTATTTCATCTGCATTTTAAGAATGGCGGCACCTTAGATGATTTTGGATTAGACTCGGTATCAAATTATGCTCAAGCTCAAATAGCTACAGAAAAATTGTCTATTCATAATATCGGTGGTAGTTTAGTTTCAAGCGTTATGAAGCAGATTTAAAGAAAAATTACTATTTATATTAGATTAGTATAGATTTTCTTATTTCAGGATTGACTTCTTTAATTGGTGCAAAATTATTATTATTTATCCATATGAAAAGTATTCCACAAGTATCTGTAGTTGCTTTGGATATTGGATTATTATAAGATATGACGTTTGGCAAAGTATGAAAGATTGTGACACTTGGAGATTCTATCTCTCCGTATATTTAATTGGTTTTTGAATGCGATAATGATCCAGGCTGCGATTGGATTTTATCAGAATTTCAGGTGACTAACTTTTGGTGGACGATGGGACTTGCAGCAATTCTATCTGTGGATTTAGAGTTAGTTATATAGTATTTATATCATAATAGTTGATTGCTAAATGACTCTATTCACATGTCGATTTGCTGCTTCAATAGCCCATTTTTGCGGACGATCACCAAAGCATTCTAAGATTGCATCTACGCCAATAATGGTCCCTTTTGCTAATCTTCCTAATAAAGCAATGGGTGCTTTGTTGTTATGCTCAGACGAAATTAAATAGCCGCTCTCGTCTGTAGACACACCCAAGTCATCGTGTACAGCTTCTATAAGATCATCAGATAGCATGTTTTTTACAATTGGTGAATTAACGGATTTGATTTGAGGAGGACTCAATACTGAATTAATCATTATGCCTACGGTTATAGTTTTATCATCCTTAGAGAAACACCAACCTTTTTCGGTCAATTTAAAATCGGGATTGTCTACCATATCCATTGTCATCACTCCAGCATCTATCAACGCCAACATTTGTTGCATACTCTCCACAGGAGGTCCGTACGAATACCGTTTGGTAGATTCCTCTAATGCAATGATATCTGCAATTACCTCTTCTTTACACGCATTGTATGATAATTGCTTATAAATTGATGGTTGACAATACCGCCAAACTTGACCCACACAATAATCTAAACTAATGTCTTGTTGACCGAGAGCCATAGCGACATGATCTTGTATTGATTTTACTACATCATGATTTGTACTAAGTATCGTGGCATGATTATAATTATTATCACGTAACCATTCTGTGATTACATGCTCTAATTCATTTGCTGAATATTGATCTTGACTATAAGTTTGATGTAAGTTTATATATACTTCGGCAGCGATAGGAGCAAATGCTTTGATTAGAAAATCACTATTACATGCTCGCTGCTGAGTCAATGCATTGCCGATCTTAGATTCAAAATCGATTAGTTGCTGTGATGATGGTTTATACCAATTGTCTATGTGTGCACTGATTGGTTTCGGCACGGGTGGTAAGCCATCGAGTGAAAAAGGAACAATCATCCTGTCCAGATCATTAGTCGTCACGTATGAACAAGATTTAGTGTAAGCGTCGTGTGTGACAAACTTCCCAAATTTATTTGCAATAGCTCTTGCCACATCGATCATAGAAAGTCCAAAACCACGAATGCCAACACTACTACTATCCGTAAGCTTATCACTATGTAAAAACTGATCGATAGGATACGGAGATATGTAATGAGTTAAAGCAGGTTTGCCAGCAGCGAATTTTTCCCAATCCGCCAACTGGTTATCTAATACTGTGGTCTGATGTCCTATGGTCAATAGTACCTCATCAATATCTTTGTAAGAGTGTAGATTTGTGTTTATTTGAATTTTATTATCCTTATTCACCAATACTTCTTCAACTTTTTCTTTGTAGATAATAGCGATTTTGGCACTCAGTAATGGATCAATAAAGGACTCAAACCTTTGACTTAGATAAATACCTAGCTTGGCCCGTGGAGGATAGGTGTCAGGCTGCTTTTTAGATATAATATCATAATTCAGATTTGCCCAGATATGATAAGATGGAAAAGAGGGAATTAAACAAGTTGATAAATTAATTTCAGCTCTTTTGTCTAAGTGTAAAATGCGTTCACAGATGTTTATCCAATTACTTTCAATTTGGTTTGTCGCATAGACATGACCATTACCATGATGATTTGATTTTTCGAAAAGCAATAGTTGAATATCTGTAAGTTGATTTTGCCTATGGAGTTCGATTACAAAGTTTTCCAATGCCCAGCTACCTCTTGGACCTAATCCTACGATACCTATGTCTCGTTTACGAGCCATATTCTATATTTATTCTTCTCTGATCGTATTCCATATGCGTTGCTCTGGATAGTGATAATAGCATAATTCACTTAGAATAAATCATTAATGGACATATACGGTTTTGACATTCGTAAATTCGCGGATACCATAATAACTAAGCTCTCGACCATATCCACTGGTCTTAATCCCACCAAAGGGTAAACGTGGATCTGATTTAACATAGTGATTGACAAAACAACACCCAGCTTCAATCTGATTTTTTGCAATTTGTTCTCCACGTTCGATATCTTTGGTAAATACACAAGCACCTAATCCAAACTTTGTATCGTTTGCAATACGAATCGCATCTTCTTCATTTTTGGCTCTTATCACAGAAGCTACTGGTCCAAATATTTCATCATCATAAGCTGGCATGCCTGGCTTCACGTCTGTTAAAATTGTAGGTGGATAGTATGCGCCGTCATGGTCAGGTATTATGCCACCAAGTTCCAATGTAGCACCAGCTTTAATGCTGTCCACTACTTGACCATGTACCTCATCTCTGAGATCATGTCTAGCCATAGGTCCTAAGGTTACAGCATGTAGTGGATCACCCATTGTTGCCTTTTTCATTTTCTGCTTGAATACATGGATAAATTCGTCATAAATAGATTCTACAGCTATGAATCGTTTAGCACCGATGCAACTTTGACCAGCATTAAGTAATCTGGATTGTGTACACTGATCGGCAGCATGTTCTATATCTGCATCATGTAAGATTATATAGGGGTCACTACCTCCAAGTTCTAAGACTGTTTTTTTAATGTGTTTTCCAGCGACGGATGCTACTGCAGAACCAGCGCCTCCGCTTCCTGTGAGGGTAGCTGCCTTGACATGTTTATTTTCTAAGATTGATTCTACTTGATCACTCTTGACTAATAATGTCTTAAATGTATTTGGATTAAATCCAGCTTCTAAAAATACACTTTCGATATGGAGTGCTGATTGTGGTACATTGGAAGCGTGTTTGAGTAGAGCTACATTACCTGCCATAAGTGCTGGGGCAGCAAATCGGAATACTTGCCAAAAAGGGTAATTCCAAGGCATTACTGCAAGAATTACACCTATGGGCTGATAACTAATGTAACTTTTAGTAGCCTCTGTATTGACCATTTCATTTGCCAAAAACTCTTCTGCGTTATCTGCGTAATATCTGCATACCCAAGCACATTTTTCGACTTCAGCTCTGGATGAGATAATCGTTTTTCCCATTTCTGATGTCATTGTTGTAGCAAATTCATCTTTTCGACTCTCTAAAATCTCTGCTACTTTGTGCATTTTATTTTTTCGTTCTTTGAACGAAGTAAGTTTGTATAGATCATATCGCTGTTGTGCTTTGCTAATATGTGCCCTTACAGACTCTGGTGTCATCAAATTATAAGTATCAATTTTCTTATTCGTTGCTGGATTGAGGGTTGTTATAGTATTCATATTATTATTCGCTTATAATATTCTAGTTGGATTCCCTATTCATACTTACTAACTTACCAGTTGTTCGAAAGTATTGAACAATAAATTACTCATTCATATGTATATCGCTTGTTTCATTCTCTATATCGCAGATTGACTTATAGAAGTTTAGCGAACTTTGTATGTCACATAAACCTTAACCTCATTTTGATGTGTTTAGGTTAAATTAGAATTATGAAAAAGATCAAAGTAACCTCTCTTCCATTAATAGAAGTCATCCAGGACTTGGCCACGGCATTAGAAGCTTCATTGGTCAATCAATGCGACGAATATAAAATGAATATTCCAAATGAAATGGGCATCGGGTATATACAGGGATTAGATTTTGATGGAGGTATTGGTTTGATTCAATATGATTGTTTGCTCCAAGAAAAGCTAGTCATAGAATTTATAGAAAATGATGTACATCCATTAAAGTTTTTATATTGTTCTAAAGGTCATATTTCACATAGATTTGAAAGTGAAAAAGATAGTAATCACCATATTGATCAATACCAAGGTGTGATCGTAGCTAGTGATCGAAAAAATGGTCATATTGTAAGCATACCTAAGAACATACATATTAGAATGACGAGTATTGAAATTAATCGTGAAAAATTTATTGAACGATATTTTTGTGATCTCGACAACTTACATCACAGTTTGAAAAATCTGTTTTTAGATGTTCATGCTACTAATGGTTTTTATCAACATGGTGATTTTAGCTTACAATTATCAGAACTAATTGATTTAATGTCTACATATAAGAATCAAGGTTTCTCCAGAAGATTATACTTAGAGTCAAAAGCTTACGAACTATTATCTACTCAAATCCATATGTATGAGGATGATGTGTTAGACGAACACATAAGATCTATATTGCGAAAGTCTGAGGTAGTAAAGATACACGATGCCAGTAAATTCATTAATGAAAACGTTAGAGAAATAGACAGTATAGACACCTTGAGCAAACGAGTAGGAATGAATGCGCATAAATTACAAGAAGGATTTCAACATTTTTACTATCAATCTGTAAATCAGTATATTCAAAATGCTCGTTTAGATAAAGCAAAAGAGTATCTAGCAGAAAGTGAAGAATCAATATCTAATGTTGCTGATCTTGTTGGATGGTCAAGTACCAGTCATTTTAATAAAATGTTTAAGGATAAATTTGGCATTACACCCAGTCAATATAGGCATACCTATCGAAATAGATATAGTTCTAATAATGGCTTGTCTATATCGTAAGACATCAATTTAGAATGGATCGAATCTAAAACATCTTTACAATTTATATTATAATTAATTAGTCATAAAACAACATGCCCAAAGTGATTTCAAAGAATTGTTTAACTATCAAAAACATCAGGTAGGTAAGGAATGGTTTAGCAAAATCACTTGTTTACTCGTAGATAAATTTAGCCTCATAGAATGTCATGTTTTATGAGGTTTCGTTTTTGTCACAATGACTCTACCCAAGTTTCATCTTTGACAAATACCGATGTACATACTTACCAATTATATCAAACTCAACATTTGCAGTATCACCTTCTTTTAGTGTGCGAAATGTGGTATGCTCATATGTGTATGGTATGATGGTTACCATGAATTGCTTGTCAATAGGGGTAATTAAAGTCAGACTAACACCATTTATGCAAATGGATCCTTTGTCAACGAGAAGATGATCGTATTTATCTTCATAAGTGAAGGTGAAATTCCAGCTGCCATCTCTTTCCTCAACTGATTTACATATAATGGTCGCATCAACATGCCCTTGTACCATATGTCCATCAAGTCTGGATTCCATAGTAATACATCTTTCTAGATTAATTATGTCACCGACATTGAGCGAGCCAAGATTCGATTTGATGAGTGTTTCTTCAACCGCTGTCACAGCATGTTGATTATTTTGGGGCTCTTCGATAACCGTTAGACAGACACCATTGTGAGAAATACTTTGATCAATGTAGAGTTCTTTGGATATAGTAGATTCTACGTAAAATGTTTTATTTCTACCTTCAGAAGTAATATTTCTGATGGTTCCGATCACTTCAACAATTCCTGAAAACATTTAATTACCTTTTATAAGATGAATGGTGCCGTTCATAATAGTTGCATCTACAGATTCTTGAGAATCGTTTCGCTGTTCAAATACAGTTACTTTGTAAAAGTAAACTCCTTCAGCTAATTCTGAGCCACCGAAATTAGTGCCATCCCAATTAAGTAATGGGTCTTGAGTCTCAAACACTTTTTGTCCCCATCTGTTAAATACCTGCATGTCTACTCTTGAGATAAACTGAGCTTCTATTGGTGTAAACAAATCATTATCTCCGTCACTGTTTGGTGTGAAGGCATTTGGTAAATCATATGTTGGACAATTTTCTGAACACATAAGAGAACTGAAAGGACCTTCATTACCAAGTGCATCCAAAACTGTCACGGCATAACATCCTTCAATACCGAAATCAGGTCTGTGTTCAAAACTATTCGTCTCGGTCGAACCGACTAAATTAAGTTCACTGTCTGGAGTAGTAGCGAAATATATATTAAATCCTTGTACAAAATCTGAAGGGTCGCAGGAACCTTGCAAAACGGACCAAGTAATTAAATTGGAAGGATCTTCTGGTAACAGTTGATTTGGATTAGTGCAAATATTTTCAATGCTAATATCGGCTTCACAACTTGTATTATTGTCGACAGGCGAAGCACATGCAATCTGTGAAAAGTTCGTAATTGGATCGGGTGTAGTAGTCAACCCGTAAGCACCAATACTTTCAATCAAATAACAATACTCAATCCCATTTTCTAAACCGGCATCCGTAAAGGAATTGCCGTCAGTTACGCCCAAGGTATCAAAAACACCATTCTCTTCTTTATAAATTATATAGGTATCGTTAAACCAAGGGACTTCTTCATTCCAGCTCAATGTTATTGCTTGATCAGTTGGAGCAGTTGCTAAAAATACGGTACTTGCATCTTCAGGGCTTCTAGGGTTGTTTCTTAAACCCTCTGTAAAGAACTCTATTTGATAGGTATATTGTATGTCTATTGTATTGAGTCCGGTGTCAATATAAAAGGTATCTATCGGTGAAGAGAAAAATGGAGCTTCAAAAACGGCGTCAGCTATTGGTGTAAATTCAACACCATTATCAGATCTCAATAATTGATAAATATATGGTCCTGGATTCAGGATAGTGTCCAGTTCTTCAGCAATTGGTTTGATCCATTCTATTTCAATACTGCCTTGATCTTGACTTGTTTCTATGACAGAGGCTTTTGTTATTAATGGAAAATCTTGTTTGACTAATACACATATTTCGTTACTCGCAATAGAAGAAACAATATTGAATGGATTATTAGATTCTGTTCTCAGAGCAAACTCTGCTAGAACTCGATAGCAATATATTGTTCCTGGATCCACATCGTCGTCATTAGCAACATAGTTTCCGTTATCAATTTCAGTTGTATTAAACACTATTTCTTCAAAACCTGTACCATCCAAACCTGTCGTGCAACTGTCCATTGATATATTACTTGTACCCACTCTACGCCATACTGAGAACCCCAGAAAATATTCGTCATCAGTGTCTTCACATTCATATGGGTTATCCCAGCTAAGATTGACTTGACCATTTTCTGATAGAGCGTCTAAGTTTTCAGGAGGAGGCCCAATGACTTTGATCCGAAGCGTTTTTAAATCAGCCAAACCAGTTGTATCTCCAAGTGCATTGTCCACTGCCCTAAATACAATTTGATAAAATTCATCTGAAACATGGTTACAATTAGTTTGCCACTCGAAAGTAGAGGTAAAAGAGACTGGTTGAAATACGTTGCTGTTTGTCAATGTAGCTGGAGAATTCTCAATTGTAAGTGGACCACCTGATGCGCTCAATGAAACCAATTGAAACAATGAATCTGCATCTGAGACTTTTACAGGAATAGAGATGTTTTCTCCTGCAATTACACATATCTCATCGATTACTTCTATTGCTGGAGGTGTGTCTTCACAGTTTCTGACAAATATTTGCATGTCTCTTGTAGTGGAGTTTACAAGCACACCTTGTCTGAATTCATTAATTTTAAAAGCTATATTATATTCTCCCGCTCTCTGTGGTGTATTCCAGATAAACGTCCCTGTTACTGGGTCAAGACTTATTTGGTTTTCGACTCCAGGGTCAATTGCATCTGGAAATAAGTAATCAGGAACGTCAGTATCTCTTGCAAGTCGAGGGACTGTGAATTCGTAACCAATACTATCTCCATCTATATCAAAGGCATTGGGGTTGTGTATAAATACTTGACCTACGCATGAAAAGTCAATAGGAGGTTGTAACAACACCACAGAATTGTTAACTCCTTGAAATTGTGGATTTAAAAGAGTAAATGTTGATTCTATGTAAAAGGGAACATTTACCGAATTTGGGAAATTGACATTAAGAATGGATGCAACCCTGTTAGGATCAGTTACTGACATGGTGTATGTCCCTCTTCCTGGATAGGTGTGCTCAGCTGTATAAAAATTGACTTTAATGTCATTAGCTAAAGGATCTCCATTTCGATTGACCCTTCCGATAAGTTGAATTGATCCATCACCCCAATCGATAAAAATACTGTCTCTATCTGCATCAACACTACTTGTCTTTGTATACGTCGTAACCGTCGCACGTATCGTCTGATCGTCAATTTGTTCATAGGTGATTTCTCCAGCTCTGTTGTGTGTAGACCAAGCAGTATTCGCACTACTGACTAAAAGTAATATGGTGATCAATAATGTAAGAAATCGCATCATACAAATAGAAAATTACTTAATTCTAATGAGAATAAACAACTACAACAGTTCTAAACACTCTTTTAAACCATCTATCCAGTGTCTTGGTTTGATTCCAAAGCGAGTTTTTATCTTTTCTTTAGATAAAACGCTCCATAATGGTCTTTCTGCTGCTGCTCCGTATTCTTTTGTACTGATGTCAATTACTTGACAATCTATGTTCTCCAATTCAAATATTTTTCGAGCGAAATCCGCCCAATTGGTCTGGCCCGAATTACTAAAGTTGTAAACACCATTTTGATCGTCTGTCCACCCAGTAGCACAAATTTGAAAAATTGTGTCAGCAATATCACGTGCATATGTAGGTGTACCTATTTGATCTGCCACAATTGAAAGTGTGTCTCTATCATTTCCAAGTCTGCGCATCGTTTTTACAAAATTGTTTCCAAAAGAAGAGTACACCCAAGAAGTTCTTATGATGATGTATGATCTTGAGAATTCAATGACCGCTTTGTCGCCTTCCAATTTGGTAACTGCATATATACCTTTTGGTAAGGTTGCATCTTCTTCCGTCAACGGCAAATCTGAATCTGTATGATACACATAGTCACTGGAGATATGTATCAATTTTGTGTTTGATGCCTCACATGCTTTTGCCAATAATTCTGGACCCAATGCATTTACTTTTCTACACAAGTTGACATCAGTTTCTGCTTTATCTACTGCAGTATATGCTGCACAATTAATACAGATATCGGCATTGCTTTCTTTCAAACGAGCCGTTATCTCGGCCTCATTTGTAATGTCCATTTCTGAATAGGCATAGAAAAAAACATTCCAGTTTTCATAATTATTTGCAAGAACAGCTAACTCACTACCAAGTTGACCATTCGCACCTGTAACAAGAATATTCATACCCTTATTTTTCTCTTAAGTAAATAGATATAGGTACTCCAGTGAAGTTAAAGTTCTCTCTAAGCTTGTTTTCAAGAAAGAGCTTATAGTCTTTGCGAACAAGTCTGGGACTGTTGCAAAAGAATGCAAAACTAGGGTAGTAAGTAGGTAATTGACTTACGTATTTGATCTTGATAAATCGACCTCTTTGACTTGGAGGAGGATTTCGTTCCGTTATTTCAAGCATCACTTCATTTAGCTTAGATGTTTTTATTTTTTGCTTTCTATTTGTGAAGACTTCTTTGGCGATTTCCATTGCCTTGAATATTCGTTGTTTCTCTAAGGCTGATATAAACAGGATTGGCACATCTGTAAATGGAGCGATCTTGTGTTTTATTTTTTCTTCATAGTCTCGTGCAGAGTTTGTTTCTTTTTCTAAAAGGTCCCATTTGTTCACCAAAATGACAAGACCTTTATTTCTTCGTTGCACGAGTGAGATAATGCTCATGTCTTGCGACTCGATGCCAGTTTGCGCATCTATCAATAGTAAGCAGACATCAGCCTCCTCCATTGCTTTGACTGCTCTGATGACAGAGTAGAATTCTAAATCCTCATGGACTTTTTTCTTTTTACGAATACCTGCTGTGTCGATAAGTGTGAATTGCATGCCATACTTATCATAATGAGAATGGATAGAATCTCTAGTGGTACCCGCTATATCAGTTACAATATTACGAGATTCACCCAAAAGACTATTAATGAAAGATGATTTGCCCACGTTAGGTTGACCAATGACTGCAAGTCTAGGTACATCTGGGTTTTCTTCTTCTTCCTCTTGTTTTGGAGGTAGAATATCAGTGACCAGATCAAGTAATTCGCCTGAACCACTTCCTGTGATTGAAGAGACAAATACAGTGTTTTCAAAACCTAGGGCCCAGAATTCATTGGCAGACAATAAGCGAGCATTATTATCGACCTTATTTACAGCTAAGACAACTTTTGTGTTTTTCCCCTTTCTCAACATCTCTGCAACATCTGCATCAAGATCTGTGATGCCAGTTGTCACGTCAGTCATAAAAATGATCACATCTGCCTCTTCAATGGCGAGAGTCACTTGGTCTCGTATCGCTGATTCAAATACATCATCGGACCCAGTCACAAAACCACCTGTGTCAATGACAGTAAACGAACGACCATTCCAATCAGAGAATCCGTAAATCCGATCTCTAGTCACACCACTTACATTATCAATGATGGCTTTTCTAGCACCTATCAATCGATTGAATAAAGTTGATTTGCCAACATTTGGCCTTCCTACAATTGCTACGACTTCTCCCATTTATTGGTAACCGAATTGTTTTAGTTTTTGATTATTGTTTCTCCAATCATCTGCGACCCGCACATACAATTCTAAATGTATACGCTTACCTAGCCACTCTTCAATATCTTTACGCGAATGTATACCTAGTTGCTTAATAGCTTGACCACCTTTGCCAATTATAATTGCTTTCTGCGTTTTTCTTGACACAAAAATATTTGCTCTGATGCGTACAAAATCTTCTCCTCTTAATTCTGACTCTTTAAATTCTTCGATAGCCACTTCTGCAGAGTAGGGAATTTCCTGATGATAAAGCTCTAATATTTTACCTCTGATTATTTCACTAACAAAAAATCGTTCAGGCTTATCTGTCAATTGGTCTTTAGGATAATACTCAGGTCCTTCAGGTAGCAATTCTTTGATTTTATCGAATAAATCCTCAAGTCCTATTTTATCCTTAGCAGATATTTTGAAGGTATAATCAAATTCGATGGCAGACTGCCAAGCTTCTGTGACTTTACTAATTTGCTCTTCTTCGGCAGCATCAATTTTGTTGATCACCAATATTTTAGTAGATCCAGTATTGCTTAATTTTCGAATTAAATTTGACTCCAGATCTGGTTCTCGCAATACATCTATGATCAATAAGGAAAGATCAGCATCTTCAAATGTAGACGCTGAAAATTTATTCATGACTTCTTGCATCTTATAGTTAGGCGCGTCTATCCAGCCAGGCGTATCGGAGAATACGATCTGATGTTCATCATCATTATAAATACCCATGATACGGTGTCTTGTCGTTTGTGGCTTGCTGTTAATCACAGACATTTTATCCCCGACTAAGGCATTCATAAGCGTTGACTTGCCTACATTCGGCTCACCGATAATATTTACAAAACCTGATTTATGCATCAATTTAGTATGTCAATTGTTTTATGCTATTCGTCATCAAATATTCTAGGTGACTCAGTACAGCAGATGGTTTGAGTTTTCTCCAATTCATGTCATTGAATGTTGTTCCAATATTTATGTAATTCTGTAAACGAACAGATTCCATTTCTGATAATACATGATCGTGCGTATTTACAAAACTAATCCAACCTCCTTCTTCCTTTACATCATCATACCATTCTTCATAGTAACTGTCATCTGAGTTGTGAAAGTTCATCACATTGTCACAAAAGACAGCAAATTTGGTAATGTCGTGGCAAGTCAATGCGTCAATTACTTCGCGTTTCAAAAACATAATGTCATTTGAAATGCAATCGTTCCATTCTCCGATCAACTCTATACAGGCAAATTGTAGTGAGTAATCGACAAAAAGAATTTTACCGTACAGCGTCTGTGAGCCAAACTCGTCCCATTGGGGATGTATAAAGAAATTGTAGACCTTATTCCGAAACATAAATTCATCATAGACCCTATTATAGAATGGAGATCTATTGTCTTCTGACGAAATATAATGATTGCGCCACTTATGATATGGTTCGATATCATGCATCGGCTGTAAAGGTACTTAAGTAAGACTGCAATTACAATGATGACACTGAAAGTTCTTATCTTATTTGCAACTAGAAATTTGGTAATAGCTTTTACTATTCAACCATCTGTCAAATTGCATCCCTGCATTGATTTATTCTTTTATGACTTAAACTGTGTCTGATGACCGCTGTGCTTTCTAATGAATAAAGCTTGTCTGCTATTGCTTAAAATCTTGTAGACCATCTAAGTTCTAATCCCCTGAAGTCCAGAATTTCATAGCACACACCAGAGTTGCAGGCTGGGCCACCTTGTCTCTCACCACCAAATAATCTTAATGTGTTTTTGGAATTTGGCCGATATGTGAGATAGGCCCCTAAGAAATTATTTCTACTTGAATTATCGCTAATTAAGAAAGGATCAGTAGTAGATTCGGCTAGGATGGCAAGTTGTATCTTCGATTTATAACCAATCTCAAATTGAAAGCTCAAATTTTGAGCAGCGCCAGAACTGCGATCAAATCGCTGCCATTCTAATTCAGGGGAAAATACCCAAATCGGTGATAAAGGAATGGTGGAGTAAAATCCTACAGTAAATCTGTTGTCTTGTCCTTTAAACGGGTCTTTGCTGTAATCAACAAATAGTCTATAAGGAATGACTGTTGAAATTTGGCTTGACCATTCTAAGAAAAATTGCTGAAAAATAAAGGAACTATTACCAAATTGATTTCTTGCTAGTACATGATTAAATGTTAGCACATCACCAGTTTTGAAGCCATAAGAAAGATCGATTTGATAGCCGTCTTCATCAGAAGGGTTAGGTACATGGGTGGATCTGTTTAATGTACGATAAGTGAACTGCTGGACCAAAGCAGGTGGCTCATTAATACCAGAACCAATAATGAAATTTTCATAATCCTTCAACTCCAAGCTATAGCTCAGATTGGCAATCGAACCATTGAGTCCAAAATAGATTGCCCGACTCGCAGCATCATCAGCTTGTTGAGCATATTCAATATAGTAAGCTAGTTTTTTTGTTATTGGACCTTCAAACTGCACACCGAAAAAGTTGTTTGGATCACTACCGTCGGAACTGTGGTTGAGAAAGTGTAAGCCAATTTTTTGTTTTTTGAAATACCTGTACTCTCCAGTCACAGCATTGACAAGGTCAGTTCTTCTGTCCTCTCTATCAAATGTTGGTGGCAATATATTGAGTACATCTGCGCGTAAAGCCTGCACCTTCCATTTTTTTGTTCTGTATTGAACAGAGCCACCTAGCATGTCTCGGTGAAAATAATTTCTTGAGCGAAAGCCAAGTTCTTCGATGACAGCTCCTCTAATTTCAAAGCCCCTCAGCAATAGGCCGCGCCCTAATGTTTCATAGATATTACCAATTTTAATGTCCCAAGCTTTTTTCTTGTATTGCAATAAGGATTGGGATAAGTCAATGTAGTTTCTATCGGTAGCTGCGTATGAATGGAATTGTTCTAAGGTGACCGATGCTCGAAATGCCTTTTTACGATATTGGAGGATTGTTCTGTTGTAAATAGAAGCAAAAGGATCGGCAGATTCATTCGGTAATTTGCCAAATTGTGTTTCTAAAAGATTGGTGCCACTCGCTTGACCTAGGATAGTATTGTATCCAGTAAGTAAGCAAGAAAAGCAAACAAATAAAATAAATTTTTTAATCAAGACGATCGGCTACTTCTTGTTCAATTGTTTTTTCATCACCACTTACATAACCTTCATGTAACCACACCACCTCATTGTTTTCATCTAGAAGCAATAACGTAGGAAAGGCTTGGTATTGGTATGTATTCATGACTTCACAATCGATATCTTTTAGAATAGTGTAATCAATTTCAAGTGAATTAGCAACGCTCGCAACTTTAGAAATACTTCTTGGTCCATCACAACTGATGCCGACGATTGACAAGCCTTGATCTTTGTACTTTGTATATATGTCATTCAATTTGGGCATCGCCTTGGTGCAGGGTTTACACCAAGTTGCCCAAAAATCAATAATCGTCAATTTTGAGCCTTTAATTTCATCTAAACTCACTAACTCACTTTCTGTAGATTCTAAGTAAAAATCATCAATTACTTGCGCATTAATGCTACCGCAATATGCAATAGCGAAACAACAAAAAATGAAATATTTTAAACAGGTATTTCTCATAAGTTAAAGTGTAGATCTGATTGCACTTATGGCATCTTCCAGATCGTTAACAGCAATTTGATTGCCGCTGAATACAATTTGACCTTCTTGGTTAATAACGACCAATCGATCTCTAATAGTACCGTAATCACTTGCAACACTACTGCCCATTAATCCTAAAGGATAGACAGCATTGGCATTATCTCTGAAGCCTTGTACTTGATTAGAATTGCCATCCCAAACATCGATTCCGATCATTTGGAAATTTTCATCTGAACTGAACTGTTCATGAATTTCTGTTGTCAATGTCGGACCTGCAGAAATGCATGGTGGACAAGCATAACCAAAAAAGAAGATAACCAGAACTTTGTCTTGATAACTTTCTAATGATATTTCACCACCGTCCAATGCTGTTAACGTAAAATCCGGGGCTGCTTCTAAATTCAGCTCTTCTTCCATTTCTTCCTCTTCTTCAACAGGTGTAATGCCAGGGACTTCATCTGAAGAACAGGAATACAAAAAGCTAAGAGACACAATTGATAAGAAAATGAAATGTTTCATAAAATTTTAAATTATATAAGTATAAGACTTGAGAAGTTGGTTTTGTACTCTTCCAATACTCATTTTATGACTATAAATTGAAATTGGTTGCCTGTGTTCAAGGAATTATTTGGTTTTAGTCCTTTTTCCAAAGTACTTTGGGTTTACGATCAAAAGGCCAAAAGATTCACCGTCTTCTTTTTCTTGCTTGGCATGATGTGCACCATGAGCTCTCAATATCGCTTTGGAATATTTAGAGTCCAATTGTCTGAACCATTTGAATCGCTGATGAATGTAAACATCGTGTATTAAAAAGTAAATCAGTCCATAAATAGATATACCAATCCCGACAAATAGCAAAGGAAAGTATTGCGCATATAAACCACCAAACAGATAACAAAGAAAGCTAGGTACAGCAAAAACCAAAAAAAACCGATCGTTTTTTTCGAAAAAACCGTCATTTTCATGGGGCTTGTGGTGGTCTTCATGCCAGCTCCATAAAAAGCCGTGCATCAAGTACTTGTGTGCAGACCAAGCCACAAATTCCATTGCTAGGACTGAAGCTATGGTGATAAGGGTATATAGTATATATGGTGGCATAAATATTTAACCTATTTAAGGAACAAAAGTTTAGTCCAAATATACTCTATTTTCTTCCTTTTCAGAAGCAGATATTAATGGCTCTTCATTTCGCATAAGTGGAATTTCCATATAAAAATCAGTACCAATATTTTCTTCTGTTTCAAAGTGGATTCTACCATTAAATGTGTCTATCATATTTGCCGAGATAGCCAAACCCAATCCAGTACCAGAACTCTTAGTGGTGAAGTTAGGTGTAAAGACCTTTTCTCTCATATGTTTGGGAATTCCAGTCCCATTATCTGATACTTTTATAATGGCCTGTTGGCCTTCTCTATACAGTTTGAGGTGGATGATTCCTCTTCTTGTTTCTGGTATGGCTTGCATCGCATTTTTGACCAAGTTGTTGAGGATTCTTATCAAATGGTGTTTATCTGCAAACACAAAAATGTCGTCGATTGGTTCTTCCAAATAGACGTCCATGTCATCGCGTTTTCTAAAGAGGTCATGGATTGCTTCGACTACTTCATTCAGACTTACTCGTTCATTTGAGCCTTTCGGTAAAGTCCCAAAATTTGAAAATTCATTCGCAATCTGTGTCAAGTTTTCTATCTGTTCTATAAGCGTTTGAGAAATCCTGTCTACCAAAAGATGAGGATCAGCATCTGCAGTATTGATCGCTTTTTGCAGATATTGAATACTCAGCTTCATTGGTGTCAGTGGATTTTTTATCTCATGAGCAACTTGCTTTGCCATCTCTCTCCATGCAAGATCACGTTCGGTTTGTGCAATTAACTTAGTACTGTTTTCTAACTTATCAATCATTTGATTGTACTCATGCACAAGCGCCCCCAGCTCATCATTTTTATTGTAGATAAGTGGTTCATTTTTCCTGCCTAGTTTTAATTGACGCATACGTTCACCTATAATTGCTATAGGATCTGTAATTGGTTTGGAAATGAAAATGGCAATTGCGCCAGCGATAATAAACAGGAAGACATATATATTAATTAATGTCCCCATAAAGTCATTGACATAGCTGATTCGCTCAGAAGGATTGTTTGATACAATTTTTATAAAAATATTATCACCATCATTAAAAGATAGTTTGCTTGTCAAGCCATAAGTCGTGCTTCCTTTAGACGTAAACTGTCTTAGCATGAGACTTGTATCCTGTACAAACTCTGTTTGTGAAAACATAGGCGCACTAATGTTAGAGGCCAATGGATATCCATCTTGGTTAATGACATAAATGTGAATGTCTTCTGAGTGGTGAAGGTCGTTGATAGTATTTTGAAAGGTATTGAAATCAAAATCTCCTTCTTTAAACAAACGCATCGTCATGTCTAGTTTTCGTTCCAGCATATTGTATGCGTAATTGGAAGACATGTTATTAAAGAAGTAAATCGTGACAAAACCAATCACAATAAATGACAGGACTATTAATAAGATGACCGTGATCTGCAATTTGTTTTGTAGCGAATGAAAGAACAATCCTGTGTTGATTTCCTTTGGCAGGAAATTGAAAAATTTGTTTGCCAATAACAACAGCAAGACTATGCCAATTGACACCACAAATAAATAGGAGAAAAGTGAAATAGGTTTGATGAGATCAATGACATTTTTAACAGACAACGCATTAAAGCCATTGTCGAATTGATGACTGATGAATTTTTTACCATTACTGACATACGCCTCACTTTTTCCATTAAAATTATAATGAGTAGGGTAGGTAGCTTTAATGTCGCCGTGATAAATGTCTCCTTTATACAATTGAAAGTCATCAAACGCTTGTCTCTGTTTTTCTTTAGAAAATGCGAGATACAATCGGAATGGACTCCCCGTATGGTTGACATTATTTAATTCGAAGTCGTAAAAGATTGTTTCACTAAATGGATCAAATTGTATGTTGTCATCAATGGATACCGATCGATCAATTGTGTATTTTATATCATCTAATAAATATTCTGAATCTTCGATTAGCGAATTGCCTTTAGAATCAAAACAATAAAAATGGCTAAAGTCATAACCAAGTTGTTGTTTAAAATCGTTGGTTATATTTCTATAGTAAGCCTCTATATCGTAGGAAGCAATTTTTGCAGGTTCTGGGATGGTACTGATTTGATTAAGATCCATTTCGTTTACCTCAGCCTTTAACTTTTTGACGAGTGACAGTTCTACCGCATCAAGTTCTCTAAATGACTCTTCAAGTGCTGTGGAAATACGTTCGTCTTCTTGTTTGTTAATGTTGTGAAATACAAGCAAAGACAGAAATGCGCTAAAGATGATGATCCACCAAATACACCAGGTAATCGTCATCCGTTTGGTATCCAAAAATAAATCCAGAAACAAGGTGTAGGAAGCAAGAGCAATAAAACTCGGAATGAATGGCAATTGCAATCCATACATCAGCGGATAAAACAACACAATCGAACCAAAAGCCAGGATGATCCTCCTATTGAATTCTGGCTGATAAGCAATCAGTTTTTTGTATGTATGAAACTGAAAAAAGAAGGAGACAAAGAACAACAAAGAGAGTAAAGCGAATAAGGCGATTCCTTGGATTTTAGTGGTAAATACAGCTTCGATATTGACCAAGTCGTGTAAAGGCTTTTGTAGGCCTCTCACAATGACCGCAATAACAGCCAATAAACTGTAAAAACCGGAGGATATTAGGACTCCTTTCATCAAGGAATGAGCTTTGTTATACTCAAAGTTAACACTTTATATATTATAAAATTTCATAATATGAATAAATATCTAATATCGTCATAAGTACATATATCAAAGAGTCTGCTATGGGTTACAGATTGTTGTACTTTTACACTGTATTTGACTCTATCGCTCCATAGTGATATGGGGAGGAAAGTCCGGACAACGTAGAGCACCATGCCATCTAACTGATGGGGTCTCACAGCAGTGTGGGATACAGACAGTGTCACAGAAACTAAACCGTCCCGCAGTACTGCGGGATAAGGGTGAAAACGTGAGGTAAGAGCTCACGTCCCGATTGGGTAACTAGTCGGGAGGATAAACCTCATGGGTTGCAATGTCACGTATATTAGGAATTAAGGCTCGCTCGGCCGATTTCGCTTCGCTTTAGGGTGAGGTGATGTCCTAAGGGGTAGACAGCTAGATGTTCCGTGTGAACGGAATGCCAGATAAATGATAGAGCTTGCGTCTTTGATGCAGGGACAGAATCCGGCTTATGATAATACATTTATAGAGTCAGTCTTTTTAGGAAGGCTGGCTTTATTTAAAAAAATGAAAGGGAACAGGCTAGTATTTTTTTTACTACTTTCAATTGTAATTAGCTAACAACCTTATGATGACAGATTTTTTAAATTTGAATTAGAAATAGACGATCCTTTAATCCCAATGGGCTTTATGCCGATCTCAACACTTAAAGAATACGAAATTGGTTTTTTCAACTTACCTGATTATAAGAAATGACATTAATGTGGTAGGCGATGTTGAATGTTTTAAAATATGGAATAGAAATTTGGGTAATAAATATCAGGGGGTTTAGAGTTTTTAAGTCAATAATCATAATCCCAAGCGTCCTAAATAAATAAAAATGAAGTACTCAGTTTGCTTAAGGAAAAATTAGTTTAAATGATTTAGAAGTTGACCAATCTGAAAGGTGGTTTTCACTTTCAAAATATATTAAAAATGATTTTATACGTTCTGGCTTTTTTTATCGTAAAGTCAGAGGGCTTAATACTTTTGAAATAGGATTATCTATGAGTGTTAGTATTCATAAATTGGAATATATTATATTGAAGATTTTTCCTCCTGACAATTCTTTCAGTAATAATTTTTCAAATATTACATATGATATTATACAAAAACAAATAATAACTGAAGCTGATATTCGATGAAATACAATCAAGGCCGTATCGATGAAGATCCATTTAGAGAACAAGATGATGTAGCTCCTCAAAGAGGAATTCCTATCTTTATAAATCTTGGAGGTGATGAAACAGTCACCGAGTAGGGGAGAGTTTTCATACCATCAAGTATTAAAAAAGGTTGGCTGAAAAGCCATAGTGAAGGTAGCTATGAATGGATGTTTAATGATTTAATTTTAGATAAAAATACTGATGGGCATATTAAAATCAAATAATTTGAATTATAGCATGGTGTTGTTTTGTACAGTATTATTGAATGCGCTGAATGGATGTCGTAATAAATTACCTAAAAATCCTTCTGCGATAGAAATTATTGATAATAGCTTTTCGGTTAATCAAATTGAAACACTTGAAAAAGAGTTTAATGAATATTTAGATGAAATGTTATTTTATCGTCAATATTATTTCCGGCCACTCATAAGGCAAAAATGGAAAGTACTTGAACCTCTATATATCAAAAGTGATTATTCTAGAATGGTAGCATTTATTCCATGTTGGTCCTTTATAAATGATGCAGCTTCTAACTCAATGATATGGGTAAATGGGTTTTTTCACAATAATAAGTGGTACTTCTTTAGACGAAACGACACTCAGCTTATGCATTATAAAGAGGATGCAAGGCCTGACTTCGATCCATTGAATTGGAAACCGACTCTGAGTGAAATAGAAAGCTATACAAAAGGATACATAAAATACGATATTGAAAGAAAAGATTGGGTAATTAATGATGATTGGTTTCAAGGATATTTTTATGAAACCGATAGTGATTTAAAGTCAGAGTACATGAATAAAGATATTTCGGAAATTCCTGAGGAATACTGGGTGCATAGATATAAGTTAAATACAAAAATTCAAGAATATAAATTACAAAAAACTAAGCAATACTGGGAAAAAGAAGATGAATTATACAAACAAAATAAAATATCAGAAAGGGAATGGCAATTAATACAAGGTCGGCGGAATCCTAAAACTGATGAAGATATGAGAAATTTAGATAAATTCTATCGAGAAGTTTTAAAAGATGTTACCGATACTACCTATGTTAATTTATTAGAAGAAGCTAATCCAGGATTTAAAGAAAGACTTGCAAAAAGGAATAAAAAGTATGGGCGACAAAATGATGAATAAACTCTACAATATGAAACAACTAAAAATAGCTATAATTAAATATTTAGTTTTTCTTTACGGAATAACAAGTTATTGTGCAAAAACTCGACATTGTAGTACATAGCATGGGCTATGCATACTCTTTAGGTATAATTGAAAAGATAATTGAGGAAAGAGATAAAGAGGGTGGTATTAAATTACAATTTGATAGATTTTATATCATTGCACCAGAAAATGCAGGTACAAACAGTAGTCGGGAATTTTTTGATAAGGACATTTTAGAAGCATTCACAGAAGTGTGGCAATACGGTAGCAAAAGAGATTACCCAACTCCAATTAAAGACAATGAAGGTCGTATCGATGAAGATTCAATTAAAGAACAAGATGATGTAGCTCCTCAAAGAGGAATTCCTATCTTTATAAATCTTGGAGGTGATGAAACAGTCACCGAGTAGGGGAGAGTTTTCATACCATCA
>CAYVFU010000070.1:21166-26548 GCA_964450495.1 uncultured Saprospiraceae bacterium | reverse complement strand
CTTATCCCGAATGTATACTATCATCATGGTATATAATCAGTTTATAGCGATTTGTTTTTCTCACGCAGCTTTAGAACAAGTGGATTTATGATTTATGATGTATGAACTGTAATTTATGATTTTGTGCCGAGGAGGGCGAAGGCATAGGCATCGAAATAATAGCTTTTTAATATATACATAATCCAGCTCCAGAGGAGCGTCATATAATTAGAAAATCACCTAGATAAAAAATATGAGCTACGGAGGAGCGACATATAGATTAGTCAAAAAATATTTTCCCTACCCAAGCAATTTCCCCTCTTTCAAAAATGGTTGCTCATAATATCTTTTTCCAGTAGCCTCATACATAGCATTTGCAAGTGCACCAAACACTGGCGGGAAAGGCGGCTCTCCAAGACCGGTTGGATCAATATTATTTTTCACAAAATGAACGTCTATCTCTTTAGGTGCTTCTCCCATTCTGATCATTCGGTACTGATCAAAGTTTGATTTTTGTGGTCTACCATCTTTGAATGTTAATTCTCCATAAAGAGCATTCCCAATGCCATCAACAATTCCACCTTCGGCCATATTAGCTGCCGCATCCGGATTAATGACAATACCACAATCAATGGCGCAAGTGACCTTTTCTACAACAGCTTCACCGTCTACTATTTTTAAATCCAAGACATGAGCAGCGTATGAATTATGGCAGAAATAAGCAGACACACCTCTACTTGTACCATTGTTCGAATTATCCCAATTTGATTTTTCTCTGACTAACTTTAGCACGCCTGCGTAGCGATCAGGATCATAATCATTTTTTTCTCCTACAGGATTGTCTTTTGCTTTTTGTAATAATTCCAAACGGAGATCTATTGGATCTTTTCCTATTTCACTTGCCAACTCGTCTAAGAATGATTGTTCTGCTCCAGCCATAAAATTTGACCTAGGCGCCCGAAAAGCACCTGTGGTGATGTTCGAATCTATAGCAAACTCTTCGGCCAAATAATTGTCAACGCTTCCAGCTGGAAATCGATTAGCAAACAAGGGACTTTCAGGAACACCGCCTGCTTTTATGTGAATTGCTGTAAGCTTATTGTCTTTGTTTATCGCTGCTCTGTAAATGGCTTGATAAGTAGGACGATAAATACCATTTTGCATATCATCTTCACGTGAGTACATAAATTTGACAGGAGCGTTGATGTGTTGAGAAATCAATGCTGCCTCCACCATATAAGTACTGTATGCTCGTCTACCAAAGCCTCCACCCATCCGTGTCATCTCAATATCTATATCTTCAGCACTTATGCCTAATCTTGCAGCAATAGTTGGCTCTATTAATCCAGGAGCTTGCAGAGGACCAACAATTTTTACCTTACCATTAGAGACGTGAGCGAAGGTATTCATTGGTTCCATACAATTGTGTGATAAGTATGGAGCCTTATAGTGTCTTTCGATTATTCTGTCTGCTTCTTTAAATGCCTTTTCGGGATTGCCATCACGCCTTACCAGGTCCAGTTTGTCAGTAAACATGGATTCCATTTTCGCCTTATGCGCAGTTGTGTTTTCAAGACCTGCAGGAATATTTACGGTAATGTCTCTCCCAAAGCGATTGATGGTTGAAGATACTTTCTTCGTTGGTTTCCAATTAGCTTCAACTCGTTTTTTCGCATTCATTACTTCCCAAGTAGAGTGACCGACAACAGCAATAAATTCTGGAAAAGCATTCGTGTCAAAAAATCCACGTATATAATCTTCTGGATATGTCACTACAGGAAATACATCAACGATTCCTGGCATCTCTTTTATATCATCAGCATTAGCAATGTTATCTAATGTCAATCCGAAAGCAGGTGGAAATACAGGCATGGCGAAGAGCATACCTTCCATTTGATAGTCAATTCCAAATTGACTTTCTCCAACAACAATCTTTGACGACTCTACATTCTTTTTTGATTGGCCAATAATGTTGAACGTTTCAACATCTTTTAAGACGACATCTTCTGGCACTTCTAATGTTGAGGCAAGGCTTGCCATTTCTCCGTATCCAGCTCTTTTACCAGATGCCTCGTGATGAAGCATGCCAGCGTTGGTCGTTATTTCATTTTCAGGAACATCCCATGCTTGAGCTGCAGCTTGTTTAAGCATTTGTTTTGCGGTCGCTCCTGCTTGTCTTAAGGGTTCCCACTTCATCATGATGCCGCGACTGCCTCCTGTGAATTGACCCAATGCACCACCTGGATATTTGTCTTGATTGTACGCGGCTTGTTCTACGATGACCGAATTCCAATCGATATCGAGCTCTTCTGCTAGGATCATTGGCATGGCGGTTTTCACATTTTGTCCAAATTCAGGATTTGGAGAATAAATGGTGACGATCCCATTATCCCCAATTTTCAAATAGGAGTTGAATTCAAACCATTCTTCCGGTAATTCTAATTCAGCGATTTGATCAGAGTCTGGCTGGCAAGAAGCTAACCAACTAAAACTTAGTAACATGCCACCTCCCGTCAAAGCTGAAGATTTGATGAAACCACGTCTGTTATATTGATTTGGATTTTTTTCCATAATAAGGGTCAATTTAAACTAATTAAGAAACGGATTTGATGGCTGCTTTTATGCGATTATAAGTACCGCATCGGCAGATGTTACCATGCATGGCCTGCTCTATTTCTGTATCACTAGGACTAGGATTAGTGTCCAAAAGAGCAGCAGCATTCATTATCTGTCCAGCTTGGCAATAGCCACATTGAGGCACATCGTGTTCGACCCAAGCTTTCTGCACTGGGTGGTCTCCGTCCTTAGACAATCCTTCTATCGTTGTAATGTTTTTATCTACCGCGCTTTCAATAGGTACAATACAGGACCTGATGGCAGATCCATCTAAATGAATGGTACATGCGCCACACTGAGCAACGCCACAGCCATATTTAGTACCAGTCAATTTAATGTGATCTCTAAGCACCCATAGGATTGGTGTTTTTGGATCAACACTTATCGTGTGACTGTCTCCATTAATGTTGAGTGTCATTTCCTTTTTCATATACTATCTTTAGATTTATACCAATTAATAGTTTCGCTACATTAACATCGACGTCTTCATTTGGCTTTTTAAAAATAACGTTATTCTGATAGAATTAATCTATACCCAGACAAAGTATATTTGAATGTGAAGGTTAACATCAAACTATATTTCATAAAATACTTGATTAAATTTGATAAGATTAGCCCAATTGATTTAGTATGACTCAAAAGAAAATCCTGATCATAAACGGTCACCCTGATAAAGAAAGTTACAATTTTGCACTAGCCGCAGCATATAAAAAAGGAGTTGAGAATACTCAAGCACAACTAGAGGAGATTAATATCCGAGAATTAAGCTTCAATCCCAATCTTCAATTTGGCTATCGAAAAAGAACAGAGCTCGAACCAGATTTATTACATGCACAAGAATTAATAAAGTGGGCAGATCACCTAGTCTGGATTTATCCCGTGTGGTGGGGATCGGTACCTGCAATAATGAAAGGTTTTATTGATCGTGTTTTTCTACCCGGTTTTGCTTTTCAAAAGAAAGAGGATTCTGTTTGGTGGGATAAGTATTTGACTGGGAGAACTGCAAGACTCATCTGTACATTGGACCAACCATCCTGGTACTATAAATGGGTCTATGGCAACCCAAGCCATAAGGCGATGAAGAAGCTGACGATGAATTTTGTGGGTATAAAAAAAGTGAGCGTTACAACGATTGGTCCTATAAGAATGTCCAAGGTCGAGTATAGGGAAAAGTGGTTAACTAAGATGGAGACATTGGGAAAGCGAAATGGTTAATTTGTCGAAGCTGACTTTATAGTAAAAGTTTAATCAAAATCTCCCTAAAACCTCCAGCGTCTCATAAAACTCTGTCATCGTTTCCTCAATAATTTGAGCAACAGGTTTTACTTCTTCAATTCTTCCAGACACTTGACCAGTGAGCGCTATACTTGCTTCCATATCTCCACCAAAATATAAGTCTTGGATATTTGCAAATTCTGCCCGATAATCAATGGCTTCAACTTTTTCTAAAGCAGTTGTTCGATTAGTTCTTAATACACGTAAAGCAGGACTACTAAATTGATTCAATATCATGGTGTCTTGATCAGAAGCGTTTACAATCGCATCTTTCCAGTTTTGATGTACTGGGGATTCTGCACTTGAAACCATGCGGGTACCCATCTGTACACCTTGCGCACCTAATGCAAATGCAGCAGCCATGCTGCAACCATCTATAATACCACCAGCCGCAATAATGGGGATATTTACTTTTTTAGCAATCATTGGTAACAAGACCATACTTGCCACTCCTTTTGGATTTTTAAAACCACCACCTTCAATGCCTTCTACAATTAAACCGTCCACGCCGGCTTCGATGGCTTTCATCGCTGCTTGATAACTGGGGACAACATGAAAGACAGTTAAGCCAGCTTCTTTCAATGGTCCCACAACCTTCGCTGGATTCCCTGCGGATGTGGACACAAAGTGCACGCCTTGATCAATGACAAATTGAAGAATATTGGGATCTCTGACGAAGGCTAATGCAATATTGACACCAAAGGGCTTATCCGTGAGTGTTCGCATTTTCTTGATCTCTTCTTTAATCACTTCTAATTCACCAGAAGACGTTTCAATAATCCCCATGCCACCTGCATTTGATACAGCTGAGGCCAATTGCGCGCGAGCAATCCAACCCATTGGTGCTTGCATAATGGGGTAGTCTACGCCTAAAAGTTCTGTCAGTCGATTTTTGATAGGTTTCATTTCAATGTTCGTTTTGGTAATGGAATATTATTTGTGATCCAAGAGTAATACTAAACATAATTTTTGAAGATAAGTATTGAACAGCTAAGCAGTTATACTCCGGTAGTATTTAATTTTATATTTGTTTTGAACAAAATTGGTTTCTTAAATTGTCATTGGTGGATAGAGCAGTTTATATTGTTGCACAAATAGCCGTAAAGGACTACAACACGTATTTTGAAAAATATGCTTTAAAATTAAAAGTTGTACTCGATAATTTTCAAGGAGAAGCACTAGCAGGAACAACAAAAGCGGAAGCAATAGAAGGAATTAATTATGGCAATTGGACTGTAATCATAAAATTTCCTTCTAGAAAATTGGCTGATGAATGCATGAGATCTGAGGAGTATAAAACACTGTCTTCTTTGCGAAAAAATGAATTGACAACTGGCGGGAATGTTATTTTGGTTCCTGGGAATTCGTAAGACAATTTTTATAAGTCTATATCACCATCTCTTTATATTTATTATTCAACTATGAGTGATGAAGTATCAACAGTCCACCATCATCAATTAGCCTATTCAAGAGGTCGTAGATAAAGTCGACAATTTTGATAATATGAAATAT
>CAYVFU010000070.1:0-21066 GCA_964450495.1 uncultured Saprospiraceae bacterium | reverse complement strand
TTAGCCTATTCAAGAGGTCGTAGATAAAGTCGACAATTTTGATAATATGAAATATTGGCGAAATGGATTTCAAGGATATATACATTTGAGAGGTCTATCAGGTGAGGTTGGGGCAGAGACAATGTTGCATTACGACTTTAATGGAAGACCATTAGACCTGAAAGAAACTATCATAGAAAACAATCTCCCGAATCTATTATAAGCAAAGTATGAATGTGATCCAATGGATAACTTTATGACCGTAAGGTTAAGTTCAATTAGCCACACATCAACCTTATATGAGTGCGAAGTCGAATATATACGCTTCAAAGGCTTGATGATGAAAATCATTGCCAAGGTCTATCCAGCAATGTTTAAGAAACAAGGCTTAAAGTGGTATCGTCAATTGAAAGCCTTCATAGAAACTGGTGAGACTTTTAACGATAAGTGATATAGTGCTTCTTCTTTAACTCACACAGATTTTTCGCATCTTTATACCATGGGTTTTAAATCTAGATTAGCTAATAAGGGGCCAGAATTATCCAAAGTAATTGCTGGCGTCATGAATTGGGGTCAATGGGGAGCTAAATTGGATACAGCAAGTATGGCGCGATTGATTGAACAGTGTGTAGAAAATGAGATCACCAGCTTTGATCATGCAGACATATACGGAGGGTATACCACCGAAGCAGATTTTGGAAAAGCATTTGAAGAAACATCATTGAAAAGAGATCAAGTGCAGTTGATTACTAAATGTGGCATTTGCTATCCCTGTGATGAACGACCAGAATTTGGTATTAAATCATACAATACAACCAAGCAATACATTATAGATGCAGTAGATAAATCATTAGAAAACCTCAAAACTAAGTATATAGATATATTATTGATCCATAGGCCAAGCCCACTGATGAACCTTCATGAAATAGCAGAGGCATTTGGGACATTAAAGGCTGCAGGAAAAGTATGGTATTTTGGGGTGTCAAATTTTTCTACAACTCAATTTGATAATCTGCATTCTCACGTACCATTGGTTACTAACCAGATAGAAGCTTCTATTCTGCAACTAGATGCGTTTACAAACGGTACGTTAGATCAATGTCAACGCTATCATTTCAAGCCTATGATTTGGTCGCCAATGGGTGGAGGTAAATTGTTTGAAGAATCAGAAGACTTTGATTTTGTCCAACGCAGAGGAAGACTCAAAACAGTTGCAGATAAATACGGCTGGACTCTTGATGAAATGGCCTACTTGTTTTTACTACATCATCCAATAGGAATGTTCCCTGTGACAGGCTCATCCAAGTTAGAAAGGATCCTCTTGGCTAAGCAATCTTTTGAAAAGAAAATTACAAATGAACAGTGGTTCGAAATTTGGACGGCTAGCACAGGTCAACGAGTCCCTTGATGTCGTTTAAGTAATATGAATGTATTCACAGATATTGCGCGGAGGTACCTTTTCAGTAAAAAATCTACTAATGCGATAAACATCATCACAAGTATATCTGTGTTGGGTATTTCCATTGGCACAGCAGCCATGATATTAATCTTATCTGTCTTTAATGGGTTTGAATCATTAATTAAAGAAGTCGTAGATGACTTTAACCCTGACATTAAATTGCAATTGGTAGAAGGCAAACGCTTTAATATTGACGATACGTTAATGACTAAACTTATACAGCTCGAAGGAGTAGAAGCTGTCAGTAAGACTATTGAAGAAGTTGCTTTGTTTGAATATAATGGCATTCAAGAGGCAGGTATTATCAAAGGAGTAGATGACATGTTCCCAGTAGTTACTTCTATAGATTCAACACTTAATGATGGGAATTATATTGTCAAAGATGAAAACGCACACTATGCAGTTACAGGTTATGGATTAGCCAGAAAATTGTCAATGAACATAGATGATTTCAGTACATCACTAATTCTATATCTTCCAAAAAGAAAAAAGAAGACTGCTTTTGAAAAAGATGTGATCGTAAAGGAAATATTACCATCAGCATTTTTTTCCATAGAAAATGAGAAAGACCACCAATATGTGTTAACATCTTTAAGTCTAATTGAAGGATTATTAAAAACAAATGGTCAAATTAATGCTTTAGAAATAAAACTAAATTCCGAGTCAGATGAAGAGTTGGTCAGATCTAATATTTCAGAATTAATGGGGCCTAAATTTGAAACAAAGAACAGATATGAGCAAGAAGAGACTTATTTCAAAGTCATGAATATTGAAAAATATATGAGTCTTTTGATTGGGACGCTTACCATATTACTCATCGCATTCAATCTTGTTGGTTCTCTTTGGATGATTGTTCTAGAAAAGAAAAAGGATATTGCCATACTGAAATCCATGGGTAGTACAAGGCAAAATATACTTGGTTTATTCCTTAAAGAAGGAGTATTGATCACCATATTAGGGGTAATTTTGGGGATAATTATATCAGTGATCATCTACTACATTCAAATTAAATACGGCATAATTGCCATGGCAGGAAGTCATATCGTACAAGCTTATCCTATTGAGTTGAGAATAGGTGATATTTTGCTTGTAATGCTGATAGTTAGCTTAATTGGCTTCCTTGCTGCCGTGTTGCCAGCGAAAAAAGCTGCTGAAATACCTGCATTGATTCGCGAAGAGTAGTAGTTTTGCTGCTTCACAATACAAAATGGAAGACTGGGAAATAGACTTTTATTGGTTGAAAGTACAACACTACGTACAAGATTCTTTAGACAAAAATTCTTTGCCTGATCTACAAGCTGTGTTATTTTTGCTTGGCGTGCAAGAATCTGGCATAGTCAAAGAATCCTATACCAAAGAAGAAAAAGAAGACCTTATGCATGTAGCCGTCTGTAGCTTGCTTGAGCGAGAGGGTTATTTTGAGTTTACTGGTAATGACCAGGATGGCTGGCCTCACTTCAAGCAAATACGAGGAATGGATGTTGAAGGGGTAAAAAATCAAGAAATATTATTAAAACAAAAAGTCATTCAATACTTTCTAGAAAATCACTTTATTGATGAAAAAGAGTCTAATTAATTTTATTTACATCGCTTTTGCTTGTTCTGTGCTTATGTCTTGTGGTGGCGAGAAGACACATTATGTTACAATTGAGACAGATTATGGTATAATGAAAGCAGAGTTATATAACTCGACACCTTTACACAGAGATAATTTTTTAAAGCTGGTAAAAGAAAACTTTTACGATGATCTCTTATTTCATAGGATTATTAATGGTTTTATGATTCAAGGTGGAGATCCTCAATCAAGAGACGCTGCTCCTGGGCAACGACTAGGAATGGGAGGTCCTGGATACTTAATTGATGCGGAGATTGGAGCACCTCACTTTAAAGGAACTTTAGCAGCAGCTAGAACTGGAGGAGCATCTAATCCTGAGAAGAAGAGTAGCGGCTCACAATTTTATGTAGTACATGGCACACCACAATCGGATGCATCTTTGGAAAGATTTGAAGCACAAAAAGGAATCCAGTACAATGAATCCCAAAAAGAGAAATATAAGACAATCGGAGGTACGCCGATGCTAGATCAAGATTATACAGTCTTCGGTGAACTCGTATCAGGAATGGATGTGTTGGATAAAATTGCAGCGGTGCAAAAGGATGGATCTGATAGACCATTGAAAGACGTCAAAATGAAAATTAAATTATCATCTAAATAAGCAACATATGAAACAGCTCATTTTTTTACTTCTTATGACATCTATGTTCAGTTCGTGTTCAAAGTTGTTTTCAGATTTTGCCGTCCAGCAAAACGACAAAGTTGTGCCTGCTGAGGCAGTTTTTGCTGTTGATGTGGAGGACGCCGATGAAGTCATTTGGAATATTGATGGTAATACATATAAAGACAAAACAGCAGCACATAGATTTTTGAAGTCAGGTAAGCATGAAGTGACGCTTACAGTACAAAAAGGAAAAAAAACGACAACAAAAACAAAGGATATATTTTTTACTGCACCTGAAGAATGTTTGGTAGAGTTGTCAACGCCTCAAGGAAGTATGTTAATCGAGCTATACGAGGAAACACCAATTCACCGAGATAATTTTGTCAAACTTGCGGAGGATTCTTATTATAATGGGACACTTTTTCACAGAGTTATTGATGGTTTTATGATTCAAGGTGGAGATCCAAATTCAAAAGAAGCTGATCAAAATACACCACTCGGTGGTGGCGGCCCAGGATATCAACTCAAAGCTGAATTTGATGAGCGTTTTGCACATGTCAAAGGATCACTTGCCGCTGCAAGGACAGGAGACCAAATTAATCCAGAAAAGAAAAGTTCTGGCAGTCAATTTTATATCGTTCATGGGAAGGCAGTTACAGAAAAGCAATTGGACCGAACCGAAATCTCAAATGGGATTACATATTCAGACTCAGTTAAGGAAGCTTATTTAAAAAATGGAGGTACCCCTTTTCTAGATGGAGAATATACTGTTTTTGGAAGAGTGATAGATGGATTAGAAGTCATCGATAAAATTGCAGAAGTTCAAACCGGAAGAGGTGACAGGCCACGAGAAGATGTTAAAATGAATATAGTTGTTATAAAATAGAGATGAGTCAAAAAGTACTTGGAATAGACGTAGGAGGAACAGGCATTAAAGGTGCTGTTGTAAATGTAAAAACAGGGGAATTTGTCTCTGAAAAAGTCAAATACAAAACGCCTTCTAATTCGAATCCACCAGCAGTATTAGAAATAATACAAACACTAATAAAAGATTTTGAATGGAATGACAAACCAATAGCTTTTGGTTTTCCAGCTATCATTAAGAATGGAGTATCTCTATCGGCTGCTAATATTCACGATGACTGGATTAATTTTGATATAGTTAACTATTTGTCGACAAAGCTTAATGTTCAGAATGTGACAGTTGTTAATGATGCTGATGCAGCGGGATTGGCTGAGCTTATATTTGGAGCAGCGAAAGGTAAAAAAGGGTCAGTGTTGTTATTGACATTAGGCACAGGTATCGGATCTGCATTGATGGTGGATGGCAAGCTTGTTCCTAATACAGAATTCGGACACTTAAAGTGGAAAAAAAGTATAACTGAAGATTATGCTTCGAATCGTGCAAGAAAAACTAAAAATCTAAAATGGTCAGCATTTGGTGCAGAACTATCTGCTGTGCTCAAACATATTGAACTATTACTGACACCTGATTGTATCATCATAGGTGGAGGTATCAGTAAAAGCTTTGATGAGTATGGTCATTTACTAGACGTCAACGCCGAAGTTATTCCTGCAAAATTGAAAAATAATGCAGGCATAATAGGGGCAGCTTATTATAATCATTTAAATAGTAAATAATGAAACATCTCTCTCTCCTGATCTTAGCAGCTTTACAATGTACATTAGTTGCGCAAAGAGACTTTTCAGCAGTTGAAATAAAAGCAACAGAAGTCACAGAAAATATTCACATGCTAGAAGGTTCTGGTGGTAATATAGCTTTGTTTGAAGGAGAGGATGGCGCACTTATCATTGACACCCAATTTGCACCATTAACGGAAAAGATAAAGGCAGCAATTTCAGAATTGACAGAACACGAACTGAAGTATGTTTTAAACACGCACTGGCATGGAGACCATACTGGAGGAAATGAAAATTTTGGGAATGATGGAGCGATAATCGTTTCACACGAAAATGTTTTAGAGCGCTTGAGCAAAGATCAAATCATGAAGGCATTTAATCGTGAAGTTAAAGCATCTCCAAAGGCAGCTTGGCCACAGATTACATTTAAAGAAACGATGCAACTCCACCTAAATGGCGAACCACTTCAAATGATTCACGTGCATAATGCACATACGGATGGAGATGCCTTTGTATATTTCCCAGAAAGCAATGTCATTCACCTGGGTGACTGTTTTTTTGCTGGTAGATTTCCGTTTATAGATTTAGGTTCTGGCGGATCAGTAGATGGTGCAATAAATGCCATTCAAGTAGCATTAATGCTTACCAACAGCAGTACAAAGATTATTCCTGGCCACGGAAGTTTATCAAAAAAATCTGACCTTTTATCGTACTACACAATGTTGCAAACAATGAAAGGTAGAGTATTGAGTGCAATGGAAGAAGGCAAATCCCTGGAAGAGATGAAAGCTGGTAATTTAGGAGAAGGTTATGAAGAATGGGGATCAGGCTTTATTAACTTAGAAAGATTCTTAGATATTATTTGGACAGATTATAACAGAGAGGAAGAATAGCAGGTGTTGTCTTCATTAGAATTTACTAAGCTTGACTTGTGTCTCATACACAGTTGGTTTAATAAAATAAAATTTCTAATTGATACCTTTGTTTAATCTACTAACAAGAAAACAAATTAGGGCACACACCTTAAACTACTGTGTAAAGCTAAGCTTAGCTATTTTATACATATGCTTACCTATCAATGTTCAAGCTCAATTAGAAAGAAGTTATTACAATTACAATTCCAAGGATGGATTAAATGCATTGCATATATATAGTATCGTCCAAGATAGCAAGGGATTTATGTGGATTGGGACGTCAACTGGTTTATTACAATTTGATGGCGTATCTTTTAAAACGATTGAATTATCAGGACTAAAGAACCCAGAAATATTAGAATTGAAAATTGATGAAGACGATAACCTCTGGTTTATAAATTTATTTAATCAACTCTGTCGATATTCACCAAACCATAAACTTGATATTATAGAACTAAATCAAGAGCGATCATTTTTTAATATATGGATAAAGGATGATGAAGTAGGGGCGTTTTATGATATTCAGAACGGAATAACTTTAAATAGGAAAACACTTGAAATAAAAGAAGAGCAAAAACAATCATTTAGAATCCCATGTCTAAACGAAGATTTATTTGTTGTAGAAGATTCCTCTCGCTTTTATTTACAAAAAGACGGGAAGTATAAAAAGATTGTAATTGATGATATTTATAAAACGGCAATAAGAACATTTTTCAAATTTGGAGAATCATTGTATGTGACTACAGTTGATAGAAAGAGAATACTTAGGCTCATTGAAAAGAATGACCGTTATTTAGTTGAGAAAGTTACTATGAAAGAACCGTTCTTTTTAAATGGCATATCTGAATTATCTGATTCTTTAATATATATCAACACTAGGGACGGGATACATATTTATAACGAGGACTTTAAAAGTCTGCAAAGTATAGAATTTCCAAACGTAAATGTCACTGAATCACTGATAGATAATGAGAATAATTTATGGTTGAGTACCATTAACAAAGGCTTAATATTTTCAAATTATTCAAATATTTTAAGTAATACTTTACTCAAAGACTTGTCTATCAGTGCAATGCTAAAAGTTGAAGAATCTTTATATATCGGAACAGTTGATGGAAAGGTTTTCGAATCTAACAAAGATGGGTTTAAATTAATACATGAAGACAATGGTGTCTATATACGATTCTTGCTCGAACTAAATAACGGGATTATCATTGGTACTAATTCATATATTATTGTATATCAAAATGGAGAAAAGACTAGAATTGATTTAAGAGTTAAATGCCTAAAAGACGGGATAAGTCTTGATGATTCACAGTTTATAATAGGTTCTTGTACTGGATATTTATTAGTTCAAATGAGTCAAGAAACAATACCAAAGATCACACAACTTAAAGGAGTTACTGGTCGAGTGTTTTGTCTGCATAAAGTGAATAATGAAAATGCAGTTTTAATAAGCACTATATCGGGAATACAGAAATTAAATATAGATTCAAAACAATTAGATAAAGATATTTATCCAGATTTGAAAGAATTCAATATTATTGATATAGAAGAAAGTGACAATAATAACTTATGGTTGGCTACTAGTAATTCTGGAGTTTTATTACTGAGAGATAGTAAGATAGAAAAGCAATATTCAACAAAAAATGAGTTGAACTCAAATTTTGTGAACGATTTATATTTAGATAAAAACGATAAGCTTTGGGTTAGTACAGCGTCAGGTATTAACATCATTGATACAAAAAGGCAGAAAGCTAGCTATATAACCTCAAAGGATGGATTAAATTCGAATATTGTTCAAACAGTTTACATTGACGAGGAAAATGTTTACGTCGGAACAGCCAATGGGTTAAATACTTATAATAAGAACAATAGATTTGCAAATATTAATGCTCCACCAATATACATTAATGAAGTAACAGTTGATGGTAGTATAGAAAAAATCAATAACTTGAAAGGACAAGAGAATACCTTTAGATTTAATTTTCAAGGACTAAATTATAGTGCTTTAGGTAGATTCACTTACAAGTACAGACTAAAGGGATTAAATGATAATTGGGAAACAGTACCTAGTTCAATCAATGATGCCGTTTACAACAGTATACCTCCAGGAGATTATACTTTTGAAGTTTATGCTATTAATGAAGATGGTATTCAAAGTGAAGAACCTGCGCAAGTCTCGTTTACAATGCCTCAAGTAATCTATTTTAGATGGTGGTTTGTTCTAATAACTATGTGTGCATTATTCGGTTTTATGAATTGGTATTTTGCAAGTAGACTTAGAGAATTAAATAGAAAAAATGAATTGGAATTAAGCGTGCGTTCTCAGCAACTGATTGCTTTAAAGGCGCAGATGAAACCACATTTTATTTCTAATATTTTAAATAGTATACAATCCCATAGTATGCTACAAGACCCAATTAAGGTAAATCAGTATATAACTAGACTTTCTAAATTTGTTAGAAACGTTTTAAAAATGTCTGATGCTAAAGTTGTGTCGTTAAAAGATGAGTTGGATGTATTAGAAACATATATAGAATTGGAACAGATGAGAGCAGATTTATCTTTTGGATATGTGATCAATGTTGAAGATACTATTAATACCAAACGATTTTTTATCCCACCTATGCTAATTCAACCTTATATAGAAAATGCAATTAAGCATGGTGTTTCAAATATTGAGGATGGCCTTATCCAGATTAATATTGAAAAAGGTTTAGAAGATACTATAATTGTTAATATAAAAGACAATGGTATTGGAATAGAAGAGAGCATAAAACGAAAGAAATCTTCTAGCGATCATATTTCTGTAGGTATTGATAAAAGCAGTTCAAGACTAGACCTACTTAAAGCAATATATAAGAAAAAATTTGTAGTGAATACTTCAGACTTAACGAAGGCAGCCGTTTATTCGAGAGGAACACAGGTTGAGTTAGTCATCGGAAATATGTCAGAAATTGCTAACGCATCATAATCAGATAATTGATTTAGAATAAACGATTACTTGTTGATAGCGTGACCAACAATAAGAGCAAAAATTTTAGTACTTTAAAAATTTGTTAAGACAATCGCTTATGTTAAAGGTGCTAATCGTAGATGATGAAAAAGCTGCCAGAGATCTGCTTGTACATTATTTTCAAACCTACTTTCCTAAAGTTAAGGACATTCAAACAACTGATGGTGTCTTTAAAGCAATACCAATTATCGAAGAATTAAATCCTGATGTTATATTTCTTGATATTCAAATGCCTACTGCTAATGGCATGGAATTATTTAGTCTGTTGAAGGATAGGAATCCTGCTATTATCATCACCACCGCATACGAAAATTATGCAATTGAAGCGATCAAACATTCGGTACATGACTATTTACTTAAACCTATAGATATCCAGGAATTCATTGTTTCTGTAAATAAAATCATTTCAGTAAAAGATAAAGCAGATAAAACAGTAGTAGAAAGTGATTCTAAAAGAATAGCCTTACATGGACAAAAAGAAATAAACTATGTGGAAGAATCTTCAATCAAATACATTATATCTGACAGGGCCTATTCAACAGTCTACCTAGATGACAATAAAAGCTATGTTGTCACGAAATCATTAGGAGAGTTTGAAGGGATTTTGGATAGTAAGATATTCTTCAGAATTCACAGATCTCACATTGTTAATCTGACTAAAATCGTAAAAATCGTAAAAAAAGAAGGGGGACTGGTACATATGAATGACGATAAAATATTTAAAATCGCCAATCAAAAGCGAAACACCTTGATATCAAAACTTTAAATCGAGTCATAAAGTATGTTTTCGGAAAAGAATCACTGTTATTCGGAAAAATGGAGCAGATAAAATCAAATCAAAACTAGGTCAATGGACTAAACAATAGTAGATTTCCACTTGACCCCCAATGAGAAGGAATATTGATAAAGAATACTTTCCTTTCTATTCACTGCCTTTATTGCGATTTACTATACTACTTAAAAGTAAAATAAAAGGCATTTGTATAATTAGAATTTAAAAGCGCCAGTTGTATTTATTTTAGAAATGAATACATTGTTTTCGATTGACTTATTCTTTAAAAAGGCATTAATTTTTTCTCCTATTGTTTCAGCAATCAAACTATTTTCACAAAGAGCAAAAACACTTGGTCCCGCACCACTTATACTAAAACCAAGAGCATCGTTAGATAAAGCTATTTCCTTCATGTTATAAAAGTGTGGAATTAGAGAAGCTCGTTGTGGTTCGATAATCAAATCTGTTAAAGACCTTCGGATCATGTCAAAGTCAAGTCTATATAATGCAGCAATAAAGTAAGCGAGATTTCCTGATTGGGCTATGTGCTGTTTTAAAGAAAGGTCATCTGACAATACCGCTCTTGAATCTTTAGTAAGCACACTGATATGAGGATATACAACGCAAGCAAAAAGGCCATCAGGAGCAGGCAGCTTTACCAAGTCTAAGGTCTCATTGTCTCTAATGAGTATAATGCCACCTAGTAACGAAGGGGCGACATTATCTGCATGCCATGCACCATCAGCAACCTGTTCTCCTTGAACGGCAAATTTGACCAAGTCTCTTTTGCGAAGAGAGGTATTCAAAAATTCACTTACGGCAAAGACACCAGCCGCAGCACTAGCAGCACTTGAACCTAAACCACTGCCAAAAGGCATTTTTTTATGGATTTCCATTTCAATTGGTCTGGCTTCTTCACCAAGATGCTTCATCAATTGTAGTGCAGCAAAACCTGCAGTATTTTTTTCTACCTCTAAGGGCAATTTTTTCTTTACACCTGTTATTTGTTTAATGACTAAACCAGGTGCTTTACCTGGACGGACAATGATTTCATCACCAGGCCCATTAATGGCAAATCCTAATATGTCATAACCAACGGCCATATTGGCTACGGAAGCTGGTGCAAATACTTTTAGTCCCGAATTCATATCTGTTTATTACACCTTGTAATTATCATTTTGCTGGACCTTGTTAATTGTACCCAAAATGATTTTTATTTCCAATACTTATTATCTCGCTAAACACTCCAGCGGCTGTCACCTCAGCACCGGCACCAGGGCCTTTAACAACTAGAGGTCTGGCGGCATACCTGCTTGTTGTAAACACAATCATATTGTCAGATCCTTGTAAGCCATAAAAAGGATTATCTGAATCAACATACTGCACTTGGACTTTTGCTTTGCCATTTTCAAGGCTTGCTATATATCTAATGGCCTTATCAGTTCCAGCTTTGTCAATCAACTGATCAAAATGCTCTTTTTCTGTAGATAAGGTTTCAAGGAAATCATCAACACTTGTCGCATTAACTGAGGCATCTGGCAAAATGGCTTCAACCTCAACATCTTTTGGTTCGATCATATGACCAGCTTCTCTTGATAAGATCAAAATCTTTCGTTTAATGTCCAAACCAGAAAGATCATCTCTTGGATCTGGTTCTGTGTAACCCAATTCCTTAGCTTGCAAAACAAGATCTTTGAATGACTTACCTTGTTTCCAATTATTAAAAATAAAAGAAACCGAGCCGCTGAGTACAGCTTCAATTTTAGTGATTCTATCACCGCTTTCCATTAAGGAACGAAGGGTAGAGATTACAGGCAATCCTGCGCCTACAGTGGTCTCATACAAGAAGTCTACATTTTTATGACGAGCCAAACGTTTTAGTGTGGTATACTGCGCATAAGACGATGAGTTAGCAACTTTATTGGGCGTACAAATTGAAATATTATTATTTATAACATCCTTATAAATGTCTGGCAGATCTTTGTTAGCTGTATTATCAACAAAAACAGAATTAGGTAAATTTAACTGGGTCATGTTTTCTACAAATCCAGCAATACTACTTTGAAGTGATGAATTGTCTAATTCTTTTTTCCAATCTTTTAAGTCAATGCCTTTGTCGTTAAACACCATGTTTTTAGAATTGGCAAGTCCAACAACATTTATCTGCAGTTTTTCTTTTTCATTAAGAGATGCTTGTTGGTCGTTGATTTGCTTTAACAAAGTGCCGCCAATCAAACCAACACCAATCATAAAGACATTAACTGTTTTGGAATTTGACAGAAAGAAAGAGTCGTGAATAAGATTGAGTGCTTTTAACTCATCATCTGTCTTAATGGCAAAAGATATATTTAATTCTGAAGAGCCTTGCGCAATCGCAGCAACGTTGACACCTTCTTTACCCAATGCTCCAAATAACCTGCCAGCGACACCCGGAATCTTTCTCATGTTTTGTCCGACTACAGCAATAATTGTGAGGTCATCAAAAACAGAAACTGGTTCTACAAAAGCGTTTTCAATTTCATTTTTAAATTCTTCTTCTATAGCTGTAATCGCATCGTGTTTGTCTCCCTTTTTAATAGCAACACAAATCGAATGTTCTGATGAAGCCTGGGTAATCATGATGACATTTATCTTCTTTCTTGCCAACGAACTAAAAAATCGAGCGGCAATCCCAGGAATACCCATCATACCAGAACCTTGTAAGGTTAATAGACAAATCCCAGACATAGAGCTCATTCCTTTTATTCGGGCATTTGTTTCATCAGATTCTTTACTGATTTTTGTTCCTTCAAAATCTGGATTAAATGTATTCCTTATGTATATCGGGATACCTTTTGAAAGTGCAGGTTGAATGGTCGGAGGGTATATAACTTTTGCGCCAAAGTGAGACAATTCCATCGCTTCATTATAACTGAGGGATTCGACAGTATAAGCTTTGGATACTTTTCTAGGATCACAAGTTAATACCCCGTCTACATCTGTCCAGATTTCTAATTTTTCGGTTTCTAATGCTGCCGCAAAAATAGCTGCAGTATAATCTGACCCACCTCTACCGAGTGTTGTTGTCAACCCACCAACATCTGATGCAACAAAACCTGTGATTACATTAAGCGTATTAGGGTTTTTAGTAAAATGAGCATTTATGTATTCATTTGTCAATGAAAAATCTACCCTGGCAGCACCAAAAGTCTTATCTGTTTTTATAACTTTTCGAGCATCAAGAAATGCAGCATTTAATCCGCTTTCTTTTAAATATTGAGCAATTATGAAGCATGAATTTCTTTCTCCGAAACTGAGAATATAATCCATAGTTCTTGGACTAACTTCTCTGACTAAGTAAACACCTTTGAGTAATTGTTTTAAGGTGTCATGATTTTCAGCTAAAGTCTTTTCAGCAATGGAGAGTGCATCACCAGAAACCAACTCTTTGAGTGCGTTGTCATGCCTTTCTACAAATTGTTGATGTACTTGTAAGTAGTCTTCGTTGCCCTTCGCTGCAAGCTCACCCATCTGGATCAAACTATCAGTAACTTTGCTAAATGCAGAACAAACAATGGATATGTTTTCTCCTTGTTTTATTCTAGCAGATAATAATTCACCAATATGTTTTATTCTCGATGGTTCAGCAACTGATGTACCACCAAATTTTAATATGTTCATTTGTTACTAAAGTGTTTGTGATAGACTTGAGTGAGTTTATCTGTTTCTACAAGAAATCCATCATGACCATAAACGGAATCTATACTCTCGTAAATAGCATTTGGAATCGCATTAACGATTATTTTTTGTTCTACTTCCGGATAAAGCAAGTCCGTATTGATGTTTACGATAACTGTTTTAGCTTTTATTTTAGAAAGGGCTTCGACTACACTTCCACGATCTCTGCCGACATTGTGCGTATCAAGACTATCCAACAATTTGTAATAGGAAAATGCATTAAATCTATTTGCTAATTTCTCTCCTTGATATCGTTGATAGGAAGCTGCTTTGAACTCTGTTAAGGTATCTTCATCATCAGGTTGATACTCTTCATAGCAAAGGTAATTTCTATAAATCACCATTCCAATAGCTCTTGCAGCTTTCATTCCAGATATACCTGCATCGTCTCTTTTTTCTTGCCAAGTCTGATCCCCTTCAATGGCCATTCTATGTGCTGTGTGTATGGCTTTGCCCCAAGAAGACTCTTTTGCCGAACAAACAGATAAAAAGAGCTGCTTAAATAAATTCGGTTCTAAAATGGCCCACTCTAACGCATGACAGGCGCCCATAGAACCTCCAACACCCAGTTGAATAGAATTGATACCTAGATGATCTTTCAAATTTTTAAAAAGTATGACTTGATCCCTGATTGTAACAATTGGAAAATCGTGATAATATTTTTCTCCAGTATCAGGATTGATGTCAAGCGGACTGGTAGAGCCATAGCAAGAACCAACCAGATTTACACAGACCACAAAATATTTGGAGCTATCTAAAATACGGTTTTTACCAAATGACCCATCCCACCATTCTTCAATTCTTGAACTCGCAGTTAATGCTTGAAAAACCCAGATGACATTATCTCCCTGTTCGTTTAATGTCCCATAGGTATGGTAAGCCAATTTTAGTTTACTGAATACACCACCTAACTCTAGATGTGTCGATTCAGTAATGTGATAATATTGTATGTTATCTGTATATGCCAAAAGCCTTATTTACAACACCTAAAACGTAGATGCAAAAATGAAGCCGCAAATATAGATGAAAAACCAACGCACAAATAAATTTTTCCTAGCCAGAATCAGGATGCAATATTTTAGGTCATATATGACGTTCCAAACTAGTTAAATTCAATTCTAAAAAGAGAAGAGTCTCCGGGACCATTATTCTCAGAACTGATCCAAATTTCCCCTGACTCCCTATAGGATATAGCCTCTGTTTGGCGTTCTATAGTCAATGGAGAGTGCTGTATATTTCCACTAAAAAAAGAATCATTTTGCCAATCAGTCAGAATGATAATAAAAGAAAAAAACTCTCTCGTGACAAAGTTGTTTCTGTAACCTATAAGAGCGATTTCGTTTTGATCTTTACGAATATCAGCACCAGTAATTAAGCCCATAGTGTCAAACTCATCAATCTTTTTAGCCACATGGTCTCCAGCAGATTTAGGAAGTTTATAAACCTTACATTTTCTGTCTAGCCAATTTTTACTGAATATATATAAGTGATTTTGAAACGAAATCAAGGCTTCTCCATCAAAGTTGTGATTATAACCATTGTACGAGGTTTCTTGATCTTCATACTTGAATGTAATCGTTTCTGTAGATACGAACTCTTTAGTCAACAAATCAACTTTCAAGCCTTTAAAGATTCTCAAATTTTCTCTTTTCCCAAGATTGTTTCCGATGTCAGCAACATAAAAATGTGTGTCGTCAGCAGCAAGAGATTCCCAATCAATATTTGCTGGTACATCCAATGTTACTTCCTTGGATATCTCCCCAAAATCGTCTAATTGATACAACACTTTTCCTCCACCACTATCATTATGTGTCCACAAATGATTTGATATTTCTATTAAACCAGACGTTTCCATTATGCGTCTATCGGTAGAAGAGTTGAGTGCAACTGTCGTTAATGTATCTGCTTGTGTCTGCTCTTCTTGAAGTGTTGCTATAGGCACAATTGATGGAGCTTTACAAGACAGCACAACTCCTCCAAATAGAATTATTGGAAAAACATAAACGGATAAAACTTTTAAAATCATAGTACAAATGTAACAGAACTAAGATCAATTAATAGCATAACAGTGACATCAGAATTAGGGAAGATATTTATGAGACAGAATGTTCGTAAATTTGATGTGCTAGCTACTAAACCTGAGAGAGAATAAATTTAGGGAATAGGCCATTTAAATAATGAAATCTACATATGATGAAATACTATTTATATCTACTGACTATTAGTGCCTTAGTATCATGTGCAAAAGGGCCGGAGAAGTTTTATTCAAAGGGTAATTATGAGAAAGCATATAAAAAAGCATTAAAGGATATTCAGTCAGGAGAAAAGGATAGGACGCTTAATACCATTTTAAATAATTCAATGGTTGAATTGATAGCGGAGGCAAATAATAAGTCAGAAGCTTTACTCCGATCTGATGTTGTGGAGGACTGGGAGGAAGCATATCAAGTCAATGAGAAAGTGCTATCACTTTACTACGATGGAAAAAGATACTTGGATGGTAAAATTGATGATGACATTCAATATATTGAAAACAACAATGAAGGCTTAAAGGACGATATTGTTTCTGCATATATTGGCCTGGGTGATCGTAGTATGGGCGTCTATGATGAAACTGCAAATAAACAATCTGCACAGGAAGCGTATCTGATGTATGAAGCTGCATCGAAATACAATACAGTTTTATCTGAAAACAACTTGCGTAACAAATTAGAAGAGGCTTTGATTGCAGGCACCATTTTTATTGATGTTTCTGTTGGTGTATGGGATATAGGATACAAGTATGAAATTGAAAGACAATTTGAAGAGTTAGAAGATCATGACAATCTTTTCTACCAAGTCACTTTTGATGAATTCAATGCAAATACAGATTGTCGATTAGATATAGAATTTGCAAGATTGAATGTGAGCACAAACAGCCAAACAAGGACAGAAGCATATAGCGAACAAGTGTTAGACGGTTACAGCTCTGAGGTAGATACGACAGGAGCAACAATTCGAGTTCCAAAATATACGCAGGTCACAGCAGAAGTCAGGGTTACGGATGAGACGAGATTGTATACATGGAACATAAGAGTAGATGTTGACGATAGAAATAATTATTGTGATTTCAGAGATAATCAATTTCAAGTCTCACAAGAAGCTGTTGTCACAAATTATCAAACGCAAGGAGACGAAAGGGCAATACCAGATACTTTCCGCAACAATACTGTCCAGACATTTTCAAATAATGACGAACGGAGATTAATAAATGATCTTATAGACCAATCGTTTTATGACATTGAACGATACTATTTTAGATAACTATTGGGACAAAATAATTTTCTCTACGGCTAATTTTTCTAATTGAATACGGTACCTAGTTCTTTAAATATTTTGCGACAGCAGCAGCTTTACTTTTCACATGTAAAATCTGGTAAATACGTTTGATGTGCGTTCTGATCGTGTCAATAGAAACGCCCATTTGAGAAGCAATTTCTTTATAGCTAAGACCATCAACAAGACCATTCATTACGTGAAGCTGTTTGGGTGTAAAGCCTCTATTCTTTTTTGTGTTGCCAGTTGCAAGGAATACGGATAGCTTTCTGGCAATACTTGGTGACATATAGGAGCCTCCATTATACACTATTCGTACAGTTTGAAAGATATTGTCAAGAGAAGTGGATTTAGCCAAATAGGAACATGCGCCAGATTGTAATGCTTGGAATATTTTTTCATGTTCATCAAAAGCAGTCAACATGATAATGTCTAATTCAGGGTATTTTTCTTTAAGCAATGGTAAAGCATCAAGTCCAGACATACCCGGCAGACCAATATCTAAAATCATTACATCAATGTGAGGGCCACTTTGATCGCGTTTCATAAAGTCTTCTACTGAGGAATAATCTGCGAGAACTTCAATATCTTGTTGAAACCCACCAAAGGTCACAAGATTGCGTCTAATGGTTTCATCATCTTCTATTATAATCAGATTCATCACGTTTAAAGGTATGATAACTTTTAATACTTATTTATCACATAAACATGTGGTTATTGGATAGGAGAAACTAATGTTGTTTGGTATCCTAGACCATTGTATGTAAACTGATATTCTGCATTTATTTTTTGAGCTCGTTCTTCTAAATTCTTTAAACCTTGTCCAGAGGTTTTGATCGGTTTTTGATCTCCATAATCTTGGATAGTCAATTTAATTTGATTGTTATGTTTAAGAAGAGAGATGTCTGCTTTTGAGGTTGAAGAATGTTTGAGTATATTATTTATAGATTCTTTGGCGATTAAATATATGTTTTGCCTAACAAATGGATTGAGCTTTTGACTATTAGATTTGATGTTTGAGTTAAAGGTGTACGATATGCCGCTTGCAGGCAAGACATCTTGAACGTAGTCCAGTAACCTATCTTTCAAATCCATAGAACTATCTTTTCTTGAATCAATTGCCCAAACTGTATCTCTCATCCTTTGCATTGCCTCTCTACTTCTTATAGAAATTCCTCCTGCTAATTCTTTGACATCTCCTGTTGCTACTGTTTCTATTAATTCTGATTGCATAGCAATACCTGTTAACATGGTGCCGACATCGTCATGGAGATTTTTTGAAATACTGGACCTCAATAATTCAAACTGTAAAAGTTGTCTGTAACGCAACCAAAAAAGAAAAGCGAAAAGACAAACGCCAAAAAACAATACAAGCATCCCAAACAACGTCGTCTTATACCAAGCTTGGTTTATGTCAAAACGTATAATTTTTTGACTTTCGCTAATGGATTCTGGATGTACTCCGCTTTTTGCATATAACGTGTATGAACCAGGATCAAGGTTGGTAAATCTGATTTCGGGAGATGATTGAAGTGGAGACCACTCCTGATCAAAACCGTCCAAAAAAAAGCGGTAATACGTACGAGCATCTCTGTCAAAATTTGGGTTTGTCAATTTAAAGTAGACCATTTTATCGTTGTGCTGAAAAGTTAACTCTTGGACAGCATCAGGAGAAATTACTATGGTTTCAAATTCAGTGGTTTTTCCATTTAAATACTGTATTGACATAAGCTGAATGGAGTTACCATTTGGTTTCGGTTCGGTTGTTAGCATATTAGGGTCTACTATGTAAACGCCATTTACCGAACCAAAATAGTAAGAACCGTCTGGATGTTTAAAGCTGGATTCTCTATTAAATTCTTCGTTAGAAATTTTACCAGGTAAGTTTAATTTTTCAAAGTTGCCTAGATTTTTATTAAACCTGAACAAGCCATTATTTGTTCCATACATAATGGTACTGTCTTCATCAATCGCAGAAAAGAAGTGGACATCACTAGTTGTTTGTAGAGTATGAACGACTAATGAATCTGTTTGATTATCATTATCGCATAGGATTTCTATAACGTTGTTTTTAGAACCAATAAATAATCGGTTATCGTTTTCAATCAAATTATAGTGATTGGCATCATTAATATTATTGATGGAATCTTTTGTCAACCATTTAAATGTTTTGGTGAACAAGTCATAGACGTAGGTACCAGCACTATTGGTACACAAAAATAGTTTGGAGAAGTCTTGGCTAAGGACTAAGTCATTGAGTTGACCAGAATTTCGCAACTGTTCTGGCAGTTCAACTTGCACCAACGATTTTTCTTTCAAATGGTATGAATATAATCGTACTTGATTGCCATTTTCAAAGCAGGTTGACATCCAGATATTGTTAGGTGGCATGACAACATTAGTCACATGACCATTTTGTTTTCCAGGAATGAGTTCTTGTAAAGATTCACTTGGAACATGATAAAGGATGTCATTGACCACAATATAATCTTGAATTGTGTGCAATGAATATATTCCATTTGAAGTAAGAGGTTTCAAGTTATCAATTTCTTGAATTGTGTTCTCTTTCTTTTCAAAAACACCTGAGTATGAAGCTAACCACAGATTATTATTTACATCAATATCTATGCCCCTCATACTACAAAACCCTTCGCAAAATCTAGAATCACTCCTCAAATCTACAGCATAAGAATCTTCTGATTGATGAATCATTACAAGCCCATAACCCGAACTAAGCCAAATGATATTATTGCTATGTTCATTGACTGACGTAAAATGACTAATCAATGGGGGAGATTCCATTTTTTCAAAGGACTTAATCATTTCTTGGAAATATTCCTTTGATTCCATAGATTCTTTGGAGTACTCTACAAGAAGTTTGACACCAAACAACCAAAAAGAGTTTCCCACACATTTAAATTTATGGAATTTACCTAGTGCATAATCTATAGAGTGTGAAGTCTGTTTGAAAACAGCACCGGAGGTATCCCATTTTTTAAAATTGCTTTCTGACCTGCCATTACTCTCAAACAACCATACGTCTTCGTTAGTTTTAGAGAGCAACAATGTAGAGCCTAATTCATTTGTCTGATGTGAAACAGATACCGCAAAGTCATTTTCAATATCAAGAGTGTAAATCTTTTCAGTATCGGCAATAAAAATAGTTGTGGCAGTACAGACCATACTAGTGATGCCCTTCAATTTGATATCAGTAATAAAAGAGATGGAAGAACCATCTTCAGAGTGAAAGAGAACATATTCATTTCCTGTCTTCTTACGCAATAATGTGTAAAAGCCACCATGGCTATCTGCAAGAACGTAATTTTGCAAATACAGCGAACCTGTTTCTTCATTGCTAGAAATCGCGATTAAGTCCTTTTGCTCAGAAGCAAGGAGTTCACATACACTAATTACTTTACGTTGGAGGGGATCGAATGTATAAAATTGAAACTCTTTAGTTGCAATCAACAAGTGGCCCTTTATATTTTTATTGACAAGCTGCACATTAGAAAAAGGGATAGGGTATTCTCTAGATTGATCTGAAAATTGAATGAACGTCTGGCCATCAAAGGCTGTTATGGAGTTTGGTGTAGCGAACCAAACTAAACCAGTGGAATCCTCAAATATATTTTCGCGACAATTAACAAAGCTTCCATCAGGATAATCGATAAAAGAAAAGTCATAATTCAGTTCTTGAGCAAAAACTGAAGAAAGTGAAAATAGAAGCAAAATGTATGTTGGAAGGAGTCTAAAATTCAATTTTACATGAGCTATTAGTTAAATAGGAGAATGCTGATATTGGAAGCAATTAATGGTATTTATCACATAAACACGAGACAAGAATAGTAATTTTCGAGCGTTTTGTCACATAAACATGTGGTAGGAGATACAAAAATCTTGATCTATTTTTATACTATCAGCTTAGTATTACTACATCATAAATGACTTCCTATGCAAACTTCCTTAACGACACAATTAAAATTATCTTATCGTGAGCAAGAGGTGCTACAATTGATATCTTATGAATACAG
>CAYVFU010000069.1:0-26876 GCA_964450495.1 uncultured Saprospiraceae bacterium | reverse complement strand
CACAGTCAATACTGGAGGTAGCGCATCTGGAATAATGGTTATCGTAGCAGCTGCAGTACTTGAGTTACCACAAGCATCTGTTGCAGTCCACGTAATTGTTGTTGCACTACCCTGACAAATATCCAAACCTTCTGCTCCTGTGTACGTAATTTCTGGATCCGAGTCGCAATTGTCAGTAACAATTGCACCATTTAAAAATTGGTCAATAATTACACCTGCTTCAGATGTTTCATTTATTTCAGCGCATGTCAATGTTAGATTAGCAGGTGGTACAATATCTGGTGCTTCCGAATCAGGTACAATAGTGATTATTGCGTCGGCGCTTACTGAGTTCCCACAATGATCCGTTGCCGTAAATGTTATCACCGTAGCGCTTGCAACACAAATATCCAAAAGCTCTGCTCCAGAGTTTGTGATTGTTGGATTGCTATCGCAATTATCTGTTGCTACCGCACCATCTAAGAAGGCAGCGATTAACGCACTGGCATCTGCAGTTTCACTAATATCTTGACAGTCTAGAGTCAAGTTTTCAGGCAGTGTAAGTGTTGGCGGTTCAGCATCTGGGACAACAGTTAGTGTTGCCTGTGTCGTGCTGCTGTTACCACAGGCATCTGTTGCTGTCCAAGTTACTAGAGTTACACCTCCACCTTCACAAAAATCTATGCTAATTGGATCGTAATTGTTGGTAATGGTTATATCTGCATCACAATCATCTTCTGCTTGAGCACTATCCAACCAATTACCTAAAGTAATGTCTCTATTTATACACTCAATAGTAATATCAACTGGTGCTGTTGTGAATTGTGGTGGCATATTATCTCCATCAACAATTAAATCTGCCGAAACAGTAGACATATTGCCACAATTATCGATAGCCGTCCAAGTAACTGTTGTTGTATTTGATGTACAAAGATTGACGTTGAACATTTCAAAGTCATTTGTGACTATCAAATCTGGATCACAGTTATCATTTGCAGTAACACTTGCAAGCCAAGAACTTATGGAAGTTGTTGTAGTTTCTAAATCTGTACATGGAATGTTCAAATCTACAGGTGCTACAATTGCTGGTGGTGAGTCGTCTAATATTGAAATTGTAGACGTTGTAGTTGCTGTCATGCCACAATCATTGGTAGCCGTAAAAGTAACGGTCAGTTCTGCACCACATTCGTCTAATTGGGTTGAAACAAAATCATTTGTTATCATTACCTCTCCACAACAATCTTCTGATATTGCACCATTTAGAAAATCTGAAATAGTCGATATCTCCGCCCCACCATCAACATTCATTAATGTCTCACAATCTAACACTAATGGATCGGGCGCTGTAATAGTAAGCACACATTGGTCTTCAAGAATGAAAGATGCAACTGCTGAAGTTTCATTACCGCACGCATCTGTAGCTGTGAAAATATATACTTGTTCATTGGTTTCTCCGCACCCAGAGATTGTATTATTCAACATTGATGAGAATGTGACATCGCAATCATCAGTTACTGTCATTCCTCCATTCATTTCCAGCCAGTCAGATAACTGAATATCCAAATCATCAGCATCACATGCAGCTGTCATTGAAGTTGGATTGACAGTAATCATAGGTGGCGTATTATCTGTCGGTATATTTGCTGTAAATGTAGACGTGCATCCACTTGGGTCATTGAGCGTATATGTTACAGAAAGTGTGCTGCAATCTGCGGGTATCATGACTGTTGCTCCAGTCCCATCTCCTGAATCAACGACTCCGATCCCAGTGAATAATCCACCGTTCGTTGTTGGAATTAGATTTACTGTACTGCCTGGACATGTGTCTCCATCAAATGTAAATGAAGCGTCTTGTGTGGTTCCATCAGTAACTGTAATTTCTACTTCGAAAATTTCTTCGCAATTACCTGCTGGCAAGCTACCACAAGCCCCATAGGCTATTGTCTCTGTTAAAGTGAGCGTTACTGTACCAGTGCCAGTTATGAGGATCTGTCCAGTAACAGGATCATTAATTGTTGCCGGGCCTGTGACTACCCAAGACAGATCTACAGCACTTACATAGTTAGGACTATTTACGATAGGTGTATATAAGTGCGAGGCGACATCGCCAGCTGAAAAGCAGATTTCATTTTGAATACTAAAATTAGGTTGTGGTTGTTCTGAAATACAAACAAATAAGGTTTCTGGATCAGTTTCACAGTCATCAGCAGTCTCAGCAAGAGTTGGTGGAGTATACATGAGTTCGTAACATCCTGCCTCAAGGTAAGACAATGTGGATCCTGCTATACTCGCGGTAGCCGGTCCACTCACAAATGTCCATTCTCCACCATAAATATTTGAAGAACTATTTATTGGATCTATTAAAGCATCTAATGCTACAAGGCCTGTAGGGTTTACCTCACAGTCTATTTTTACATCTTCTAATACTAAGACCTGTTCTTCGATTATCTCAAAAGTACGGCTACAGAAAGTGGCGCAGATGTCAATTCCCATTTCGTGATTAAGGGTATACAGACCTGGTCCATGGGCTGCGAAGAGATCGTCAAATTGAAGGATAACATCACCTTCAAATATTGCATTTAAGCCTGGCTCATCTTCTTCAATTAATGTGCCATCAGGAGCAATCAATTGCCAAACACTCATTTCATCTCTTGACTTACCTAGAAGGTCAGGTGCGAGATCGTCGAATGTTGGGTTCTGAGCTGCTACATCAATTCTAAAGTCAGCAGTTGATTCACAGACTATACCATCCAATTCGAAACAAGGATCCATTGAAGGAAAAATTGTAATTAAATTACATGCCGTCACATCTTCACATCCTTCATTTTCTTCCTCAGGAATTGATAAGCAAATTTCATAAATGCCAGCATATTCAAAAGATTCTCCAATTAAATTTTCAGGAATTACCCTGATCAAGTCTTGAGACGCAATCAATTGAAAAACCGCAGTAGTTCCTCCCACAAAACCAAAGTCAGCTGATGCATCAAATGCTTCATGGTTATTTCCATTTACTAAGCTTGAAAGTACTTTTGTTATTGTTATTTCTTCATCTGTAAAATCTCCATCTACAAAAGCATTGGTAAGATTGACTGGTGTACCATCCGCGTTGAAAAACTGAATCAAACTTGTCCCATCCGTATAACAGATTGGACTTGCACCTACATTAATAGTTGGAGCATCAATAGCACCTAGTACTTCTATATTTCTTGTATACGCGTTTGTACATCCATTTGGGCTGTTGATGGTATACGTTACGGCATAAACTCCTGGGTCAGTTGCTGTAAATGTTCCTCCAGTACCTAGTCCATTATCTGTAACACCCACTCCCGTAAATACACCTCCATTCATATCTGGATCTAAGTCTATAACATCACCAGGGCATATGAAATCTTCTGCGTCGAATTCTGCATCTAGGGCTGTACCATCTTCAACTTCAATTTGTACTTGGAAAACTTCGGAGCATTGTCCTGCAGGGATATCTCCACAAACTCCATAGGCGATTGTTTCCATTAGTTGTACGACAACAGTGCCTACTCCAGTAATCTGAAATCGTCCTGTATTTGCATTTATCAGGGTTGCTGGTCCGCTGATTACACTAAACACTCTTGTCACACCATCAGTATATTCAGGACTGTTTACAATAGCATCTAGTAAAAGATTAGCATCTCCATCTGAGAAGCATACCTGATCCTGAATATCAAAACTTGGCTGTGGTTGTTCTGAAACTCTTATGAATACATCTGTAAACGTGCCATTACATTCATCTGCAGTTTCTGGTAAGTCTGGGAACTCATATCTCATTCTATAACATCCAGCTTCTGTATAAGCCAAAGAATTTCCACTAATATTAGCAGATGCTGGACCTGTGAATAAAGTCCATGTTCCACCAAACGCATTTGATGTGGTAGCGGTTAAGTCGAATAAACTTTCTAAATCAATCACACCTGTTGCACCTGGAACACATTCGATTAATTCATCAATGAGAACTGCTGCTTGATCTTCAACAATCTCAAAAGTTTGGCTGCAAAAGGTTGCACATATATCAATACCCATTTCGTGATTTAATGTATATAGTCCAGGACCATATGTTGCACCTAAAATATTTCGTTGTATAACGACATCTCCATCTGCACCTACCCCAACTACGCCAGGATCACCTTCTTCCAAAACTGTTCCATCGGGTGTTATCAATGTCCATACACTCATCTCACCCAAAGTTCTACCGAGTAGGTCAGCGCCCAAATCATCAAAATCCGGAGTACCTCCTCCTACATCGATCCTAATATTTGCTCCAGTTTCACATAAGACACTCGGTAGTTCAAAACACGGATCTAAAGAAGGGTAAATGGTAATTCTTTCACAGGACACAAAGTCTTCACAACCATCATTTACTTCTGATGGAAGTATTATGCATACCTCGTACATGCCGGCATATTCAAAACTATCACCAATCAGACGTTCTGGGACGACTCTAATATTATCAGTAGCACCGACCAACTGAAATACAGAATTAGCACCAACAAAACCAAAAGCACTTGCGGCATCAAAGGTGTCATGATTATTTCCAGTAACATTTGCTGAGGGTACTTTGATGATGGTAACTTCTCCGTCAGAGAGATCACCATCTATGAATTGGGCGGTTAAATTTACTATTGTTCCATCTGCATTAAAAAACTGAATGGTTGATGATCCATCTGTGTAACAAAGTGGATTTGCTCCAATGTCTACTGAAGGTGCGATACAATCTGTACACATGTCCACATTGATGATCTGAGTCTCTACAACTTGACATCCATCCTCTCTGATGAAATAAGATATTTCATGAATACCGATGCCTGCAGCAAAAGGATCAAATGTAGTTCCTGTAATGCCAGGTCCTGTTAAAAGCCCTCCTGCAGGTTCTAAAGTAATTGTAAATGGGTCTGCATCAAGGCAAACAAAACTTGGCGCTAAAATTTGTGGTGTTTCTTCAATTCCGCATGTTCCAGAAAGAGTAATTATACATCCTTCATCATCCATAATGGTTACAGAATAAGTATTTTGACCTGGGGCAAGCGTTAAAATTGCTGTCCCGTTCTCATCAACCATAGTTGTAGACAATGTTCCACCAACGGCACTTAAGGTGTATAAAGAATTGTCATAGCCAGGTAAGCCACCTGAAAAACCAGAAATTTCTACAACACCAATGTTTGTGTCGTCACCAGGTCCATCTGCACATCCTTGGCATTCTGCTACTGCTTCTATAGGATCAAGTAATACGAATGAGATGTAGTTTGTATTTTCTCCACAATTGACGATCTCACCAAAGCAAGCACCAATTCCAACTGGTTCTACATTATTGTCTCCCCAAACTGAACCGACTACTTCGATCAATGTATTACTAGGTAAAGAAGCGCCACCGCTAGCAAGAGGTGCATTCGTATTGGTATGATCTTGAATACCAACTCCACCTGTATTGATTATTTCTACTTGAGGATTTGAACCAGTCTGTGCAGTATACACATTAATCACATCGCCTGCAGTTCCTCCATCTGTAGGATATGGATTAGCAGGATTAGGTCCTCCGTTGAAGTAGAAATCAAGGTGATATGAACCTGTTGTAGGATCGTTATCCGCATCTGAACCAGAACCAATAGGATCGTCGAACATCAAATCTTGTAACACATCAATATCTATGGATTCTCCATCGCAAATAATATTATCAGTTGAATTTAGAGTTCCTGCATCAGCAGTATTCTGTATAGGCCATACAAATGAAGAAAACGCTAAACAATTACCATCGTCAAGTCCATCACCATTACAATCCACTGCTCTAAAACCACCACAGGTCTGATCAACTTGAGAACCTTGGCAACAAGTATTCGTTGTTGTTCCGTTTGTTCTTATCTGAAAATTAATGACACCATCAGCAGCAGCTTCCGAAATGTCAGCTGCAGGAATGACTATTTCTAAGGGAAAAATGATGTCACATTTATCATTTTCTGGTAACCCTGTATTTTGGGATTGGGCAATAATGACTCCGCATTCATTCACGATGTATGCAACTTCAGCAGAATTATTAAAATCCCCTCTGAGCGTAATCGTCAGCGTAGCTGAAGAGCATGATTGTCTTTTCTCTGGAGGTACAAGGATCTCAATATTCAGATCCGGACCCTCTCCCAATCCAGTTGCAAGTCCATTATCATCGCAAAATTCGGAACCATCCATAGCGATTAACTCGCCGGCACCACCCTGATCAAAATTCATAGATGTACCAAGGAAATTCATATTTTGGTCCACATTGGTAATGAGATTTCCGACTTGGTTTGGAGCATTAGTCGGGTTAAATGCAGGTACCCCAGAATCGTTACACGAGATTTGTGCAACAGATGAATTCGCACTAAATAGCGAAAACACTATTATCAAAAAAATGGAAGATTGTTGACAATAACGAGTGACACTCCACATAGCAAACAAGTTTGTATTAATACCAATAGCAATCACAAAAGAAAATTATGTGAATGATTATTTATGTTATAGTTCAAAAATTAGACCGATGTCTAAAAAGAATTAGTGCAGTGTGTTAATTGTCTTAGCAAATTTTATCTAAAGTACTGTTTTTTAAGGAGTTGTCTAATTTTATTAAACATTTAGATACATTTATTTAATAGTAGTATGTTGATATTAACTGTTTTCTTTATGTATTTGGATAGCCTGATTTGCAAGTTCTTTTAATTCAGTGTGGAAAGCAGCTCCTTGCTTTTGGGCTAGTACTCTTCCTCTTGAGTCTAAGAATAGCAACCCTGGGAAGTTTTCGATTTGATATAGGAATTTTAAATCAGGTCCATTTCCCTTTTCTGCATTGACTTTGTAACTGATAAAGTTATCATTAATAAAGTCGCCAATGTTTTCATCAGAATACACTTCCTCTGCCATCAATTGGCAAGGTAAGCACCAATCAGTGTACAGGTCTAGAAATACTAATTTACCTTCTTTTTCTGCCTGTTCTGTAACATTGGTTAACGTTGAATTTTTTATAAAGTGTACTGCATATTCATATTGAGGCTGTACTGGCGTGCGGACTACTTCTTTATTGGAAGAGCAGGATGCCAAAAGGAACACGAACATTGAGAATAAAAAACAGCGACGAATACTCATATTGTAATTTATTATAATATAACAATTATGATACCAATTTAAGCATCAATTAGGGTCCCTCTAGCCACAAAAAATGGATTGAGCAAGTCCTCTTTGTTGTATTTAACTTTTTCATTGGATTTGTATTGCACAACTTCGCCTCCGGCTTCTTCTAAAATGATTTGGGCTGCAGCTGTATCCCATTCCATTGTGGGTGCAATTCGAGGATAAACATCTGCACCTTTATTCGCAAGGATCAAAAACTTCAATGAACTGCCTTTGGCAACCAATTCTGGATTTGTAAGCGCATCAACAAATGCTTGGGTTTCTTCATTCAAATGAGATCTGGAGCACACGACTCTAAGTCCCTCGTCTTGCATTGTAAATTGAGAGGCAGTCAACTGAGTCTCAATGCCATTTATAAATGAATACGCTCCTTTGTCTTTTTCAGCCCAGTACATTTCATCAAGTGCAGGAGCATAAACAACACCTAATACAACCTCATTTTGTTCTATCAATGCGATGTTTACCGTGAATTCACCATTTTTTTTGATAAATTCTTTGGTTCCGTCTAATGGATCGACCATCCAGCAATGTGTAAAGTGTTTGCGTTCTTCGTAAGATAATAGTTTGTTTTCTTCAGAAATAATAGGATGTTTAACTTCAAGGGTTTTAAGGCCTGCACAAATGATGTCATTCGCTGCTTTATCAGCTTTTGTAAGCGGGCTGTCGTCGCCTTTTAATTCTATTTCGATATCTGAAGCAGAATTGTAAATTTCCATGATTGCAGCACCAGCTTCACGAGCGATTGACCTTAATTCTTTCATTAAATTAAACATATGTAGATTTAGGCTAGCAAATATACATAATGGCAACGGTTCTAGTAACAGGAGGTGCAGGATACATAGGAAGTCATACGATAATTGAACTCCTAGAAAATGGGTATGACGTCATTTCTGTGGATAACTTTATCAACTCTACTGCTGAATCTTATTTGCAAATAAACAGAGTTTGCAAAAAAGACTTTAATTACTATTCCATTGATTTATGCCATAAGCATGAATTGCAAACGATCTTTGAGAACAATTCAATTACTGGTGTTATACATTTTGCTGCGTTGAAAGCGGTAGGAGAATCTGTAGAACAACCATCTAAATACTATAGAAATAACATTACAGGCATGCTTAACTTGTTGGATCTTTGTCTTGAACATCAAGTAAAGCAATTTATTTTTTCTTCTTCTTGTTCTGTTTATGGAAATGTCTCTGAGTTGCCTGTAACGGAATCAACTTCAATGGATGAGGCACAATCACCTTATGCTTACACAAAGCAGGTAGGCGAAAGACTTCTTTCTGATATTCTAGGAGGAACAAATGTTTCAAGTATCAGTTTGAGGTATTTTAATCCAGCGGGTGCACATCAATCAGGTGAAATAGGAGAATCACCAATTAATACAGCACAAAATCTTATTCCTGTAATTACAGAGTTTGCAGCAAACAAGCGCACTAGCTTAATTATTTACGGTAACGATTATGATACAAGAGATGGAACTTGTGTTAGGGATTATATTCATGTTGTTGATCTTGCAAAAGCACATGTCTTGGCTTTACAATTTTTGGAAAAATCAGTACCTGGAAGTAGTGAAGTAATTAATCTTGGTATTGGGGACGGAGTGACAGTAATGGAAGCCATTAAAGCATTTGAGTCTATTGCAGGCATTAAAATCAATTACGAAATGGGTCCTCGACGAGAAGGAGATGTTGTATCTATTTATGCAGATAATACAAAAGCGAAAAAGTTGTTAGGGTGGGAACCTCAATTTGGGATAAACGATATAATGTCAACTGCCTGGAAATGGGAACAAAAAAGGAACGAGTGAATATTGAAACATTTTATTTTCCATCAAAAATTCTGCTCTTTGGAGAGCAAACCATATTGACTGGGTCAAAAGCATTATCCATACCTTTCAATAAATACACAGCTAATTGGACATATGGGAGTGAGGTTAACCTGGCGTTGAGAGAGCTCCTGCCTCTTCTGCCTAAGGATATCATTAATATTGATTTTTTTGATGAAGAAGTCAATAAGTACTTGGTATTTGATTCTGCTATTCCTCAAAAGGCGGGGTTGGGAAGTTCTGGCGCATTAACTGCCGCATTGTATAAATGTTTTTCTCGAGATATAAAATCTACACTAGATGAAATACAAAATGACCTTGCTAGAATTGAGTCAATATTTCATGGTAAAAGTTCTGGTACAGATGCTCTTGTTTCTTTTGCAGATCAATCAATTCATACGTCAGGTAGTGTTTCCAATGTAGTTGAGCTTAATATAGATGAATGCCCTTTTTACATATCGTTAATAAATTCAGCTGTACCTAGAACAGCTAAAAAATTTATAAAATTATATTTAGATAAAGTAGATGATGGAAGTATAGACTACCAACTACTTATTGATAAAAGCGACGCCGCTTTGGAGGCTTTTGTCTCTAAGGATTTGGCATTTATGAATGTGGTAAAAGAATTATCAATTGCCCAATTGAATGAGTTTGATTCATTTATTCCTTCTAGTATTTTATCTTTTTGGGAAAAGGGGATTTCTAGTGATAGTTATTATTGTAAATTGTGTGGAGCAGGAGGTGGGGGATATTTTTTGTGTTTTTCAAAAGAGCCTTTGCATAAAAGAGATTCCATTTTACCTGTAAATTACTGAGATCATTTTGTTTTTATAATAGAGTAATCTAGTGGAAGCATATAGGCTATTCGTTTGGTTGCCCAATAGCCATGTTCTTCTACTTCACTAGAATTGAGAATTCTTCCATTTTTATCTAAAATTATTTTATTAGATTTTGACGCTAAGTATGATATTGATTTATCTTCTTTATTATTTTTGACTTCTTTGATACTTCCAGAGTATAATCTTCCTCCTCCTTTTCTTGAATCGGCTGCATCTTTATTTTCTGACGTATTTGCTGGTTTGACAGTAAAATGATTTTCTATGGTTAGCTCATATTTGCCATCCATATTTTGTACGATGTTTAGAGAGTCTAATTCAATTGGAATAAATTGTACAAAGTCACCAATATAATTTTTCTGTGAAGAGCCTATTAAATATGTTTCTTTATCAATATTTCCATTAATTAAATTATAGAAAAAACTTCTGTGTGTTTCTGCATAGACTTTGCGCCTGTTTCGCTTTATCTTTGCCAACTTCTTTTTATTTCCTTCTATTTCTTTAAAGCTAGTATTGCCTTTATAAAAAACGTCCTCATTTTTATGGAGCTGGAATTCTTTTAGAAAGAAATTCATGGTATAGCCTAAATGGTCATTTTGTATAATAATTGGCTCTTCTGCAATAGCGTATAATGTTTTATTTTCTTCATAGAATAAGATTGCTTCTGGGTTTATTATTTCTACATTTTTCCTGTTTTCTTCAGAACCCAAAAATGCATTCTTAAATCGTTTCATTCTTTTCTTTCTGAGCCGTTTGTTTGACTCAGTGTTAAGCACAACCTCCCCTAATTCGAAAGAGTTCTCTATTAGAAAAATAGTATCCAGATAAGACATGTTTTGTTCAATATGCACCGTTTTATTTTCGTAAGAAATGTGCGAGACAATTAGGCTAAGGTTATCTAATTCTTTAAGTTCTAAATTGAAATAACCGCTTTCGTCAGAAATTGTACCAATCGAACTGTCATCTATAAAAACGTATGCATCTTGGACTGGATGATCCTTTTCCTTATTATAAAGTATGCCAGAAATATTCTGACATTGACTGTTCTCAACTAATAAAAGAAGTATACTTGTTAATATTGAAATTCTGATTGATTTAAATTGAATCATATCAGGATTATTTGGATACGAGTATTTCTGAAGTTGCTTGTATCGGCATACCGTTATCTGTAATACCTTCAAGTATCACATCGTAAATGGTATATCTATCCGCTGTGTAAAATTCAATTGTGGTACTCCCTGAATCACTTATATTTAAATCAGGATCCCAATGTATGGAAATTCTCGAGTCATACTTATCGTCCTTTTCAAAGGAGTAATTTTTATATTCAAATAAATTGGGAACATGATATCCTTTTATGCTTTTAGGTAATAAATCCGAGTTAAAGTTAAGCTTTGGTTTTTGATCTTGTTCTACTGTTTTTAAGTAAACAGCAATTACTCCGTTTACTCCAGATTCTCCAAATTGAGTTAATAGACTAAGACTAGAAATGACATCAATAAATGCAATGTCAACAGGGCGAATGGCTTCAATTGCTTGTTGAGAAACAAAAGCACCATTCAACATAAATTTTGCGGCATTTGCCTTTTTAAGTGCATTAGGATCGCCACCACTAGCTAGGCCAGAACTGTACCCTCTAAGAATAAGCGTATGTTTTGTTCCACTACCTAAAATTGGACCTTCAAATTGAATACTTGGGAGTCTTCTTAGTAATGAATAAATGTCGTCATATAATGGAATTGATTGAATGTCTTTTGTCTCTATTCTAGAATTCGGCGTCGCGTATAGCATTGTCTTCTTATAAAAATTTATATCGTCGTTTAGTTTATCAGCTTTGATGGAGACTTCATCTAGCTCCAATGAAACAGATACTCCATCATAATCTTGAGACCGTAGGAGGTCTTCATATTTATAGATGGTATTTTCATCAGCTTTATGAATAAGACTTTGCTTTATATCTTTAGAAGGATTTTGAAATTCAATTGGTCTCGAATTTTTTAATAGTTCAATACTGTGCTTGGTGATTGGTGGTCTTGCTTGATCAAGAATGGTTACATCTAAGTTATCATTAGCTTTAACCTCTACCTTATTTGTTTTTTTATTTTTCTTTACTTCTCCAACTTTAAACAGCACATCAATAGAGTCAGAAGTTATATTAGTGGGTATCCTAAAAAAGCCATTCTCATTGGAGTGAAATGAATGAACGTCTAAATAGGAATCCAGTAAATACATTTCACCCGATGCAGATACTCCATCATTTGGATTTTCCTTTAAATGTATTTTACCATTTGTATACATGTCCTTTTCAGCTTCGTATTGTGCAGTTTTTGAATTAATAATTCCCTTAGATGAATTGCCATGCATGATCATAAAATTATCTATTAATTCAATGTCTGCATCTCTATCTTCCAGTAAAAGTGAATCTAGTTTTAATGAATTCAATTGTGTGCTACTTGATAGCAGCATGTTTGTTCTTATGTCGCGGCTATTTGTCGATGTTTTATTAAAAGATCTATCAACTATTGACAGTGAATAATTCCCTGGAAGAGACTCACCTTCATCATCGTACACATCTATGCTGAGATTTACCAATGATCGCTTATCATATGATTCTGCATCAAATTCAAAATCCACATTGAAATTTTCAATACCAAGATGATTGAAAATATACCTTTCAGCACTAATTTTATTTTGCTTGTCAAATAACGCTAATCTAAGATTACCTGATGGGATATCGTTTAAGTTGTAGTCTATTTTTTGAGTTGTATTGTCCTCTAAATTTACAGTTTCAATAATGGTTTTGCCTTGGATTAATTTTACTGAATGTCCTTCTAATGTTGATAATGAATTTACGGTCAAGTGGATAATATTCTCTGACTGCGAAGTGACAATTGATGCTGTTTTATTTGTACTGAAAAGAAGATTGCTTTTTGTATTAATAGTACTTATTGCGTACTGTGCGTCTTCATTCGGCGTAAGTCTAAATTTTGCGAATCCATTTTTATCCGTTTGATGTGTAGAAAGTTTTGCATCATTTTCTATTAGATTAACATTGGCAGATATTGGATTACCATTGCCATCTTTAGTATAAATAAGCACAGATGATTCTAGACTTTGTATGAAATTTGCACCTTCTGGGTAGATTTCTAAAGTCACATCCTGAGACAGATCTGGAAGTGAGGTAGAGCTTGAATTGTTAAGTTTTCCATTTTCAATAAAAACTACTTTTCTGAAGAAATCTCTTGGGTCAAAATTTAGCATATAGTTAGTGTAGGCTCTAATAAGATATTTGCCATCCTCTCTTTTAAAACCTATATCAAAGGTTCCTGTGCCAATACCTTCAAGTATTTTAATGGTTTTTGTTTCTTCTATTTCACCATTAATATTAATGAGGTCAACGTAAACAACTTCTGATTTTGAAGTTCCTAGTCTACCTGATTGATCAGATAAGTAAGCTTTAAAAAATAATTTGGAACCCTTCAGGTAGTATTCCTTATCTGTATGAATGTGAAGCTGATCTTTAGTGGTTTTAGAAATGTCTACTTGTTGAGCTGCAATAGACTGGTGTATGCAAAAGCAGATTATGAGTAAGTAAAAATTTCGCATTTGTTAATTTGTACTATTATAAGATATACAAAATGCTCCTGTTTTGGTTAAAGTAAGTTGATTTATATATACTAAGATAGCAGATATACCTTATTAAAGAGTTGAAAAGTGCTAAGAGCTAAAGACATTTCAGTTATATGTCTTCATGTTTAATCTATATCGTTTGAGTTGTATCAAATGCTTCTAGATAATCAGATACTCGTTTAAGGAAGCTACCGCCCAACATGCCATCAACTACTCTGTGATCGTAAGACAATGAGATGAACATTAAGTGTTTTATGCCTATAAAGTCACCTTTATCGGTTTCTATGACAGCTGGTTTTTTCTGGATAATTCCGACAGACATAATCGCAGCTTGTGGTTGATTAATGATCGGTGTGCCCATAACATTGCCAAAGGTGCCTACATTAGTGACGGTGAATGTGCCGTCTTGGACTTCATCTGCTTTTAGCTTGTTGTTTCTCGCTCTAAATGCTAGATCATTGACTTGTTTTGTCAATCCCAGTAAACTCAATTGGTCAGCATTTTTTATAACAGGTACGATCAAATTGCCACTATTCATCGCAGTTGCCATGCCAATATTTATGCGATTCTTCTTGATGATTTTATAACCATCTACAGAGACATTTACCATTGGATAATCATGAATCGCCTTCGCAACAGCTTGAATGAATATAGGGGTGAAGGTTATTTTCTCACCATAGTTTTCTTGAAATTGAGCTTTGACTTTATTTCTCCAAGAGACCACGTTTGTCATGTCCACTTCTACAAAAGATGTTACGTGAGGCGATGTCTGCTTGGACATCACCATATGATCAGAGATCATCCGACGCATACGATCCATTTCTATGATTTCGTTTTGGCCATTCAGGGACTTTGTGGGAGTACTGGTTAAAATCGCTTGGGACGTGGCCTGATCTGTTACGAGTATCTTACCATTTCTATTATTAGTTGAAGGTGCATCTAAAAAGTTTTGCATGTCGTATTTGGTGACTCTACCATTAGCACCAGTTCCTATAATAGTATCTAGCACATCTAGTGTAATGCCATTTTGCTTTGCCATATTCCTCACCAATGGAGAATAAAATCGACGTCCTTCTACTTTTGCTGTTGGTATGGTTTGAGATGTTGCTGAGGGTGCTGCAACAACCGGTTTAGCTGTTGTCGTGGGTTCAGGGTCAGATACTGACTCAGCTTTAGCTAGTTCTTGTTTAGACTCTATGTTAATCGTAGAAGTATTTACCTCTTGTTCAGTTTCAATAATTGCAATTACCTCGCCTACAGGAACCACATCATCAACTTTGAAAAGAATTTTACTCACTGTACCAGCAACAGGGGAAGGTATTTCAGAGTCTACCTTGTCTGTCGCTATTTCAAGTATAGTCTCATCTTCATCCACAAAATCACCTTCTTGTTTTACCCAGTTCAGGATAGTTGCTTCGATGATGCTTTCACCCATTTTTGGCATGATAAGTTCTAATTGAGCCATTAGTTTCGAGGTTTTGAGTCTAAGCAAAGATACATGATTTTGAGCAGGTACTTGGTGGTAGATGCAAGGTTCTAGCTCAACCATAAGGAAAATCAGCATTATATCTTCTACTATTCGTCTTTTGGGTATTTTATTAACCATCAAATAAATCTATTTTTATCCATACATGAGGTATTCGTTTGTATTGATTCTTTTTCTTTTGAGTTTCTCTTTAGAAGGGCAAGAAGTGCTTTACTCCATGACTGACTTTAATTTGCATGGAAATGCAGTCATAAGAGACGATAGTACATTTATGTTGACTGATAACTTATTGGTGCAGTCTGGTGCTATTTGGTATAAGGAGGATATAAATCTTAGAAAATCCTTTCGTGTTGAATTGGATCTTTTCTTTGGTTGCTCGGATGGTGGAGCAGATGGGATTACATTTATTCTGCATCCTGAATCAGCGATTAGATCTACTGGAGAAGGCATGGGTGTCAGAGGATTGTCCCCATCATTTGCTGTGGAAATGGATACTTATCAAAACTTTCATTTGGCTGATGCGCATTTTGATCATGCCGCTTTATTGGCGAACGGCATAGCTCATCATAGACTTGGGTTGACGGAACCTATCCCATTATTGCCTAAGAAAAAGAATGTTGAAAATTGTACTTTCTATACTGTGGCGTTCAAGTGGGACGCGGAATTTCAAATATTTACTTTTGAATTTAACGGTATCGAAAGGATTAGAAGGCAGATTGATTTAACAAATTTGATTTTTGATGGAAGCTCCTCTGTGCTATGGGGATTAAGCGCTGCTACTGGACAAAAGCGTAATAGACATTTGGTGAGAATAAGACAGTTAGAATTTACACCTAGTGAATCGCTAAATCTTGATGATCAAGCGGCATTGCTTGATGGAGAAAGTTATTTGCTTGACGAAATAAAGTTTAATTCTGGCAGCTCTGAACTCCCACAAATGGCTAAACCTATTCTGGACAAACTTTTAGAGTTTCACAGTAATTATCCAAGGCACACATTGATCATAGATAGTTTCACAGATTCCGAAGGAGACGAATTAAGTAATTTGAAAATTAGCAATGAACGCGCAGAAGCTGTTGTGAATTACCTAATTTCAAAAGGATTTCCAAAAACGAATCTCATCTACTACGGTAATGGGGAAGCGAATCCTATAGATACGAATGATACAGAAGAAGGGCGACAGAACAATCGACGAATTGAGGTGAGGATGAAGATAATTAGGGCATAGATAGCAACTAAAACAGGTGTTAAAAAGTTATTGAAAGTTTATTTATTTGTTTCACAAATCTATGCTTATACTTTTAAATTCTAATCACTATCAACAGACGTTTTGAACCAACAGTTGATGCCTTTGAGCTCGTAGAAAAAATTATACTCTTTTGTTATTCTTTTGATTTTTAAACGTACAAGTAGGATAGGACTTACAGAAAAAAAGCCCCTCAAAAAGAGGAGCTTTTGTTGACCCACTAGGACTCGAACCTAGAATGTCGGTACCAAAAACCGATGTGTTGCCAATTACACCATGGGTCAATTCGGACGGCAAAAATACTATAATTTTTATTTAGTGAAAACAATCATGGAAGAAGTTTCTGAAATTTCAGGTTTGAAGGCAAATTTTTAACAGTATCAACCCATCAAAATCTGACCCATATTAGCTACTCAATGTGTAGATGGAATCCAAATCTCGGCCCATTCCATCATAATCTAAACCATATCCTACAACAAAGTCATTAGGGATTTCAAAGCCCACATAATCAACTTGAAGTTCTTTCTGTACAGAATCAGGTTTTAGCAGTAGGCTGAATACTTTTATACTGGCAGCGCCTTTATGCTCCATAAGATTAAGAAGATAGTTTAAAGTTAGTCCAGTATCAATGATGTCTTCTACGATCATGACATGTCTTCCAGTTAAGTCCATACCACCAAAACCCATTCTTTCTTTTACAACGTGTGTGCTACTCATGCCTTCGTAGGATGAATATTTGACAAATTTTATATCAACTGGTGTATGGATATGTCTGCAAAGGTCAGCCATGATGATAAATGCGCCTGTAAGATTACCGACCATAGTGATTGTTTTATCTGTAAAATCTTTGTCGATTTCAATGGCTAATTCATCTATACGTTTTTGGATTTTTTCTCTGCTGATGTATTCTTCAAAAACTTTATCGTGTAGGGTGACTTTTTTCATTTTTTAGACCTGCCTGCGGTTAGGCAGGTTTTAGGTATTATTTAGTTATAATAGAATAGTATTGATGCAAATGTAAAAAAGCTGATTTGCGGAAAGAGATTTCCTGTGATCAATTTACTAACATTTTATCAGAAATGGCATTTACCTTACTTGTCTTCCTCAGTACCATATTTGTCCAATAAGTAAACTAGACTGGTCATTGCGGCAGCACCCAATTCTAGTTCTCGTTGGTTGACAGCTTCGATATTGTCGTTTTTGGTATGGTGGTAGTCAAAGTAGCGTTGGGAGTCAGGTCTTAAGCCAAACAATAACCCTCCTTGTGATTTTAATGGATTGATGTCTGCTCCACCACCGCCTGGTGTAAGGTCAACACCATAGCTGCCAAATAAATCTCGCCAGGGTCTGATGTTTGAAAATTTAGATTCAAAAACGGCAGTTTCGCCACCTACTCCGATACCTCTTGGACTAAACCCACCAGCATCAGATTCTATTGCGGCCATGTGGTATTCATTATTTTCGTTGGATGCTGCAGCATAGGCTTTGGCTCCTCCTAGCCCGTTTTCTTCATTCATAAACATGACACAGCGTATGGTGCGGTTGGGCGTATACTTAAGGGCTTTCAATGTTTCAATGACTTGTAATGAATGGATACAGCCAGCGCCATCATCATGTGCACCTCCACCAAGATCCCAACTGTCCAAATGACCACCGACCAAGATAATCTCATCTGGATATTTACTTCCTCTTATTTCTCCAATGACATTGTATGAAGTTTTATCAGGACCGATACTTGAATGATTTTCTAAGTATATTTCTACAGTTTCTTTCTTCAATAAATCTGATAGTAATTCTGCTTTTTTAGTACTTATAGCCATAGCTGGTATGTGGGTCTCTCCATCATTAAAAATTGTAACACCTGTATGAGGTACATCATCAATAAGTGTTGTCATAGACCTAACGATGGCTGCAACTGCACCTTTACTTCCTGCTATTGCAGGGCCTCTTCCTCGCTGATCTACCGCTCCTCCATATGCATTAAACGTCCTGAGTTGAGTAGGGTCCATAGGTCTATTAAAGAACACTATTTTGCCTTTGACATCCTTATCTGGAATTGCTCGAAGTTCATCCAAACCTTTAACTTCTATGACTTGTGCGAACACACCATTAGGGCCAGAACCGATGCTGTTGCCTAAACTTGTGGACTCGAGAAAAACAGTGCCTTTGCTCTTAGAATCAATGATAACTACAAGTTCTTTTTCACCTCTGGTCCAATTGGGAACAGTACATTCTTGCAACCAGACCTTATCCATCTCCATAGACTCCATGATTGATTGAGTATAGTTGACAGAGCGTTCCGCAGCATCAGATGCGCTTAGTCTACCTCCATATTCGGTAGATAACACAGTCAGCCATTCATAAGCTTTAGACTCTGCTAAGGTATAGTCATAAATATCTTTAATGAAAAAAGCGTCTTCATCTGATTGGCATGCCACGTTAAGCGTGCTAAATATGCTTATCGATATAAGGAAAATGCTGGAAATGTGACTTCTAAATATCATACCTAAAGAACTGAATTTTATGCTCAATTTGTAAATAGAAGGCTTGGAATTTATCAAAATATCTTTATCTTTACTAAGTGTCAATATTACAATAAGTATATTGCCACATGGTTTCATTTGGTTAGGGTTGAGGTGATGCAATGCATTGCCTCATTTTTTTTTACTAACAATTACCTTATCTTCGCGGCAGAATTGACTCCCTTGACAAGTGTAGTGTAACTTTTTTAAATATCTACGTCTTAATTTTCGATAGGATGTAGCATGATAAAACTTATTTTGTTTTGATCAATTGTCTATTTGCTTTAATGACCAGAAATATCACCCTTACAGTCACTGATGAAGAGGCTGTTACGGAGTTTATAGCAACACAAAATCAAAAATATTTTGATGTTCTATACACAAGGTATTCGTCTAAAATTTTTGGCAAGTGTTTGTCAATCTTAAAGGATGAAGAAAAAGCAGAAGATGCAACTCAAGAAATTTTTGTCAAAATCCTTCTTAATCTGTCAAAGTTTAGTGGTAAATCTAAATTTTCAACTTGGATTTATTCTATAACGTACAATTTTTGTATTGACACGATAAGAAAGGGGAAGAAAGACAAAAGTGTATTGGTTGAAGACATGACAAATGAGCACGACATGGCTGAGGATGGTATAGAAGATAGATTTCTTCTGGAAATGAATGTAAAACGATTAAAGGTCGTTTTGGAAAAAATTCCAGTAACAGATAAAGCTATTTTATTAATGAAGTATCAAGATGATATGTCCATTAAAGAAATAAGTGGAATCTTAGACAAATCGGAAAGCGCTATCAAAATGAAAATTAAGCGTGCAAAACAAAAGTTTAAACGCATCCATAAAGAAATTTACACTGAAAATTCGATATAAATGCCTACAAATAGTTTCAAAGAGTTAGAAAAAGAGAGCTCTAAGCAATTTGATGAGCGAGAAAAAAGAGTCCGCGACAATGTAAATCATTCTGTCGGGTTCTTTCATTTTATTGGTGATATTTTGGAATTATTTCTTCCTAAATTATTCAGCATTTTTGTGAATGTAACAGGAGGGAATGGACCAAAGCAAGATCGTGAGAATGATCCAAAAGGTGGACCTTCAACAGATGGCGATGACCTCAGACCAAAGTATCCAAATACTCTATAGAAATTAGAGGCAAACATTCAAACTAACCCCTTTTAGCTACTTTTTTAACTATTATAATTTACTCCTTTTTATTTAAAACCAATTAAATATTTTTTAAATGTTAGACGGATTAACAGGTGATCTATTAAGACAGTTTGTTGATGCAGTACCAAGAGTAGCAACAGCCATAGTTATTTTAATTATTGGAATTATAATTGCGAAAATTGTTGCAGGAGTTATTAAAAGGCTGCTAGAAAAAATTCAAGTAGATAAACTAGGCGATAAATTGGCTGAAATTGATATTGTTGAAAAATCAAATGTCAGAATTAAGATCAGTAAAATTATCTCAAAATTTGTCTACTACATATTAGTGTTGTTTTTTATGATAGCAAGTGCAGATGCACTTGGTATGCCAGCCATATCGAATCTTGTTTCCGACATTATCAATTTTATCCCTAATCTAGTTGTAGCGATCATAATGCTCATACTAGGACTCCTTGTTGCTGAAGCATTAAAAAACATTGTGCATACGGCGCTTAAGTCCTTAGGCATTCCTTCTGCAAATATGATTGCCAATTTTGTGTTCTATTTTATATTAATTACAGTATTTGTAAGTGCACTACGACAAGCTGCAATAGAAACAAACTTCTTAGAGACCAATTTATCAATTTTAATTGCAGGAGTAGTATTTGCTTTTGCAATAGGTTATGGATTGGCTTCAAAAGATTTATTAAAGAATATAATTTCCTCATTTTACAATAAAGGAAGATTATCTGTGGGAGATAGAATTAGCGTAGATGATGTTTCAGGAGAAATTATAGAAATTGATAACACAACGGTTACTATTCGATCAAATGATCGTCGAATAGTATATCCGTTAAGTCATGTTATGGGTAATAAGTTAACCATACATGATTAATGGCAAAGTAAATTAATTGATAAACTAAAATAACATTGACAAATAATTTGAATATGAAAAAGATTACATTTTTATTCTTGTGTTTTGTTGCTGTCGTGTCAGTACAAGCGCAAACACTTGATGCAGATTTAAAAGCAAAACAAGCAGAAATTGCTGCTGCTGAAGAAGCTTTAGTAACATTACAAGCAGAAGCTGATGCAATAGCTGCTTCAATTGAAACAGGTGCAGGTTGGATTACTGGATTTGGCGGAAACGTTGGCTTTAACTTTAATAAATCAAATGGCTGGATTGCCAATCCTAACCCTGATGCAAGTTCTTCTGGCTTAGCCATTGGTTTGACTGGATTTGCAAATAATATCACGGAAAACTTTTTCTGGAGAAACAAAGGTATCCTGAATAAAGCATGGCAAGATATTGATCTTAGTGATGCTGATGATGATGTTGAGGGTGATGGTCTATTTGATAATGGAACAGTTGATTTATTAAACTTATCCTCTCTTGCAGGTAAGCCAATATCTGATCATTGGGCTATTTCTGGCCTGGGAGAATTAAATACTTCTTTGGGTAATTTCTTAGCTCCTGGGACTTTGGACATTGGAGTTGGTATAACTTGGACTCCGGACATTGATGATTTAATCGTTGTTATTCACCCATTGAATTACCACTTTGCATTTGCTGGAAAAGACGAGAATGGAGAAAGAGTATTTAGCTCTGCTACCTCTTTAGGTGCGAAAGTGCGTGCTGATTATACGCATGATTGGGATGGTTTTGCATACAGTTCTACATTTACAACTTTTCTACCTTATCAGAGTACAGACGAGGGTATCCCTTCATTATTCGAATGGACCTGGTTAAATACACTGACATTTGATGTTTGGAAAGGAATAGGTGTTGGTATTTCTGCAGGATTTAGAAATGCTGAATTTGAAACACCTGGAGATCTTACAAATCTACAATCTTTCTATTCAGTAGGTCTGTCATATGCATTGTAATATTTATACCAAGCATGTATTATATCGATGAGAAATTGGTCTGCTGATCATAAAAATCACAAATCAATTTCACTACTGCATAATTAAGACAATACAAGAATAAACACTGCCTGTCCTTACAATTAAGGACAGGCTTTTTCATTTCAGTTCGTATCTTGCCACCTAATTGAATACAAATCAACCATGAGTGAGAAGAAGCTGTTTTTATTGGACGGCCATGCTTTAGTGTATAGAGCACATTTTGCATTTATTAATCGTCCATTGATTAATTCTAAAGGCATCAATACATCTGCGATAACAGGTTTTGTCAGAACCCTTTGGGATTTGATGCGTAACCAAAAGCCATCTCACATTGCAGTTGCTTTTGATCCTAAAGGCAACGTCTTTAGGCATGAAGAATTTCCAGAATATAAAGCAAACCGAGACGCTCAGCCAGAAGACATTACAACTGCACTTCCTTACATTAAAGATATTGTGAAGGGTTTCAATATTCCTATCGTCATGGTGGACAATTATGAGGCTGATGATATTATAGGGACATTAGCCAAACAAGCAGAGAAGGAGGGATTTACAGTGTATATGGTGACCCCAGATAAAGATTATGCACAATTGGTTTCTGATAAAGTCTTTATGTATAAGCCCGCAAGAATGGGCAATGGAATAGAAATTTTAGGAGAAGCGGAAGTATTAGAAAAGTGGGGCATAAAGCGAGTCGATCAGGTCATTGATGTGCTTGGATTACAAGGAGATAGTGTTGATAATATTCCCGGTATTCCTGGTGTTGGTGCTAAGACTGCTGTCAAATTACTGGCATTGTATGACAATATTGAAGGTATACTAGCCAATACAGACCAGCTTAAGGGCAAACAAAAGGAGAAGATTGAAGCTTTTGCAGAGCAAGGTAGATTGTCTAGGCGATTGGCAACAATCAATACAGAATCACCAATTCAATTTGATGCCAAGAAGTATGAACTTGAAGAGCCGAATAAAGAAACATTGTCAAAATTGTTCAAAGAGTTAGAATTTAGAACACTTGCAAAACAAATTTTGGGTGAGGCCAAAGAAGGAGAGCAGCAATCGTTGTTTGGAGGGGCTTCTGCACCTAGTGGTGGTAAATCGACAAAGACTGCTAAACCTACATACAGTGTCGTTAAAAACAATTTAGATAATACAAAACATACTTACACACTTGTTGAAAGTGAAAAAGATATTGACTCATTGGTTTCTAAACTATCAAAAACAAAGATTTTTAGTTTTGACACAGAGACCACTGGTATCGATGCGAACAAAGCAGAGTTGGTAGGACTAGCTTTTTCAATAAAGAAGAAAGAAGCATATTATGTTCCTATTCCAGATGATTATGAATCAGCCAAAGCAATAGCTGGTAAATTTAAAGGGGTATTGGAGGATGAAACAATTTCTAAAATAGGTCAAAACATTAAGTACGACCTATTGATGATGAAGTGGTATGATGTTGAATTGAAGGGCACATTTTTCGATACCATGATTGCACATTATTTATGTGAACCTGATTTAAGGCATAAACTTGACTATCTCTCTGAAGCGTATTTAGAATATAAAATGGTGCCTATCGAAGACTTAATTGGTAAAAAAGGGAAGAATCAATTGAGCATGCGAGATATAGATAAAGAAAAAGTAAAAGAATATGCAGGGGAAGATGCTGATATAACACTACAGGTAAAATCAGTACTTGAGAAAAAACTTGATGAGATTGAACTGACAGAACTATATTATAAGATTGAAGAACCGTTGATAGATGTGCTAGCTGAAATAGAATACAATGGTGTTCGAATCAATCCTGATTTTTTAAACGAATATTCAAAAACATTAGGAAAAGAAATCGTCAAACGAGAAAAATCTATTTATAAAAAGGCAGGAGTAGAGTTTAATATTGCAAGTCCAAAACAAGTCGGAGAAGTCTTGTTTGATAAATTGGAAATTCCGTATCGATGGAGAAAAACGGGGACAGGACAATACAGTACGGATGTGGAAAAACTAAAAGAATTGGCTGTCAAAAATGAGATAGTCAACGACATTCTTGAGTTCCGAAAATTCAGTAAGTTGAAATCCACTTATGTGGATGCATTACCGAATATGGTAAATGAAAAAACAGGCCGAGTTCACAGTAATTTTAATCAAGCAAGAGCAGCAACTGGCCGACTTAGCTCCGAAAATCCGAACTTGCAGAATATTCCCATAAAGGATGAAGCAGGGAGAGAAATACGCAAGGCATTTGAGCCACGAGATAAAAATCATATTCTTTTGGCAGCTGACTATTCGCAAATAGAATTGAGGCTTATATCAGAAATCTCTAAAGATGAATCAATGCTTCAAGCTTTTATTGATGGCAATGATTTTCATAGAGCCACGGCTGCAAAAGTATTTGACACACCATATGATGAGGTTACACCAGAGGAGCGTAGACGAGCTAAGACTGTCAACTTTAGTGTTATCTACGGTGCTGGTGCAACAAATCTAAGTAGACAATTGGGGATTAAGAGATCAGAAGCATCTGACTTGATTAAAACCTATTTTAGTCAATTTAGCGGACTACAACAATACATGAAAGATATCGTTGATTATGCGAGAGAGCATGGTTATGTCAAAACTTTATTAGGACGCAAACGAATGTTGAGAGACATCAATTCGAGGAATGGGTTGACAAGAAGTAATGCTGAAAGAATGGCGATCAATACGCCAATCCAAGGAACAGCTGCGGACATGATTAAATTAGCGATGATCGAGATCCACCAAGTGTTTAAAAAGGAAAATTTTAAATCTAAAATGATAATGCAAGTGCATGATGAATTGGTTTTTGATGTATTTAAATCAGAATTAGAGACGGTGAAACCAATTATCCAAGAGAAGATGAAAAATGCAATTCCAGGATTAACTGTACCAATTGTGATCAGTATGGACACTGGGAATAATTGGCTAGAAGCACATTAATTGTATATATTTAAAAATATTTAACTACTTTAAAAGTACAGATATAAAACTATTTGTTCATTCTAAAAATTAATTGCAATTTCCAAATACAATTTCCACAGGCTCATCTGCTTAGCTTTATGTTTTGTCTTATCACACCCTAGTGAAGCGCAAGATCCTTTTTCTGACAACGAATTATCATCATTCGTTCAGTCATTAGATACTCTTGATACTGATATGAATAAGTTATCAGCCATAGCGCGAAAGTGTTTCACATATCAATTTCATCCAAAGACAGATACATTAGTCCGACTGGCATTACAGTTAGGTGTGAATGGGGGCTCAAAAGTGCTTGCTGAGGCTAATCACCTAGCTGGCAATTTTCACCAATCAAATTTTAATTCAGAGTTAGCGGAAAAGTATTATTTAAAGGCTATTGACCTTAGCACATCTGATTTTGATAGAGCTAAATATCAGCTGCCCTTAGGTGGAGTCTTTAAATTGAAAGGAGATATTCCAAAGGCAATAGAAAATTTTTTAAATGTCAAAAAGACATTAGAAAACTTGGAAGGGAAATTAGAAGAGGAGGATGAGTCAGTTAGGAGAAATATTTATACTGCGGTATTAAATAGCCTCGCTAATACTCATAATGCAATCGAAGATTATGAAAGTGCAAATGAATATTATAGGCTTGCATATAACTATTCTTTGGAATTGGAGCAAATAAGAAATGCTTCAATAATTTTATCTAACAAGGGAGAAATGCTTTACAATACTGGAGCTTATAGTGATGCTATTGTCGATTTAGAGTTGGCTGACAGTTTAAAAAAGGAGGTGGGTTTGTCAGAAATATCTATTAATAATACTCAATACACTATTGCACTTTGCTATGATGCTATGGGTAAAACTGACCTTGCATTTAGTTTATATCAAAAGGTGATTGATAAATATGTTGAACTAGAATATTATCCTAGGCTTTCAATGGCGTATTCTAGTCTTGGCAAATTACAAACGAGATTAAAAGAGTATAAACCAGCTCTTGCTAATTGTTTGAAAGGTTTAGAGTTAATCAAGGAGCATAAAAACCTTGAGTTTGAATTAACAACTTATGAGTGTTTACATCAAGTATATAAGGAAACTGGTCAGTATGAAAAATCTCTTAATATGTATGAGCAATACATTTTACTGAGAGATTCTCTAAGAAATGAAAAGAATATAAAATTGACTACCCAATTAGAAATGCAACATGTTTTCGATAAAGAACAAGAAAAGAGAGAAATTTTAGATAGAGAGAAGAAAACTAGAAATGCAATTATTATATCTGCGTTAGCTGGAATTGCATTTTCATTGTTTCTCATGAGTTATTTGATTTACAGAAGATTGCAGCTTAAGCGAAAATCAGAAAAGATATTGGCTGAAAAAAATCAGATTATATCTACGTCACTTAAAGAGAAGGATGTCTTATTGAGAGAAATACATCATCGAGTAAAAAATAATTTGCAAGTCGTGTCTTCTTTACTCTCTTTACAAACGAAATATATAAATGATCCACAGATTGCACTAGCCGTAAAATCAGGCAAGGATAGGGTTAAGGCCATGTCCTTAATTCATCAGAATTTGTACCAAAGAGAAAATTTAACTGGTATTCATGTTGATGAATATTTTGACAAGTTGATTAGTAGTTTATTCAATTCATATAATATTGCACCAGGTAAAATAAAGCTCATAAAAGATATTGAAAAATTAAATCTTGATGTTGATACTGTTGTTCCACTGGGATTGATCTCAAACGAATTAATAACGAATGCGCTCAAATATGCCTTTCCCAATGACGCATCTGGTGAAATTAAAGTAAGCCTCAAAGAAGTTGACGGTCTTCTATGTCTAAAAGTAGAAGATAATGGCGTTGGAATGGATCCTGGTTTACATACAGAAGGTGATGGTTTTGGCTTTGAACTAATTGACGCTTTTAAAGAAAAATTAGATGCATCCATGGAATTAAAAAGTGAAAATGGTACTGCAATTGAAATTGCCATCAAAAAATATAAAAGAGCTTAATGTTTTAGTATTTAATAATATCTGACCAGTTGATTTAAGTTGTCATAACTATTCAAGGATTCAGTTAATCCAATTTGTTCAATTAAGTTAAAAAACGTTTTTAGGTATTTGGGTTTTCTAGATGTCTA
>CAYVFU010000068.1:26046-27580 GCA_964450495.1 uncultured Saprospiraceae bacterium | reverse complement strand
TTAAATCGGCAGGGAGTGCTCTACCTGCGAGACAAATCGTATCCAAATCTGCAGATGTCACATTAGGTGGAATTATACAATCTTGTAAAAGAGGACATAAGCCTTTTGGATCTGTGAGTGTCATTGTTGCTACACACACATCAAAATTACCAAACTCATCAGTAACATATATAGTGACTTCCTGTGGACATCTTAAATCTGCACAAGTAAAACATCTTTCTACATCTGTCGTATCTTGGGAAAAACTATACACTACTGGTATATCACAAGGGTGATATGCTTCTTCTGCATTGGGAGCAAACCATTCTGCTTGAGAACACATATACACAAACAATTCTTGCTCATCATCTGATATCGTACCATCTTCATCACAGTCAACTGCTGAAGATTCTAACATCATATTGTTATTGATCGGTGATGTCGGTGGCTCTGGGAAACAATGCAATGGCATTGTCAATGATTGACAAGCTGCTATTGGGGGCACACAATTGACCACTTCAAATGTATGTGTATTTGTACCAATGTTATTACAAGCATCAACAGCTTCTACGATCACTTTATGGCTACCTACAGGCAAGTCCATTAATGAAATAGTATTTCTAGCCCCTGGTGTTATATTACTGATGTCTTCAAATGTACCGTCACAATCAAGATCTAAGAAATAAGTTACTTCAAGATTTGTGGTGCTTGTACAAGCATCTGAAACTGTAAAGACAATATTAAAATCTTCACTTGTACATACCCCTTGTGATTCAAATTCATTACATATTTCATCTGGTGCATTTGTGAATGTTACCGTAGGTGGGTCATTATTAGAAATAACGATTGATTGATCGTGTGTATACAACGTATCAACACCATCTGGATCACAGGCATCTACGATAAACCATCTTCTAACAACTTTAAAGCAAGTAGATGGACCAGCTCCTGGCACTTCAAAAATGTCATCTTCGAAAGTCATACCCAAAGCAGAACACACTCTAGGATCTGTAAATTGAGGTGAATATTCGACTGGTAAATTTTCAGGGTCGAGTTGTGCTAAGTCTTCAAAACACATGAGATCATCTATACCTAATGCCGGACCATCCTCTGGTAAATTAATGTCCAAAGGATCAATAGGCGTTTCTAAAGAATCAAGTGGTAATGGAATGATCTCTATCATTTGCATACACGAATCTATCCCTGTACCACTTTCTATTTCAAAACTTCTTATTATGGTACCCGTATTACAAGCAGAAATATCAAAGACTGGATCAAGCTCTGTAATTCTTGCCGGACATGCATCTACTGATATTGGTTCTCCAAATACGGTAAGGTCCATACCTGCTGTATAATCCGAACAGAAAATTGTATCCACTGGTGGACATTGAATGATTGGAGCGACTTTATCTTGTATATCAACCACGAGATCGCAAGTATTGAAGTTACCCCATTCATCGACTGTTCTAAATTCCACTGGTGCTCCATCAATAACATCAAGACAACAAAAGCGGACATTTTCGCTAAATCCACATAGGTCTGTGACTTCGACAAC
>CAYVFU010000068.1:0-25946 GCA_964450495.1 uncultured Saprospiraceae bacterium | reverse complement strand
TTTAATGCTTTAGGAGCGATAACTTCATTTTCAGATAAATAATAATCACTACCATTTCTACGACCTAAATAAACGAAATCACTATATCTGTCTAGTGCATCTTCTGGTTCGCAATCACAATTATCATTTTGTCTATTCGCATAGATTTTTATTTTTTTCGAGCAATCATCAAAACTTCCATCATCAAATACATTTGCTGGTACTAATACATTACCTGTGTCATTATTTATGGTAATTGCTTTACCATCAATCTCACATACTGGTGGTGTATCGTCTTGCACCCAAACATCCACTGTATCTCTAACTTCATTAACTCCTTGAATTTCCCCATTAAAGCAACCATCTGTACCTATATAAACCAACTCATTTTGACCTTCTTGGAATGACAATGATTGACCAGTATACAGGATCGGAGGCAATTGACCATTAATGGTGACGAATAAAGACAGACCATCTTGATCTTGGCAATTATCCATTAAAGTCGGCACTGGTACAGGTGTAACAGCAGCACAATCTAAACTAGAACCAGTATTGGTACTGAAATTTAATTTATTTGGAACATTAGTCATTGTAGGCGCTTCTAAATCCATAATGCTAATATTCTGAATGAATGTTAATTCCTCCTTGGGATCAAGAATACAACTTTCAAGAATTGTCCAATGTCTTACGATCTTTGTAAAACAATCACTTACAACTAATACAGAATCTGCATACACAACATTAAGTTTGCAATGGACCATTTCATCGGCAGGCAATAAATTAAACTGAGTCTCTTCGTTTACTTGGAATATAGGTGCACCACTTAATGTAACTGGATTGGGATTACCGTTAAAATCTAAATTATCTGGAAACTCAACAGCATCTACATCATCACAAAGGACAGTTATGTCTGCTGGACCAACAATACCTGTACCTGTCATGTCTCCAGGCTGCAAAAGATCTAGCGGCACTCTTTCTACTGGAATAATTATCCGACATGGTGGTGATTCATTATCACAATTATCAACAGCCTTTATGGTACGTTCTACAATCTTGACAATATCTCCTTCACAAAAATCTTGCGTAATTAACTCATCAAGAACTACGATATCTGGATTCGGATCACAATTATCTATAGCCAACATACTCATCGAAATATCAATATTGCCAAAAGAAAAACAACTTGAAGGCGCTATCTCCACTACTCCATTTTCACACCCTGTAATGACAGGTGCAATTTTATCTTCTACAATCAATACACCCCAACACGAATTGCCAGTAGAGTCATTGACTAGTGTATAAGAGATTTCTTTTCCCTTTTGATCACCACTGACCATAGGTGTTTCGGGTAATTCATTCCCATGTTCATCTTTAAGGATGACAGTATATGTGAAAACTGTATCCAACGGACCAGCAGAAATCATTTCTGGAGTGATTACTGTTTCACAAGTATTTAAAGACAAGTTGAAATTCCCGACGCATGAGATTGTTCCGTTTTGCGCCATTACCATAGACATACAAGCGAACATCGCCAATACAGCTACACAACATTTTCTAGACATAGAGCTTACCATAGTTTCCTTATTTATCGAGTAAAGGTTTTATCTTAACACGAAGGATCGATGATCAAGCTCAGGTGGTACTTAAAGAAAGGTTTTATATCTTCATATTCGCATACACTTATGCAGAATATTGAGCAAATATAACAAATTTGTTTAATATGAAAACATATTACGATTATTTTTAATGCATATATTCCTCAAAATCACATAATAGTGAGACAACCTCCCTATTTGTCAAGGTCTTAAGTATGAGTAAATTTTATGGCTACAAAGGTAATTACCGAGTCAGAACCAGTGAAATAAACAAGTTTAAGGAGCTTAGACTTACGAATTTGATACAGTTGATGCAGGAAGCATCCATGCAGAATGTCTTATCATTAAAATTGTCTGTATGGGATTTAGAGCAGTCCAATTTGAGTTGGGTTTTACTGAAAAAAGATATTCATATCAATACTATTCCGACATTAGGAGACGATTTGACTATCGTTACCTACCCTTCTGGATTTAAAAAGATTTTTGCATACAGAGACTTTAAAGTCTATAATACTAAAGATGAATTAATGGCTACTGCCTCAAGCACATGGGGATTGATGGATATGGAAAAACGTCGCCTTGTCATGATTCCAGCTTATGAGTTTTATAATGTCATTCCTGAAGGGGCACTAGATCCACCCTCTTTCAGCTTAAAAAATGATGTCATCTACAATCAAGAATTTCAAACACGAATGGTGTGGCATGATCTTGATTGGAATGGACACATCAATAATTCTGTGTTGATCAAAAAAATGCTGGAATCACTTTCTCCTGAAATATTTGATGAATACAAATTGGACTCCATTAAAATTCAGTTTAAATCTGAAAGCTTTTTAAAAGATGTATTGACTTCAAAAAGCAATTTCACCAATAATGAATCTTTCCATTGTCTGTATCGAGAATCTGACAATAAAGCCATTTGTTTATCTCAAATCCAATGGAAGAGAAGAAAAAATTAAAATTAAGTTTGTTTAAACAGTCTTTTCATTCAATTTTTGCGTCATTACTATATACTTATCCAGAGTAACATGATAGATTACAAATTGATTTTCATATTTCTAATCGTACTTTTAGTCACTGCTTGTACACCTAAAGTGGCAGAACCAATCATTTCTGAACCAGAGCCTGTTGTCCAGGTGCGGCAAGAGCCAGACAACCCCTGTATGACCTTAGCAAAATTATCTGCTGGTGACAGAGATAAAGCTGAGACTGCTTACACCTTATACAGAGATCAAGTCAAATTGAAACATTTGGAAGATGCGCTACCTTTATGGCGAGAGGCATTTACATTAGCTCCTGCAGGGAATGGTCGAGTCAAATACCAGTTTGATGATGGTGTGAAATTGTATAAGCACTTTTTCGCTGAAACCGAAGACTCCTCCAAAAAGAAAATATATGCAGATTCAATTATCGCTATTTACAACAAACGTATTGAGTGTCATCCTGAAGACGCAGATTATGTAAATGCAAGATTAGGCTTTGATTCATATTACACTATAGGCGAGTATGTCGGTGAGAACGAAGCTTTTGATCGACTAAAAGCAGCTTTTGATTCCAAAGGAAAGGATGTAGAATATTTTGTGATAAATCCATTTACAAAATTATTGTACGATAACGTTGTTGCTGAGAAAATGGATCATGAAGAAGGTAGGAAATATGCTACAATGATTTTTGATGCCATTGCACAAGGCCTTGAAGAGTGTGATTCTAACTGTGAATCTTGGGAAATAATTGATGAATATGCACCCAAAAGATTAGAAGCATTAGAAGGTTTAAAAGGATTTTATGGTTGTGAATACTATACAGCTAAATACATGGACGTCTATAATTCAAATCAAGAAGACTGTGAAAACATCAACGACATTAGTAGAAAGTTAAAGTGGGGCGGATGCGCAAATGACCACCCTAATGTTATGGAATTAGCAGCAGCAAAAGCAAAGAACTGTTACGTCGCACCACCTCCAGAAGGTCCACTCAAACGAGCATTCAATACGTACAACGAAGGTAATTACAGAGACGCCATAACCCTGTTTGAGGAGTTTGTCAATAAGACAGACGATGTAAACAAAAAGGCTAAATACACACTTTTGATAGCGAAAATCTATTACGGTGATATTAAAAATTTTCCGCAAGCCAGACAGTATGCGCTTAGAGCTGCAGACTTAAGAGGCGCGTGGGGAGAACCTTACTTATTGATAGGCAAATTATATGCTTCAAGTGGTCCGCTTTGTGGTCCCGGGAGAGGATGGGACAGCCAGATCGTAACTTGGCCAGCCATTGATATGTTTACGAAAGCAAAAAATGTGGATCCAAGTATAGCAGACGAAGCAAATAAATGGATCAGACAATACAGGCAATATATGCCAAAAAAAGAAGATGTTTTTGTGCGTAATTTGTCAGCTGGAGATGGGTTTACTGTAGGCTGTTGGATCCAAGAAAGAACAAAAATCAGAACTGCAGATTAAGTAAAATGGCTGAAATAAATCACGATGTATTTATTTATGCTAATGTGCAAACTATTTTTAATGCCATCAGTCTCCCTGAGAAAATAAATCTATGGTGGACCAAAGAGTGTAGTGGCATACCTAGATTAGGGTCTGTCTATAATTTTTACTTTAGTGATGAATTCAACTGGTTTGGTACAGTGCACTCATTTGAGGCAAACCAAGAGATAAGGTGGATCATGACAAAGTCAGATGATGATTGGGACAACACTATTTTCGGTTTCAAACTAATATCAGAATCAAAAGTAAAAACAAGAGTAAAATTTAGTCATCATGGTTGGAAAACCGGCAACGAGCACTTTAGGCAAACAAGTTTCTGTTGGGCAATGTACTTATACCTACTCAAGAAATTTATTGAAAATCAAGAAGTTACCTTGTTTGAGGATCGTATTTATACTTAAAATATAATCAGTCTACAAATACCACCTTGTTCCATTGAAGTCTCAAATTTCTATACTATTGTATCGTTTTACGACCAGTCGACATGTTGCATTATTTTTTGTTAGCCTACCTTAGTTTTAGCTGGTTTTGGCTAATTTATTGCTTTGTTGAAAAATAGAACTCATTTCTTTTTGCAACAATGTTTCAAAAAAGCCTATATTTGTGTCGTGAATAAGAAGCGTAGTGCACAACTTACTATTTTAGGGACATCAGCATCTATATTATGTGCGATACATTGTATAAGCCTTCCTTTCTTGTTATCAGCAGGAGCTCTAGGCTTGTCCAACCTATTTACAAATCCTTATGTTGAATTTAGCCTGATATCCATATCACTCGTCTTTGGCTACTTGATCATCCGAAAAGGCTATGCAACACATCAACAAATTCCAATCGTTTTATTGTTTGGTATATCATCCGTTTTTCTTGTTGTTTTTGGATTGATCTTGCATGACCACACATCTGTACTACACACTGCTGGGAGCATTGGCGTTGCATTTAGTTTCCTATTAAATTGGAAAGCACAGCACTAATTGCTTAAGTTAGGCTAATCAAATTTTCTCATTATGGTAATTGCTATTCTGGCTTTACTAGTCATTTGTTCTGTTTTAGTTTTTTACATTAATTCTATTCGAAATTCTCCAGATGGTAAAATGGAGATAAGGACTGCACTAGCTTTGAAATTTTTAAAAGAATATCAAGGCAATGACATTTTTGAGGTGAGAGATACGTTTGCAAAAATGATTAAAGGTAATTATGCTAAAAAATTACCAATTACTAAGGTCGAGAATTTTTCAATTGATATCCATACTGGTTCAGTACCTGTACGATTCTACACTAATGATGAAGATAAATCAAAAGCCTTGATCGTTTTCATTCATGGTGGAGGCTGGTGCATAGGTAATCTTAACACCCATGACCAACAATGCAGAAGACTAGTCTTGTCTTCTGGTAATCCACTATTGTCAATTGACTATTCTTTATCGCCAGAAGTAAAATTCCCTCATGCTATTAATGAGGTAAGCTCGATCTTACAACAACTTAGTGAAAAGAAAATCGATATCACTGCAGATACAACTAAATTGGTAGTTATGGGTGATAGTGCAGGTGGGAATATGTCCATCACGTCAATATTGAATCTTATCGATAAGGGAATTGATATTTCTTGTATAAAGTGTCTTATTCCGGTGTATCCAGTAACAGATTGTACAGAAGATAAAGGTGGTTCTTATAAGGACTTTCAACGAGGTTATATACTTACAAGACATTTGATGGATTTATTTAGTGATAATTATATTCCAGAAAATCACAATAGAAAAGATCCTTTACTTTCACCGCTCTATTCCAATGATCTAGATAAATTACCTCCGTGTTTCGTTATTACTGCTGGGCTTGACCCCTTGAGGGATGAAGGCGAAAGATTTGCGCAAAAGCTCCAATCTTTGGGTAATGCTGTGGAATTAAAGAGATATAAATCTGTTGTTCATTCATTTTATGGTCAAATAGAATTCGGTACTAATGGCTTATCAGCTATAGATGATACAGCACGATTTATAGCTAAACATGTAAATAATTAGTATATCAAGGCAGCATTTCAGAGACTCAAACTGTTTTAATGAGTGTGTAAAGGACACAAAGTCATAATTATTACAGACCACTAAGGACCATAAGCATGAAAAAACTATTAGATTAAAATAGGTTCCTTAGTGGTTTTTTTATTCCTTCTCCTGCAACTATATACCCTACTTTCATTGTTATACATGCAATCAAACCCAAACACAATGGATAATACAATGATCTGGTTTAGCATCTCTCAATTAAAGATCAAAACTGCACAGTATGTTCTGTCACAAATGGGAATTGAGTCTCATACAGTTAATAAGATGGATTCCGCACATGCCGGCCTTTTCGGCGATATTGAATTGCATGTTGATAAGCAACACGAAGAAAAAGCACGTAAAATTCTGATAGAAGAAGGTATTTTGGAGGAATAGTGTCTTATTGGTGTAGAATTTTCTTAAAAATCGATAATTTTCTTGAATATTAACTTAATCTGTCAACAATAGGTTTACGATTTGAGTTATATTTAGGCTTAGTTGAGATGCCTCGCTTATAGATGTAAATCTGGAAACTCTTCTTGGATTTGCATAATTGTGCTAATACAAATATTAACTACATGTCATTTACAAAAACTAAGTCTAACATACAATTGCCTTTTTTAAGAGAATTGATGTTACCACTACTCATTTGCTTATTCTTATTCTCTATTTCATCTGACACTTTTGCACAAAAAAGATGTGGAACAGATGAATACATCGCAAAAAGAATTGAAGAAAAACCGGAATTACTAAGAGTATTTAATGAAATGCAACTACAATCGCTATCCAGATCAGCGTCTAGAATTGGTTGTGATGGCAGTAATACGGTTTCAATCCCATTAGCGTTTCATTTTGACAATAATTTTAATTGTTCAGATGAAGCATGTATGCTGTCAGAAATCTACGATCAAATTGATGCACTAAACCTTGCTTTTCAATCTAATCTGAGCTCTCCAATTGCAGCAAGCTGTCCTTCTGCTTATACAGATGTATCAGACGGAACATGTATTTCCTTTTATTTGGCTGAACCTCCTGCCTGTGCAGACTTGTCAACCACAGCATGTAATGCAGCAATTACAGTAGGAGAATTTCAAGGTGGGTATAGCGCACAAGATGAAGGGAATGGCGCCGGAACATATGGTGCAGGTGCATGCTGGGATGATTATTTAAATGTTTTTATATTAACCAATGCTAATTTATTAGGCGTAGCTGATCAAATACCTGGTGCATTTCCAGCTAATGGCCCCGGTGAAGGTGTGTCTGTAATAGCTTCTACTTTCGGAGGGACTGATGGACCTTGTGGTGGATTAGATACTGACGCATCCTTTGGGTTGGGTGCTACATTGATCCACGAAATAGGTCACTACTTAGGCCTTTTCCACGTTTTTCAGGGAGGATGTAATGATGAACCAAACAATACATTTGGATTTACCAATATAGCAGTAAATGATACACCTCCGCAATCATCAGATACTGGTGGATGCCCTACTGGCTGTGTAGCTAGTGGCTGTGGCGGCAATAAACAAACTGCCAATTTCATGGACTATTCAAATGATGCCTGTTTAGAAATGTTTAGCCAAGATCAAGCTTTCGCAATGAATACTGTAGCAAATGGTCTATTTGCATCCTTATCAATTCCTGCAGCAGATCCAAATATTACAGATCTTTTTGGTTTATGCCCATCAGGACAATGTGTTTTGGTTTGTCCTTCAATGGTTACAACTCAAATCAATGAAGTCAATGATTTTTGTACAGAACATGGAGTCATTACTTTGAGTGAAAGCGGTATAGCTCTTGATGATATGTCAGATGCGGTTTATACTTGGTCAACTGGAGATTATATTTCTAACGGAGGAACTGCATTAGCTTCTGCAGATATTGCTGCCAATACAACCCCTGATTGTACGGTAACCACTACTGTTTATTATTTGAATGTTGATTGCGGAACGACACCTCTGGCAACTATGCTTGATGGGGGTACTTATACTATCAACATCTATCCTGGTGCACCTTTAGATTTATCAACTTTAGTTACGATAAGCAATGAAAATAATTGTGATGAACCAGTTTTAACGCCAATACCTGGCTGTGAAAATTATGTTACCATTACTAGTGACACTGGTAATCCATCATTTCCAGTTTCTTCTGGAGTTTCAGGAAGCGCTGCTTACTCTATCAGTTTTACACCAGATGCCAATGGCCCAGATTGTTGTGTTACTGGTTCTTCAAGCGACCTTGTGATCAATGGTGATTTGGAATCTGGTGATGCACCTTGGACTGAATTTGAAGAAGTACCAGTAGGCTCACCAAATCAAAATCCGTTTGGTGTTATAGGCGTATCTACATCAATATTAAATGGAACTAGTGATGCATGGTTTGGCGGATGGGGAGAACTTACTGGTGGTCAATCAGTGACATCTTCTTATACCGCAATTAGTCAAGACATAGATTTAGATATGGCCCAAGGATGTAGCGCACTAATCTTAAGTTTTGATTACTTAGTTGTTTGCTCAAGTAATGCAACTATAGATTTAGAAGTTTTTGTTGGCGGTGTTTCAGTGACAAGTTTAGATTGCAATTCCAATAGTGGATCTGTGTCCATAGATTTAATGTCCTTAGCCCTGCCGACAGGCGTTCAAACATTATTAATTGAAGCATTTGAAAATGATCCAAATCCTGGATTTAGAGATGATGCAGGATCTGCATATTTAGATAATATAAGCATCATCCCTGATTGTCCTACAACAACTTGTAATTTGGATATAAGTGCAATTTACGATTGTGCTTCATGCCCTAATTGTTATTCAAATTTAACCAATGACACGCAGTGCGCTCTTGAAACTATTGAAACTGGTGTTGCAGACTATGAATCTTCTGATTGGATTTCGACAACGCAATCAACACTTATTCAAAATGGTGCGCAAGTTGATTATGACGCAACAGATTACATAGAATTAAATGCAGAATTCGAAGTACAATCTGGTGCTATTTTCCACGCATTCATAGATGGTTGCGGTGGTAATGAATTACAAAACTCAAGTTCTGAAAAGAAATAAAATCTCTGATTAAAAAGCTTTCGAAAAGGACATCGAGAAGCTAAAAGCCCCGTAAGGGGCTTTTTTTATTTCCCTATTTTAAAGGCAAGAGGTATAGCATTAAATACATGTACTTGTTTGAGCATTTTTTCATTTACTATGAGAAATATCAAAATCACTCAGTCATACATACTCTATTGTAGTGATCATAAATGAACCGTACAAATTATATATTTAGATAGCCATAAGTCCAAAAACAACATATGTCCCCTTATTTGGCTCGCACACAAGATAATGTTAAAAGATTTACAACATATAGAGGAATTTGAAATCTGAATCATCGTATTCATATATTTTAATTTAACTTGGAGTACGTACAGATGATGAGTAAGATAAATCAGGTAATCCTATTTCTTTTTTTGCTGGTTCCATTTTGTTTAATCGGGCAAGTATTCAACACACAAGAAAGATGTGGAACAGTTGATTACAATATTCAGCTCAATTTAAATAACCCTAATAGGATAAGCGAAGCAGATTTTGAAAAATGGATGAGAAAGGGAATTAAACGTTTAAGAGTGAGATCTGAACTGAATACTCGACAGACATTTAGTCAATCAAATAACCAGTCAATCACCATTCCAGTAATATTTCATGTCATTCACAACGGTGAGCAAGTAGGAGCTACTCCAAATCTAAGCAGTACATACATTAATGCTCAAATAGCACAGCTCAATCTAGATTTTGCAAATCTCACTGGATCATCTTATCCACAAGCTGCAGACACAGGTATTCAATTTTGTGCCGCCAAAATAGATCCAAATGGAAATTGTCTCGCAGAAGCGGGAATAAATAGAGTTGATAGAAACAGTCTTGGCTTAGCCTCTCCACCTCACACGACAACATATTTTAATTCCAGCATCCAGCCCTTGACGCAATGGAACCCTGAGCATTATTTTAACGTATGGATTGGTTCTTTACCCAATGGTTTTCTAGGAGCAGCTCAACTGCCTGAAGCAACTTACTTAGCCGGTATTAACAATAACAATGGCCTTGCAATCACAGATGGGTGCATCATTGATTATAAGTCAATAGGTAGCGTTACTGTACCAAATCCGAACAGTACTGATTTTAATTTAGGTCGAACTTTAACACATGAAGTTGGACACTGGTTAGGACTAAGGCATATTTGGGGTGACGGTGGATGCAATCTCGACGACTACTGCAATGACACTCCTTCTCAGGGTAATTCATCTGCTGGATGTCCTATTGGAAACGATACATGTCCTGACCCTGGGCTTGATATGGTAGAGAATTTTATGGATTACTCTAACGATGCTTGTATGCACACATTTACTGAAGATCAACGGGACAGAATGTTAGTGACGTTGGACCCTATAGTCGGAAGCATAAGACGTGCTAAGCTCAATGACTCTCCAGCTTGTGATTGCGCACCTATCGCAGACTTCAGCCCATCTAATTTCTCGTTAGAAATTTGTACATCCAATAATAGCATAGAATTTAAAAATGAAAGTACTAGAACATTTACTGGTACATCATATCAATGGTCTTTTAGCGGTGTTGGAGTCTCACCAACTAATTCAACTCAAGAAAACCCAATAGTCACAATAACGAGCGGTGGTACATTGACTGTGGACCTTACTGTAACTAATGCAAATGGAACAGACACAAAGGGACCGATTTTTTATCAAATTTCGCAGATTCAAGGAGAACCAGTCGCAACGACATTACTTACTCCACAAAACGGAACATACAACCAAAATCTGTTTACTTCTCTAAATTGGAGTGCGGTGACTTCAGCCGAAAATTATCTTGTAGAAGTTGCTACTGATGCTTCATTTTCGTCATTAGTCTATAGCGAGATTACAGCTAACACATCGATTACTACTCCCGTATTACAAGGTTTTACAGATTATTTTTGGCGAGTTACTTCCATTAATGATTGCAACGCATCAAATCCATATAGTGGGAATAGTTCGTCTATCTGGACATTCAAAACATTAAGTACGACATGCATCGATTATGCGTCTACGGATACTCCGTTGACCTTACCTACTGCTGGGACAAATAGTGTCGAGTCCATTATAACAATACCGACAGGGCTTGGTCCAATTACAGATATTTCAATTTCTAATTTATCCATTACGCACAGTTGGGTAAGCGATTTAGAGATATCTGTTACTGCTCCAGATGGCACAAATTTTTTATTATTGAGAGAAATATGTGGCTCACAAGATGATGTTCAATTAGCGTTTCATGATTCTGGTTTAGCAAACAATTCTATTCCTTGTCCTCCGACAGATGGCAATACTTACCAAGCAAGTGGGCAATTATCGATATTACAAGGTGCTGATCCTACCGGAGATTGGACTCTACATGTTATTGACAATGCAAGTGGAGATGGTGGACAAATAGTATCATGGAATCTTGAAATTTGTACAGAAGATTTGATTTCATGTCCAGGCAGTTTAACATTAGATATAACTGAAACTGATGTTTCTTGTTTTTCGGGAAGTGATGGCTCACTAACAGCTAATGCCCTGGGTGGCTCTACGCCTTATCAATACGAATGGGAAAATTCTTCAGGTAGTCCAATTTCTAGTAATGCTACAATCAACAATCTATCACCAGGTACGTATTCTTGTACCGTTACAGATGATGATGGCTGCCAACAATCATTAACAGCTGCTATCACTGAGCCATCTTTGATGACTGTTCAAGAGACGATTACCGATTTAATGTGTGCTGGAAATTCGTCCGGAGAAATATCAGTAACACCAGTAGGTGGTGTTTCTCCTTATAGCTATATGTGGTCAACTAATCAGACGAGTGCTGCTATAACCAATCTTACAGCTGGAATTTATACTGTTACAGTAACCGATTCTAATAATTGTATCCAAGTCGAAACCTATCAAGTTACTGAACCATCACAAATGAATGTAACTGAAACCATTACAAACGTGCTTTGTTTTGGAGATGCTTCTGGTGAAATTTCATTAAATGTAAGTGGTGGAACAGGATCATATGCATATACTTGGTCGACTGGCGAAACCTCAAATATAATTACAGCCAAAACAGCGGGCAACTATAGTATAACCGTTGTGGACATGAATAACTGCATAAGCTCGCACAGTTACACAATTACAGAACCGAGCCAAGACCTGGATATCCTGTTAGATATACAATTAGATGTCAGCTGTTTTGGAGACAATAATGGTGAATTAGCAGTCACTGCCACTGGGGGAACATCACCCTACTCATACCTTTGGTCGAACGGTGCTACTACGCCTACTGTGTCAAATCTAAATGGTGGCACATACACTATTACAGTTACTGATGCCAATGACTGCCAATCCTTTGAATCTTGGAATGTATTAGAGCCAAATGCATTGAATCAGCAAATTAGTAATTCTGAAGATATCACATGTACTGGTGCCAATGATGGTTCGGCTACACTAAACATTTCTGGTGGCAATGGCCCTTATAATATTAATTGGTCTAATGGGGAGTCCGGCGTAACGGCAACTCAATTGACAGTTGGCAACAATATCTTTACCATCACTGATGATCAAGGCTGCGTACTTGTTGATTCTATCCAAATTAGTGAACCTGGACCATTAGGGATTGATGTAGTTTCAAGCTCCAATGCTACTTGCTTAACAAATACAGATGGCTCCATTGAGGTAACAGGGAAAGGTGGCACAGCTCCATATACATATTCTTGGTCAACTGGTGCAAATTCAAATCAATTAATAGGATTAGCGGTAGGTGAATATTTTGTTACCGTCACTGATGATAACGATTGTACAAGTGAAGCTCTATTCGTGGTAGACTCACCTTCATTTACGCTAAATCCTACGATTCAATTGCCTACATGCGATGCAAATATGGATGGATCAATTACCGTGAATCCGACAGGAGATGGAGCACCCTTCACGTATACGTGGTTTGATAATTCTACACAAAACACAATTAATTCTCTTACAGCAGGCACATATGCACTCACAATAACTGATTCTAACAATTGCTCATTTGTAGAATCTTTAGAGTTAGATATGCCAATTGGTATCACAATAGTTACATCTAGCAATGACCTTAGTTGTTCAAACACATCAACTGGTAATGTCTATGCCATTGCCTCAGGAGGTATGGCTCCTTACACTTATATATGGGAAGATGCTCAAGGTAATAGTGTCAATACAACAGGTCTTGAAGCTGGAGATTATTACGTCACAGTTACAGATATACATAGTTGTGTTGGTTTTTCAATGGTAACAGTCAACCCTCCAGTGACAGAATACACAATGAACAATAACAATCAACTAACAGGCATTCAAAACGGTAATGCAGATTTTGAAGTTGACGGCATGATAGAATCTAATCAAATAGTAAAAGAGAATGATACGAATGTGGACTATGATTCTGGCATAAGCATTGAATTAAAAGCAGGTTTTGAAGTTGAGAAAAACTCTGTTTTTCATGCATTTATAGATGGCTGTGGAGGGGCACAATAATTGAATAATTTATTCACGCACCCAATATTTATACAATATATAGTAACATTAAAGGCATAAAATTAGTAACCTTAGGTGTCTATGCTCCTATAATTATTTGAGATTGTAGTGAAATATATGATTTTAAATCAAACGTTAAATACAATTATCTGAATGCTAATTGTCATCAAAAACACTTAATCATTCTGACTTTATTCCGATTTTGGAGTCTAATAAGATATAAACCTTCTATATATCATGAGATCACTTACGGCGTTTCTACTTTTATTTCTATTCAACTGCTCACTATTTGGCAAAGAAATTCCAGTTACACAAGCAAAAGAATATGCTACAGCAGCATTTGAGTTGTACTCTGGAAAAACATTTTCCAAAAAATCTAAGGCCATCATTGACTATAAGGTCAAAGCAACAAACAGCAGCCTTCCTAACTATTATGCATTCAATATGCGTGATGGAGGGTTCATTATATTGTCTGCTAATGATGAGTACTCACCAGTTCTTGGATTTTCTGATCACGGTCATATCGACTTTTCTCATAGTCAAGAAAATATCGGCTTGTGGGGTGAGTTATCCAGACATGAAATTAGAATTAATGAATTGCGACAGCAAGAATATAAAGCTCCTCAAAAAGCGATAAATGAGTGGAATACAATTAAACAATTATCAACCACAGGAATTGTAAAAAAGAATATAACCTTTACCCCGATCATAGGACCATTGACAACAACCCTGTGGAATCAAGATGGATATTACAACAGCTCTTGTCCCTCAGATGCTGATGGACCAGATGGTAGTACATATTGTGGTTGTTTGCCAATCGCAATATCGATGTTACTGAAGTACTATGAAAATCCAGCTCCAGGCAACGGGTTTGTTTCGTATAATGATCCAATTTATGGACTACAAGAAGTTGATTTATGTGGACAGCAATTTGATTATGCTAGCATGCCTGACACCTTATCACAAGAAAATAAGGTGCTAGCTGATTTTATTTATGACGTTGGAAAATCAATGTATACCTTTTACAGTACATCATATACAGCAACTTACGTAAGCAGAACCGTTAATGCACTCATTTACAATTACGGTTTCGATCAAGACATGAAAGATTATAGAGGAACAAATCAAGAAACATATTCTAAGGTCTTAAAAACAGAATTTGACGAAGGTAGAATTGTCTTTTTATCAGGTTGGTCAATAGACTCTCTAGACAGAGGTGTCATCGGGCACACATGGTTAGCAGATGGATATGGTTATTCTGCTTCTGGGGTGGAGTATATGCATTTCAATTGGGGATGGGGAGGTAGTAACAATGGTTGGTTTTTGGATACTCCTGGTAATTGGGAACCTTATGAAACAAATCCTGAGCAAGCGACTATCCCCTATTATTGGTATAGATATTCAGTATACAACATCAAACCATCGGGTGCCAATTGTACTCCTCCCAACACGCAAATATCAATAGCGGATCCTCAAGATGATTATGCGTACTTATATTATAGAAGTCCTATTGATGAACTTTCCAGATATAGGTATAAACACATTAATGATGATGAATGGATAACCACTGAAGCGACAGAGAACGAACATATGTTTGTTAATGATCTTGACCCAGGAGAAACTTACGAATTTCAAGTAGCGCGAAACTGCTGCGGCGAATGGTCTCCATTTACTTCCTCCACAGAATTTACCACTCTTGGCACGCCAGAATCAACTGAAGAAGAAAGTGACTGTATTGCAGAAGCAGCAAATGGATTATTTATTACAAGTTTATCAGATAAATTTGCTTTTGTCTACACTACCCAACCTTATGGTAACGTAGCTAATCAATTCAGATACAAAATATCTGGGACAGATACATGGATAGAAAGTGCAGAAAATCCAAACCATTATTTAGGCTTATCAAATCTTGCATCTGGTACCAACTATGAATATCAAGTGAGGCACGAATGTGAAGAAGGCATCTGGTCTCCATACTCAGAATCTTTTTCTTTCACGACAACAGGCGACCAAATTCCGCAAGAAAATACTGCAGACGAGCAAGAAGAAGAAATGCAAAATGAAGAAGTGGAAGACGAAACCAATAGTCCTACGGAAACTGATTGCCCAACGATAGAGCTTGCTAACTTTGAAGTAGGCTATGCAACTGCGAGTGGAGCAACTGCTTACTTATTGCGATTATCAGGTGGTCAAAATTATCAATATCGATACAGGATCCAAGGTACTTCTGAGTGGATATTGACAGAATCAACTGCTGCTACTGCAGTTAATTTTACAAATCTTCGAAGTAATTCAAACTATGAAGTGCAAGTTGCTCATCATTGTGGTAATGGATGGTCCGAATTTTCTGAAAGCAAGGTTATACAGACATTGATGGGTAACTAAATCCTTTCTTTTTTACCCACAGAACGGTAAAACATTATTGCTAAAATATGTTTTTGCTTTTAAGCTTAGATGTTTAGCAAAGGTATGTATTGTTATCTATGTATGATGACAGTCATTTTAGCTAGCAGTACATGTTTTATATATTATAATTTTCCTTACATTAGATAATTAAAATGGGCAGAAAAATACTCAAACACCTTTGTCCACCCTACACAGAGTAGGATACTATTCATCATACATTAATATAATTGTTGTAATGATTTGCGAAGATTATGTTTTCGAAAGAAAAAAATATGAAGGCGATGCTCTAACTGCTGAAGTGAGGCAGGCTATTTTTGATAGAGTTACCAAACATACGGATCACATAATCAAATATGAAGAAATCCAAGTATGCAGTGTGGAAACGATCGAACTCTTCTTTGAGCGTACAAATCAACTTCTAGAAACGTGTGATAAATGTGGGTTATTAATTAATTTGACAAGTACTGATGTTCCTGACGCAGAAGTACGAAGAACCATTAATGAAAACTTCAAACACATTTGCAATTCCGTTGACCATGTCGCTTTTATTACTGGGAAAAAAGTGTTTTTTAATACACTTTTAAAATTCATTATGTTCCAGACCGATCTAGAATCCTATAGTGTTCATGAAACTGTAGATCAAGGTATTGAAAAAATAAATAATTTATTAGGTGTCGAATACTAAAGAAGACAATCAATTTTTACAGTCCCTCTTAGAACATATGCTTTATATTTCAAAGGGTGAATGTAAAATAGAATATGATGAAATAGCTAAACTTGAACAAGAAGATGAATTAAAGGCTAGCATCTTACAAGGCCTTAAATTTATTTATGAAGATCTAGATCTGCATAAAAATGACCTGCACAAAAAACTTGAAACTGAATACAAATTAAAAGCACTTGAACAAAGAAATAAAGAATTAGAACAGTTTAATTATATCGCCTCCCATGACATGAAGGAGCCTATGCGAACGATACGCAGCTTTAGTGATTTGTTGCAAAAAAAATATGCTTCTCAACTTGATGACAAAGGAAAACTCTTTCTAAATTATATAAGTGATTCATCCAAAAGATTATACAATTTAATTGAAGGATTACTAGACTTCACAAAGGTGAATGAGCTCAATGAGAAGCAAGAAATAGATTGCAATTACATCATAAGAAAAGTAATTCAAGACATAAACTCATCTATAAAAAGCTCCAATGCGCAAATTGAGTTTTCTGACCTACCTACAATAATAGCGAACGAAGTCTCTATGACTCAAATATTCCAAAACTTGATATCTAATGCAATAAAGTATAAACATCCTGATAGAATTCCGGTAATAAACATTACACACCAATCAAATAGAAATTATCATCAATTCGCAGTGAAGGATAATGGGCTTGGCATTGAAGACGTGTATCATGATAAGGTGTTTGAGTTATTTGGAAGACTTCATAATAAAGCCGAAATTGAAGGGACAGGCATTGGCTTAAGTATTTGTAAAAAAATTATAGAGTCAGCCGGAGGTAGAATAGAGTTAAGGTCAATTCTTGGAACAGGCAGCACGTTTTTATTTACCATTCCTAAGTTAGGACATTAATAAAATAGTCCCGTCCTCGGAATTAAATTTATTAATAATTCCACAATTGAATTCCTATAATATTATTGTAAAAAAGAAATACCCCTAAGCCGGTAACTGATATTGCTGTACATAAATAAAAAACCTTATAGAATCTACTCTTCGAAGGTAGACTAAAGTATTTAGCTATCGACACCAAGGCAAGTATTAAAAACAACCAGGAAAAAACTGTAACTAAAACAGCCGATATAGTCACCTCATTTGAAGGACCGATACTTTCTGCATTGTAAATAAACGATACCACCATAGCGATAAAACTACCTGTGGATAACCACAACAATAGGTGACCTAACAAGGGCTTCTTAATCTTTTTAAACGCATTAATAACCAACCAGAAAAATCCAAAAATAAAAAAGAGTACTGTCATAAATAAAGACAGTAAAAACAACCCTATTTTAAAAAGATGAATAGTTTTTGATTTTTTATGAAAAGTATCTGATCGTAACCACAGTACTTTGGCATCATCAGTACTGGCAAATAAAGTTTTTGGGAAACCTTCATCTGTAGAATAAAACTTATAATCACCGGAATGATATAAAGTATCTACAACACCATTCATTAACTCCTTAACAAAAACAGAATCGTTGCGAATTTCTATTTCAACAGCATCGAACATATATTCTATGAAATAAGTCAATTGAGTTCTAGGGCTTTGCATAGTGTAAAAGCCTTCATAGTCACTCTGGAAATTTTCAGGAAGCGGCACATCAAGTCTTTCACTAGACTTCTCATGACCTAGAAAAAAATCACGAATTTTTCTAGCTAATTTTGCCGGTGATTTTGTTGTATTTACAGACACCGCATATCCAAAATCAGCATCTCTAGAATATAGAGCTGTCGAAACAAATCCATCAATTCCACCATCATGTCCTTGAAAATGAAATCCATTAAGCCAATGATTAAAGATTGCTAAGCCATATCCTTTTGTTAGTCCATTCTTCGCTGCAAATGATGTTTTTGACATTTCCATTCTATTAAAAGAACTTCTAGAAATCAATTCTGAACTGTCTTGAAGCTTTCTCTTCAACATAAACTGTAAAAAGGCAGCCATATCCGCAGCATTAGAGCACAATTCACCAGCCGGACCACCTTGGATAGATGGATACTCAATTGGAGTAAATTTACCACCCTCTCTTTTGTACCCTTGTGCCATTAAAAACTCGGTAGGTTCTTTGAAATAGAAACCACTAGAAGACATCCCAATAGGATCAAAAACAGTTTGCTTTGTTACTTGATGATACGACTGTAAAGTCTTTTTCTCCAAGACATGTCCAGCCATCACATAGCCAGGATTAGAATATGCCCAGCGAGTACCTGGTCTCCATCTTGCGACCAACGAATTTTTATGAGATTCAATCATTGATGCGCATGAAGGTGCATTCTCATCTGTAGTATTGTAAATAGCATGCATATGCATATCGTCAAACCCTGCCGTATGCTCTAGTAAGTGTTCTACAGTAATCGGATCAGTGTTCCTCCATTTATTTTCTATTGGCAAATTAGGATCAATATCAAGTACCGGAGTTTCTAAGTTTAAGGTGTTATTTTCTACTAAAGTCAATAAAGACAGTGTTGTCATCGTCTTAGATATCGAACCAAGTCTGAATAAGTGATTATCCGTTACAGGGATACTGTCTTCAACATTTGCATAACCCACTCCACCAGCAAAAATGATTGAATCAGAACAGACAATAGAAATTAATGCACCAGGGATTTTTTCTTTAGATAAAATTAATTCCAAGCTATCAAGCAATGGCTGTATCGAAGGAGACTTATGTTGCGCCTGAAGAATTGACAGCAAACAGATAAAACCTACGAGAAGAAGTGATCTTTTCATTCATAAAAGATAGGAAGATTTAAAACATACTGAGATCTATGTCCAAAATTTAAATATTCATACCTCCACAAACACTGAGCACCTGACCGGTTACATACGTAGACATGTCTGAACCTAAAAATACACAAGTATCGGCGACATCTTGTCCTTGACCAAATCGCTTTAATGGAATCGCATCAGTATATGCTTTTTTAGTAGACTCATCTAGTTCATCAGTCATATCTGTTGCGATAAATCCTGGTGCCAAGACATTACACCGGATGCCTCTTGACCCAACCTCCTTCGCAATAGATTTGCTAAAGCCAATTATACCAGCTTTAGAGGCAGCGTAATTAGCTTGTCCTGCATTTCCAAAAACACCAACCACAGATGATATATTGATGATAGAGCCTGCTCTTGCTTTAAGCATTGATCTCATAGCATGTTTGGTCAAATTGAAAACAGACTTTAAATTGACATCAATCACTTGGTCCCATTGCTCCTCGCTCATACGCAACATAAGGTTGTCTTTTGTAATGCCAGCATTATTAACCAAAACATCAATGGTCTCAAATTCTTCTGTTGCTGTTTTAATCAACTGCTCAGCTTGTTCAAACGAACTTGCATCAGATTGTACAGCCAATACCTTTTGACCAGAAGTACTTAGTGCCTCAGCAAGAGCATTAGCTTGATCAGCACTAGACCTATATGTAAATAGGACATTCGCCCCTTGAGCAACAAACGTTTTAACAATAGATTCCCCAATTCCCCGAGAACCACCTGTTACAATCGCATTTTTATTTTCTAACAACTTCATTTTATTGAATTATTTCAAGATTTATGCAACTAAGCACCACTTTAAAACATTTAAATATATAGCGAATATAATTGTTTATCACACAAATAAATTTCTATGTCCAATCAAGTCTTACCAGGAGAACTAACCGAAGGGATTTTATCATTCTTACCTCTATTTTATGTTGGTTGGTCAGACAGTGTGCTGAGCCCTTCAGAAATGAAAATCATACATGAAAAACTCAATTGTCTTGAATGTCTGGAACCCGAAGAAAAGGCATATCTCATAAGATGGACAGATCCGACATCTCCACCTGATGAAGGTACATTTAAAGAATGGGTAAATGCGTTGAAGAGTTATGGTAAAGACCTAGAATTAGATGGAAAAACGTCACTTGTTGATCTGGGTGTAGAAATAGCAAAAGGAAGTCAAAGCGGAAGCAATCTAGAAGAAACAAAAGCTGCGCTGATGGATATAGAGAAGGCTCTAGGTGTTGATGGACAAATCAGCAGCAACCTTTTAATTGGCAAACTTGATCCAACCAAAACATCACCAAGTGACACCGAATCTTCTTTTAGCCCTGATGCACTAAAAGCCTTCCTTGACGGAGATTATGTTGACACTAAAAACAGGATGAGAACGCTCCTAAGCGATCCCGTTTTTACTTATGTCACAGAGCCTGATAAAGACATCTACAGACTTAGGATTCTTGAACAGACGAAAGAGCTAGCCAAACAAGGTGTGAGCGCATACTCTTTTCCTAAAAAATATGGAGGTGGTGAACAGTCAGGAGATCACATCGCCGTTTTTGAAATGCTGGGGTATAGTGACCTTAGTCTTGCTATCAAATTTGGTGTACAATTTGGTTTGTTTGGAGGGGCATTATATTCACTTGGCACAGAAAAACATCATAAGAAATATTTGGAAGCAATGCATCGTGCAGAGTTACTTGGTTGCTTTGCGATGACTGAGACCGGACACGGTTCTAATGTGAAAGGGCTTATGACAACTGCGACTTATGATCAAGATACTAAAGAGATAGTTATCCATTCTCCAGACCACGATGCGGGTAAAGAATACATAGGTAATGCCATGCACAGTACAATGGCTGCAGTATTTGCTCAATTAATAGTGGATGGAGAAAATCATGGTGTACATGCCATACTAGTCCCTATCAGAAATGACAAAGGTGAAATGATGTCAGGTGTTACTGTAAAAGATTCTGGCTATAAGATGGGACTAAATGGTGTTGACAACGGAAGAATCTGGTTTGACAATGTAAGAGTGCCGAAGGATAATTTGTTAAATCGCTTTGGTGATATTGATGAGAATGGCAATTATGATAGTCCGCTTAAAAATCCTTCAAAGCGATTTTTTACCATGTTAGGTGCTCTAGTTGTTGGACGAATTTGCGTTGGTTTAGCAGGAATTAGTGCATCAAAATCTGCATTGACGATTGCGATTAAATATGCACTCAAAAGAAGACAATTTAATGCAAAAGATGGCGTGCCAGAAACACTCATTATGGACTACCCTACCCATCAACATCGATTGATTCCCCTTGTGGCTAAAACATATGCATACAATTTTGCTTTACGCAGACTTGCAGACAAATACACTGACAATACTGATGGCGACATGCGTCATATTGAAACCTTAGCGGCCGGACTAAAATCAAAAGCCACTTGGCATGCAACACGTACTATACAAGAATGCAGAGAGGCATGCGGCGGCAAAGGCTATTTAGCAGAAAATCGATTTGCTGCACTAAAAGCAGATACGGACATCTTCACTACTTTTGAAGGAGACAATACTGTACTAATGCAATTGGTTGCGAAAGGACAATTAACGGAATTCAAACAGTCGTTCCACGATGAAGGTTATCGGGCAGTTGTTAGGTATTTATATACAAGGTTCAGCAATAAAGTAACGGAGCTAAATCCTGTACAGACAAGAAATACCAGTACGGATCATTTACTAAGTAGAGATTTCCACAAGGATGCCTTTATGTATCGTGAACAAAAACTCTTAATCACATTGAGTCAGCGGATGCAAGATTATCTAAAAAAACGAGTTGATCCTTACCAAGCTTTCTTAAAATGCCAGACACATATGTTAGCGAGTGCTCACGCGTATATCGACAATATAGTACTCAAATCGTTCATAAAAGCCATTGACAAATGTGAGGATACAGGTGTCAAACATATATTAAATAAAGTTTGTCAATTGTACGCCTTAACAACCATTGACGAAGAGAAGGGCTGGTTCTTAGAAAATGATTATCTCGAAGGTTCTAAAACAAAAGCGATCCGACGCGTCAAGAGCAAATTGATTCAGGAACTAAGACCTGAGATTGAGGGATTGGTAGATGGGTTTGGGATTCCAGATGTGATGTTGGGGGCGGAGATTGTGTGAGCAACTTAAATTTGGTATAAAAACAATTTAATACTCGCTGAATCTTAAAATAAAATAGACTTTCAGCGAGAAATATATCATAATTATTCGCTGAATCATTGTATATTTATAATATTCAGCGAGTAATACATGATAGGTAGAACAAAAGAGAGAAAACAATTAGACGAATTACTGCGCTCACCTAATAGTGAATTGGTAGCTATTATTGGCAGAAGACGAGTGGGTAAAACATATCTGATAAGAGAACACTATAAAAAGCAAATAGTGTTCGACTTTACAGGAACTCAAGATGCTACTATTCAAAATCAATTAAAGAAATTCACTGTAAAATTGGCTGACTATGGTACGTTTTCAATTGCCCCAAAGCAGCCTGAAGACTGGGCAGAAGCATTTGGACAACTAAAGACATATTTAGAAAAACGCCGAAAAACTAAACATAAACGAGTCGTATTTTTTGATGAATTACCTTGGATTGATACACATCGATCAGGATTTCTGAATGAATTGGCTTATTGGTGGAATGACTGGGCAAGTAAAGAATCTTTAGTTGTTGTGATTTGTGGTTCGGCAGCATCCTGGATGATTCATAAAGTCATCAATAATAAGGGCGGATTACATAATCGTGTAACTACAAAAATCCACTTACAGGCATTTACGCTATCTGAAACAAGGCAGTATATTAATCAAATCAATCCCGCCTTAAGCCCATACTCAATATTACAAATTTATATGTCTATTGGGGGTATCCCGTTTTACTTAAACGGATTGAAAAAAGGAGAATCTGCAACCCAAGCCATTCAACGCATTTGTTTTGATAAGGATGGTTTTTTGCGAACTGAATTTAATAATTTGTATGCTGCCTTATATGATAAACCTGAAAACCACATTGCTATTATCAAAGCACTAGCTACAAAATGGAAAGGCCTAACACGTCAAGAGATCATCAAACACACTAAGCTCTCAGATGGTGGAGGACTGACTAAGGTCCTCGATGAATTAGAGACTGCATCATTTATTATGAGTATACTGCCATTTGGGAAAAAGAAAAAAGATACACTGTTTAGGCTAGTCGATGAATATTCCTTATTCTATCTCAATTTCATTGAAAATCAACGATCAGGAAAAAGGAACATCTGGATTGAAAATTCAACTAAACAAAAATACATTACCTGGAAAGGATATGCCTTTGAAAACATATGTATCAAACACTCAGATGCGATTACAAAAGCCTTAGGTATACAGGGCATACAAACTAACATATCTAGCTATACAGCTAAACAAGTACAGGTAGATATGTTGATTGATAGAGCTGATAATGTCATTAATCTTTGCGAGATGAAATTTTATAATGATGAGATTCAGCTATCAAAAACAGACGCCAAATTATTACGCAGAAGAAAAACCTTATTTAGAGAATTGTGTAAAACAAAGAAATCCATATTTGTGACGCTAGTGACTACCTATGGGCTAAGACAAAATCAATATAGTGATGAATTGCTTGACAATGTGGTGACCTTGGATGATTTGTATGAGTTAGATGCGTTTTGAGTCGATATCGTTTTTGGTTATAGTAGTGAATTTTATCTTCTTAAAAAACAAAGTAAAATTCTAGCATTTAACTTATTTCGAAAGTTCTATTTCGTATTTCAGCTTCACTATAGCTCTTATGAATTTAACTTACTATGATGTTGTATTCCCTTTCATTTGCTGAGTGCAATAAATCATAGAGCATGGAATGAATATAAACTTTGGATTCTCCCAAAATGTAAACAAATAAAATTGGCGGTTCTACCGCTAGAACCGCCAAAATTAAACATGGTCTACCTGAGAAAGACCAATTTTATCTGTAGGAGGGTGATTATTTACTCACCACAATCATTTTCTTAGTTACTGTTTCAGAACCCGTTTGCAATTGATAATATAAGACACCAGAAGCTTCTAAATCTGAAGCATTAACTGTCACTACATTATATCCTGCTCTATAGTTACCTTTAATTTTTACCAACTCTTTTCCAGCAACATCGAATATCGAAATACTTGCTTGAGCTGCTGTTGGCAATTCGAATCCAATTGAAGTCGTTTCTTCAAATGGGTTAGGTTGATTCTGATGCAATACAACATTATCAGTATCATCACCAAAGACTAAGTCAATTGCATAAGTCTCCAAATCAGCACCAACATAAGCTTCAGCTTTAGTTATTGATGAATTTAACTGCAATGTCTGTGCTAATTCTAAAGTCTGCGTTGACTCAAATGTTATCGTAAATAAAGTCTCAGTTGAATTGACATTGGTATTAATACCATCATGCCACAACATTGATAATCTATTCTCTTCTATTCCAAGATTCGTTTCATCTACAGTAAGCGCTCCAGATTCAATTCCTTTGAATACTAAACCTTCATGTGTTAATGTGAACTGATAACCAGCAACTTGATCGAAATTCTGTGCAGTCACTGCCAGCTCTATTTGTTGGCCTGCTATCAATGTTTCATTTTGTGCTTGCAATGTTAGTACACCAGAGGATCTACTTTCTGCACCTAAGAAGCTGCCATTTACATCCCCTACTTTGACACCGATGAAATCCTCTGACATCATATCTTCGCTCAATAATGATACATTAATATCATCAGCAAAAGGCCATGGATTTGTTTGATCAAAGAAGTTTTGATCTGCATCTACAAAGAACCAAGGACTCACATTAGGTAAATCTTCAACAGTACCTAAAACAAGTCTTCTCAATTCTGCTAAATCCACGACACTAACTCTGCCATCACCAGAAGCATCTGCAGCTAGTATAGCAAAAGGATCATTTAATATAGCTAAATCAAGAATGTGTCTTTGAATCATAACAATGTCAAGTGTAGACACACCCAAAATATAATCTTCATCTTTTTCTGCAGTCAACCGGTAGCTCTCATCCATAGGATTATTTTCAAAAGCATATGTACCACTTCCATCTGTTAATTTCGATACAGGATACTCGGCTAAACCAGCAGCATCCAAAGTCACTTCAACGTCATCTATCATCTCTCCATAAGACGTTCTGACTTGGCCAGCAATCATAAATCCTGAACCAACTTGACCCGAATCACCATTATCTTCAAGTTCACCTTCTGGATCACAGACATTACCATTGTCAGCAAGTACAATTCCTACTGTACAGAAATCTCCATTTCCATCTGCATCCCAGACATAAACATCTAATT
>CAYVFU010000067.1:26200-27619 GCA_964450495.1 uncultured Saprospiraceae bacterium | reverse complement strand
CCACCCATTGTGATAATTCGCCTTGATTAAAGCATTTGCTTTTTCATTATCACCAAAATTACCATACTCGGCGTCCCAGTAAATTTTCTCACCTGTCTTGTAAGCGATGTTGCCCATTTGCGCATTGATAGCAGCAACACTTCCTGACTCTATGTGCGTGTTGAGAATCGAAGGATCGTTAGCTTTAATGGCTGCAACAAAATTCTGGGTATGCAAATCTAAAATATTGACATCTGGATTTTTTTTGACCAAGTCGATAGACTTCATTTTTCCAGGACCAGCCTCTCGGCCCCAACCAAGCCATTCTGTTTCTGGTATCACTTCATAGCCTCCACGATTAACGATTAGCGTACCGTTGTTGCCAATAAACGCGATGCCTTCTGTCCGACCGTATGGACCACCATCTATGCCAGTTGCATGTTCCCAAAGCATATTAAAATTGCCATAATCAAAAACAGTCTGAAGTGTATCCGGCGTTTCTGCTGGATCGTTTGGGTAGGCTAATTTTCCACCTGAGGCCATGACGGATTTTGGTGTTATTGCATTCATGGCGTAAAGCGCTATATCAATTTCATGCACGCCCCAGTCAGTCATCAATCCACCAGCATAATCCCAGAACCATCTGAAATTAAAATGAAATCTATTAGGATTGAATGGTCGCATCGGCGCAGGGCCCAGCCATCTTTTATAATCGACACCTTCTGGTGTTGGAGCATCTGCTTTTTGTTCCATAGGCTTCATCCATGCTTGATAAGCCCACACTTTTACAAGACGGATATTACCCAGATCACCGGATCTCACGATATCAATGGCAGCTTTGTAGTGTGGCCCGCTTCGCTGCCATTGTCCGACCTGAACGACCGCTCCAGTATTCTTTTGGGCATCTAGCATGATGTTGCATTCTTCTATCGTATTGGCTATTGGCTTCTCAACGTAGACTGCTTTGCCAGCCTTGACGGCATCTACCATAATACTGCAATGCCAATGATCTGGTGTTCCTATAACTACTGCATCAATAGAAGAGTCTTTAAGCAATTCTCTGTGATCACTGTATGTCTTAGGAGTGTTGCTTCGTACGCCTGCATAGTTATTTAATCTATCTGCAATTACGGATTCATCAACATCACAAATACCTACGAGATTTACATCAGACATTTTTAAAAGTGAGTTAACGTTTGACCATCCCATTCCTTTACACCCGATGACACCAATATTAAGTGCCTCGTTAGGACTTTTCGAAATCATATTTTTTACAATACTTGGAGCACCAATGATTCCAGATGCCGCTAGTGTTGTGTCTTGTAGAAATTTTCTTCTTTTCATGTTGCCTGATTAAGTGCAGTAGAAAGATAATAATTATTTGTTGTTCTCCACCTCCCGTCCTTGTAGGCGTCCCCGCCTCAAGGCAAAAAAGAGCGT
>CAYVFU010000067.1:0-26100 GCA_964450495.1 uncultured Saprospiraceae bacterium | reverse complement strand
CCCGCCTCAAGGCAAAAAAGAGCGTTCCCGCCTCAAGACTAATTCAAACCATCCAATACCTCAGCAATTTCAAGTACCTTCTCTTTACCCAATAACTCATTAGGAGGCATAACTCCATGCCATCGGGCGTCATTATTTTTATACGCCAAATAACCCTTAAGTGCACCAGGATAAGACAAGCCTGCGAACGCGGCTCTTCGCTTAGTGATTAAGTTTTGTTCATGCTCTACTGATTCACCGGATGCGCATTTTTCATACGTTTGATGTATGAGTTTTGTTGATACATTCATCGTCGCTGAAATACAACCAGCTGCACCCAAAGGCATAGTTGTAGCTAATAGGTTTTCAGTGCCTGGGAAAACCTGGAAGTTTGATGGCAGTGCTTCCAAGTATGATTTAGTACTGTCAAAATCTCCAGTGGAATCTTTCATTCCCACAACTACAGTCGGATACTTTTTCACCAATTGTTGTATTACGGAAATGGATAGGGGAACAGTACTCATTTTAGGATAGTGGTACATATAGATTTGTAATCTATCATCATTGACAGTATCTATTACCTGAGAATAATAATCCACTAATGCGCCATCCGTAACTATCTTGTAATAAAATGGAGGCAACATTAAACTGTGTGTCAGTCCATGATCAACAGCATATTTTGTCAATTCAATTGTCTCTTTTATAGAGGCACAACCTGAACCAATCATAGAATTATTTAGATGGAAATTACTACCCCCAACCGCTTTAATAAGTTCTTTCTTTTGTTGAAATGAGAACGAATTTGCTTCACCTGTAGTCCCTAAATAGGCGATGCCAGTAGCACCATTTTCAATGAGAACCTGTGCGTGCTCTATTAACAGTTCTGTGTCGATTTCTAGGTCTGAAGTTACTGGTGTTAAAATAGGAGCGTATATGCCGTTTGGAACTGCCATGTGTTGGTTTTATTTGTTTTACCTTGTAAATATACGCGGCTAGTTCGATATTCTTTTGGTCGTCATACTTGATAATCATTGTATTCATTTCATAATCCTTGAAGCTATACGTATTTTACAGCCTAATAACAGGATATCATGTTTTTCATTCAAGGTAGAAGCGGAAAAAATAATTGGGGTCTATATCTCGTCTCGATTTTTCTGGTGCTATTTGCCTATTCAATAGGACAAGTGCCATTGATGACTGTTGTTTCTCATTATTTAAAAGCGAATAATAGTTCAACCACTATTGTGGACTTCTTTGCAGATCCTGATTTTGCTTCCATTGGGATGTCTAGTAATTTGGGATTATTATTGATGCTTCTCATGTTTGTTGCAGCGTTTTTAGCGTTGTGGGTCGCAGTAAAATATTTACATAAAAAGAGATTTATTGCCCTGATATCTCCAGATAAGTGGATTGACTATAGACGCATTGCATTTGGTTTTATCGTTTGGTTAATACTGATGGCTCTCGGAGAATTGGTCTTGTATATTATGGATCCTCAGATTTATACCTATACGTTTAATGGCAAAGCATTTTTAGGATTACTGGCGATTAGCTTTCTGATCTTACCAATTCAGACAAGTTTTGAAGAGCTGTTTTTTAGAGGCTATTTACTGCAAGGGCTCTACAATCTGATAGCAAATAAATGGATTGTGGTTATTATAACCTCCCTGTTGTTTATGGCTGTACACAGTACTAATCCAGAAATTGAACAATTCGGATTTGAGATCATGATGACTTATTATTTTTTAGCAGGGGTATTGTTGGGAGTTGTCACAATGTTGGATGATCGTCTGGAGCTGGCTTTGGGTATGCATGCCGCAATGAACATTTATGGGGCGATATTTGTAGGTTATGAAGGTGGTGTTATTCAGACAGATTCTATATGGAAAATGACTGAAATGAATGCTTTTGCAATGGTCGTTTTGGTAATCATTGCTGGAATAGTATTTATCTTGCTCGCGAAGAGGAATTTTGGTTGGTCTTTTTCCGTTAAAGAGGATATACCGATAGCTTAGTAATTTAGCAAACTGATATAATGAAATATATAAATTCTTTTATCCTATTATTACTTGTTAGCGTTGTTTATGGACAGGTTGCTGACAGATGGCAACAACATGTCAATTATACAATGGATATAAATATGGATGTCTCCAAACATCAGTTTGATGGCAAACAGACAATTGAGTATACCAATAACTCACCTGATACACTCAATAAAGTGTTTTACCACCTATACTTTAATGCGTTCCAACCTAACAGCATGATGGATCTTAGATCCCGAACTATCCAGGACCCAGATCGAAGAGTATCTTCAAGGATATCGACACTTACATCAGAAGAAATAGGCTTTCATCAAGTCAAGAGTTTGACTCAAGACGGACAGCCAACCATCTATAAAGTAGAAGGTACAATTCTAGAAGTGTCTTTAGCAAAAGCAATCCTACCTGGCCAGACCACTATTCTGAATATGGATTTTATTGCTCAAGTACCAGTACAGATAAGACGTTCTGGTAGGGATAATGCTGAAGGAATTGACTATTCCATGGCACAATGGTATCCAAAATTAAGTGAGTATGATTACCAAGGATGGCACGCCAATCCATACATCGGTAGAGAATTTCATGGGGTGTGGGGAAACTTTGATGTCACCATTCATATTCCCGAAGATTATGTCGTAGCTGCATCAGGAGAAATTCAAAATCCTTCGGAAGTTGGTGCAGGTTATTCAGAAAATGACAATGGAGTCAAGGTTAATGATGGAAAGAAATCTTGGAAGTTTATTGCTAAAAATGTTCATGATTTCGCCTGGGCTGCTGATAGAGATTACAAAGTCGTTTCGAAAAGAGCTTACAATGGTACAATGATGTATTTCGTCTATCAGCCAGGTGCAAGAACCAATGATAATTGGGAAATGCTTCCTGATATCATGGATGAGGCCCTGAAATACATGAATGGTCGCTTTGGTAAGTATCCATATCCTGTTTACAATTTTGTGCAAGGTGGTGATGGTGGAATGGAATATCCTATGTTGACACTTATTACAGGCTTTAGGAATTTAGGAAGTTTAGTAGGTGTGTCTGTACATGAATGGATGCACAGTTGGTATCAGATGGTATTAGGTACAAACGAATCATTATACGCTTGGATGGATGAGGGCTTCACGTCATTCGGATCGGCAGAGACAATGAATCATTTGAGACAATTAGGGATGTTAGGTGAATCTAAACCATCACCAAATCCATTTGAAGGAACGTATAACGGCTATTTGTCTTTTGTAGAATCTGGACAAGATGAGCCACTGTCCACTCACGCAGATCATTTTGCTTCTAACCGTGCATATGGTGTTGGTTCATATACAAAAGGATCAATTTTTTTACGACAACTAGAATATATAATGGGAGAGGAGTCATTTGCAAAAGGCTTGCATAGGTATTTTGAAACTTGGAAATTTAAACATCCGAATCCCAATGATTTTATTCGTGTGATGGAGAAAACATCTGGCTTGGAATTAGATTGGTATAAAGAATATTGGGTAAACAGTACACATCATCCAGACTATGCTGTTTATGATGTAGAAGCAAGTAGTGCAGATACCTACAAAATTCTCTTGGTCAATGAAGGTACTATGCCAATGCCTTTGGATGTGCTAGTTAGATATACCGATGGAACTGCAGAATTATTCAACATTCCGTTGAGGATAATGCGAGGAGAAAAAGGCAAAGATAATATCAGATCATTCACTTATGTGCCTGATTGGCCTTGGACTCACCCTGTGTATACAATTGAGGTGAATAAACAAGTGGATAAGGTTGAAATTGATCCAGAGTTCAGAATGATTGACACAAACAGAGAAAACAATACGTGGACAGTTGGTACAACACCATAATCTTTACGTAATATTGCGGGCGAAAACTTAAGAAAACATGAGTAGAGAAATCACATTAAGAGATTCCCTAAGAGAAGCAATGTCTGAAGAAATGCGTCTTGACAAAGATGTGTTTTTAATGGGAGAAGAAGTTGCCGAGTACAACGGTGCATATAAAGTGAGTAAAGGTATGCTGGATGAGTTTGGTCCAGAAAGAGTGATTGATACACCGATTACTGAGCTAGGCTTCGCTGGTTTAGGTGTAGGTGCAGCCATGAACGGCCTAAGACCAATTATTGAATTCATGACTTGGAATTTTGCGATTTTAGCATTTGACCAAATCGTTAATAATGCCGCTAAAACACTTTCCCAATCTGCAGGTCAGTTCAAGTGCCCAATTGTATTTCGTGGTCCTTCTGGTGCCGCAGGCCAATTAGCACAACAGCATTCTCAGACTTTTGAATCTTGGATGGCCAATACGCCAGGACTAAAAGTTATTTCTATAGTCGATCCAGCAGACGCCAAAGGTTTACTCAAATCTGCAATTCGTGATGATGATCCAATTTGTTTTATGGAATCTGAGGTTATGTATGCACTAAAAGGTGAAGTTCCAGAAGGCGAATACCTTGTGCCAATCGGTAAAGCAGCTGTTAGAAGTGAAGGTACAGATGTTACGATCGTTTCCTACAACAAATCAATGGAGCTAGTGAAAGAAGCAGCTAAGATTTTAGAAGGTGAAAACATAAGCGCTGAGGTCATTGATCTTCGCACCATCAGACCGCTTGATATTGAGACTATTGTAGAGTCTGTCAAAAAAACGAATCGATTGGTTGTTGTTGATGAAGCATGGCCATTTGCTGGTGTATCTTCTGAAGTAGCGTATAGAGTTCAGAAGTATGCATTTGATTACCTTGATGCGCCTGTGACTAGACTAAATGCCGCCGATACTTCACTACCTTATGCACCAACGCTCGTAGAAGAGTATATGCCCAATGCCGCTAAAATTGTCAAGGCTGTAAAAGAAGTGATGTACATAAACGCATAGTATTCCCTAGTCCTTGTAGGCGTCCCGCCTCATGGTGAAAAACAGGCGTCTTGCCTCAAGGTAAAATCTGAGACAATATTCGCTGAGTGAGTAAAGCTGTTATACGTTTATTTATTTCAGATCGATTTTGAATATACTGAGCAAACTCATCTTCCGTCATCAAAGCAGCCATCAATCCTTGGTAAAAAGATTTAAGCTCTTTATTGGTCTTCATAGCCTGTACAATAATGTCTTCTTGATCCTTATTTGATTTGCCCGTTAGGCTCAGTTTATACTTAGCCAAATAAGCACGAAATAGTTTAAGTATTAATGTGTTCTGATATTTAGCAATTGGTCGCAAGACCTCGCTTTGAAATCTCTCAATAGTAGTTGTGTGCGAGTCTTTATCAATCCCAAGTATATCCGGTCTGAGATTTTTGATGTTATCTCTATTCACCTGAGTTTAGTGTTTGATATGTGCTGCCAATCTATGTCCATTGTATTTAGACTCCTTATAATTTTCGTTACCTGGCTTCCGTCTTTGTATTAAACTCCGCAGAATCAACGCCAGGGTCACTTTGGACTTTATGCAGCAAAACCTGAGGGCTCACAAGCTTAGGATTATACTGGACTATCCAAGTCCGCTTATTATCGTCTAATGGCTTTTTGACATACATCTGATATTCTTTATATCCTTTCATCCATCTGCTGATGATCGTACCAGAACTAAACTTGATGATTATTTCTCGTTCAATGATTTCAGGTTCTTCCGTTTCTTCCTCTTCTTCTTCGACTTCCTCTTTCGACTTTTGCGTGGTCTCCATGGCAACCCATCCTTCTTGATTAACGATGTTTTCCAATAGTTTTTGTAATTCTAATATTGGCTTTGGTCTGCTGTCTTTACCAGATACTGTTTTTGATAATCCTTTATTTGTGTGTGATATAGCTACTGTTGGTAAATCTGCAATGTCACTACGATAACTATCTTGAAGTGCAAAGAAATTTATTCTTTCCAATAGTTCTGACAACTCACCCATTTGATCAGCTGACAATTTATGTTTGTGCTTTCCACTTTTCTGAGTAAATCGACGACCGTCATAAACCGCATTTCCATTATTGTCAATTTCTAATGTGTACACAGGGCAAGAGCCAAAACATGCACCTTTATCCATTTTGATATGGAAATCATCAGAAACAGCAATTTTCTTCGTTCCGCAAGCAGTAAGTAAAATACCTACAAGCAAAATCAAAATTCTCATGAGTAATAAATCTTTTGTAGTTAATAACCAGCAATAAAAGTATGCGTAAATCTGCGATTAGCATCTAATATTGACAATATATAAACTGCACGAGGCCAACTATTGGTATCAATTGTATGCACATTTATACTATTTAATTGTTCATTAAGAATAAGTTGGCCCGAAGTGTTAAATATAGCAACCTTAGCAAAATTAGATGTCTTGTTGTCATGTATGATTTCTAGACTGCCGTCAGACTGTCTGATCTCAAAGTTTAGATTTTCTTCTATTGATAGATCATTTGAAGAAACAAGTATACCGGATCTTATATCTTTCAGAACATTTCTCATCCGCTGTACCTGTCCATGCGTAAAAAATAGTAAGCAATCATCATCAGTGAATTGCATATAATTATTGACCATATCTGAACTGTTGCAAGTCACTTGTGGAAACTCAGGGCATTGCGTATAAATATCTTCTTGCACTGGAGTATCTTCAATGCCATCTGCATCATTATCGCATCTGCCTGGTGAAGGTCCCCATAGATGGGATAATCCAAAATAATGACCTAACTCATGTGTCAAGGTTCTTCCTAACCCTGTAGATACTGGTTCATCTATAGAGGTGGGCACTAGCCCAAAAGCTTCAGGTGCTATAATGATTCCATCTTCTGGAGAGCCAGCTAGGTCAAGAGGTGAAGCAACACCAAAAAAATCTGTGGTGGCGCCTACCCATACATTTATACAAGAATCTGGATGCCAAGCATCTGAGCCACCAAGCGTATTGAATTTAATAGCATCTTTACCATCTCTTGAAACTACACTGCCAATATTATTTACAGAAGTTTCTTTCCTAACGATGCCATTTGATGGCTGACCATCAGGATTTTTATTTGCCAAAATAAATTTGAAATTTGGAATACCGATATTCTGGTGAAAGATTTCTGGAATTAAAGGCAGATTATTATCTAATCCTTGGAAGTCTCTGTTGATTCTATCCATTTGAGTCTCTATCCTAGCGTCAGTAATCTGAATTTCACTAGGGCGCTGAAGAATATGGATCACCATACAAATGGTTTCTGTATTTCTCCATTCTGTCTGATTATGATTAAAAGGGTAGCTTTCTTCAGTTTCGTTTACAAAGAGACACCTGTCCTTGTGATATGTAGATTGCTGAGCACTCGTGCTTAGAACTACTAGGCATAGAGTAATGAGGCAATATGTTCTTAAGGATGGGTTCACATTCTGAAGTCTTTGATCTTAAGGTAATAAACACCAATGAGATATGATAATAAACGCTTAATTATGTCATTGTTTGTATCACAATTGGTAGATATATTGATTTCAACTAAAAACATATATTTATTTTTTTAATCTTTGCACTCCTAACAAACAGAATGAGACAATACCATAATCTACTTCAGCACATTATTGACGAGGGTGTTTCAAAACCAGACCGGACAGGGACAGGAACAATCAGTTGTTTTGGGTATCAAATGAGGTTTGATCTCTCAGAAGGTTTTCCAATGGTAACGACTAAGAAAATCCACTGGAAGTCCGTTGTTCATGAATTGCTTTGGTTTTTGAAAGGTGACACTAATGTGGAATATCTTAAAAATCATGGTGTTAGGATCTGGAACGAGTGGGCAGATGAAAATGGAGACCTTGGTCCTGTCTATGGAAAACAATGGAGATCTTGGAATAAACCTGATGGTACTAGTGTCGATCAAATTCAATATTGCCTAGATCTCATTCAAAATGATCCTGGTAGTCGACGGATAGTAGTAAATGCTTGGAATGTAGGGGAGTTAGATGCTATGGCTTTAACACCTTGTCATTGTTTGTTCCAGTTTTATGTAGCAGATGGGAAATTATCCTGTCAATTATACCAACGATCTGCGGATACCTTTTTAGGCGTTCCGTTTAATATAGCTTCTTATGCACTGCTCACCATGATGATGGCGCACGTGTCAGGGTTGGAATATGGGGAATTTGTGCACACCTTTGGTGACGTTCACCTTTACAACAATCATCTGGAGCAAGCGGCTCTGCAATTAACACGCAAACCACTGCCGTTACCTACTGTTCGATTAAACTCGAAAGTAACCGATTTATTTTCATTTGAATTCGAGGATATAGAGTTGGTTAATTATCAACATCATCCTCATATAAAAGCCGCTGTCTCAGTATGATTTATGGCTTATGTTTATTTTATTTAGACGAAATCTAAATAGGAAACAACGTATTTAAATATTGCGTTATACCATGACCAAACAATATTTTTGCAGCAAATTATGGCAGTGTTGTGCCATCTAACATAAAAGGTAAAAATAATGATATGTAAATCATTGATTTATAAAAGCTTAATAAGCATCTTCTTTTTTGGACTTTCGTTTAATATTTTCGCCGAAGTGTCTCCAGACATCGGGAAAACCTTATTTAGGACTAATTGCGCGACATGTCATAACAAAAACATGAAATCGCAGTCTACTGGTCCTGCATTAGGAGGTGTAGAAGACAGGTGGTCAGACTATCCAGAGTCTGATTTATATGCTTGGATTCGTAACTCTCAAGCATTAGTTGCCACAGGCCATAAACGAGCTAATGAAGTCTATGCAGAATACAACAAGTCTGTAATGACAGCCTTTCCTAATTTGACTGATGATGATATAGGATCGTTAATTGCTTACATCAATGGTGTGTATGACGGTACCTATGGCGCAGCAGCTGTTGGTACTGTAGCTGGCATTGTTGATGGACAGACTCAAGAAAAAGGTATCGGCACTTGGGTATATTGGTTGTTATTGGGTGTTTTGGGTCTCTTTGCGCTTGTATTGACAAGAGTTATCGGCAATCTTAATTTCCTCGCAGCCGAAAAAGAAGGGAAGTCATACCAAAGAAAAACAACGCTCGAAACACTTACCAGTAAAGGAGTCGTCAGTTTCATATTATTCGGCCTAATAGTACTGGGTGCATATACAGCAGCTTCAAATGCCATTAATCTGGGGAGACAGCAAGGCTATGCTCCAGAGCAACCAATAAACTTCTCACACGCCACACACGCAGGCGTCAATAAAATTGATTGTCAATATTGCCATGATGGTGCGCGTAGATCTAAGCATGCAGTCATACCAGCTACAAACACGTGTATCAATTGTCACTCCGCTATTAAATACGGATCAGAGTATGGAACAGCAGAACTAACTAAAATTTATGCTTCTATTGGCTATCTGCCCAAAGGTGCTGGAGAATACATTCCAAACTATGACAAACTTTCTTTAGAAGAGAAAAAGGAAATCTACACTGGTTGGATGTTAGAAAATACCATTGAAAATGATGATAAATTCGAAAAGGTTACAGAAGACCTTTTGGAAGAGATTGATAATCAGTGGGACAACATAGTGGTGTCTCTAACTAGTGAGCAAAGAGCCAAGATTAATGGTGAGGCAAATATAGAAGGCCCTATCGAATGGGTACGTGTACACAATTTACCAGATCACGTGTATTTCAATCATGCACAGCACGTTACAGTTGGTGGTCTAGATTGCCAAACATGCCATGGTAAAGTAGAAGAAATGGATGTTGTTGCACAATACTCTCCCTTATCTATGGGATGGTGTATCAATTGCCACAGGGAAACAAAAGTCCAATTTGCGGACAATGATTATTATAAGAGTTATGCCAAGTATCATGATGAGATCGCAGCTGGGGCAAGAGAAGGTGTAACGGTAGAAGATATAGGTGGTCTGGAATGTCAGAAGTGCCACTATTAATTGCATTTAACGATTACCATTAGTAATAATATATATTCATGAAGAATAGCCAAGATGGAATATGGATCGGAGGGAAAGACCTCAATAGAGATCCAGAATTTATTCAAGAGGCTCAAAAAGAAGTTCACGATACTTCATTACTTAATACTGTAGGTGATGAAGCTATCGCTAATGAGGTAGAGAGTTCGAGAAGAGACTTTTTGAAGTATCTAGGATTTGGATTGGGTGCAGCTACGGTAGCAGCCAGTTGTGATATCCCAGTAAAAAGAGCCATTCCATATGTAGTAAAACCTGACGAAATTGTTCCAGGAGTAGCGACATATTATGCATCTACTTACGTAAAAGGAGGGGAGTACTGCCCGGTCTTGGTTAAAACAAGAGAGGGAAGACCTATAAAGGTTGAAGGCAATAGCTTAAGCCCTATTACTGGTGGAGGTACTTCTGCTAGAGTACAGGCAAGTGTATTGGATTTATATGATATTAATAGACTACGTGCTCCACAAGTTGCTGATGGTGAAGGATTTGCAAGTGCGTCTTGGGATGACTTAATGTCAAATTTAGGTTCCACACTAAATAGTGGTTCGAGAATCAGAATAGTAAGCAACACTATATTAAGCCCTAGTTTCAAATCGCTTATTTCTGAATTTACAGCTAAGTATCCAAATACTAAGCTTGTACAATACGATCCAGTTTCTGCTTCAGCATTATTGGACGCAAATGAAAAATCATTCGGAGAAAGAGTTGTTCCAGATTACAAATTTGACAAAGCAGACTACATAGTTAGTTTCAATGCAGATTTTCTTGGTACATGGATATCTCCAATTGAATACAGTAAGGCGTATTCTTCAAAAAGAAAAATAACATCTGTCAAAGGTGCTTCAATGTCAAGACATGTTCAGGTCGAAAGCCACATGTCTATGACAGGAAGTAATGCGGATCACAGAATTTTGGTCAAACCTTCTGAGCAGAGTTCTGCAGTTGCCTTCCTTTACAATCAAGTACTTGGCGGTAGTATTGGTACTGCTGGATTGACTGACAAAGCAAAGAAAGGACTACAGAAAGTAGCTCAGCAATTGATTGCACACAAAGGTCATTCTATCGTTGTGAGTGGTAACAATAATCTAGGTGAACAATTGTTGATTAATGCAATCAACAACCATTTAGGCAATTATGGTAATACAATAAGTTTTGCACACGCATCCATGCAACGTCAAGGAAGTGATTCAGACATGGCGGCTCTTGTTGCTGAAATGAATGGAGGTAGAGTAGATGCTGTTATCATCAATGATTCTAATCCGGTATATGATTACTTTAATGGAGCAGCATTTGCAGAGGGTTTAGCTAAAGTATCTTCTAAAATAGCATTGGCTTACAGACATAATGAAACTACAGCATTGTGTAATGTCATTGCTCCAATTCATCACGGTTTAGAAAGTTGGGGAGATGCAGAGGCTAAGAAAGGACAGGTAAGTATAATACAACCAACGATACACCCATTATTTGATACGAAGCAAGCAGAAGAAGTCTTTATGGCTTTATCTGGAAGTAGCTTTGTCAATGATGAGCAACCGTACTTTTCATACTTAAGAAACAAATGGTCTCAATCACTTGGTGGTAATGGTTTTGCATCTGCTGATTCTATGGTTGATGGTATCCTTCATGATGGTATTGTCAATACGGCCGGAGGATCTGAATTGTCTTTCTCAGGAATCAGCGTGTCAGAAGCAACTGGTGCTTTGGGTAGACCAAGCTCTGGAGATGGTTTAGAGATTAGTTTCCAAGAGCCTGTTTCCATTGGTAATGGTGTGCATGCAAACAATCCATGGTTGCAAGAGATGCCAGACCCAATCACAAGAACAACATGGGGTAATTATCTCGCTGTTCCTGTTGAATTTGATGGTGTCAAGAAATTTATCGGCTACAATAAATTAAAGGATGGTGATTTAGTAAAGCTCACTATCGGCGAAAAAACGGTTACCGTTCCTGTTGTTCAACAATTCGGACAAATGCCTGGTACAGTGTCATTGGCATTAGGCTATGGCAGAGAAGTCGGTGGTTTCGCAACAAAAGGCATTGGAGTCAATGTCAATGATTGTCTTACTATCGTAGGAAACTCAGGGCAGTATTTTGCTACAAATGTAAACGTACAAAATACAGGAAGAGAAGAAGAGGATTTTTCATGTGTCCAGTACCACCATACGATGGGGGTAACAAGTCCGGATAAAAATGGAGAAACAATAAATGCTGATGAAGCGACATTAGCGCCAGGATATGGAAATATTTTTGCTGGTTACCAAGGTTCTTTGGTTGACAGATCTATCATTAGAAAATCAAATCTGAATCACTTAGAAGAAGAAGTGGATCATTTGGTTCATGAGCGTCACCATTTTGAAGAATTAAACCAGCAAACACTTTACCCTTTCGACGAATACACAGAGAACAAATATAAAGAAGGCCACCACTGGGGAATGCACGTTGATTTAACAGCATGTACTGGTTGTTCAGCATGTACAATTGCATGTATGGCTGAAAATAATGTTCCAGTAGTTGGTAAAGATAAGGTTGCAAGACACCAAGAAATGAGTTGGTTGAGAATTGATAGATATTACTTTGGAGATGTAGAAAATCCGAATACTGTCTACCAACCATTGATGTGCCAGCATTGTGATAATGCGCCATGTGAAAATGTGTGTCCAGTAAATGCAACCAATCACAGTAGTGAAGGGCTTAACCAAATGACTTACAACAGATGTATTGGTACAAGATATTGTGCGAATAACTGTCCTTATAAAGTGAGACGTTTCAATTGGAATGATTTCACAACTGCAGATATTTTTCCAGCGAATCAAGTAAAAGTGAACGGAGAGGAAATTCCTTACGGAGCAGACAACTTGACACGTATGGTATTGAATCCTGATGTGACAGTCAGATCAAGAGGAGTTATTGAGAAATGTAGTTTCTGTGTCCAGAGAATTCAAGAAGGAAAACTAACAGCGAAAACAGAAGGCAGAAAGTTGATTGATTCAGATGTGAAAACAGCTTGTCAAACAGCGTGTCCTACTGGAGCCATCACATTTGGTGATATGAATAATAAGAAAGCAGAAGTCACTAAGAAGATTAATTCTCCGATGACGTATGCTGTTTTGGAAGAGGTGAATGTCAGACCATCGGTTATGTATTCTATGAAGGTTTTGAATAAAGATGAAAATTTCGACGCGTAGTCGATTAAACATAAATAAGTACAAATGAGTGCACCAGTTAGCCCAATTCGGACTCCACTTGTTGAAGGACATAAGTCCTACCACGATATAACCAATGATTTGGTAGCTGCTACGGAGCGGAAACCAAGTGGTACTTGGTTAATTGCTTTCTTAATATCAGTGTCAGTACTGGCAGTTGGTATATTCTGTATACTATGGACAATCTGGCATGGTATCGGTACATGGAATCTGAATCGAACGATAGGATGGGGTTGGGACATCACAAATTTCGTTTGGTGGATTGGAATTGGTCACGCAGGTACCTTGATCTCCGCGATTCTCTTATTGTTTAGACAAAAATGGCGTACAGGTGTAAACAGAGCTGCTGAGGCGATGACTATTTTTGCCGTAATGTGTGCTGGTCTTTTCCCATTAATACACATGGGTAGAATCTGGATGGCAATGTTCATTTTCCCATATCCAAACACAAGGGGCCCATTATGGCCTAACTTTAATTCTCCATTGTTGTGGGATGTATTTGCGATTAGTACATACTTCACCGTATCCTTATTATTCTGGTATACTGGTTTAGTTCCTGATTTCGCAACTGTAAGAGATCGTGCAAAAGGATTCAGACGTAAAGTCTACAACTTCTTGTCATTCGGTTGGACTGGTTCTGCAAAGCACTGGCAACGATGGGAAGCATTATCATTGGTTTTAGCGGGTATAGCTACACCACTGGTACTCTCTGTACACACAATTGTAAGTTTTGATTTCGCCACTTCCGTTATTCCAGGATGGCACACAACTATATTCCCGCCATATTTTGTGGCAGGAGCGATCTTCTCAGGTTTTGCGATGGTGCAAACCTTGATGATCATAACAAGAAAAATTCTCGGTATAGAAGAATACATCACTCTAGAGCATATAGAGTCAATGAATAAAGTCATTGTTGCTACCGGTATGATTGTCGGTGTAGCTTATTTGACAGAATTATTTATCTCTTGGTATTCAGGTTACATATATGAGCAGTTCGCATTTTTTAATAGAGCGCTAGGTCCTTATTACTGGTCTTACTTTGGTATGATGTTCTGTAATGTGGTGTCGCCATTGTTCTTCTTTAGCAAGAAATTGCGACGAAATATTCCATTCACATTTTTCATGTCAATTTTGATTAACATAGGAATGTGGTTTGAGCGTTTTGTGATTATTGCGACAACATTGGCAAGAGATTATTTACCATCAAGCTGGAGTTTTTATGTTCCTACATGGGTAGAAATAGGCATTTATGTTGGAACATTCGGATTGTTCTTTACGCTATACTTATTGTTCGTAAGAGTTGCTCCTGTTGTGGCAATTGCTGAGATCAAATCAATACTAAAAACATCAGGAGATCAATATGTTGGTCCTAATGCCATTCATCATGACGATCATGATCACGATGATCATGGCCACGATACACATGAGCATGACGATCTTCATCATGCAGTTGAAGCAACAGCAGATGCTCAACACAGTCATCAAGGTGTCGATACAAGTGCTAGTGCCAAAACAGCAGGTGCTGCTTCATCTGGATCGGCAACATTCGTACAAGATGATCTGACTAAAATAGAAGGTATCGGACCAGTAATACAAGGTGTTTTGAAAGATGCAGGCATTTTTACATTTGCCGCTCTCAATAAATCAAGTGTAGAGGATTTACAGAGAATTCTGGATAAATCAGAAAGAAATACTGGAGGGAATAATCCGGAATCATGGCCGACACAAGCAAAACTAGCTGCTGAAGGGCTATGGGACGAACTTGAACAATTAAAAGATAAATTAGACGGCGGTAGATTCGCCTAAATGATAGACTATGACAATTAGAGATAAAAAAGTCATCTACGGTTTATATGATGATGAGCAAGACTTGCTCAAAGCAGTTAAAGTTGCTAATAAAGATCATTTAGACATACTTGATGTATTTTCTCCATTTCCTGTTCACGGTTTAGATCCGTTATTAGGATTGGAGGAGTCAAGACTTCACATTGCAGGATTTATCTATGGTGCCTTAGGAACCTTGACTGCATTTTTAGGAATGACATGGATTTTCACAAAAGATTGGCCGATTGTTTTTGGTGGTAAACCACACTGGTCTGTACCTGCCTTTATTCCGATCACATTTGAAACGACTGTTTTGTTTGCGTCAATAGGTATGGTTGTCACATTTTATATAATCTGTGGTCTTGGTCCAGGAGTTACTAATCCAACATTAGACGATCGATTGACTGATGATAAGTTTGCAATTGCATTTGATGCTGGCCATGTTGATAACGGAGCCGCGGAATCATTTTTTGCTCGAACAGGAGCTTCTGAGGTAAATACTAAAATACTGTAGATGAAGGCGAGAAACATATATTTAGTGGGATTGATATTCGTGATTTACATGACACTTCAATCTTGTTCACAGCCTAGCGGTGATTCGACTGGTTCAGAGTATATGCCCGATATGGCGCACTCTGTTGCTTATGAAGCTAACTACTACAGTTATTATTATAATAACAGATGGGGTGGAGAAGAAGAGTATTACAATTATGCTAAACCAAGATTGCCGGTATCAGGTACTGTGCCAAGAGGTGGTGTAAACGAAGGAACTGCACAAAAATCAGTTCCTTACTACTATGGTAATACGGAAGAAGAAAGAACTCGAGCTACCGAAGAAATCATTAAAAACCCAATAATGATTACTGATGCTGGATTGGCGCAGGGGAAAAATAATTATAACATTTATTGCGGCATCTGTCACGGTGATAAAGCTGATGGTTTAGGCTATTTGGCAAGAGACGACGGAGCTTATCCTGTACAACCTGCTATCCTAAACTCGGATGAATTTAAAGCAGCGTCAAACGGAAGATACTACCACGCGATTATGCATGGGAAGAATTTAATGGGCGCATACAAAGACAAATTGAATTACGAAGAAAGATGGAATGTGATCCATTACATCAGATCTTTACATGCTAAAGAAGCTGGTGTTGCTTACAATCAATACGAAAATGGTCTTAATGCCATAGATGTTCCAGCTGGAGATATCGCTGTCGTAGAAGAGGTCGAAATGCACGAAGCTGGAGATCATCACCAAGAGCACGGAGGAGACCACCACGAGACACATGAAAACGGTCATCACGATGCACATGGAGATGACCATCACGACGATGCGCACGGAGATCATGATCATGGAGACGATGACAATCATTAATTAAAATCGAATACGAGATAGAATGAGAGAATATATAATGCCAGGCAGTCAACGAACACTACTATTCGCAGGAATGGGAGTAGGTGTGTTGTGCTTGATATTGTCTTGGTTTGTTGGTACAGATGAATTCCATACAAGGTTTTGGACCAATCTTTTACACAACACAGTTTTCTTTACAGGGATTTCATTTATAGCCCTGTTCTTTATTTGTGTTTGTATCACTGCTTGGGCAGGTTGGTACACCTTATTCAAAAGAGTGTGGGAAGCGTTCTCCCTATTTATGATTTTTGGGTTTATCATTATGTTCATTATCGCACTAGGTAATTATATGGGTTTCCATCACCTTTACCATTGGAATGATCCTGATTCCATAATCAATGATAAAATCATAAACCATAAATCATCATTCTTAAACAAGAATGTATATATGATTGGTGGATTAATTGTCATGGGAGTATGGTATTTCTTTGCTAGAAAAATGAGATCATTATCTCTAGCTGAAGGTAGAGATGGCGATGCATCATTTAGTCACCATCACACTGCGCGTGTGTGGGCTGCAGCCTTTTTGCCATTTGCAGGATTCAGTTCTGCATTTATTATCTGGCAATGGGTAATGTCATTGGATGCACACTGGTACAGTACGATGTTTGCATGGTATTCTGGAGCAAGTTGGTTTGTGTCAATGATATGTATGACATTGCTTGTTTTAATTTATATGAAATCGAAAGGCTACTACCAGCAAGTTACTGGTGAGCACATACATGATTTGGGTAAATTTTTATTTGCCTTTAGTATATTTTGGACTTATTTATGGTTCTCGCAATACATGTTGATTTGGTATGCGAATGTAGGAGAAGAAACAGTCTATTTTAGACACAGAGTTGATAATTATCCAGTATTGTTTTATGGTAATTTATTAATCAATTTCATCTTCCCATTTTTTGTACTAATGAGAAATGACACTAAGCGAAAGTTTGGTTCTGTGGGAATTGTTGCTGTAATAGTATTATTTGGTCACTGGTGGGATTATTTCTTGATGATCAAGCCAGGTGCTTTACATACTGCACATGAATTAGCAGGTCATGGACACGGTGGTGATCACGGTGGAGGACATGACGCTGGTCATCATGCAGGAGATGTTGTCGAACATGCGTCGCATTTTGTATCAGGATTTACGTTACCAGGATTAATAGAAATAGGAGTGTTTGTTGGTTTTTTAAGTGCATTCCTTTACGTTGTGTATACGCGATTAGCGTCAGCTCCATTAGTATCTGAAAGAGATCCTTATTTAGCTGAAAGTATCCATCATCACGTTTAAAAAATAATTTAGCTCATGACAGCATTAGTCATATTTTTAATTATAGTTCTTGTAGTTGTTATTCTGCTTCAAATCAGTAAGGTGTCTGATTTGGCATCAAAGATCCGAGGTGAAGAGGAATCAGAGTTGCAAAAGAATGATCGTACAGCATTGTATTGTCTACTGTTTTTGATTGGCTTTATGATCTATTGTGTGTACACAGGATGGCTGTACAAAGACATAGTGCTTTGGTATGGACCGCATACGGCTGCATCAGAACATGGTGGTTCGATCGATAGCCTATTCAATATCACTGCATTTTGGACAGGAATTGTATTCGTAATTACCCACATTTTACTTTTCTGGTTTGCATACAAATACAGAAATAAGAAAGGAGTTAATCAAGAATACATTACCCACAATAATACGATTGAATACATCTGGACTGGCGTTCCTGCTTTGGTCCTTGTATTTCTTGTAGCCAAAGGTCTCACTGTTTGGAATGATGTCATGGGTGACGTTGATCCAGAAGATGAGTACATGGAAATAGAAGCTATCGGTTCTCAATTTTTATGGGAAATAAGATATCCTGGACCAGATGGTAAGTTAGGTACTAGAAATTATAAATTGATAGATCCTGCAACAAACCCATTAGGTATAGATTTTACAGATGAAAAATCTCATGACGATTTATTCATCAGATCAACAGAGTTTTATTTACCTGTGGACAAACAAGTAAGAGTTAGGATAACAGCTAAAGATGTCTTACATAATTTTTACTTACCACACTTTAGAGTGAAAATGGATGCGATCCCAGGCTTACCGACTTACTTTAAGTTCACTCCTGCAATAACAACAGCAGATTATAGAAAAAGACTCAAAGGTCATCCAGACTGGATGGGACCTGCTGTCGAGGATGAGCCAGATGGACCAAGAAGATGGGAAGCATTCGAATATGAACTTGCCTGTGCAGAGCTATGTGGCTATGGTCACTATAGTATGAGAAGAGTTTTAAAAGTAGTAGAGGAAAAAGAATATGAACAGTGGATCAATTCTCAAAAATCATTTTATCTATCAGAAATCAGAGGTACTGATAGCGATCCGAACAAAGGGGAGCTCTTAGGTGTTGAAATAAAAGAAAGATCGATGCGATTTTTGGCAGACGTAGAACAAGCAATATCTACGCCTGAAGACGATTCAGATAATTTGATCAATTTAGAACATGTATTTTTTGAAACAGGTTCAGCTCAGCTAAAGCAAATTTCAGAATATGAACTTGATAACGTGGCTAGTGTTTTAAATAAATATAAGAACATGGTTGTTGAATTAGGCGGGCATACTGATAGTACTGGTAATGCCGATTCTAATCAGAGTCTCTCTCAGAGTAGAGCAGAAAATGTTAGAAATTATCTTGTTGGAAAAGGTATTTCTAATGCAAGGTTACAAGCAGTAGGGTATGGTCCAGATAGACCAGTTGACACAAACGAAACAGAAGAAGGAAGACAGAACAACAGACGGACCGAGATGCGAATTTTAACAAACAACATCTAATCTTAAAAAAACATGGCAGAAATTACTCCTTACGAAATAGAAGAAACTAGACTAATTGAAGAGCAGGGTTTTGATGATCACTTTCACGATCATCACCATGAAGATAAATACAAGTCTAATTTCATTAGTACCTACATCTTTAGTATGGATCATAAGATGATAGCACGTCAATTCCTCATTACTGGAATGATATGGGCTATTATCGGTGCAGGTATGTCAATCATATTCAGACTTCAATTAGGTTTTCCTGATGAGAGTCTTGCTTGGTTAAAACCACTTCTTGGTAAATGGATTGTAATTGATGAATCTACAGGAATAGGTTCTTTACAACCAGAATTTTATTACGCATTGGTGACGATGCACGGGACGATAATCGTATTTTTCGTTTTGACAGCAGGACTGTCCGGAACGTTTTCAAATTTATTGATTCCACTCCAATTGGGAGCTAGGGATATGGCATCTCCTTTTCTTAATATGTTGTCGTATTGGTTCTTTTTCTTGTCTAGTGTTGTGATGTTTTATTCATTATTCTTAAGTACAGGACCTTTCTCCGGTGGATGGACTGCCTATCCTCCTCTAAGCGCATTGCCCCAAGCCTCGATTGGCTCAGGAACGGGGATGACGCTTTGGACGATATCTTTGGTTTTGTTTGTTGTGTCAGTTCTCTTAGGAGGTATTAACTACATAACAACTGTTCTTAATTTGCGTACAAAAGGAATGACATTCTGGAGAATGCCTTTGACTATTTGGGCATTTTTCGTAACAGCTATTCTTGGTCTATTATCATTTCCAGTATTGGCATCTGGATTCTTTTTATTGATGTGCGACAGAGGATTAGGAACAAGTTTTTATTTAAGTGAAATATTTATTCAGGGATCAGCACTTGATTTTGCAGGTGGTAGTCCAGTTTTATACCAGCATTTATTCTGGTTCTTGGGTCACCCTGAAGTGTATATTATAATACTGCCAGCGATGGGTCTTGTATCCGAGGTGATGTCAGTACATGCAAGAAAGCCAATTTTTGGTTATAAGTTTATGGTGTACTCCATCCTTGCCATTGGGTTCTTGTCATTTATAGTTTGGGCTCATCACATGTTTATGTCTGGTGTAAATCCATTCATCTCAAACTTCTTTGTTGTATTTACTTTGATAATTGCTGTACCATCGGCGATCAAAGTATTCAACTGGATAGCGACCTTATTTAGAGGAGATCTTCGACTTAACACTCCGATGTTATTTACCATTGGTTTTGTATCCATGTTTATTTCAGGTGGATTGACTGGTGTGTTCTTAGGTAACTCAGCAATTGATATTCAGCAGCACGATACATATTTTGTTGTTGCTCACTTCCACATCGTCATGGGTATTGCGGCATTCTTTGGAATGTTTAGTGGTGTGTACCACTGGTTCCCTAAAATGTTTGGCAGATTCATGAGCGAAACTTTAGGAAAGATACATTTCTGGGCCACTTTAATTGGTGCCTATGCGATTTTCTGGCCTATGCATTACCTAGGTATGGCGGGTGTTCCAAGACGATATTACAAGTTTGATAGTTTCGATGCTTTTGGTTCGTTCGGTGATATGAATATGTTCATTACTATAGCAGCAATCGTTGTTTTCTTTGCACAGTTGCTTATGGTTGTGAATTTCTTTTACAGTATTTTTTACGGTAAAAAGGTGACGACAAAAAACCCTTGGGGTGCTTCTACTTTAGAATGGACTACTCCTATTGAGCCAGGGCACGGTAACTGGGATGGAAATTTACCAGCGGTGCACAGATGGCCATATGATTACGGTAAAGATGGAAATGATTTTATTTCTCAGATAACGCCAATTCAAGAAGGCGAAGAAGTAGATGCCCATTAATAAGAATGAATAACAAAGCGCGACATATAAATAAAGTGGCTGTTGCAGAGTATTCTGTATTCCAAGAGTTCTCGCTGTTGGTGAAACTTCGGTTGACATCGATGGTGGTATTCACATCTGTCATAGCTTTTGTTTTGGCTTCTGGATTTACAGCTTCAGTTATTGATTTAGTGTTATTAGGGCTTGGAGGATTCTTAGTTGCTGGAGCAGCTAATGTTCTGAATCAGGTCATTGAAAAGGATTATGATATTCTGATGGAACGGACTAAGAACCGTCCTGTTGCAGCAGGGAGAATGTCTATGTCAAATGCTGTTTTGATTGCTGGTTTTATGACATTGATGGGGCTTACTTTGTTGGGCTTGTTTAATCCATTAACGGCATTCTTTGGTACATTATCTTTAGTTAGTTATGCCTTTATTTATACTCCATTAAAAAGACAGTCCAGTATTTCTGTTGCGATAGGAGCGATACCTGGAGCACTTCCTATGTTGATTGGATGTGTTGCTTTTGATGGATATGTCAGTTTCTTAGCTGTCCTTTTATTTTCAGTACAAGTGCTGTGGCAATTCACACATTTTTGGGCAATTGCTGTTTTATCTTTTGAAGATTATGCACAAGCAGGGTATAAAATTGTACCTACTGTTGATGGTAAGCCAGCTAAAAGAATCAGGTGGCAAGCAGTAATAGCCTCATTGTTATTATTGCCATTAAGCTTTTATTTATTTGTCTTTCTTCAAATGCATGTTGTTTCCTTTTTAGGATTGATCATCATTGCACTTGGCTTTATATACTATGCTGTTCAGTTTTTAAAAAATAAAAAGGATAAGAATGCTTTGCATTTAATGTTTGCATCGCTTTTATACTTGCCTTTATTCCTAACCATTTTAATGATAGATCAAATATTCTAAGATGGCAGAAATGGTGTTAAAATCACACAGAAGTAGTAGGGTGCATCCCCAGAAGTTTGCACTTTGGATATCCATGGCTAGCATGGTCATGATGTTTGCTTCTTTATCTAGTGCATACATAGTCAGACAAGCAGCAGGGAATTGGTTTGAGTTTAATCTACCAAATCTTTTTTATGTCAGTACTGTGATTATACTACTTAGCAGTGTAACGTTACACAAGTCCTATAAGAGTTTTGTAGCAGAGAAAGAATCGCCTTATAAACGATATTTGGTTTTGTCGTTTATTTTAGGATTAGGGTTTATAGTTTGTCAATATTTAGGCTGGCAACAATTGTATGCCTTAGGTATAGATTTGAAAGGTAATCCTTCGGGGTCATTTTTATATGTCATTACTTTCATCCATGTCTTGCATGTGGTTGGTGGAATAGCTTGTCTGATCGTAGCGATGATTCATGCATTTACTTTAAAGTTTCAAGTGACGGAAAAGAGAAAACATAGATTTGAGTTGGTAAATCAGTATTGGCATTTTGTTGATGTTGTTTGGATTTATCTTCTTGTATTTTTATTGATTTGTAAATAATAAAGAAACGTATAGATGGCATCAGAAATAGTCACACACGATACGGATCACGATGTAGATCATCATCACGATGATCATCACCATGAGGAGATGACTGCGCAGTGGGAAGGTGGCAAACCTCTCTTCAGAGCCAGTTATGGTAAGCTGATGATGTGGTACTTCCTCCTATCGGATGCATTCACATTTGCTGGGTTCTTGATTGCTTATGGTGCATTGAGATTTAGTATGCCTTCATGGCCAGTACCTGATTTTGTTTTTAGGTTGTTTCCATTTGCAGGAGACGCGGTACTGCCCTTGATCTTTGTCACATTTATGACTTTCGTACTGCTGTTTAGTTCCTATACCATGGTAAGAGCAGTTCAAGAAGGGCATAGAGAGAATAAAAATGGTGTAGCAGTATGGATGTTTTTGACCATTCTCGGTGGAGCAGCATTCTTAGGGTGTCAAGCATGGGAGTGGGCAACGTTGATAGGTAAGGAGCATATGAGTGTAACAAAAAATCCTTTTGGTACACATACTGAATCTGGAGCTTATTTAGATGCTAATGGAAATCCTTCTGATGATGTATTCGAACCCGGAGCATCCTATTTGATGCACCATTTGGATCATCATGCACATGCTGCAGAACATGGAGACGATCATGCAGATAGCCATGGAGCAGCGCATACAGACTATGAAATAGGCAAAGATTACAAAGATGCCACTATAGATGAACGTGGCCTTATACACAGAAAATACATTGTGACTTCTGGTGAAGATGAAGGGATGGTCAAAATGGAAGAATATGGCCCTAAAGCGTTTGGAGCCCTGTTTTTCTTTATCACAGGATTTCACGGCTTTCACGTTTTGTCAGGAGTTGTCTTCTTGATTATCATTTTTGTCAATGTATTAAGTGGATTATATGTCGAGCGAAAGAATGGGTATGAGATGGTCGAAAAAATTGGGCTTTATTGGCACTTTGTCGATTTAGTCTGGGTATTTGTTTTCTTAGTTTTCTACCTACTATAAAAGATTAATTATGGGATTAGAATATACAAAATCGAAAAAAGTTGCACTAAGTACTATACTATTACTTGCAGCTGTAACAGTTGTTGAAGTTATTATAGCTCTTTTAGGCAAAGGATATATCATACCTGGTTTTCATATGCATTGGGCGCTAATGGGTGGACTGATGATAGCCTTGAGTATTTTTAAGGCTGTTAAAATTATCTTCGAATTTATGCACATGAGTTATGAAGTACCACAATTCGCTAAGTCTGTTTTGTTACCAACAGGACTACTTATCTGGGCTGTTATCGCTTTTATGTGGGAAGGAAGTGATTGGAAATCAAGACGAAACTTGATCCAAAACAAAAATAAGGATATCGAGAAAGTTGAAATGAAAGATGAGCAGACAGGTCAATTGATTAGGGAAATAAAATCTGAGGATAGACATTAAAACTTCTTACAGATTTAAATGTTATATAAATAGTGGGCTTGATGTTTTTCAACCCACTTTTTTTATATCCAAAAAACAATGAGTTATATAAAAGCAGCAGCAGTCATAATCATGTTATTTGTATTACCTGGTGTTTCATGGTGGTATTTGCAATCTGGTCTTGATTATCAAAAACAGATTCGAGTGGATATCGCTCCTAAACGTTCGATTCTGAATACGGGTATTTTAGCAGATTCTAAATCTAAAGTAGAAGAATTGCTAAAAGATAAAATTACTGTATTTGCAGCTGATTCAACCTTCAGTGAAAAACAGCAAGATATCATAGACCGTATTGCTGAAAAGTATGGCAATCGAGAATTTTTTCAATTCCAAACGCTAAAGGATCAAGTTGCTAAGGAAGTTGTTTCTTCATTATCTGTTGATCCTGATTCCATTTATCTGGTTGATAAAGATATGGTGATACGTAATGCATATAGCTGGAGCGACACAGATATAACAACTTTAGTAGAGCATACTGCTACATTAATACCGTTGCCAGAACGCCAATCGATTTCACTTAAAAGAGATATTGAGCATGCAGAAGGAAACTAATATAAAATTAAAGCGAATGGACTGGTTCGCCTACATTGTTTCAGCTGTAGTCGTCCTTCTAGTGATCGTTATGCGAATGCCCCAAAAAATGAATTTTGGGATGGATTTTAGTTGGTTGCCTCCTTTTTATTCTAGTCTAAACGCACTTGTAGCGATATGCCTGATGATTGCATTGTACTTTGTAAAACAAAAAGACATCGCAAAGCATAAAGCCTTCATCTTATTATCTCTTGGTTTATCAGTACTGTTTTTATTGTGCTATGTTGTATATCATTTTACGACTCCAGAAACTAAATATTGCGGAGTAGGCTCCATTAGATATGTTTATTTTTTCTTACTAATTACTCATATAATTTTAGCTGGTGCAATATTACCATTCATCTTAATTACGTTTAATAGGGGAATTCTGATGGAAATCGGGAAGCACAAACGTTTGGCCAGGTGGGTGTTTCCATTGTGGTTATATGTTGCAGTTACTGGCCCGATCGTATATTTGATGTTGAAACCATGTTACCAATGACAAGAATTAATTTCAAATTAGTAGCACTGTTAGTTGTTTGCATTTGTATTGTCAATCCAGAGTTGATTGCTCAGTGCCCCATGTGCAAAATGGCGGCAGAATCTAATTTAGAAAATGGTGGATCGGCTGGAGCTGGATTAAATAAAGGCATTTTATTTATGCTATCCACTCCTTATATTATCATTGGCTGTCTCGGCTTTATGTGGTTCAAGAACAGAAAAAGAGAGGAGGACACTATTATTGATGATGTTAATGACCTCCTCCACCAAGATTATAATGCATAGCTAACACCGACTCCTACATTAAAAGAGCGTGTCTTTGTATCAATATCAATTATAGCTGCCTCTACAAGATCAGTTAGGCCCAGGCTATATCTAGTTTGTGCAAATACACTTACATTAGTACTTACTGGCATCTCAACCCCCACACCAAGATTAGCAGCAAAAGCCGTTTTGTTAAACGCTGGATCTGCAAAATCAACGTCAAGACCAGGAAGCTGAAAATCAAACACAAAGGACACTTCAGGATTTACACTTCCACCTGTACCATAGAGTAATGATGGACCACCTTCAACATAAAAATTAAATTTATTGGACGACAGAGTATGTTTGTACATTACTGGGACTTCCATGTAATTCAATCTGGCATTTATCGTTGCTTCAACAGGTAAATTCAAACCAAGATCAAATATATCCTGATTCATCGCAAATCCTTTTTTGACTTGATTTAGTTCTACTTTTATGGCAGACTGTTCGTTTAGTGCGTATGACCCAAATAAACCAACTCTAGTTGTTGTTAATGAATTTTTAGGACTTGTCAGTTGGTCTGGTATACCATCTATATACACATTATTAATATCTATTCCCGCTGATGCTCCAACGGTAAATTGTGCTTGGCTAAATTGACTGATCGCGATTAAAGCGATTACAAAAATGGTTGACTTTTTCATAAGCAATAGTTTTAGATATATAAGTAACAGTAGAGCGTATAGTAACTGTTAAATAGTCTTATGAAAGTCTTGTTATTCCGTTAA
>CAYVFU010000066.1:0-27739 GCA_964450495.1 uncultured Saprospiraceae bacterium | reverse complement strand
CACAATTCTCATTCCATCAAATCATAATACATTTTTACAAAAAACACCATTAAGCCTAGGATAGGTAAGAAGGCTGAAAAATACTGATTAGAAAAGTTGAAATAATTATCTAGCCATTGTCCAGCCAATAACAGGATCATCAGCAATACAAACATTTGCATCGCCATACCCGTGTACTTCAGATAATTTTTTGAATCCGGAGAACGCTTTTTCAAACGCTGTTAACTCTTTGCGAATGACAACACTTTGTCTGTTGCTGACTTAGATTTGCTTGCACTTGGATTTCCTGTAGCACAATGAACATTAAATCTTGCTCCAGGATGTACCGCAAGTTTACCAGTCGTCACTTCCCCGTCGATTACCGCCGATTCTGTTACATTGAGTAAATCAGTAGTCTTAAGAACGCCTTTGAAATGTCCCTCTATTAATGCAGTAGCACAATCTATATTACCATCGACGATGCCTTTAGGACCAATGATGACTTTACCTTTGCAATTTAATGTCCCTATCAATTCTCCATCTATACGGATATCCACATCAGAATTTATTGTGCCTTCCATTCGAGTACCGGCACCTAAACTGTTGATGTTTAATCCAGAAGAAGAATGACTAGAAGAAGAGGTGTTGCTAGTTTTTTTAACTACATCTACAGTAACTGGCGTTTGCTGCTTATCTTTTTTAGATCCAAACATTGATTCAAGTTTACTAATTTTAAGAATCGATAAGATACAATAGCATCAGAGGAAAACAAAATAACTGAATACTTATAAGCGGAAATGTCCCTATAAATGAAGAGAACTGCTTAAAATTTTGGACAAAACACGCCCCTTCTCTTTTTACCTGGTATGTAATAATTGACAGACAACTCAAATGAACCGTTTGCGGGCGCCGCACTTCTAAAATCAGATACTGTCGCATCGTAACTCAAACCAATACCAAATGAGCCATTATCAACTCTGACAGAGACTATGAATGCATCTGCATGAATAGAAGAATCAATGCTATTACCAGTTCTGAACCACGCACCTAACTGTACATACTGACGGCCAGCATTCGTATTATTCATTCTATATCTGAGATTTGCACCAATATTATATTCGCGATGTGGCCCTTGGATCAATACGATCGCATTAGGTAAGACACTAAATAAAGGGTTGATCGGGATTTCTGCCCCTGCATTTATAGTTGTACGCACAAATAATCTAGAAATCTGTCCTAGAAAAGAGATGTTTGGTCTATTGATGTGACTAAAAGATACACCGCCAAAATAACTAAGAGATTCTTCTGTAGAGTTAAAATACAAGACACCGACGGAGATGTCTGGATAGTTAATCGGTTCAATTTGATTGTTGTCGATAGCGTCTCCTTCACCACTAGCTGCTCCAGCATCAAACCCTCCAAAGCCATTATGCTGCTGTGGCCAACGCAAATTATCAGAAGAGACTCTTCTCTGAGTAAATCCAATATCGGCACCAACGACTAAGTAACTGGAGCGTTTGTTGTCACCATTTAAATACTTTTGATATGATGCGGAGAGCTTTGCCTGAACAGTTGCCAAATTAGATTCACCGGCAACATCACCCCAAAGCGTGCCTCCAATTCCAAAATAATCCAACTCTCCTACAGGTTTTCTAGTATCGTAAGAAAAAGAAGAAGTATTATAGGCGTTTAATGCACCTAATGCTGGAGACCATTGACTTCTGTAATTTAATATATACCGCTGAGAGTGTTCTGATACACCTGTCATTGCAGGATTCAGATTCAACGGCGACATGTAAAATTGAGAAAAATGTATATCCTGGGTAGTACCAATTTGGTATAGAAAAAGAAAAGCAATTATCAGACTACAGCGCATACAATTTATGTATAAACAATGAATAAGGCTTTTCGTGAGTTTTGATATGTATTATATATTGATTTTAGGAATGAACTTTCGGATACCAGAACTTACGACGATCATCTCTATTTATAAGGTAAGTTACTGAAAATTCAAAAGATCCATTGGCAGTTCCGGCTTGTCTAAAATCGGAAGTAGTAAAATCATAACTAAAGCCTAAACCATATCTGGAGGTATCAAACTTAGTAGAAAAAATAACAGCGTCTGAATGAAGACCACCACCAACTTGTGTACCTAATCTTGTCCAAACACCTACTTGAAATGCTTCTCCATTATCATTACCTAATTCAAAACGAAAACTTGTGCCAGCATTATACTCTCGATGTGGACCTTGAAGCATGACAACTATGCCCGGCAACAATCCAATCGTTTCTGTCAAACCATACTCTCCACCAGCATGAAATGTATATCTTCTATACAAATTTCTTGAAGAATTTGTTGGATTTGGCGTGTCATTGAAGAAAGAAATATTCGGTTCATTGACATGAGCTGCTGCCACGCCGGCGTAAAAACTATTCCGTTCGTCGAAAATACTAAACCACATTAACCCTACGCTCAAGTCTGGGTAAATAAAATTGTTCTCATTGATTATTTCTGAAGCTCCAGCATTTGGATCGAATACGCCATTTGTATGTTGAGACGGCCACCTTAAATCACCAGTCCTTACTCTTCTTTGGACAATGCCCACATCTGTACCTACCGTTAAGTAATGAGCTGATTTAAATCCTCCATTCAAGTAATAACTGAAAGATGCAGAAATTCTTCCTGAAGTGGAGCCAAATCTAGTGGCACCAGCAACATCACCCCAGAGACTGCCTCCTATACCAAAATAGTCATAAGTACCTACTTCTATCTTCTGATCGTATGAAGCTGAATAAGTATTATATGCATTAGCTCCTAGAGCAGAAGCCCATTGATTTCTGTAATTGGCGACGAAACGTTGATTAGCCCTCATCACACCTGTTAAAGCAGGATTCAGATTAAGCGGAGATTGATAAAATTGAGAAAAGTGTATATCCTGTGAAAACACAGATACAGTCATCAATAATATGAAACAAACAAGATAATTTCGTCGTAAAAAATTCTCGGTCATTGGCGCAAATGTAATAACTAAACTTAAGTATTCAATCTGTAGCGGTATACTATTAAAGACAAAACCGATTAAAATATTATAAATCAGCTAAGATTTATGCTTTATTGCTGTTTCTTTCTTCATTTCGCCAAGACGCACCGTACTCTTCTACCAAAATATTGTCGTAATGGTCAGCTGCTTCAAATAAGTGCTCAAATAATCGTTGAGCGGAGGTTACGTTCAAATACTGGTCATAAATCAGCAATGATAGGATAATATCTTGTCCTTTCACTGAAAGTGTGAGGCCTTCCAGCGTATGATTTTCCTTTAGTAAATACCTATAAATTGGTTTTATATTTTGTGATGGCAGTAGTCCTAAATAAGCATCTCCAATGATGAGCCCTGATTTTATATGATAAGATACATTGATATTTGCACTCCCCTTCTTTATATTCCATTGGTTGGGACCACGTCTCGACAGATCAATATCATAGCCAGATTTGATCAGCATATCTTCAATTGTCTTATTGACACCCACTGGTTCGTAAGGTTCGATTTCTTTGATCAAATGGACTTTGGCGCCGCAATGTTCGCAATAGCCATTTTCGACATTTTCTTCAAAAATTATATTGAGGCAGGAATTACATCTGACGGCTTCTGCATTGTTTTTTGATAGAAAAATATCTAACGTATCAATGAGGTAATTGATGGGTAATGAAAAACCAATGTTATTGCCATCTTTGATGATAAAAGTATTGACTCCGATCACTTCACCTGACTTACTTAACAACGGTCCGCCGCTATTCCCTGGGTTTAATGCTGCATCGTGTTGAATGTAATTTATGCCATCTTCCTCGTGTCTCAAATTAGAAACAATCCCTTCTGTAGCTGTATATTTTAATCCAAATGGATGACCTACTGCGATGACCCTATCCCCTTCCAATAATGTTATATTCTTTGAAAACTTTATGCTGTGTTTAATCGAAGGCGCTTCTTCTATGGAAAGAAAAGCAAGGTCATACTTCGGATCTGCATAGATAACATCAGCTAAAGCCTTATCAAAGGTCGAACCTCGCACGACAACTCGCTTATTATCTCTGATGACATGTTCATTTGTTATAATGACGCCTTCATCTTTTAAAATAAATCCAGTACCCGTGCTGTAAGGTGTAGCTATCTGAATGACTAAGTCCCTGAATATGTCGATTATTTCAGCTTTGTTCACGATTGCTTCTTCTTTATCTTTTTAATGTCAAGATCTCTGGTCATCAACATAAAGCTTTTACCAAACAAAGCTGGAGTTGAAAACACAAGTTTTTTGACATCAGGCTTGAAAGTAGGGAATTCATCTTTCATGCTGTTTTCAATGGCGAAAATTGCAGATTTAATCTTCGATTTATTGAGTTGAGACTTATCCCAATATGTCGTTGGATGACCGAGCTCGAGAAAATAATCGTTCTCAAAAATCTGATAATACAAAATGAACAACTTCTTGACTGGTAAAGGTATTGCATAGTTGAAAAGACAATAGCCAACAATATAAGAGGGAATTGCTAAGGCGACAGTGACATAGTTATTCTGAATGTACCAGTCTATATTGGTTATCTCATCGTCAATCAGCTCTTTAACTCGCTCATGAGAACTTGGCGCTGTAATGCCAAATGTTGATTTGACACCATATAACTCTGCGCCAAATTGTTCTTCTGTCCGTTCTTGAATTTTTCTCAATTTTTTGAGCATATCATGATTGCGTCTATCAGCAGATTTTCCATCCTTGAGAAAGTAGGCCTTATGGATTTTCTCAAAACTCTCCATTGTCGCTCCTTCAGGATGAATCAGAAAATCAAGTTTATAGATGACAGATAAAATCAAATAAGAAATGCCTCCTGGGTACTTTAGAGGATCTAACTTACCTTCTGTGACATTTTTAGTAAGAGCAGCCAACTCTTTTTGCAAATATCTATACTTCACTTTTTTCTGCTCTTCAGAAACATTGCGAATATGTCCAGTATTTACCGGTGTGAGCGTTTCAAACTCTTCTAATAAAATATCATCTTGTTTATCCGCATTGACTGATAATTCTTTGAGTGCATAGTACAGCTTGTATGGTGATCCATCTAACATGTAGGAGGTGAATGTCAGTGTAATCGAATCTTCTTCATCCAATGAATACTTCGAATACTTTAGATTGAAATTTTGTTCAATCAACTTTCTCATGAAACCGATGTTCATATCAGTTGTCTTAGCAATTTTTGCAGTTGCTGTGACTTTGTCTTTATTGGCTCGACCAACTATTTTTTTAGATCCTTGAAACAATTCGAAGTCAATAACATCTTCATTACGCTTAAAACTGAGGTTTTCTTTGTCGTTCTGCAAGTATTCTAAAAAATTCTCAAAAGCATTTAAATACTCTTTACTTTCAAAAAGCATGATCGCTTTGTCCCAAAATTCATACTTTTCTTCTTCTTTGTAGGAATCGCTGTATCTACCCAATTCCATTTCTGGAATGATGACATCCTTTTGGATTCGAAATAGTTTTTTAAGGTAGCTCATGAATAATACGAAAATAGATAATTTTATAGGACTAAAGCTGTATTCCTTTACTTCAAAAACATTTAAAATTTTGCATTATTGATGAAATGGAGAACCGAAATTGGTAAGATTCAACTACCCATTCAACTAGATTATTCTTCCTCATGCTTATTAATGGGTTCTTGTTTTGCTGATCACATCGGAGCGAAGTTAAAAAGAGCCAAGTTTATTTGCAATACCAATCCTACAGGAATCAGTTATAATCCAATCTCGATACTCAAACATTTGACTTTTGTTTCTTCTTTACATAGCATTTCAGCGGAGGAATTGAAACAACATGACTCAACTTATGTGCACCTGGATTTTCACAGCCAATTCTCTGACCAAAACAAATCTGTTTGTCTTGACAATATAAATACAAGCCTGAAAAATCTAGCTGACGACCTTAAAACTGCTACCACTATTTTCATTTCTATAGGCAGCTGTATCGTTTTCAAAGAAAAAGAAACAGATTCAGTAGTCACTAATTGTCATAAGTTAGCTTCTGCTCTTTTTGAAAAATTTATGCTTTCGCAACATGAAACTGATGATTCCATTATAAAGATCGTTTCAACCATTCGCGATCTTAATCCAGCTGTATCTATTGTCTTCACAATAAGTCCTATTCGACATAGCAGGAATGGCTTGATTGAGGATAATAGGAGTAAAGCTCAACTAATATCGGCAGTCCATAAAGCAATTGACGTAAATTCTAATTGTCATTATTTTCCTTCTTATGAAATCATGAAAGATGACCTCCGAGATTACCGTTTTTACAAAGAAGATTTGGTACATCCTTCTGAGCAAGCCATCGCGTACATCTGGGAATGCTTTATGACTGCTTGCATGAACTCAGAAACGCAATTGCAAATCAATGAGATTGAAAAATTGATGAAGCAAGTTGATCATCGCTTTCTTACAAACAATAAGCAACTCCAACTTAGAGAACTTAAAAAATTAAGATCTTCATTAAGCCAGCATAAATACAAAAATAGATTTGCACTAGAAATTGAGGCGTTAACCAACAGGATTCACACTTTGACAGCTTTGTGAGTCCTACATCAACCTTTATGAAATGTCCTCTGTCTTAAGGCTTCGAATTAAAACCACTTCCCTTTTGCATTTACAATCGGAACAACCGTTGCATCTTGCAAAGAAAAATTTTCTGCGCTTGTTGCAGAAGAGAGCAGATTTACTCCAGGCTTTTTGCCAACTTCAAAAGAGCCTAAGTGATCATCCATTCCCAAAGCTTTTGCACCATTAACTGTCGCCCAATTCAGTAATTGTTCAATTGTGATGTAGGATTGAAACCGCTGAATTGTTTTCATCTCTTCTATGATAGATAGTTGCCAATTAGAGGTTAAACTATCCGTACCTATAGTCATAATTGCTTCAGCATCCACAAAGTCTTTGTAGTTAGGCAACTTATTTTCGATGTATAAATTTGCATTTGCGCAAGTAGCGAAATACACTTCATCATTCCATGTATTAGCGAATTGTATATCCTGTTTAGACATCACCGTATTGTGGACAAGAAGTGTCTTCTTTAACTTGTCCATAAACTGAAAAGCATAATGAGTGGACGTTTCACCTATAGGCTCGAATTGATCTATCGGCAATTGAAACCCAGCGTAAAACTTTAGTAAGTCACCTTCTTTAGTTTGGAAGAATTGGTTTTCGTGTGTTGTTTCTTGATTGTGAATGGACACTGGAAAGCGACTTCCTTCGTTAACCACATTGATCTTTTCAAATAATGTTTTTGAAACAGAATATGGCGCATGAGGCACCATACTACACATAAGACCAGCCTCTTTATAGGCCTCAAATACACTAAGATATGGTTCAAAATAATCAGTACATTTATTATCGTCCAAAAAATCAAAGGCTTCGATAAAATTCATATACCGAATATCACTAGTCTGCTTCACGTGGATGGTATCTGTTTTATTGGAGATATCACCTACTGCCACAATCCCATTATCAGACATTTCTTTATCAGCTGCACTAATTGCTTCATCAATGACTGTTTGTTCTATGTCTCTAAATTGTACAACAGATTGGATAAATGGAATTAGACCTGTACCTGTATTCACTCGGCCTTTCATGTGAGACAACTCAAGGTGACAATGAGTATTTATAAAACCAGGTACAAGAACTCCGGATCGTATATCTATCTCATCAGCATTATGATCAGTACTTTTGTCAATAGACAACACCTCTCCATTTTCATCCAATATAAGTACTGTGTCAGCAAGTAAGGAACCATCTACAAAAACTTGATCAGCGCTTAACTTCATTATTTTATGTTGCATGTATGAATGTGAATTCTGAGATTGAATAATTATCTCATCATTTTCATAAGAGTAGAGCTGAGGAAACTGTCCTTATCATCGGCAAACATATTTAATATCTTATCTGCTTTCATGGAAAAATGATGGAGCTCTTTGACTACCTTACAGAATTCATCAGATTCAGGACATTGAGCTTCTACATTTGAGCTTGCCTTTAGGAGTTCAATCATTGGGTCTAGTTCTTTCCTTTTTCTACGCATTAAGATCAACTGAAATACTTTCCAAAAATCTTTTTCTGCTTCGAAAAATTCTTTGCGTTCTCCTATGACACTTACTTTATGGATCAGTCCCCATTCAACCAACTCGCGAATATTCATATTTACATTGCCTCTAGACATGCGCAGACGAGACATCAATTCTTCTGCACTTAGTGCGCGCTCAGAGATCAGTAGTGCGCCATGTATTTGACCTACAGCTTTTTTTTCTCCCCAACTCATACAAAGCTGGCCCCATTCCGAAATAAATTTTTCTTTATTGTCATTAAAATCCATAGCGACTAAAAATCTTGCATTGTACTAAGGTAAATAAGGCAACAATTGTTCAGATAAGCAAGCAATAATTACAATGTATTTATGATTACATCACTTATTTTATCACCAACTCGGATAGTATTTACAACATCCATTCCTTCTATCACTTCAGCGAAAATAGTATAGTTGCCATTCAAATGTAAGGCAGGGGAATGAGTGATGAAAAACTGACTTGACTCTGTATGATTTCCTGCAGAAGCCATTCCTACCATCCCTTGAGATTCATACCTCAAGTCGGGTGAAATTTCTGTTTGTATAGTGTACTCTAAACTACCATACCCATCTCCCCGAGGACAACCACCTTGTATAACAAAATTGGGAACTATTCTATGAAATACTTTTCCATCATAAAAATTTTCTTGTGCGAGATGAATAAAATTTGACACTGTTGAAGGGGCAGCAGATGGTTTCAACATCATGACAATATCACCGCGAGATGTCCGAATTGTCGCACTCGTAGAATCTGATATTTCGGTTAATAAATTCCATCTAATGCCGCTTGTATTCGTAGAATTGATTTCTTGCATTGTGGTGTCCTTAACGTAATTTATAGCTTTTACTAAAAAATTATACGTCTCTAATTCCTGCGGCAATTCAAGATTGACAATTGACTTTTCAAGAAATGAATAGTCCATATTCAATGCCCGCAAATTAAGTGTCTTGTCTGCCATCAACTCACCGATGACTGCTAGTTGCCCGCTATCACCATTCGTTGCTATTTCTGACAAGAATGCAACAATTTCTCCTTTTGCAAATCGATTTTTACCTGGTGTATTGTATGCATAATTCCACTTAGGACTAGATAAAGAACTTTTTAATGCTTCAACAATTGCAGTCTTTAATACTGGCTCCATATTATCATCATATAAAGAGATGATTGATTTGTAATTCAACACATCTTCACCCATGGCTCTTATGTATGCAGCTTTTCCATAAATGTTACTTGCAGCATACAGTTCATCTATTTCTTTAGACAGAATTGATCTCGTATTGACATATCGATTTGGTATATGCCTCAAGATCGCTTTGTACAATCCTGACTTTACCTCCCAAGGAAAATTATTAGCAGTTTGCTCTCTGTATAATTTAATGTCACGCGCGTTGCCATTTTGATAAATATAATTCGCTGCAAGTTCTGCTATTTGCACTCTAGGGTCTTGCAATAATTTGATCATTGGGTTGATCAGATTTCTGTAATCAAAATTACTAAGTGCCCTGATGACATTGGCTTTAACTCTGTGGTCAATATCTTTATCAAGTAGTTCTGTCAATGCTTTACCAACTTCTTGATTTTTCGTTTTGCCCAGTGCTGCAGCACAGGCCATTTGTATATCCACTGACGGATCAGATTGTAAGATCTTCAACAATTGAAATTTGTACGGCTCTATATCTATTGACTTGGCTCTGTAAAAATAATTGGCTGCATACAATCTTACTTTCTCGTCTCCTTCTGTATTGTTCAATAACTCAAGCATTTTATCACTACCTGTCTGGTCATAAATGTCTCTGAGCGCATATTGATAAATTGCACGAGCTTGTCCCAATAATAATTGATCATCTTCAGAAGAGTAAGTTGACACCGTTGCAATATTCTTTAGATTATCTACGCCGCCAACTTTTCCAATGCTTTCTAAAACTGCTGAATTAAATTCGTTATTTAAATTTACTGTAGAATCCTTTCGGATGAATGCTGAGATCAATTCTGATTCCGACGACACTCCACCAATTTGACCAATGGAAAAAGCAGCATTTTTTCGAACCAGCAAAGACTCATCCTCCAAAAGCGATTTCAGTCTAAATGCACTCCCAGGTATTTTCATTGACCCTAAAGCTTTTGCTGCATGCGCACGAATAAAACTATTCTTATCGTCAAACAATGAAGTTAAACTGTCAACTTTCAAATCATTTTGATAATCTAAAATTGTTTTTAGTTTTTGATCTTTAAAACTGAGTGGCTTCTCATATAAATCTGACTCACTTGCCGGAATGCATGAAATAAGTAAAATAAGAATGCAAAATGATGTGAATCTGACAACCATAATCGAAAGTAATATCTATTAATACGTATGCAAATATAAGATTGTATTTTTGTCATCTATGAGAAATAAAGTATATGTAATTGTAGCAGTTTGTGTTTTGTTTTCATTTAATGGAAGTACTCAATCTCTCGTAAAAGCAGAAATGCAGCGATCGATTAGTGAATTACTATTGGAATTGACTTTTGGAACGGATGTCGAAAATAGCGTTGATGTTGTCAGAGTAGAATATTTGACCACTGATGTCGAAGGCAGAATAGATACCGCAAGTGGCCTATTGTTATTGCCAATAGGTGAAGGACCTTACCCACAAGCCATTTATCAACATGGCACTGTCAGTTCAAGAGAAGATGTCCCTTCTAATCAAATGGGCGGCTGGGAACTAGGTTTAGCAATTGCAGCCTCTGGATTCATTACTATCTTACCAGACTATCAAGGTTTGGGTGTATCAAGAGGGGTTCACCCTTATGTGCATGCAGAATCAGAAGCTTTGGCAGCAATAGATCAACTTATTGCTGTACAAGAGTATTTAGAAGAAATAGAATTAGCACCCACTAATCAGTTGTTCGTCACAGGATATTCTCAAGGGGGGCATGCAGCCATGGCAACACATCTGGTATTAGAAAGGGACTATGCCGATCAGTTTGCAGTCACTGCTTCTGCACCCATGTCAGGACCTTACTCCATTTCGGGAGACATGATTGACTTCACAATTGGGCAAGACACGGAGTATAGTTTTGTTGGGTATCTAGCCTGGGTAATGTTGTCTTATCAACGCGCTTATGGAAATCTGCCACCAACAGAAGACATATTTAAGCCGCAATATGTCGCTTCAATAGAAAGATTTGAAAATGAAGAAATAGATCTAGGTGAATTGAATGAAGCATTGACGACTCTCATCTTAGAAGAAACAGACATTGTCCAACCTAGAGTTATGTTTAATGATGACATAAGACAACTAATTTTAGCAGGTACCGATCATCCCATAACTGCTGCACTTAAAGACAATGATGTTTTCGATTGGTTACCACAAGCTCCGATTCGAATGCTGTATTGTGGTATGGATGAGCAAGTGACCTTTCAAAATGCACTCACAGCTGAAGCCGCAATGCAGGCTAGAGGAGCCACTGATGTGCAAGCAGTATTGATCGATGAAGATGGCACTCATGGCAGTTGTGTTTTTCCAGCAGCTACTTTTATGATTGACTATTTTAGGTCTCTTATTGATATAACATCTCCAGTTACTGATTTCGTTGCGACATCATTTCGACTATTCCCTAACCCAGCAAATGAATGGTTCTCCATAGAAACAGAAAACAACATCGTGCCATCTGACATTTTGATCTACAATATCGTGGGTACTAGGGTAATGAAAATTAACAATCCCGATGCTAGAATAGATGTGAGTAGTTTGGAAGCTGGAACGTATATTGTTCAAATGATTGATAATGGTGAAGTCTATAACTCCACCATTACCATCACGAATTGATTATTATTTAATGTTGAATGCTTTTTTCACTTTAGAAACGTAATCCAGTTTCTCCCAAGTAAATGTTTCTACATTTTTCTTTTTTACTTTTCCGCTACCGTCAACGAATGTGACAGTTTTCTTCTCTGGGTTCCTGCCCATGTGACCATAAGCAGCCGTATCAGAATATATTGGGTTTCTTAATTTTAATCTTGTTTCAATTGCGTAAGGTCGCATGTCAAAAATCTTTTCAATTTTCTTAGCGATCTGGCCATCTGTCATTTTCACTTTTGCAGAGTCATGGGTATTGACATAAATATTTGTCGGTTTTGCAACTCCAATTGCATAAGATACCTGAACCAGTATTTCATCACACACTCCAGCTGCAACTAGGTTTTTTGCAATGTGTCTTGTTGCATAAGCAGCAGATCTGTCAACCTTGGAAGGGTCTTTTCCAGAAAAAGCACCACCACCGTGAGCTCCTTTTCCACCATAAGTATCCACAATAATTTTTCTGCCAGTCAAGCCAGTGTCACCGTGAGGACCACCTATGACAAATTTTCCTGTTGGATTTACGTGATAGGTGATTTTATTGGTAAATAACTTTTTGATAGAAGCTTTACAAAGTTTTTTTACTTGAGGGATAACTATGCTTTTGACATCATCTTTTATTTGCTTCAACATTTTCTCATCATTCTTATTAAATGGATCATGTTGAGTGGACACGACAATACTATCAATTCTGATTGGCTTATTATCATCAGAATATTCGATGGTTACTTGAGACTTAGAATCAGGTCTGAGGTAAGTCATTTTCTTTCCTTTCTTTCTGATATCGGCAAGAACCTGTAGAATTTTATGGGAAAGATCCAATGCCAATGGCATATAATTCTCGGTCTCGTTGGTTGCATAGCCAAACATCATACCTTGGTCTCCTGCACCTTGATCTTCTTTCTTCTTTCTCTCAACACCTTGATTAATGTCTGGTGATTGTTCATGAATAGAGGAAAATACACCGCAAGAATTTGCTTCAAACATATATTCTGACTTGGTATATCCAATTTTCTTAATGACGTCTCTTGCAATTTGTTGTACATCAAGATATGTCTTCGTTTTTACCTCTCCTGCTAATACAACTTGACCAGTCGTTACTAATGTTTCGCAAGCGATTTTAGAACTCGAATCAAATGCTAAAAAATGATCAACCAAAGAATCAGAAATTTGATCCGCTACTTTATCCGGATGTCCTTCTGATACCGACTCTGATGTAAATAAGTATGGCATGTTATTTTGTTTATTATTTTATTTGACAATTAAAGGCTTGCTCAGATTCAATGTATCCAACCAATTGATCGCCTGCATTAACTTTTCCAACTCCTGCTGGGGTGCCTGTATATATTAGATCTCCCTTTTGAATCGTGAAATAAGTTGACACATGACAAATCAAGCGTGCGAAGTTAAAAATTAATTCTGTTGAATCCCCTTTCTGAACTGTTTCACCATTTTTTTCTAATACAAAATGGATCGGTTTTTCTCTTTCGTATTCTTTCCATGATCCTACTAAAGCAGATCCGTCAAATCCTTTCGCTATTTCCCAAGGATGTCCTTTTTCTTTCAGCTTGCTTTGTACATCGCGAGCCGTAAAATCAATACCGACAGTCACTGTATCAATATAATCTAGTGCAAAAGCTGGTTGTATTGATTTCCCATTTTTTTTCATTTTCAAGATGACCTCTATTTCATAATGTACATCTTGACTAAAGTCAGGTATATAGAAGACTTTTGGGTCCTTGAGTAAAGCGGTAGGGGGCTTCATGAAAACTAAAGGAGACTTGGGGACAGGATTATTTAATTCTTTTGCGTGATCTACATAATTTCTGCCTATGCAAAATATTTTCATTGACTTGATTTCAGAATTTTACATTCATGAGTCCTACTAATTCTTTCACTTCAGTAAGTGTCTGTTGAGCCACCTTTCTAATTTCTGCTGAAGATTGTTTGATTTGATATTTGAGTTCTTTTTTATTGTCAAGGATATTTTTTTTGTTCTCTATAAATATACTTGTCAATGCTACTAATGCATCAGCAGTGCATTCCTTTAACTCGCTGTATTTCAATTCGCCAGAATTGTAACTACTTATCAACTGATCATAGTCTGGAGAATTGGCAGCCTTTAACAACTCAAATAAATTAGTCACACCTGCGCTCATCTCTCCAGCAGGTGTATCGCCTGTATCGGTAACAGCAGATTTGATTTGTTTTCGTATCCTGGCTTCTTCCTCAAATACACCGATGACGTGTTTGTCTCCAGCACTCTTACTCATCTTCCTACTAGGGTCTGCTGGCGATTTAATTCTTGGGGTCTTTGTATGGAGTGTCTGAGGTAGAATAAAATATTCACTACCTATACTATTGTTAACTCTTTCTGCAATCTCTCTAGTCAACTCAAGATGTTGATCTTGATCATCGCCAACTGGAACAAAATCGGCTTTGTATATCAAAATATCTGCTGCTTGCAGGACTGGATAATCGAAAAGACCAACGGAGATAAAACCATCGCCCTTATTTTGTTGGCTTTTGTCTTTATACTGAGTCATATTACTAACTCGGCCTACTGAAGCAAAGCAATTGAATATCCAACCTAATTCTGCATGCTCCGGAATGAGTGATTGAATAAATATATTATTAGGTTTTAATCCGCAGGAGACAAGATCGATAATAATTTCCCAGGTCTGATTGCGCAATTTTTTGGTGTTGTAGGGCATTGTCATCGCATGATAATCGACGATACCGTAGAAACATTCATATTGTTCTTGGAGATCAACCCAATTTTTGACTGCTCCGAAATAATTACCTAAATGTAAATTGCCTGTTGGTTGGATACAAGACAGGACTCTTTTCTTATCGCTCATTCCAAAGCTATTTAATAGCGATAAGGGATATTTCTATATTGACAAACTTAGGGAGATTGGCTACTTCGACTAACTCTCGTGCTGGCGCAGTAGATTCTCTAAAGTACTCTGCATAGACAGCATTGATGTCACCATATTGGTGCATGTCGGATACGAATACTGAGCATTTAACAACATTTTCAAATGTCATTTCTGCTTTTTCAAGAATTGCCTTAAGGTTATTGAGTACCTGGTGGGTCTCATCCTGTATGGAAGAATTAACCAATTCTCCTGTGGTAGGGTCAATAGCAATTTGACCCGATACATACAACGTACCTCCAGCAAGAATCGCTTGATTGTATGGACCAACAGGTCTTGGAGCCTTATCTGTATTAATGATTTCTTTCATACAGGAAAGAAGATTAATCTAGTTCTTCGTCAGCTTGAACCAGCATTTTACCTCTGTAGTACAGATTACCTTCATGATAATACGCTCTGTGATATAAGTGCGCCTCACCAGTATTTTTGCATATCGCTACTTGAGGAATTCCCATCTTTTTATGGGTTCTTCTCTTTCGCTTCCGCTGCTTTGATATCCTACTCTTTGGATGTGCCATAACAACTCGTTTTTTTATTTCAATTTAATATTCTTCAAATCACCCCAGATATCAGTTTTATCTTCTTCTTTAGGGTCTACATTCCCGTCAAGGAAACTCAACATTGAACGATCACAATCTTTGTAATCATTCTCTTCGCAATCAATTTTGTTCATCAAGGGTAAATGTAATTGGATTGTTTCCAAAATTAATTCTGAAACATCTAATTCAGACTCATCTTGGTCCAAATAAATTACCTCTTCTGATTGACCATCATCTGGTGTATATTTCATCAAATATCTCTCCACAGCTTCAACTGGAATTTGTATCTGCTTAAGACAAACATCACAAGGAGCTAAAAAATGGCCATTAATATTAAAATCTAACACCAACATCGATGGCTTTTTCTCCAGATCAAGTATCACGTCAAATGATCCTTTCTTGACTAGCGAATGGGTAAACATGTCAAAATATGCGTCAGTCAATTTAAACTTGCACTGATGCATTCCAATATAGAGTCCTTGAATAGGTAATAAAAATTCACTCTTTAGCTGTTTCATTTTACCTAAACTTTAAAAATGGGCTGCAAAGATAGATTTTTATCGTGGAATGTGCTAACAATTGATACGGTAAATGGTCTTTAATCACAAGAACGGTACAATGCAATGAATGTTGACCCCTTGTCTACCACAAAACCCTGATTTAGATTGGCTTCCTTTCCAAAAATGTAACTTACATCAGAGCCGTTGATTATCTGTTGTTCAGAATGAATAGTAAGACTAGCCTGTGTGTATGTTTCCTCGTTATCCACAATCCCGGATAGTGTCTGAACTGGAAAACATGATGGACTTTGAGCAATCTTCGGGCATGACCAATCGCTGTATGTCTGTATAGACGCACATTTTATGGCGCATTCTACTTCATATGGAGTGTTACCATATGGATTATCTACAAGAAGTACAGGGACAGTTGTCGTTATTGTATTTGACGAAATGCATGAAATATCGGCTTTGTATTTCCATGCATAGGAGTCAACATCAGCTGTTCGAGTACAAGTGAATTGCATAGAATTAGGTGTGGGATAACTGATAAGAATTTCGGTAGTATCGACAATTGGACAATTTTGCGTAACTATAGTACCTAAGCAATTGTCCACATACTCCTTCATCCTATTCGCAACTTGAGGGTGAAAACCTAGAGCGAGATCAACCCCGATTCCTGATACTGCATGACAATAACTCATAATCGTCCCTTTCGTTGGCAGAATAGGATTGTCAATATCAAAACAATCAGAACCTTCAGCTTCCTCTTGATCGTCAATGATACCATTGCAGTTGGAGTCGCTATTGTTGCTGGTTGATCTTCTATTTCCACAGTCATCAATTTGCGTATTATCGCTGTTCCACTGGCAGGCGTGTGTATGATGACTACTTAAATTATGTCCAAGTTCGTGTGCTATAAAATGTACCGAATAAGAATACACATTCAGATCAGGATTAAAATTTGTCGCAATTCCTGTGAATCCGTATAGTGGTCTATTGTAAGGGCAACTGCTTTTTCTATAGGCTATTCCTCCAAATCCATTCATAGTCGTCAACAAATGTGCTAGCCTCCCATTGTAATTACCATCCAATGCACATTTAAACCGATCTAAAACTTCACCAGATGAATTAGCTCCACTCGTATCATAAGGATCAGTTGATGTCCATAGTTTGATCTCTGGAAAGTTGAGATCTATTTCTGCTTCATTGAAGAGCATGTTTACTGTTGCCATCAAACTTGTCACGTGGTTTAAGGCTGCTGTAGTGTCTGAATTAAAATCCAAAAAGGTTTCATAATCAGCTTCTAGGTACACGTCTACAACAGACAATGCAGCACTTTTGTCCTTAGCAGAAGGTTTACTGCTAAGATCATTACTACTTAAAGGATTTACGATAAAATCCTCTCCAAAATCTTTGAAGCCACAGTTTCCAGTAAATCCAGCAGGGACGATGTCATCAGTAAAGACTAGTTGTTTTTTGGAATCAAGACGGATGTCTAAATTCCAGTTTTTACCTTCTACTGACACAATGCCGATTACACCTTCACTAGTAAATGTTAAGGATACGAGAGATTTAGTGTTTTCTATGTGTCCAGTGTATATCAAAGGTTCAAATACTACTCGATTGCCATCAGCATCTAAGAAAATGGTGTTGTCGAATGTTTTTGTTCTGACCAAGTTTAGTTTCGATATGGGTCTATTGGGAAGTTCGACTTCAAGAGATAATTGTGTTGACTTTGAATAAATGATCTCCTCCAATTTCTCGGATGAAAAATCGAAGGAATGAATGTCTTTCTGAAGTTTAAATTCTTGAGAGGGTTTTATAATACGCAAGTCTTGACCGTAGACAACACAGGTACTCAATAGCACGAATAAGCTGGACAATAGGCATCTCACAGTAGTTAAGACGCACAGCTTTGGAACATGTACATATAAACGAGTTACATGGACTGTTAAAGTTAGCCACTTTAACAGTTTCAGCTTTAAAAAGCATCTTCGATGGAAATCAGATACGTCCAATACGGTAAAGTCTGATTCAGAATAACTACTGATGTACACTAAGTAATCAAACCATTTTACCTGGCTTCACCCAGCTATCGAATTCTTTTTCAGTCAGATAACCTAGTTTGAGTGCTGCTGCTTTCAGACTTGTGCCTTCTTTGTATGCTTTTTTAGCAATAGTAGCAGATTTATCGTATCCAATTTTGGTATTCAATGCAGTGACCAACATTAAAGAGTTATGCAATAAATGCTCAATTCTTTCTTTATTTGGTTGAATGCCTTTCGCACAGTTTTCATTAAAACTAACACAAGCATCTCCTATCAAATTTGCAGAATGAAGGAAGTTATAGATCATCATCGGTTTGAAAACATTCAATTCGAAATGGCCAGTCATGCCACCAACATTAATGGCCACATCATTGCCTACCACCTGAGCCATCGCCATTGTCAACGCTTCTGCTTGTGTGGGATTAACCTTACCTGGCATTATAGAAGAGCCTGGCTCGTTAGCTGGAATGGTAATTTCACCTATTCCACATCTTGGACCAGAAGACAACATACGAATGTCGTTACCTATTTTCATTAAAGACACAGCGACTGTTTTTAATGCCCCATGTGCTTCGACGATTGCATCATGTGCTGCAAGCCCTTCAAATTTATTTTTACCTGTGATGAAAGGAAGTTTAGTCGCTTTTGCAATATGCTTAGCGACGAGCTTATCGTATCCTTTTGGCGTATTCAAACCAGTGCCTACAGCTGTGCCTCCCAGCGCCAATTCGCTCAAGTGCTTTAGGGTGTGTTTGATTGCTTGAATACCGTGATCCAACTGAGAAACGTACCCGCTTAGTTCTTGGCCCAAGGTTACTGGCGTGGCATCCATGAAGTGAGTTCTACCAATCTTCACAACCTTATTAAATGCTTTGGATTTAGCCTCTAAGGTTGCTTTCAATTTTTCGATACCTGGGATTGTTGTCTCGACTAGTGCTTTGTACGCGGCAATGTGCATAGCAGTCGGAAAGGTATCATTAGATGATTGGGATTTATTGACATCATCATTAGGGTGGAGGTATTTTTTGGCATCTTTCAATTTGCCTCCTTTAATGACATGGCCTCTGTTAGCGATGACTTCGTTGACATTCATATTAGTCTGCGTCCCAGACCCTGTTTGCCAGACCACTAATGGAAATTGGTCATCAAGTTTACCATCCAGAATTTCCTTACACACTTTGGCAATAGCTGCGGATTTAGATTTTGGCAAAACACCTAGATCAGCATTTGTCTGAGCAGCAGCTCTTTTTAAAATGGCATATGCTCTTATTATCTCCAAAGGCATTAGATTACCTCCAATTTTAAAATTTTCTTTTGATCGTTGTGTCTGTGCTCCCCAATATTTATCAGCAGGAACATTAACTATACCAATACTGTCTTTTTCCTTTCTAAATGCCATTATTAAATTTTTGCGCAAAACTATTCAATTCGATAGATAGATGTTCATTTTATAGATGATAAGTTTCATATACTTTACAGCAGTGTAAACTTTGTATATTCGCTGACGTTTCAATACTATACATTATTCACTTACTAAAACTTTGACAAAATGGCTTTTACTTTGCCCGAATTAGGATATGCTTATGATGCATTAGAACCACATATTGATGCTAGAACAATGGAAATACACCATACCAAGCATCACAACGGTTACACAAACAAATTGAACGCTGCAATTGATGGTACAGATTTAGATGGCAAATCAATTGAAGATATATTAACAGGTCTCGATATGACCAATGGTGCTGTGAGAAACAATGGCGGTGGATTTTACAACCACAGTTTGTTTTGGAAAGTGATTGCTCCAGAAGACAGAGGGCGATTATCAGGACCATTAAAAGATGCTATTGATGCAGCATTTGGGTCTAAAGACGGATTTGCAGAAGCGTTTGCTAAAGCAGCAGGCACAAGATTTGGATCTGGCTGGGCATGGTTATGCAAGCATGACGGTGGCAAAGTAGAAATTTGTTCCACACCAAATCAAGACAATCCGTTGATGCCAGGTGTTGGTTGTGGAGGACAACCTATCTTAGGAATTGATGTGTGGGAACACGCCTACTATTTGAATTATCAGAACAGAAGACCTGATTATGTCAAAGCATTTATTGACATCATCAATTGGAATGAAGTGGAGAGAAGATATGAAGCTTCGTAATTATTAAACGCTAAACTTTTGGAACGTTTCTATTGGTTTCAGACTAATTTAAAAATCAATAGAAGCGTTTCTCTTTAAAAGAGTAGGTCTATAAAATCTACTCTTTTTTTTTGCTAAAAATAGTATGAAGAAAGTTGTACAAATAGTAATCTCTTGTTTAGACTTAATTAATTCATCTATTTAATTCTAGAAGATTAATTTCTCTGAGCTGCAAGCCATTCCATAATCGTAACAGGTCTATTATCCATCATTACTGGCTTTCCATCATAATCCAATGTACAGTGATTAGCATGAGAGTAAATCCAAGAAAAATGTCCGTAATAAATATGATCATCTCCTCCATATAATCCAGTAATGTCGACGACATGATCATAATATGAAAAGTGTACATTATTTGCACCTGCTGCAATTAATCGCTCATAAACTGGTACAACTGTTTCTTCAGGTTTTGTAGTCGTGTCGTCTTTTGAATGAACAAACCAAATAGGCATTTCTTTAATGCTGTTGATTTGAGACTCCGTGATGTATTTAGCATGATATGCTAGAGCACTAGGAAAAGAAGCTGCAAAATAGTTGGGGTGATTCAACATTAGTTTAAGACTCATGTAGCCACCATTGGAACATCCGCCGACATAGATCCTGTTAGTATCAATATTGGGATGCCTAATTACATAATCTTTGATTAAAGCCATGAGTGGTTCATTATACAAATCATCAACATCACCTCGTGTATATTCGCCATCTCCTCTGTCCATCCAAAAAGTAGGGCTCTGAGGTACAAGGACATATGCACCTTCAAAGTAAGCCTGAATTTCTGGAGAAGCATAATTCGCAGCTCGATTAGCTAATAATGGAATGGTAGGATCTGTTCCCCCTTCTCCTCCGCCATGCAACCAAATGATCAAGGGAATTTTATCCATTTTGATCGCAGGCTTATAATCCGCATAGCTAAGCGTCATATCAGGATTAAAAATAAATTTTCCACTTACGTCAAACTGATCTATAAGTGGATAAATTCTATCTGCTTCAGTATCCCAAACTTCATTTGTAGATTTTTGGATAACTTGTAGGGTGTAGTCTGCCCAAATATTCCCGCGACACTGGGGCATGTATTGCATTGGCGAACTTATGCCCAATTTGGGTCCAACTAATAATTCTAATGTAGCAAATTTACCTTTCTTTACTTTTTTACCTTTTTCATCAGACAGATAAGCATTTATAATTTCTCTTTCACCAGTTGTAGCATTAGTCTGCGCTCCATCACATTCTGCTTGTTTGGTTGCTGTAACGGTGAAATCTTCGACTCTGACTGTGGGTACTGATTCTTCCAATTTTACAATAACTTTATTTGCAGCTGGACCCCAATCATAACCCTCAACAATTAAAGTGTACATTCCTTTTTGATTTTCGTGAGCTGTTGGATTTGTCTTACAAGAAAAAAAGAGGATAATGAATATGAATGTTAAACGATTTTTCATTTTTGAATGTGCTAGGTGGTAAATCAACTGGAGTATTTCCCAGAACCTAAATTTAATTAAAATTGAAAATAAAAAGGCTCCTCAATTAAAATCAAGGAGCCTTTTCCAATATGGTTTTTTATTTTTCTTACTTAGTGTTGTACGACAATTCGTTCGTTTAAGACAATCCAAGGATGTCTAATCGTCGCATAATAAATACCAGATTGCAATGAAGACACATCGATCGTTTTAGTCATTTCACCTAATTCTAAATTCATGGACTCTCTTTTCAACAATTTGCCATTGGCGTTGCTTAGCTCTATGACTATTGGACCTTCAACATTGTCAGAATTAATTTGAAGTACTAGTTCGTCATTTGCTGGATTTCCTAGAGCAACAAAACTTACCTCAGGTTCTTGCAATCCATCATCTGGACAATTATCTCCTGTAACTCTAGTCAACTGAATGAAATTATCCGACAATTCAAAACACGAAGCAATTGCCATTTGTGTGACGTCTTCTTGAGTGCTAATCAGAAAGTCCAATCGAGCACCTGTGTGCGAAACACCATAAATTCTGCACATTCCGACATTTAGATTATCCACATCTATAGAACCACCAATATTTGTTGATAGCAATCTATTATTGACATCAGTGATCAGATAGGTGTAATTTAAATTCGATTCAGAATCATTAGAGAAATTAATCACATCACTAATACTGTCACCTACGCAAACAGTAAATTCTGTAAGCATATCATCCAAACTCACGGATCCACCATCAACGATATCTCTAGTCACAACTATCGGGTTAGAAAGTTCAAAACAGCCGCCTATATCATCAATACTTTCATTGAGTATAAGTCCTGTTACAGTACCTAAGGAACCCACATGCCAAATGCGAAGTACTTCTTGATCCATTTCATTAAAATTGAAATTAGAGTCAGTAGAAACATTAACAATAGCTCCAGACGTATCGGTAACTATCCATGCAGATTCTTGTCCAGCAGGGACTGTCAAATTTATGTTTAGAAAATTATCTTCACTATCACCTGCGCAGACAACAGTACCTATAGAACCATCATCTAATCGTATCAGGCCTCCTACTGCTGGACAATCCAGACAATCATTTTCTATAATGATTTCTACGGGATTTGATAAATCAAAACAGCCACCTATAGAGTCTATATTTTGACCTTCGAATACATTATCTACAAGACCAATGAATCCAAGGTGATAAACTATATTTGTCCCTGCCTCCGCATCTTCAAATTGAATTGTATCTATATCTGCTACTAGTCTAAGAATTTCACCTAATGTATCTGTAACAAGAAAAATACCACCAGTACCAACGACTGTTGTGTCCAGTTCAAATTCGATCAAGTCGCTGAAGCCATCTCCACCACAAACTGTCACAGATGTTTCACCCAGATTTGTCGTCAATATGCCGCCATCTGCTAGACACTCTTGCATGCCTCCTATACATGATGTATCTTTTTCAATTCTGAGAGCATTAGACAAAGCAAAACAACCGTCTAAATTATCTGCTAGTGAGTCTATTTCGAGTCCCATTATTGAATCAGCAAAAGTTACATTCCACAATAAACATATACCCTGCTCTTCTCCTTCGAAGTTAAATGGAGGTCCATCAGGTAAACTCAATATCATACCTAATGTATCAGTAACAACCCAAACACTAGAATCGCCTAAGCCTGGCGTAATATTAACCACCAAAGAATCAGGCATGGTATCATTTACACAAACAACCGAAGTTTCTAGTCCTGCTTCAAATGAAATAGAAGATGCTACAACTGAACAAGTTTGTACGGCACAATCGTTTTCTTTGGTCACTGTTAGAAAATTTGACAATGCAAAGCAGCCAGTAAGCATCGATGCATTTGCACCTGTACTTAGTCCAGAAATACTATCCACAAAAGTCAAGTGCCATATTCGGCAAACTCCAGCCGCATCGCCTTCAAAATTAAATGGCGGGCCATCCGAAATTGACAAAATCACACCTGTGGTATCAGTAACTAGCCACTGCATGCTGTCATTACCTATGCTTGTTAGATTTACATTTATAGACTCGTCCATACCATCATCTGTACAAACGGTTAAGCCATCAACTCCACCATCAAATGTGATACTAGATGCCGCAACTTCACACAACTCTGTAGAACAATCAGTCTCCTTGAGAAGAGTAATTGGATTAGACAAATCAAAACACGCTTGGAATTCAGAAACATTGGTACCTGAATTTAATCCAGTGAGCGCTGAAGAATATGACAAATGCCATATGAGAGTACCTGCCGTATTATCAGGAATTGCAAATGGTGGACCGTTGCTAAAAATGTCAATAATATTGCCTTGATTATCTGTTAACAACCATGTACTCAATTCGCCTTGTTCACCGGTTAATATCAAATTAACTTCTGCGACTAAGCCATCATCATCACATATTGTGACTTCGTCATTTCCCTCAGCATCTGCTATCATACCACCATCAAATGCTCCTCCATCGTGGTTTACAGTGATTGGATTTGAAATAGCTACGCATCCATCCAACTCATTTATATTTTGCCCTAGTTCTCCACCAGTTATTGTGTCTCTAAGACTTGCGTGATATATTAAGGTAATTCCTTGTCCAACCCCTTCAAGATCAATGAATGGAGACAACTGCAATGCAATTACTTGACCTGATGTATCAGCTGCAACGAATACAGAAAAATTTCCAGTGTTGTCTGATACAAACACTTCAAATTCATCACTAATGCCATCCATTGCGCAAAAGCTAATTTCGTCAGTACCATCCATAAGTGCTATTGTACCGCCATCTACATCGCATGTATCTGTAACTGCGCAATCAATTTCTTTATTCACAATGATTGCATTTGATAGTGCAAAACAACCCATCAAATCATTGGTATTATCACCATCATCAATGACGAATGTCGAATCTTGAACTGAAGCGTGTACAATGAGACACCTTCCCTCATCTGAGCCCTCAAAATTTATCGCTGATCCATCAAAAATTTCAATGACATTGCCAACACTATCTGTCATTAACCACATGCTGAAGCCTGTTGCCCCAGTAAGATTAAAGCCTATAGGATTAGGAATGTTATCATCTGTACAGACAGTAATTTCTGTTTCACCATCAGTTGTCGAAATGGTACCTCCTGTCACAGTACACATTGGAGGGTCAACACAACTTTCTTTTTCTATTCTAATTGAATTGGATAATTTTACACAACCTGAAACATCGGCTATATTTTCTCCTGGTCTCAATCCATCAAATGGCGCAAGAAGGCCAGCGTAATACAATATACACACACCACTCTCACTACCTTCAAAATTAAATAAAGGATCATTTTCTAAATCTAGTATCAGACCTGATTCATCTGTTAGGACAAAGAATCCAGCTCCCATATTTCCGGTCAAATTAATTTCGAGGTTTTCATTCATACCATCATCTATACATAATGTGGTATCTACCCCTCCATCTAATAGCGCAATCATTCCAGGAACTACATCGTCGCATTCAGGATTAGCACAAGCACCACCTAATCTAGTCACTGTTATTGGATTTGACAGACTATGACAACCTTCTAATGTAGCTATATCCATATCTAACTCAAGATTGAAAGTAGAATCTCTCGTACTTAAGTGCCATACTTGACACATCCCAATTGCAGAACTTTCGAAATCAAATGTATTGTCACTTCCTTCTTGAATACCGATAATTAAACCTGTAGAATCAGAGACTATCCATTGACTAATTCCTGTATTTGCATTAAGATTAACCATAAAAATATCAGTCATATTATCTGTAACACAGATGTCAATTTCTGTACCTTGATTCATAATTGAAATGGCTCCACCAGATACTGTGCACGCATTATTAGAACACAATTCTCTTGTTACGGCTAGACCTTCAGAAATCTGAAAGCAACCTCCAAGGTCACTTATCGAATTACCAAGGATTAAGCCAGTGATCTCATCCAATGCGGCAATGTGTCTTATAAAACATTGGCCCGTCGGTTCTCCTTCGAAGTTGAATATATTATTGTTCTGTGTACTCAGGATTATGTCATTCGCATCCGTAGTAATCCAAATACTACCACCAACATTATCAACAACATCTACTACAAGATCTTCATTCATACTATCATCAACACAAAGTGTCACTGCTGTCAATCCATCCATTGTTGAAATGGAACCACTCATGATATCATCACAAACAAGCGGTGCGCAATTATCAATTTTAGAAATCTCAATAGAATTTGACAATTCAAAACAACCATTTACAGAGGTAATAGCTTGACCAACTTCAAAATTTTCTAATTCACCATCTGAAGACAGGTGCCAAATAAAACATCTGCCCGGTGCACTATCTGAAAAATCAAAACTTGTTTCATTTTGAATTGAAATTATATTTCCTTGAGGGTCTGTAACTATATAAGATGATGTACCTGAGTTACCATCTAAAGAGATGTTGACGATATCAGGTTCGTTATCCGTCACACATAGTATGAGGAATGTTTCATTAGCTGTTGTTGCTATATTGCCTGGTTCAACAGCACAATCTGGTGCTCCACAGCCTACCTCTCTTATCACATTGATTTGATTTGAAAGAGCAAAATTCCCAGTAACATCAGCAATATTTTGTCCAGCCTGCAATCCAATGACATCTCCAAATGAAGCAACATGCCATATTTGGACAGTGCCACCTCCAGTATTTTCAAATTCGAAAGTAGATACAGCTTGCACGATAAGTATTTGTCCAGTAGTATCTGTCGCAATCCAGGTGCTTTCTCCCATACTGCCATTCAATGTGACTGTAATCCGATCAGACTCACCATCATCAGTACAAACTGTTATTTCTGAGGCTCCACTTTCTGACGTTATACTTCCTCCGACTGGAATAGGAGTCGGTGTGCAATCTTCTAGTTTATTAATAGTGACTGGATTTGAGAGATCAGAACAGCCTACGACATCTGACAAATTATTTCCAACATCAAAACCAGTAATTGGATCAAGTAAAGCAATGTTGTAAATAAAATTAGTTCCGCCTCCTGTGCCTTCGAAGTTGAAAACATTTTCTACTTGTATTGTAACAATATCACCTCTAGGATCAGTAACGACCCACAATCTTGCACCATTTTCTCCTTGGACAACTAATTGTATATTTTCATTTTCACCATCAGTCACACATGCATCTAATACTGTCAATGAATCACTGGTCATGATGAGACCTCCATCTACCATACAAGTTTCTGGTCCACATTGTGTGACCCTGTTCACTGTAATTGGATTTGACAATTCAAAGCATCCACCTAAGTCACTCACATTAACACCGGCAGCGAAGCCTGTAACAGGATCAAATAGACTGATGTGATATAAAAAACAAGATCCATCTTCAAAACCTTCAAAATTAAAATTTTGATCTCCTCTGATATCTAAGATAACTCCCGCATTGTCTGTCAATATCCAAGCTGTAGCTCCTACATTATCTGTCAACACTACATCAACCACATCACTCTGACCATCATCTACGCAAAACGTAACTGATGTAGTACCATCTGCCAATAGCAAGTTTCCACCATCGATGATACATGGTTCGGGTCCACAACCAATTTGTTTGGTAACTGTAATTGGATTGGATAATGAAAAACATCCTCCAAGATTAGAGACGGATTCACCTTGGACAAATCCAGTTACAGTATCGTCAAGACTCAAGTGATAGATCAAACACACTCCTTCTCCTCCACCTTCAAACGTAAAGATATTTGTGTTTTGTGCTTGTAAGATCAGACCTGCAGCATCAGTAATCACCCATGTAGATGGCCCTACATTTCCTGTCAACATAATCTCCAAGCCTTCAACCATTCCATCATCTGCACATACAATTATACTTGATGCTCCATCAGAAGTGCTTATTGTTCCTGAATTAACATTACAGGTAGGGCCGCCGCAATTATCCAATCGGTTTACCGTCACTGGATTCGAAAGGGAAAAACATCCTGCTAGCTGATTCACATTTGACCCAACTGAAAATCCATCAAGAGAACCAGAAAGGCTCAAATGCCATATGGTACATATTCCAACTGGAGTATTCGTAAAATC
>CAYVFU010000065.1:18986-27901 GCA_964450495.1 uncultured Saprospiraceae bacterium | reverse complement strand
ATATAACGGCTCTAATTTATATTTGTCACCTTTGTCAAATGCTGTAGTCAGAGTTTTCATTTTGGAACAAATCACTCACTTGAGATAATTGACTTGCATGAAAAAAGCCCTGAATAGTGGTATTCAGGGCCTTGTAAATTGTATCTCAGCTGAAATCTTCTATTGCAACCGTATCATCTTTCTAACTACTGATTGGCGTGTACCATTCACATGGAGTTCGTAGTATAATATTCCACTTCTTTGATTCAATTCATCATCGCCTAGTCTTACGCTTTGTTGACCTGCCTCATAGATGTTTTCTACTGAGTACACCTCTTTACCTGTCACATCAAAGATTCGCAACTTAGCTTTTCCTGCCTCTGGTAAATAAAAATCAATCACTGTATTGTCTGCAAATGGATTCGGCTCATTCTGATACAGTTCTGCTGATGCTGAACTTGTATTGAACTCAAATGCTAAGGATGCTAATCCATCATCTGCAAGCCCATAAGACTCATTCTCTGTAATCTTGGAGGTCAAGGCTATACTCTGACTTAACCTGCCACTATTAATTGCTAGCATCTCTATTGTTATCACAGATCTATTATCTTCTTCTACATTGATAAAGTAACTCAAGGAGGTCGCACTATTATCTGTTACATAACCCAGATTTTCTTCATCATCCAAACTAGATCTTACATCTGATAATTCCAGTCCATTTAACTCTAGAGTAAACTGCATCCCCTTGATCGACAGCTCTACTAAATCTATCTCTACTGTGACTTGATCTCCAACGCTGAATGACCTGTCTTCTAATTCTATCGAACGCACTTTTGTCGTTCTTGGCTCAGCTAGACTTGAATTTGGTATCACATCTCCATTCACATCACCCATCTTTATTCCTGTAATATGGTGAACATTGCTTCCTGCTGCTAATTCTGTAATATCAGTCTCTTGTGCAAATGGCCATGGATTTGATACATCAACAAAATCAAAGTCTTTCGCTACGAACTTCCAGTCATAGCCACCTCTAAACTCTTCTGTTGCTCCCAATATCACATTTCTTGCATCTACGATATCACTCGCATTCACTCTTTCATTGTTGTCGACATCTGCTGCGATAATCTTGTGTGGTGAATCCAATGGTGCTAGACCTAAGATATGACGCTGCATATACAATAAATCCAACGTACTCACCCCATTCAACCAATCGCCTTCTTTCTCTGCTGACAACTCGTAGTCTTCTGATAATGGATTAGATCCAAATGCATATGTACCATCTGTACTCGTCAAATAACTCTTTGGATACTCCGCTGAAGCATTTGAATTAATCTGTACTAAGGCGTCTTCTATCGTCTCGTTTATTTCTGTAGTGACACTTCCACTTATCGATGCGGATGATCCTGACTGGCCACCTTCTCTTTCACAACCTCCTGAGATAAGTACTTGTACTTGGCAGAAATCTCCATTACCTGAAGTATCCCATACCCAAATATCCAATTCAAATACATTTGACAGATCATCACATGTAAATTCTACATTTGACTGATCTTCAAAACCGTCTTCTCCTGGTTGGATTGGTGTCTCTCCTGATAGTACTGCTGAATGTACAATCTCACTGCAATTATCAAAACTGCCCTGATCGAAGTCTCCTGCCCACACAACTACTGAGCCTGTACTCTCCATCACTGCTGTTGTAACGCCAGCTACACAGAATGGTACTGGAGCTTTATCATCGCTAAAGCTTATCGTACTATTTGCTGTCGTTGAGTTTCCACAGCCATCTGTAGCTCTAAAGCTTATCGTATGTACGTCTCCAGGAGCACCTGCTTGTGTCTCTATTGATGCGGTAGCTCCTCGTGCTGTACTTACACTCAATACACCGTCGTTATTATAAGTGATCTCCCAACTGATTAAGTCTGCTGGAACCTCTTCACCTCCACATAGATCTGTCGCTGTAGCTGTCACTATTTCTGTACCTGTACATGGTGTGTCATCATCTTTTGATTCTGCTCCTCCACTTGTATTTACATTCACATCCGCTACCTCTATTGTCGGTGCACTTTCGTCTCTAATCTCTATTACTTGATCAAAAGTATAATAGCCATCTAGGTCAACATCTGTATATCTGAAGTAGACTGAGCCTTCCAAGGTATTCTCTGGACAACCGTCGCATACTCCTTGTGCCCAATCCTGTACTGGCTCAAATTGATCTCCGATACCATCATTCTCATCATCTACATCTGATCCATTAGCTTCCCAATAGCACCAATCGATTACTGTCCATCTCTTGATTAATTTCAGACAAGCATCGCCTGCTTCTATTGTATCTGTCTCTGAACTCACTCCCACTAGCCCACATACAGCATTACACCATACTGGGATATCACCAACATCTGCAGCTGAACAGCTAAACGCATCTCCCATCTCGACATCTTGTGGGAACTCTTGCACTTCGTTTTCTGGATCACATTCCAAATTAACACCTGCTAAAACTTCTCCTGTGTAATGCTGAGGCCATTTAATCGTATATGGATCAAACAGCGTTGTATTGATCACGGTCACTAATTGTGTACATGACTGCTCTGCTTCTCCTTTGATCCCATCTTCGTTTTTATCTAAGAACCATACACGCACAATCTGACCTTCACCACATCCATCTACTAACTCTGATTCATCTACGTATGTCAATGGAATATCTGTACCACAGAAATCTCCAAAGCTCGGTCTTAGCTCTTCTACTGTACCGTCTGCATTACAATCGATTGTTTGTGGCAAACAGATTAAACCAACTGAGGAACTGTCTCCTACATTAACTGTGGTTCGACATTGATTAGTGTTGCCATGCTTATCTTCTACAATCAATACGACATCGTGTAAACCAATATCGGTGCAACAGAATTCTACTACATCCTTACATAATACATATTGCAATTCATTGATGGTTTCTATATCACCATTCTTATCAAATATCGTATCGACTGTCTCTCCATCGTAGTTGCAACCATTCGCTGCGATAAACGCTCTCTGGCCGTCTATCATACCTAGAGATCCAGCATCATAGTCTACACTTCTGACGATACATCTTGTTTTAATTGGGCCGCAGCCAGAATCTTGGCTTCCTGCATCTACACTCTCTACAAATAATTTAGCAACGCCGCCGCCGTCAGTTCCTGACGCTGTTATGCCGACCTGCAAATTATCTTTACATAAAGCAACTGGTGGCACTTCATCTATAACATGCAATTGGTATTTAAATAATTCAATATTCGAACAACCATCTTTGTACACGTAAGTTACCCAATGCGTTCCTTCGATTATATTGAAACCCGTTACAGATAGATTGTCTTCAGCTACTGTACCTGATACTTCTAGATAACCAGAGCCACTGCCTGTCACATATGCTTCGAACTCAAAATCTCCACAAGATTGTACGACTTCAGGCAATGGTAACTCGCCCATAAAATCACAACTCCAAGGATTAATGCTCACAGTAATTGGTTCTGGATCGTCTTCTACTTGTGGCCCATCTACATCATACACTGTTATTACTTGCGTATGTGATATTGGATTTGTACCATCTTCAAATGGTTTACAAACATCATTGATTTCCCAAAGTCTCAATATCTGGAAAGATCCAGAACATATGTCTAATACTCTGTCTTCATAGCCTATAGAGAATAAACACAATCCTGCATTCGTCTGTAGAGGCAAGCCAAAGATTGTTGGCAATCCTGTACTATCTGGTTGCAACACTGAGTTTGGTGCCAAGTTACCAGTCTCGATATCTTGACGACTGTCTGTGACATCACTACAGTTAATGACATTATTATTGAATAGAGCCAAATCTTCAGGGAACACAACGTGCTCTGTATTAAATGGCTTAATCGCAATTTCTTGAGTATCTCTTAGCACATTGCCTTCATCATCTTCTACGACCCATCTTCTCTCTATGATTGCTCGAGGATCACTACATTCGTCAAACTCTCTATAAATATCTTCATAGTCAATATCTATTGCTAATTCACAATTCTCTATAATCGGTAAACCCAATTTAAAGTATTCCGGATCTGTAGGTTCTACACAGATGATGCAGGTATCTTGAGGGAAGGTCACAATTGGTATTTGTTTCTCTTCGATCAAAATCTCTCCCCAACAACTGTTTTGTGAAGCATCATTACAACTCTTTACTTGTACTCTGAATACTTGATTTACATCTGATTCGTCAAAGAAGTTCAAATGATCATTACCATCTTCATCCACAACATCAATACACAATAAGCTTGAACATATCTGATCTTCTCCTTCTAATATTTGATCAGGAGTCAACTCTAGCCAACATTCGCTACCTAGAGAGACATTTATTCTGCCATTACAAACTAAAGCTGACTCAAAGTCTAACTCTTCTGTCATATTGATTGCTACGCTCACATTACACACCGATGTATTACCTGAAGCATCTTCTGCTGTTACCAATATCTCAGTGGTGTTCATATCTATACCTGCATCTAATGGAGGGTCACTTGTTAAGGTGACATCACAATCTCCTCCAGTCAGAATATTTATGATACTACCAAAGGAAGCATCACAATCCATTGGATTTATATCTACAGTTATTGTACCTGTTGGACAATTAAGTATAGGCGCTTGAGTATCCACGATAGTGACAACCACTTCTTCATAAGCAGTTTTATTGTTGCAAGGATCTGTAGCAGCAACAATCACACGGTGTTCTCCCAAATCATTACATCCAAAGTAATTTGGCTCTATTACCAGATCGATATCTGACATGTCTGTAAAACAGGCATCGAATAAATTCAATACCACATCGTCTCTCGTCAAATTCACATGGCCTTCAGGGCCTAATGAAATAGTAAGGTCAGGCACCACCTCTAAAATTGGTGGATTCGGATCGATGATCGTTATTTCTTGGATGTCTTCTCTGACATTGCCACACTCGTCTTCTGCTCTCCATATTCTGAAAACAATCGCCGCTTTATCTCCTTTACAGACTAGATCTACTGAGTCTCTAAACGTTACTAATATATCTTCGGCATCTGTACAAGCACCATCGCTAACATCAGGAATTCCTGCAGTCAATGGTACTGGTGTGATAATCGTATCACAGACCATTGTCGTGTCTTTAATTACAATGGTTGTAATTACCCAATCGCCATCAATAAGCACTTGCGATTCTACTGTATCTATTGGTGTAAATACATCTCTACAATTTAGAATCACCTCTCCAACAGCACACTCTTGTATTGTCGTGTCTGGAGGTAAGATAATCATTGGCGGAGTTGTGTCTCTCACAAATAATTTATGGTTGTGTTCACAAGCGTTACCAGCTTCATCAGTAATGATCCACGTCCGCTTTAATGTAAATGTATTCGGACAGATGCTATCAAATTTTATTTCTTCAAAATCAACAGCTATGTCTGCAGGATCTGTACAATTATCTCTAAGATGCCATACTGGATTTACCACAAATGGGTCAGGTATGATACAATCATATATTAATGTATCCTCTGGCATCGTATTGACAAATATTGGACATTGTTCATCTCTAACAATAACTGTAAATGAACATTCCCCTGGCGTCAATATCGGCGCTTCAGGTCCTTGCGGAAGATCTGCTGGGTTGATTCTGTATGTCACTAACACTGTATCTACTGGATACATTAATCCACCTGCTTGTCCTGTAATCCAAACATCATATGGTACGACTGCGTCTCCATTAGCTGGGTCTGTTACTGGAAGCGTTCCATCTGTAGCAGTCAACATGAATTGGATATCCATTGCATCAATATCTGTGCAATTTGACTCTATTTGTGCGTCAGGGAAATTAACAATCGCACCACAATCTTCTAAATCGTTCTGAACATTCACCGGATCATGTACATCTGGACAAATGATCGCCACAGTACACGTTATAGTATGTTGTGTTGGCTCCTCTTCATCAGGAACACCATCACCATTTGGATCAGGATCACTACCATCTGTAGATACATCTTCTATAGGATCTCCTCCTGGATCTACGCCAGTTACAGTCGCTGAATTCGTGACAACTGAAGTACCACAAGTACAAGCATCAACAGTTAATAATATTGATCCAACATCATTTACCTGAAGTGTATTATTTCCTGTTAATAACATTCCAGTAGCTAATGCATCTTCGTAATTACTGTTAACGGTATAATCATCACTCGTAATCTCAAATATGCTGACATCTCCAGAACAACCTGCAAAAGCCGCATTTAAATCATCAGTTACTTGTAGTGAATTTATGATGGTATTGCCGTAGTTAACAATATTGAATTCGTATGTCACTCTTGCACAATCATCTGTAATCATTTCTATACTAGCTAGACGTTTAGCTAGTCCTAGAGAAGGATCTATGTCTAAGGTAACTGGTGTCGGTGTATTTTCATCTGGTATCCCATCTCCATTAGGATCAGGATCACTACCATCTGTAGATTCATCTGTAATGATATCACCGCTAGGAGTTGTACCATTCACGACTGCAGTATTCATGTACGGACCAGGGTTATTACCTGGGCAAACATTTACAAACAAGTAAATAGCACCTTCTTCTCCACCAGGAGTCGCAATTAGTGTATCAGTACCTGTCAATAAGAAATTAGTTGCAGGAGTAAGGCCATCGTATGCTGTATTTACAGTAAACTCTTCACTTTCCACGCCAGTTACAGAGAAACTTTCTGCGCCACCAAATGCTGCCACTAAGTCTTCTGTCACTTGAATATCAGCTAAATCTACATCACCTAAATTTTCTACTTTAATCTCATAAACGATATCAAAACAACCGTCATCATTAAGCTGTAATCTTGTGACTCTTTTTGCCACTCCTAGCCCTGGATCAAATCCAAAATTAACAGGTGTTGGATCGTTATTATTGGTTGGATCTCCATCTCCATCAGGATCAGGCTCAGTCCCGTTTTGTGAGATATCGTCTAATGGAGTTCCATCAGCAGCTGTACCTGTAATGAATGCACTGTTATTAAAAGGACCAGTTTCTCCTCCACAGTTATCAACATTTATCGTCAAAAGGATAGCACCTTCATCTCCAACTCCAATGTCATCAGAGCCTTCTAACAATTCGAAAACACTTACTCCATCAAATACAACAGGAGGTGTATTGTTTACTGTAAAATCATCTGATGTCAATGACAATACGGTAACATCACATGGGTCATAAACTGTTTCCAGGTTATCAGTGACTTGGATGTCTTCAACTATTTGATTACCAAAATTCTGGATATTGAATTCGTAGGTTACATTTACACTTCCATTTGCATTAGGAACAACTGCAACTACATTTTTCGCAATACCAATGTTATTATCAAATTCGAAACTAATATCTGTTGTTTCATCATTATCTGTAGGATCACCATTACCGTCTGGATCTGGATCACTACCAGATTGAGTATCATCTTCTACGGTTTCACCATTTGGTGCATCACCAGAAACTGTCCCTGAGTTCATAAAAGGACCCACATCATCTCCACAATTACTGACATTAATAGCAAGTAGGATAGCCCCTTTGTCATTTACTTCGAGGTTATCAGTTCCAATTAAAAGATTAATATCTGTGTTGCCATTGTAATTTTCATTTACAGTGAAGTCATCGCTTGTGATTGTTAATACTTCAACAAAACAAGGATCAAATACAGAAGCAAGATCATCCGTCAATTGAATATTATCTAAGCTAACATTACCATAATTTCTAACGTTAAATTCATAGATGATGTCTGCGCTACCATCTGGCAATATCTGAACATCAACAACTCTTTTCGCTGATCCAATTGATGGATCTTGGCTTAATGTAGTATCAGTAGTACCGCTTTCATCTGTTTCTTCTCCATTTCCATCTGGATCTGGATCAGCTCCATCACTACTTTCATCTTCTATTACTTCACCACCTGGTGTCATTGCTGTACCAGTCGCAGAGTTTGCGATCATCGTCCCTTCTGGACAGCCGCAAGCTTCAATCACAAAGTTAATGGCTCCTTTATCTCCTACCTCTAATTCATCCATACCAGAGAGTAAATTAATGTCTCCAGCTCCATCATATCCGTCATTGACAATAAAGTCATCACTTCTCAATGTCTTTATGTCGAATGATGCACAATCGCCAAAACCAGCAGCTACTAAATCGTCTTCTACTTGAAGATTTGCCAAGTTGACATCTCCTAAGTTCTCTACATTTATTTCATACTCTACTAATGCACAACCATCATCTTGTAACCATACACCTACTTCACGTTTTGCTACACCAAAGTCAGGGTTCTCATTAATCGTAAATAGTGTTGGATCAGTCTCATCTTCTTCACTTTCGCCCATGCCATCAGGATCAGGATCTGGTCCGCTACTACTGTCATCTTCAATGTCTTCTCCGTTTGGACTTGAACCTGTCAGTGTTGCTGTGTTTGCAATTGGCGTGCCTGGAGGGCAACCGCATGCTTCAACGGTAAGCAATATTGCTCCTACATCTCCTGGTACAATATTGTCTGTTCCAATTAGTAAATCATTATTCCCTTGACCATCGTAGTTAGGGTTTACCAAGAATTCATCTGAAGTCAATGATGTTGTGAATCCTCCTCCACATGCACCAAATCCTGCTGCAATTAAATCATCTTCTACTTGAATATCACTAATTGTAACATTCCCTAGATTTTCAATATTGAATTCGTAAACAATTTCTGTACAACCATTATCCATCAATTGGCTAGTAACTACCCGTTTAGCTATTCCAGCATCTGGATCTTGGCTTAATACTGTATCTGTTGTACTGCTTTCGTCAGTTTCTTCGCCCATGCCATCTGGATCTGGGTCTGACCCACTACTACTGTCATCTTCAATAACTTCACCACCTGGTGTCATTGCTGTACCAGTCGCAGAGTTTGCGATCATCGTCC
>CAYVFU010000065.1:0-18886 GCA_964450495.1 uncultured Saprospiraceae bacterium | reverse complement strand
CATCCATACCAGAGAGTAAATTAATGTCTCCAGCTCCATCATATCCGTCATTGACGATAAAGTCATCACTTCTCAATGTCTTTATATCAAATGATGCACAATCGCCAAAACCAGCAGCTACTAAATCATCTTCTACTTGAAGATTAGCTAAGTTAACATCTCCAAGATTTTCGACATTTATTTCATATTCCACTAATGCACAACCATCCTCTTGGAGCCATACACCTACTTCACGTTTTGCTACACCTAAATCAGGGTTTTCATTTATAGTAAATGGTGTTGGATCATTCTCATCTACTTCTTCGCCCATGCCATCTGGATCAGGATCAGAACCGCTACTGCTATCATCTTCGATATCTTCACCTCCAGGGCTAGTACCAGTTAAAGTAGCTGTATTCCCTATCATTGTTCCAGCAGGACAACCGCATGCTTCTACAGTTAATAGTATTGCACCTACATCTCCTGGAACAATATTATCTGTACCAACTAGCAGATCATTGTTACCCATGCCATCATAGGCTGGGTTTACAATAAATTCATCTGAAGTGAGGGATGTTGTAAATCCACCAGCACAAGCACCAAAACCTGCAGCGATCAAATCATCCTCAACTTGAACATCATTTATAATTACATTTCCAAGATTTTCTACATTGAATTCATAGACTACTTGAGTACATCCATCAGCCATTAGCTCACTACTCACAACTCGTTTAGCGATACCAGCATCTGGATCTTCCACAATATCAGTAACTGTCGTACTAGATTCGTCTGTTCCTTCACCATCATCACTTGGATCAGGATTACTTCCATCACTACTGTCATCCTCGAGCGTATCTCCACCGGGAGTGTCTCCTGTGGCTGTAGCCATATTCATAATTGTTGTACCAACTGCGCAATTACATGCTTCAATTCTCATTATTACAGAACCTACATCATTAGGTACGATGTTATTTTGACCAGCTGCCAATAAATTAAAATCAGCAACTCCATCATAATTATCATTTACGATAAATTCATCACTTGTTAAAACAGGATTGACGAACTCACAATTATTGAAACCTGAAGCAAATAAGTCATCAGTAATTTGGACATTATCGATAACGACATTACCTAAATTTTCCAAGTTAAATTCGTACGTAACGACATTACACCCGTTAGGTAATAGTTCTAGTGAAACTTCTCTTTTTGCAAGACCGAAATCAGGCATTTCAGATAATGTTGTCGTTGTAGGATCTGTTTCATCTTCTTCTTCTCCATTTCCATCTGGATCTGGATCTGAGCCACTACTGCTATCATCTTCGATAGGATCACCTGAAGGGTCTGTTCCAGTTCCAGTGGCTGTATTAGAGATCATCGTTCCTACAGGGCAACCACAAGCTTCAACAACAAAATTGATGGCACCTTTATCTCCAATTTCAAGGATGTCTGTTCCAGTCAATAGGTCAATGTTTGGTGGCATACCAGTGTAGTTTCCATCCGCAAGGAAATCGTCACTTGTCAATGACTTTATGTCAAAGGAAGCACATGCTCCAAATCCTGCAGCAACTAAATCGTCTTCCACTTGTAGATCAAGTATTTGAGTATTCCCTAAATTTTCAACATTGATTTCATATTCTACCAAGAAGCATCCATCTTCCTGTAACCAAACTCCTACTTCTCTTTTGGCGATTCCAAGATCTGGGTCAAAAGAAATATCAGTATCTGTAGTTTCAGACTCATCAGTTTCTTCTCCATCTCCTCCTGGATCAGGATCAGATCCACTTGAACTATCGTCCTCAATAGGGTCACCACCTGGTGTGGTCCCAGAAGCTGTCGCACTATTCATTATTGGAGTTGGGTTTGGACAATTACAAGCATTAACTGTAAGTAGTATTGCTCCGACATCTCCAGGAACTATGTTATCTGTTCCTATGAGGAGATTATTATTCCCATTTCCATCATATAATGGATTTACAATAAATTCATCAGAAGTTAATGTTGTTGTAAATCCTCCAGCACAAGCTCCGAATCCGGCTGCTGCTAGATCATCCACAACTTGCATATCACTAATGATAACATTACCTAAATTCTCAATATTAAATTCATAAACTACATCTACACATCCATCTGGTAGAATTTCCACAGAAACCTCTCGTTTGGCAATACCCATATCTGGATTTTCAGTTAATTCAGATTCTGTATCGCTTGATTCATCAGTTCCTTCTCCATCATCACCTGGATCAGGATCTGACCCACTGCTGCTATCATCATCAACTGGATCTCCTGCTGGATCTAATCCACTACCTGTTGCTGAATTGGCTATCATTGTACCATTAGGACAATTACATGCTTCAATGGTAAATAAAATTGCTCCTTTATCACCCACTTCTAGTACATCTGTACCAAGGAGTAAATTATTCTGACCAAGACCTGTATAAGTATCATCTACTAAAAAGTCATCACTCGTGATTTCTGCAATAGTGACTCCTCCAGTACAACTTGTAAAACCAGCAGCAATTAAGTCATCTACTACTTGTAGGTCGGTAATATTCGTGTTCCCTAAATTTTCGACATTTATTTCATAAGTAATTAGATTACATCCGTCAGGTTGTAAAATAATATTGACTTCTCTTTTGGCTACACCCAAATCTGTATTAGATTCCAAGGTAGTTTCCGTCGGATCTGTTTCATCAACTTCTTCACCATCATCTCCTGGATCAGGGTCAGAACCACTACTACTATCATCTTCAACTGGATCACCCAATGGGTCTTCTGCTGTACCTGTTGCTGTGTTTGCAATTGCGACTGGTATCGCACATGCACATGCTTCTACGGTCAGAAGGATAGCTCCTTTGTCTCCGCATAATAATGTTTCATCTCCAACAAGCAGGTTATTATTACCATTGCCATCAAACATAGGATCAACAGTGAAATCATCACTGGTTAATTCAAAGATTGAAAAATCACATGCACTTAATCCTGCTGCAGCAAGATCATCTTCTAATTGTAAATTGAATAAATTAGTATTTCCTAAATTTTCAATATTAAACTCATAAGTCAGTAAGAAACAACCATTGTCTTGCAATACTGCACTGACTTCTCGTTTTGCAACGCCTAGATCAGGAGATCCAATTACCGTGACGACAACATCACACATAGATTGTTGTCCACAGAGATCTGTTGCAGTTAATGTAACTGTGTTGTCACCTATATCATTCTTATCGAATAATAACTGAGATGCTGTAATGATAATATCATCTACCGGAGTACAATCATCTGTTGCTGTTCCTATTTCAGATATATCAATTGTAGCCATACCATTCTCATCTAATGTAATAGTAAGATCATTACAAACTAATGTCGGTGCAGTGGTATCATCTTCAAAAGAAAGCATTTGAATACACTGAGAAGAGTTACCTCCTTCATCAACAAAAGTATAGGTACGCATAATGGCTCCAACTCCTGCTGGGCAGGCACTTTCACTCATGATGACATCAGCTACCAAAAATATATGATCACCTGGTTCGGTACAATTGTCTACAATATCAAAGTCATCTAACGTTAATTTTGCTGGAAATGGAGAATTACACATCAGATCAACTACATCATCAGGACAGTTATTAATTACCGGTGGTTCTTCATCAATGGCAACTGGAATTAACACAACACCATCAGCAACACACCCGTTAGCATCTGTAACTGTCACTGTATAAACTCCACTCGTAAGACCTGTTGCTGTATCCGCATCATTATCTGGATTTTCAGGTCCATCATCGCTCCAATCAAAAGTGAATGGTGCTGTTCCACCTGCAACTATTACGGTTGCAGTGGCATCTGAATCTCCCGGACACTCCTCTGGTGTAAAATCAAATGACAACATCATCAATGGAGAAATAGTCACAACAGCAGTATCCTCTCCGAAACAGTCTCCATCTGAAGGAGCCGCCGTACCTGCAGCAGCATCACCGATGCTGTACATAATAGTAAAGGTCGTTCCAGTTGAATAGCTCAATGTATTTCCCAAAATGCTTGCTCCAGCTGGAGCTGCTCCTACAAAAGAGAATGTACCTCCTGCAGTAGATGTAGGCCCAAACATTTCAGTCAAATCAACTGTTCCGTCATCACAGACTATTATGTCTTCTATAGCTGCATCAACAATTGGCAGCACTTCTATATTTTGGCTGCATACATTTGTACAACCATTTGGTGTTGTTATGGTATAGTCAACTTGAAAAATACCAGGCGTAGTGGATGAGAAAGTACCTCCTGTACCTAAGCCGTTATCTACCACTCCGGTGCCGGTAAATACACCACCGTCTGTATTAGGTGTGAGAGTCACGACAGATCCATCCGCACATATTGGATTCGGTGTCGCTAAAAAACATGCATCCAAAGACGTACCGTCCATTAGTGTAATGGTGATTTCTGAGAATTCATCACAGGTACTTGCTGGGAAAGTCCCACAAGCAGGAAAACTCAATGTTTCCGTTAATCTTATTGTGATAATCCCATCGGCTACACTAGCAGCAGCTTGATCTGAAAATGTCAGTTCTCCTGTTACAGGGTCAATGGTTATATCTACACCTACAACTGTATTATTTTCGATTGTCCATTCTCTTGAAATTGTTCCAAAAGGATCATATTGGGGACTGCTAATTGTTGGGTTTATAATAAAATCAGGATCACCATCACTGTAGCAAAGTTCATTTTGCATTTCGAAGTCTGGTTGCGGCTCCTCTGTTATCAAAACAAATGCTGTTGCTTCAAATTCATCATCACAGTTAGAATTAAAGCTTTCTACAGCATACATGATCTCATAGCATCCTGCTTCAGTATAATTTAATGTAGTACCGCCTTCAACTACAGCCATACCTGGTCCTCCGACTAGACTAAACACACCTCCTTGAGCTGTATTTTCAGTAGGTAACCCGTCTATAATAAACATGCTAGAAAGGCTCAAACTACCATTAGGGTTTGTAGCACAAAGCAAAGACACATCTTCAATATCTGGTACTACAGGGCAAGGAAGGTCAATTTCTTCTTCTGCTGGGTCCATTACTTTTTCTCCTGTCTCACCATCACCTTCGACGATTGCTGAGTTTGGCATTGGCTGCACTGGCATGCCTTGACAATCACCATCTAATTCAACAACAACCACAACATCAAAACTTTCGCCTGGAACAATTGTACCAACACCTTGAAGTAAGTTATCATCAGCGACACCATCATAGCCAGGATTACCCAATTCTGGTTGGCTATCGGGTCCAGTGCCCATGCTGTTTTGGACTACTGGTGGCGATAATACCTGTACAAAAGAACATCCAAATTGCTCTCCTAAATTATCAGTCAACCAAAGATTATTTAAATCTTCAACTCCAGTATTGATTACTGTAAATGTATATTCAGCTTCAAAGTTGCCATTGGCAATTTGAGTAGGTCCATCTGTCAATTCTTTTTCCAATTCTATTGCTGGAACGGTAAAGGCTAACATAAATGCTGCGGGGCTAGGTGCTGGATCAAAAACCTCTCTTTCACAACAATCCAAGGCATCAACAGCGGCATTATTACTAAGCTCTCCGACTGAGCAAATATCATTATTTACTTCTACGGTAAAAACTACCTCAAACTGCTGACCTGGTTCAAGTAAATCCAAAGGATCTGGAATAGTCGTAGAAATATCTACTGTCCCTTCATAATCAGGATTTGGAGCTGGAGGCGATGTAGCAGATATATTATTTATAACGGGATCACCTACAACACGTATAAAACATCCAGCAGGAGTATTTAATTCTGCTGCGACTTCATCTGTTACATCTATGGAATTCAGGTCAACTGTACCACTATTTGTGATGATTAAGCTAAAATCGACAAGTCTATTGTCGTCAGCTAATGCAGGTCTTACGTTGAGTGTTGATTTTTCCAAAGATATAGAAGGTGTACTTGGATACCTAACTACAACACCAGCACAATCATCTGCTGCGCCAATGCAATTTTGCGGAAACAAATCAGGAGTACTGCCGCTTGTTGAATTATCTCGGATTCGATTCCCCAAATCATCTGTAGCAAATATTGCCCCGCTAGAGAAAAAATTTCGATTGAGGTTAGGAGCACAAACACCATATGTGAACGACATTCTTACCGTATCACAAACACCAGGTACTAATGATCCACCAGTTATGATTTCACCATCACCTGTAGGATCTGTACCAACAATCAATTCACCCGTACTTCCTTCTCCAGGTATGTAATCAATAAAGTTTGTGGTTACTGGACCATCATTGATACCATTAATCACGTCGCTAAAATCAAACGCGTTGACGTCAGTAGCTGTACAAGCCGGAATTCCACCTTGTGCACAGGCTGCGGCTGGAGATTCGTCATAATTACACATGACATATGTCCACACTGTAGTATAATTACAATCGCCATCAGTGTCTGGTCCTTCAGTCAACTCTTTCGAAAAACCTGGGTAGACACAAGTCTCTTTGACTGCTACTACGGTGGGATTATCTAAATCTTGAGGAAATAGATTACTACCTGTTTGATTATTAGATAAATCACTTAAGTTACCACCGCCAAGTATTGTTCCTGAAGTTTCGGCCTGGTTGACAACATTATCTATACCTTGGCCAGGTCCAGCAAAAGCAGGAAGTCCTGATCCATCGGTTTTTACAGTAAAGCATACATTTACGTGTTGGCCAGGTCTTAGGCAGTTGACTTCTCCGTTAGGCCCAGAAGGTCCTCTTATGCTAAAATTTATGACATTATCTCCATCCCAATTTGGATCTCCGCCGGGATTAAACCAACCTCCAGGGTTCGAAAATGTAGCGCCTTGTACAGCAGAGCATAAGGTACTTCCTTGCAAAAATCCAGGTTCGTCGAGAAATTCCGTCATGACAAGTCCGCAAATGGAATCAGTTTGACTATTATTTTGTACTCTGACTTGGTACTTGAATGTAACAGATCCATCTGGGTTAAAACCTACAGCTTTATTCCACTTGTTCATGGTCAATTGACCATAAGAGGAAAATGAGGTTAAAATAATGGCTAGAAAACCTAAAGTTTTTATCGTTTTGTTAGACCAAAATAAGTGATTAATCATGGGTATGTGATTGTCTGCTTTTTCGAATATTTGAGTAGTGTACTCCAAAAATCAATCCTTAAATGATTTTTGTTAAAAGAATGAATAAATTAAATAATTACTTGTGCAGTTACGTACAAAAATGAGAATATATGCTAGCATCCTTGCGCTTAAAGTTCATTAATTTTAAATATTTATTAATATAATATGTAAGTAGTTGACATTAATGTTTTTACAAATTAATACCTAAAATTCTTCGTATATAAATATTCAAGTTTACACTTATATAATGAGGAGTTTATATCTGTTAATTTACAATTTGAGACATAGAATGATATGTGAATAAAATCTAAATAGACGCACAATTAATTTTAAAAAAAAAATTGTGAGCTAGCAAACTACATATTATAGGAAGTATACTGTTTTTTGCTTTTACTTTTAAGTCACAAAGAGACTTGATTTTCGATATAAATGCAGAGCTCTATAGTTCTTGAGGGGGAGTACTTACTGTCACTCTTGTCAATATTCTTGCTAGGTATTTTGACTTTAGATAGTTCTCTTTTAGCGTTGGTAGTTGTTCTTTGTTTTTGGGGTAGTTTTGGTAAATGGGTTGATTTTCCTTATCAATGTTTTTGATCATTGATTCAATTTCTCTCCTAATGTCATCTATTTCTGGTTTGTTGTTCGATTCCTGGTATCCTTCCAGTTCTTCATTAAGTTCCATCATTTCGAAAAGGAAATCTTGGGGAAGTGCTTCTTTTTGACCATCGATGAGAATCCCCTCCAATTCAAGAATATATTTTGTGCGTGCTTCAGGATCTGTTATTGTTTTATAGGCGATATTATTTATTGATGTTTGATTGAGTGCAAACTGTTTTTCTTCTTCCGATGCATTGGTGAAAAAATCGGGGTGGAACTCTCTACTCTTTTGAAAGAATAATGTCTTTAAAGCCGCTTCATCAGGCATAAAAGACACAGGAATTCCATAAAATTCAAAGTAATTCATCTTAAAATAACCTAGATATATCTAAACCAATGGCATAAATCATCAAAACAACCAACACAATGAACCCAGCGAATGTAGCAACTTCAAGGAATTTATCACTTGGCTTGCGTCCAGAAATTACTTCCCACAGTAAAAACATCACATGACCACCGTCCAAAGCTGGTATTGGTAGCAAATTGATGAAAGCCAATAAGATGGATAATGATGCCGTCATATACCAAAAATTTCTCCAGTCCCAAGTTGTCCCATATAATTTTCCAATCGATATAAAACTACCAAGAGAATCCTTTGCTTTAATTCTGCCTTTAAAGATTTGACCAAAGGCTTTTATTTGAGAAGTTAGAAAATTAACTCCTTTATTGTACCCAGCAGGAATCGCTTGAGCTAATGAGAAATTTTGAGTATTTGTTTCAAAATAGTCTGCACCTTGTTTAGCAAGAAAACCTAGTTTACCGTCCTGATTAAATGCAACAGTTGTAGTGACTGTATCTCGATTGTTCCTTAACAATGTAAGGTTTGCATTCTGGCCTTTCAGTGACTCTGCAACCTTATTGTATACATGAAAATAGCCAACATCTTTGCCATTAAGTTGTAACAGTTCATCTCCAGGTTTCAAACCTGCAGCTTCTGCAGGAGAATCCTTGTTTACTTCCTGAACAGCTGTCGGAAATCTGAGACCAAATAAAGGCGTCTTTTGATTTTCTTGTTTACTAAGGATACCTACAAACTTTTGATCAATTGGGATTGTTTTTTGATTACCGTTTCTGACGAGCTTAACATCTTTCGCATTATTGATGATAATCTCAGATGAAAACATGCCAGGATTAAACTTCTCAAATACTTTGCCTCCAATTTCAAGAATGTGATCGCCGTCCCGTAATCCTAAGTCATGCCCTAAGCTGTCTACGGAAATCCCGAATTTCACATTTTCTGTAGGTAGATATTCTTCTCCCCAATTCCATAATATCATTGCAAACAGAAAAAAGCCTAGAATAAAATTAACAGTTACACCACCCAGCATAATGATCAATCTTTGCCAAGCCGTTTTGGATCTAAACTCCCAAGGCTGTGGAGGTCCAGCCATTTGTTCTTTGTCAAAACTCTCATCTATCATTCCAGCTATCTTGACATAACCACCTAATGGCAACCAACCGATCCCATATTCTGTTTCTCCTTTCTTGGTAGACCAAAGTGAGAACCAAGGATCAAAGAAGAGATAGAATTTCTCCACTTTGGTTTTGAACCATTTGGCTGGGAAAAAGTGACCACATTCGTGCAAGACGATTAAAATCGATAAACTCAACACAAACTGCCCAATCATTACTAGAGTTTCCATATGGCTCCTATTGTGATTTATTAACGGTACTTATCAGAAAATTGTTTCTAATTTTGCCGCAAAGGTAAATTTTATCATTGAAGGGGGAAACATTAAGGGATTTTAGAGGGAACGCTAAGGGTTTAAGAGGATATTAACCATTAAGAAATTAAGGGAGTTAAGAGGGGGAGCATTAAGGGATTTGAAAGAAAAATATTAAGGTGTTAAGAGGGGGAACTCTGTAGGATTAAGAGGATATTAACCATTAAGAAATTAAGGGAGTTAAGAGGGGGAGCATTAAGGGATTTTAGTGGGAGCATATAGGGAATGAGGGAATAGGGCTTGTGAGTACAACGTGGAATAGACTGGCTTACTCATGGTCCTTCATTTTAGAAGAATTAATGGAAAAAGTCTATTTTTCGTCCATGATCATTTTTCATTCTACCGGTTTAAATAATCATCATGGCATTTTGAAAGATGATGAATATCGTCATTGTGTAAAAGTATTACGTAATCAATTAGGCGATTCTATCTATTTGACTGATGGGAAAGGGACATTAGCAACAGGTATTATTGTACAAATAGATAAGCGATCAGTGGAGGTAAGAATAACTGATACTGAAATGCAAGATCCCATGTTACCGCATATAGAAATGGCGGTTGCTTTCCCTAAAAGTGCTTCTAGAGTTGAGTTTATGTTGGAAAAACTTGTAGAATTGGGCGTGTCTTCAATTAGGCCTTTGCTAAGTCACCGATCGGAACGGCGTAAGATTAATTTGAATCGTTTAACCAAAAAAATCATTTCTGCTTCTACACAGTCAGGGCATCTGCATTTTCCAGTAATCCATGAGATGATGTCCTTACAGAATTTTATTAAAGCACTGGAACCAAGTAGGAGTCTATACTGTCATTATAAAGTTGACAACTCTCAGTTGAAGGATGTCGAAATGATTCAAAATGATATCTCTATCATCATCGGACCAGAAGGTGATTTCAGTGAAGAAGAAATTAGTTTGATGGATACAAAGGGGATCAAATCTGTTAATCTTGGAAATCACAGATTGCGTACAGAGACTGCTGCGTTAGCTGCCTGTACAATTTGGCGGATGCTGAGTGGTGTTTGATAAAATACTTTTGAAAACGTTGGGAATATTAATGTTTATTAATTGAGACAGTTGGCTACCATTAAGAAATTAAGGGGGACTTTACAGTCATAAATTCTAATATTAGATGCCCAAATTGATATTAACCATTAAGAAATTAAGCGGGACTTTACGGTCATAAATTTTAATACTAGATGCCCAAATGATGTGTTGGGTTGTAGGTTACCATTAAGAAATTAAGAGCATTAAGGGATCTGGAAGTGGGACGTTAAGGGTATGATGATATTAACCATTAAGAAATTAAGGGATTAAGACGAGGGATTTTAAGGGTATGATGATGATAATGACCCCTAAGAAATTAAGGGAGTTAAGGGGACTGTGTGGTCATTTATTTTATTACTAGATACCTAAATGTTTATGTGTTGAGAAAGTGGGTCTTCATTATGGAATTAGGAGTACTCAAAGAGAGAAATCTTAGTCGTCCTAAATTAAAACCTTAATACCTTAATGTTTATGCATTGAATTAGCAATATTATTGCAATACTAAAGCGTTTGAAAAGAGATGAAACAGTTAATTTTTGTAATAAGTGTTGTTTTGATGAGTGCAGCGTTTACAGCTCCAAAACCTACTCTTCAACTTGCACTGCTTAAGTATGGTGGCGGTGGAGATTGGTATTCCAATCCAACGTCGTTAAAAAACCTTGCGTTATTCTGCAATCAACAGTTTGGAACAAATTTCAATCCAGAATACGAGACCGTGGAGGTTGGAAGTGTTGACATTTTCAATTACCCGTTTGTGCATATGACTGGACATGGCAATGTGGTTTTTAGCGATCGAGATGCCGAAAATTTACGCCTTTACCTCTTAGCAGGAGGATTTTTACACATTGATGATAATTATGGAATGGATCCTTTTGTACGGGTCGCAATGAAAAAGGTATTTCCAGAATTAGAATTTGTCGAATTGCCGTTTACACATGAGATATACAAACAGTCCTTCGAATTTAAATCAGGTTTGCCTAAAATCCATAAACATGATCAGAAACCTCCACAAGGATTTGGGCTAATCTTTGAAGGTCGACTTGTTTGTTTTTATACGTATGAATGTGATCTTGGTGATGGCTGGGAAGATAAGGATGTTCATAAAGACCCTCCAGAAATACGACAGGCTGCTTTGCGAATGGGTGCTAATATTATCGAATATGCTTTCGAATTTTAAGGGTGTCTTTAGGTGTCTTGTCTCAGCATTATTTTTAATAGAACCATTAAGACATTAAGAAGGTATTAAATAGATCATTAAGGGTGTGTTAAGTAGATCATTTAGGTGCACGGCTTTAGGTGTCTTGTCTCAGCAACTTTTTAAAAGAACCATTAAGACATTGAGGGGGCATTAAGGTGTGTTGAAGCAGGTGCCTTTTCTTTTAAATGGATTAATTGAATAAAAAGCTTTTGCTCTTTCTGAGATATTGCTTAATGTTCATCCAAAATGCTACGGCTAAATAAAGTACTATTGGTGACCCAAAGGTCACAAAAGAAGCATATATAAAGTACAAGCGGACACGAGAAGATCTCAGACCAATCTTATCTGCCAAATAACTGCAGACTCCGAATGAATTTCTTTCTATGAGGTGGATTAAAGCACTGAACATTATTCTAAAATAGTACAAATCGTTTGTGTTTTCTAATATAACGGTATTTTTTATGGATTACAGTACAATAGTAGAAGCATGAAACGAGCAACGAAACATTAAGAGTATTAAGTAAGGCGAAACGTTTATGCACTAGAAGGACCAAATGGTCAAACATTAAGGCACAGGTAAAAGGCATTAACAAGGTCAATAAGGTCATTTCAGACTTAATAGACTCTGTTTAACCATAGCCTACAATAGATATTATAATCGAAAATACTAGTGAGTCATTAAAGCAACACTAATATTAACATCTTGATGTTTCTGTAATGTCAGGTGTGTGCTGGAATGATTTTGCGATTGCTGCACTCCTTTATGGATACAGAAAAAGCCTAGACATCCCAAACAAATGAGACTTACTAAAACAAGGAGTTCACAAAAATGTGTCTTGGAAATACGGTGGTTGAAAATGGATACAGTTTTAATGGGGGTAAAACTGTGTTTACTCGATTCTAACATACGGTTTTTGGTTTTGTTTTTCTAGACTCGAATAGTTCAGTATACTTATCTAGATGAATCAAATGTATGATTAATAATATATAATCTGTTGCTTATACATGTATTTATATTTTAATATGTATAAGCTATTCGAATGTAGAGAGCTACGTTAGGAACATAATTAGTGGGTGAAACAGTAAGAGCTTTAAAGGCAGGGGAAACATTAAGAATTTAAGAAAAGGGATATTAACTGGTGGTAACTTGAAGAAGAAGAAGAAGAAGAAGAAGAAGAAGAAGGTAACCATTAAGTAAGGAGACCATTAAGACATTATGATGCATTAAGGCTTATGAGGGAGAATACCATTAAGACAGTAAGATACATTAAGGCTTATTAGGGAGAATAACATTAAGACAGTAAGATACATTAAGGCTTATTAGGGAGAATAATATTAAGACAGTAAGATACATTAAGGTTAAAGGGGAGAATTAAACATTAATAAGAAGTAAGAAGACGAAGCTCATTCGATTGACAAATCCCTCTTAGGCAACCAGATTGAGGGTTTGGCAATTGAAGGAGATTCTGGAGAAGGGCCAGATATGAATGAAACTAAACTGAAAGAATTTTAAGTATGACTTTTTAACTGTCTGTCAGATCAAGTTGTGACTATTTCACATTAAGACAGGCATAATATTTTGTGTGTTTAGGTTACACCTTGGTTGCTATAAGTTCTAAAGTATGTGGTAGTCTGATGCCGTTAATATCCATTACAAATTCTCCTGGAGCTCGTTCTTCCATATTATCAAAGCAGTTATAAGGTGAATAATCGTATTCATTCAAAAGGTCAATACGAAGTCCTGTTTTAAGACAAGCGCTAATCAATTCACTCATTGAATGTGACCAGAATACTTCTTTTAGATTCATATTTGCTGAATTGTCTGTGTAGCTGCTCTCAGATTCTTCGACCATCGCACCAGTATTGAAATAGGGATACCCTATTTTTTTGGTTTTATCATCAAGGATATAAAATGTTGGATGAAATTCGTGGTAATATAAATAACCCCCTGGTTTCAATAAGTTAGATACGACTGTAGCCCACTGGTCGAGATTTGGCAACCAACACGTGGCTCCAAATGTCACAAATACGATGTCAAATGTTTCTTTCACATAATCTAGTGTCTCTAAAACATTACAAACAAGAAACCTCGAATCAAGACCAAGTTGATCATTAAACTTTCTGGCATACTTAATTGCCTCAGTAGAAATATCAACACCGAGCGTTGATGCTCCCATTCTCGCAAGAGACAATGTATCTTGTCCAAAATGACATTGGAGATGTATGATCGATTTACCGCTGACATCACCCAAGGTTTGTAGCTCCACTTTTGTCAGTGTATTTCTACCCTTTAGAAAGGAATCATTGTCATAAAAAGCTGATTCTAAATGTGCTCTAGTGCGAGTATCCCACAACTGCTTATTTAGATCAAAATATTTCTGATTTTCCATTTTGAAAATATATACTGTACATTCGTAAAAAGTTAAACATATGGCTGAAGAGCATAAAAAAAGTCAAAAGCAATTAAATATAGAGTTATCTGAAGAAATCGCAGAAGGTGTCTATTCAAATCTTGCGATTATTTCTCATTCACAATCCGAATTCATTGTTGATTTCGTAAGGCTAGTTCCAAATGTGCCAAAGGCAAAAGTTAAATCACGAATCATCTTATCACCTGGACATGCTAAGCGTCTGATGAACGCTTTGGCTGAAAATATTTCAAAATTCGAAAAACAGCATGGACCAATAAAAAGCAATAATCAGCCACCATTGCCACCGATGAATTTTACACCAACAGCACAAGCGTAAGTATATCTAAAAGACTTTGCTGGGGCGTGTAGCAGCTTGGTTTACAAAGTAATCTTAACTCACCTATTAAAAGGCTTAGTCTTCGGCTTCTGAGGCAAGACGCTCACGGTCATTAGCTTTAGTGGCTAAGCCTATTTATTCCAAAAATCAAACACCAACACATCATCAATGACAGGTCCCAACAACTTCACAAATGCTTGATGATCAGGATTTGGCAAGTACCTTTCCCTCGCCGCTTCACTATCAAAACTCACCAAGAAACAATGAGTAAATCCTTTATGCAGACTTTCTGGGCTATTGTTTAGACCCCATTCAAACCCTGATATCTCTGGAATTAGATTTTCGAGATTCGCGAATGAATCTTCCACATTTTTGATCTGAGCCGCAGTAGCATCTTCCTTGAATTTGAATAAAACAATGTGTCTCAACTGTTTTTTCTCGACAGCAGTTTTATCCATGGATTGGCTAAGGACAGTCGATGTGGTTTTCTGTTGACAACCTATAAGCAGAAGAAAAGAAGCTATAAAATAGAGCAGATAATATTTCATGTCAAATTTTAATTTAGAACAGTAATATACTAAGATAACTAGTGATTAAAGATTTATCATATATTCAAAAAAACCTTGGTTCAGATACACAACTGTAGACAATTAATAGTATTAAAAGCTAAAACAAAGAGCCTGTATTTTGCGGAGGTACAATTCCCAAATGCTTAAATGCCTTTTTGGATGCCACTCTTCCTCGCGGTGTGCGCTGGATCAGGCCTTCCATAATGAGATATGGTTCGTGGACTTCTTCTATAGTCCCTGCCTCCTCTCCTACTGCAGTTGCAATATTTTTAATGCCTACTGGGCCTCCTTTGAATTTTTCGATAATTGTCCTTAGTATTTTATTGTCCATTTCATCAAGACCGTTTTCATCAACATCTAAGGCACGCAATCCAAATTCAGCAATGTCTTTATTGATTGTCCCATTCCCTTTTATTTGAGCAAAATCCCTTATCCGTCGAAGCAATGCATTTGCAATTCTTGGTGTACCTCTACTCCTACGTGCAATTTCAAGATTGCCGTCATCATCGATAGGAATTTCTAATAATTCTGCACTTCTATTAATGATCTTTTGCAACGTCAATACATCGTAATATTCCAAGTGGCAGGTGATGCCAAATCTTGCTCTGAGTGGTGGTGTCAGTAGACCCATTCTTGTTGTCGCGCCCACTAGAGTGAACGGATTTATGGTGATCTGGATACTTCTGGCATTAGGTCCAGAATCTATCATAATATCAATCGTATAGTCTTCCATTGCTGAATAGAGATACTCTTCAACAACAGTATTTAACCGGTGAATCTCATCAATAAACAATACGTCACCTTCTTCTAGATTTGTCAAAAGTCCTGCAAGATCACCTGGCTTTTCAATAACAGGTCCAGAGGTAATTTTAATGGATGTATCTAATTCATTAGCGATAATGTGCGATAATGTCGTCTTACCTAAACCCGGAGGCCCATGCAACAGAACATGATCCAATGCTTCTTCTCTTAGCTTTGCTGCTTGTATAAAGACCTGTAAATTGTCTACAATTTTCGGCTGCCCACTAAAATCATCTAGCATCTTAGGCCGCAAGGCACGTTCCAGAATCTGTTCATCTGGAGACTGTTCATAGCTTGGATCTAGATTTTGATTCATACACAAAAGTACATAAACATATTAATAGAAATTAACATATGGAATCAATCTGTTGAAAGCAACAGTTTAAATACTATTTCCAAATAAAAGTTACTTTTTGAAATCCTATAAAAATTCATTCGCATGCACAATGATTTGTCTGTAAAATCTAATTGCATTTTCGAATTCCAAAACAGAAATATGTTCGTCTACTCCATGAAAACAATTGATGTTTTTTGGAGACATATGAATTGGAGAGAAGCGATATATGTTTTTACTGACAGGGGTGTAATGGCGTGAATCCGTAGCGCCGACCAAGAGATTAGGAGTTGTTACAGTATTAGGATATAGCTCTTTTATAGACTGGGTGATCACTCGATATGGTTCATTGTCATATGGAGAAATTGGAGAAGGGTTACTGCCTTTTCCTTTCATTGCAACTTTCACTCTGTCATCGTCAATGGTCTTTAGAATGTGGTCTTTGACTGTTTCAATAGTTTCTCCAGGCATAATCCGAAAATTGACAACCGCTCTTGAGGCTGTTGGTATGACATTTTCTTTGATTCCTGCTTCGAAAATAGTGGGCGAGGTAGTCGTTCTTACCGTTGCATTTCCTTGAGGAAATTTTTCATACTCATTTAGCAACAACGTTTTGAAAAGCCAGCGGTTTGCAAAAACCAGTCGACTTTTAAAATCCATATGTGGACCGACTTGATCCATAAAGGCATCTAGGACTGGTGTGATTTTGCTGGGTAGTGGATTAGCTTTCAACTTACTGATAGCGGTAGCTAAAACGTCAATAGATGTTTCTTTAGCCGGTTGTGAAGAATGGCCACCCATCATAGTTGTTGTCAATTCAAAAGAAGTATATCCTTTTTCTGCAATACCGATGATGGCAGTCTTTTCTTCAACACCTGGGATCAAATTTTTAGTGAGTGCTCCGCCTTCATCAAGCACAAAAGCTGCTTGGATATTTTGCTTTTTCAGATGATTAACAATTTCAACAGCCCCTCTTTGACCGGACACCTCTTCGTCGTGACCAAAAGCAAAGAATACACTTCTTTTGGGTAAAAACCCCTCTACCAGTAATTGCTCTATGGCCTCAAGGATACCGATAAGAGCAGCTTTATCATCAATAGCTCCACGGCCATATATTGTATCATTCTTAATACCATCTGTAAAAGGATGCACTGACCATAGTGCTGGTGAAGCGATCGGAACGACATCGTGATGCGCCATTAGTATTACTGGTTCTAGACTTATATCAGAACCTTTCAGTTTGAATAAATGACTATAACTGTTAAATATTGTGTGCTCAGCTTGGTCAAATAAATTAGGATAATTATCAGCAATAAATGAATTGAATAATTGGAATTGTGTAGAATCAAAATCAGCTTCATCTTCAAATGAAACTGTTCGAATAGAGATTGCTTCTGCCAAACGCAAAGCTGCTCCATCTCGAATTTCAATTTTCTCAACCGCTTCTACTTTAGACTGGCTAGGTTTGAAATTGATTGTATTGAAAATGACTATTGCTAGTAACACTAAGATTAACAATAGCAGTAGGATCAATATTTTTTTCATGGAGGCACCTAGTTTTAGTACACAATTTAATTATGTTTATAATAATGAGTAAAAAGCAATTTTTAAATAAAAGCCAAGCCTGTTCAATCATGTTTGTGGTGATCTGCATGATGATAATGCTCTTTGATTAAATCTCTGCCAAAATCACCATTAAAGTCGCGCCATACGGTGTGTATGTGATTCGCATTGGTTTGCGTATTGTCAAATTCTATGAGAAACGTTTTTCCCTGAATACGATAATAATGCCCTTCACTTCGGTCCAAAGATCCCGCCCATCCAAATCTAATGTCACCAAATTCTTCTTCTAGAATTTTCTTCTCTCGCTCAGATGCGATTTTTTCTACTTGAGTACTTAAATAGACATTAATTATGTCTTTTAAAATTGTCTGCTGAGCATCATTTAATTCAATTGCTTTTATACCGACTGGTTCTAATGGCTGGACTTCAGAGGAATTTACAGAGATGATTTCGATGAATGCCTCTTCTCTGAAAATTGTTTGTTTGAGTTGTTGCTTAGAGAGTGATTCCATAAGTGCATAAGCTAGATCTTCTTCTTCAATCAAGGTACGTTCTCCTTTTCTTTCACCTATTGGAATGGTAGCTGGGTTAGCTCCAAAAAATCGAGGAGTTGATATTAATTGATTATCTAAAATTGTAAAATTTAGTGAAATATGATGCCCTTCAAAAGACCAAGCCCATAAACTATCTGTGCGAGGATTTCCAAAGACACTTATATAATATTTTTCTGGATCTCTATACTCTGGGTCTTTATCAATAATCGCCAAAACATTTTCTAAATCAATAATTTTTTGTGTTTTTGAGTATCCTGCTTTACTCAAAAAAGTTTGCAACATTTTAGAGAATAATTCTTTTTGATTATTATCTAATTTTTTTAATGAAATACCTTCTCGTGGCCAAGACTTAGCAGGCAGAAAATGCCACGTCGTCCGCTGAGAATCATCAAAAGAATGGCTAATCGTTTGAAGTTGCTTTTCATTTAATGAATCCAAAAATAAAATGACGGGGGTATTTATATTATGCATAAATGAGCTAAAAAAAGCAGCAAAAAAACAAATACTTAAAATAAATGGAATTGTCTTTTTCATAATTTAATTTTAATCTGACTTCAAGTTCAATAAGTCATGTTATACTACGACTTTATTTT
>CAYVFU010000064.1:0-28062 GCA_964450495.1 uncultured Saprospiraceae bacterium | reverse complement strand
ACGTGTTCCGAGATTTCCTGTAGACCAACTCATCCAAGCAAATTTTTTTAAAATACTAGAAGGTAAACTGCTGTCATATCAACTCTCTCAATCTTCCAAGATATTTAGGTATCTCAATCAAAGGGTCTGCTTCTTCTTCATACTCAAGCACTACGTATCCTTTGTAGTTTGCATCTTTTAAAATCTGAATGAGTCTTTCAAAATCTGCAGCTTGCTTGATACCATTTACAGGAATCACTACTTTGATTTGTGCATTGACAGCATGAGGGGCTATCCGAGCCAGGTCTGCATAAGGGTCTGCAGTTTTAGCTAAATTACCAGAATCCAAATTAGCTCCAAACCAAGGGGAATCAACGGCATCTATTATCTCCAAGTATCTGTCAATGTTTGTAGTGAAATCATGATTCTCCATCGCTAAGATTACGCCACTTTGTTCTGCAAAATAGCAGGCTGCTTTTAGGTTTTCGATGATGTTTTTTACTGCTTGAGTTTTATCAGCTTCTTTATCTGGGTTGCCAGCGAATACTCTGATGACTGGTGCGCCCATATACCCATAGGTTTCTATCCACCGGCGGGTGTATTCCATTTGTTCTTTGGCTTTTGAGCTGCCAGGACTATATGTAAAATTATTACCAATTGCTCCGCCTGTGATATCCAAGCCATTAACATGTGCCAACCTTTTGAGTGATTGTGCTCTGTCTCTAGGGCATGGATCCGGTAAAAAATAGGAAGTCAATTCTACGCCATCTACTTGCCATTTGGCAGCTTGCTCAATAAAGTCCTCCATTTGATAATCTGATGTTGCATGTTGATTATTTCTGAAGTTTGGCAATTTCGATCTCATGGAATAAGCGGCTAGGCTCAACTTTAATCCTGAGTATTCTTTTGATTTGGCGGCATCTATGACTGCTGTTTTTGTTGATGAGCAGCCAACGATGCTCATGCCTCCAAGTGCTATAAAGTTTCTTCGTTTCATTTATCTGTGTATTCCTTTCTAAAATAATTTTTATTCTGCAGACTTTTATTTGTTTTTAAGTAACCGACTCCCCGTTAATGCTTCCACAACCTCTTTGCGCATTCTTGTACTAATAGGAATGTTATGTTTATTAATGATAAGTTGGTTTCCGGTAATGGCTTCTACTTTATGTTTAGCCACAACATAGGACCGATGGACTTGAATGAAATCAGTAGGAGATAATAATTCAAAAATATTTTTCATTGGTACTAGTGCCATGATTTTTTTGGAATGAGTGTGAAAGAGGATATAATTTTGCATGGCTTCTATAAATAGAATATCGTCAACTTTTACTTTAAGTAATTGCTTATCTGTTTTTACAAAAATAAAGGGATCCTCTATGGGGATATTGGCTTGATTGGGTTTTATAATTCGTAAAGCCTTGTTAGAGGCCTGTAGAAACCGGTCGAAAGAAATGGGTTTGAGTAAATAGTCAATGACATCAAATTGATATCCTTCCAAAGCATATTTAGAATAAGCGGTGGTAAATATGACAGAAGGATTGTCTGTTCTTGATTTTAAAAATTCTATGCCTGACAACATAGGCATCTCAATATCTAAGAAAAGGAGATCTATGGCTTGTTCTTTTAAAATACTATTGGCTTGCATCGCATTTTTACAGACAGCTTTTAGGTCCAAAAAGTCAATCTGGCTGACATACTTTTCCAAACCTTTACGTGCAAGAGGTTCATCATCAACTATAATGCAACTAAGAGTATTCATGATTCAATTCTAAATGAAGTCTGACAACAAAACGATCTTCTTTTTCAAAAATATGTAGATCATGTTTATCTGGATACAATAAAGCAAGACGTTTTTTTACATTCTGCAAGCCAATACCTCCTTGTGTATCTCTTCTATTTTTGTCCACTGTATTCTCGGTTTCAAAATACAGTTTGTTTTCATCTAATCTAATTTTGATATCAATTATGTTTTGATTGCCATCATCATGATTGCTCACATATTTAAAGGCATTCTCTAAAAATGGCGTAAATAGAAGTGGTGAAATTTGTAGTGGTGAGACAGTGTCAGGAAGATCAATATTGATTTGCACATCTTCCCCTTTTCTAATTCTTTCCATGTCAATATAAGATTGGACGTGATTCAATTCTTTTTGTAAAGCAATAGAATCATCTTGACATTCGTACAGCTGATAACGAAGCAAATCTGAAAATTTCAATAAAGTAGACTTTGCAATTTCGGGTTTTTCATCTATTAAAAAATAAGCGCTATTAATGCCATTGAATAAAAAGTGAGGATTGATTTGAGCACGTAAATACTTCAACTCAGCTGTTAGCTTTTCTTCTTTTAAGGCTTCTTGAATTTGTTGATTTCTACTTGATTCATAATAAAAGACAATGGCAAAGGATAAAATAAGCCAGAAAAAATGAATGACAGTATTTTGAAAAAAGCTAATTATAATAAACCAGTACCTCGACATATGACCTAAGTTTTGATCAAGCTGCTGTGCAAGATCAAAGTGAAACACAAGTCGGTAATCAATAAGTGCTTCTGCAATTGCTGTTAGTAAGATGAGAAGCAATACGCAAAACCAATAGGGAAGTCTTATACTTTTTCTATTTGGATATAAAATGAGTGCATGTACATACACAACTATTGCATTGAAAAAATTGCCAAAAAGTAAAGTAGGTGTATATGTACCTTCTGCTGTGCTAAAAGGTGGTGATTCCCACTCATAATAAAACCCTATCATTAGGATAAATGCCCAGAAGAGAATATTGGAGACAATGAGCATTATGTTAGTTGACTGCTTCAATGGTTTCGTTTATTGAGTGTCTAAAATCAATTATTTATTTCTTAACGGTCTGTATAGAGTCGATTAATTCAAAACAAAGCTTGTCAATATTACCCATATCAGGACTAAATGCTGATACGTTTGACAAGATAATGATGGCTTGATTGTGTTGTATGTCAAGGGCCATGGAAGATGAGTAGCCGCCGGTACCACCATTGTGCCAATGTAAGGTATTATTCTGATCAGTTTTTATAAGGTGCCATGCCATGCCTAGACCCATTTGATTTGGACCGTCGATAGTTTTCTCTCTTGTTAATTGTAAGTCTTTATTGGTTTCGTCAAATTGAGCTAAAACGAACTTGGATAAATCCTTTGTACTAGAAAGAATACTTCCTGCTGGAGCCATTGCCGCTAAATCCCACTTTGATACTTCTTCTCCATATTCATTTAATCCTTTTACAATGTCGCCTTTATTGTATTCATATTGTGCTACTGAGTTTGCCATATTATATTTATCAAATATCTTATCACTCAAGAATTCTTCGTAATCCTTCCCTGCAATTTCGCAAAGCGTATAACCCAGTATAGCCGTTCCTAAATTTGAATATTGATAGGTACCTTGATTCTCCGTATGGATATTTATATCGTTCTTTAAAAATGATTCTAATTGCTGTTTGTCGTAGTCTTTGTACGGATTGGTTTGATCTCCTGCAGAAAGATCTAGATTAGAAGGCATAGAGGGTAAGCCAGAGTGATGATTGGCTAAATCGATGAAGGTCAGTGCTGTATTATTATTGAGTGAAAAGTCTAAATAGTCATTGATATTATCTGTTGCTTTTATTTTGCCTTCCAATATTAAGTTGGCCAGAAGGGTAGAGGTGAATACTTTTGTTATTGATCCAATTTCAAATATATTTTCTTGGTTATGCACTGAAATCATTTTATTATCATCAATTAATACACCTTGAAAATTAATTTGTCCGTCTTCTATAACTGCTATTGAAAGTTGTGTTTTGTTTGGAAATACCTTTGCACGATTGAAAATAATTTCTGACTGCGCAGCTGATAGAGATCCAGAAGAAAGTTGGTTTATTATATCCTTTCTTTTTGTTTCTTCTTTATACGGTTCTATCAGAAGACCATTGATGAGATGATTGTTATCAATCGATATTTTAACCGATAGGACTACACGTTCAAACGTTGTTTTATATTCAACATAGTTCTCATCTATATGCTTTGCAACAGTATACTTTTCGATATTGCCTGCTTGAAGCTGAAGGCCTCCGAAAAATTGTTTTGTATTCTCTATAGGCAATGCACTTTGCATCTCTGTTGAAAATGAGTCATAAATAGTCTCATATTTTTTATCGTTGTATTGTTTTGTAAAGTTAGCAATGACTGTTTTTTGAGCCTCACTTTCTTCTTGAGAGAATAAAGGAATTATGGTAACTAGAAGTATCGTAGTTAGTATCAGTCCGATTAAAATGAAAGTTCTCATATGTGATTCTTTAATAGAGTTTAGCAATTGGTTTAATGATGCTTCAAATGTATAATGAAGGAAGGCATGTCACAATTATCATTGATGAATGATTAGAAAAAGCTGATGACTGTACTTAATTCGCTTGTTAAGAAAGTATAGCTATATTTAATTACCTTCTTAATATATAACACTTTTTATAATGCCACATCCAAGTATTTACGCCAAAACCACTCCTGACAAAGCAGCCTTTATTATGACAGAAACTGGAGAGACTGTCACCTATTTACAATTAGAAGAGCAGTCCAATCAACTGGCCCACTTATTTCGACAATTAGGATTACAAGCCAAAGATCATATTGCGATTCTGATGGAAAATCATATTCGATTCTTTCCGATTGTTTGGGCCGGGATGCGTTCGGGGTTAATAATCACGCCTATAAGTACGCATTTATTGGCAGAAGAAGTGGCATATATTATAAATAACTGTGAGGCTAAACTATTTATAACATCTAAAAAGTATAGCGAGTTGGCAATCGGATTAAAGGCAAAGGCACCAAACGTCGTTCATCATTTTATGATAGATGGAGTAGCTGAAGGCTTTCATTCTTTAGAAAACCAACTTGAAGACTTGCCTACACATCCCATAGAAGATGAAGTTCAAGGCTCAACGATGTTGTACTCTTCAGGAACTACTGGTTTGCCGAAAGGAGTGTTTACTCCACCTCATTCTGAAAATATCCATGAAACCAACCCACTTTTAGAATCCATTGGACATAATTTTAAATTTGGACCTCATGTCCAATATTTATCACCTGCACCATTATATCATGCAGCTCCGATGGCATATAATATGGTGAATAGTATGTTTGGCGGAACCTCCTTAATCATGAATAAATTTGAAGCGGCTAAATCTTTGGAAGCCATAGAAAAGTATAAGGCAAATTACAGTCAATGGGTACCAATCATGTTTGTTCGGATGCTCAAATTGCCTAAAGAGGATATTGAGAGATATGATGTCAGTTCCATGTTACTAGCTTTACATGCAGCAGCACCGTGTCCGATAGAGGTCAAGGAAAAAATGATCGATTGGTGGGGGCCTGTGTTGTTTGAGTATTACGGTGCGAGTGAAGGCAATGGTTTAACAGCTATTACCTCCCAAGAATGGTTGGAGCATAAAGGCTCTGTCGGGAAAGCTTTTGTGGGAGAGTGCTTTATTTTGGATGATGATGGGAATGAGCTGCCGCGTGGAGAAATTGGAAATGTTTATTTCAAAGGTGGCCAAGAATTTAAATACCACAATGAAGAGGAAAAGACCACAAAGGCTTATGCCAAGAATGGAAGTAGTACAGTCGGTGATGTAGGTTATATGGATAAGGACGGCTATTTATATTTGACTGACCGTAAAAATTTTACCATTATTTCTGGCGGAGTCAATATTTATCCTCAAGAAATTGAAAATCAAATTATCAATCATCCGAAAGTAGCCGATGTGGCCGTATTTGGAATTCCTCATGAAGAATTTGGGCAAGAAGTAAAAGCTGTGGTACAACCAAAGCATTGGGAGGATGCAGGTCACGATTTAGAAGACGAATTAATGGCTTATTGCCGAGAACGATTAGCGAAAATAAAAGTACCAAGGTCTATTGATTTTGATGAAGCGCTACCTAGGAAGGATAATGGAAAATTGTATAAGCGGAGATTGGTGGAGCGGTACCAGTAAGGGACTTGTTACTTATTAGGTGCTATGCTTGCCAGTTGGCATAAGGAACTTGCTAATTAAAAAATAGAGAGTGTCTTATATTTTGATAAAACCAAAAAAGACGTGAGTCTATTTTCTTTTAAATGGCAAAAATCATCCGATTTGGATAACAAATACACCATTCCACAGAAAAAAAGCAGCAATGTTCTGTAACACTACTGCTCTCTATTAACTAACATGTTTGTGCGGATGCAAGACCACTAAAGCCTTGCACTGTAAATATAATTCTAATATTACTTGTAAACCATCCCCTTTTTTAGGGATTTTTCACTTTTTTTCAGTTATGCATATAAAATTCACATATTTATAACTTCCCAAGCATGATGAAATAACATATATAATTTTTTTAAATATTTGTTCCAAAATACTTGTTATTCCACATTGGATATTTATCTTCGTATGATATATTTTTATATATGTTCCGTGCCAAGCGATATTTAGTAACTTCTGCCTTACCATATGCCAATGGTCCACTCCATATTGGCCATCTGGCTGGTGCGTATATCTCTGCGGATATTTACGTTCGGTTTTTGAGACTTAGTGGTAAAGATGTCGTTTATATTGGTGGCTCCGACGAACATGGAGCGGCAATTACCATAAAGGCTTTAAAAGAGAACAAGCAACCACAAGAAATTGTTGATAAATACCATAAAGAATTTCAGGACGCATTTAAACAAATGAATGTCTCCTTTGATATTTATCACCGGACTACTGAAAAAATTCATCACGAAACCAGTCAGGAGTTTTTTCGGAAGTTATATTCCAAAGGTGAATTTCAAGAAATTGAATCGGAACAATATTATGATACAGAAGCAAATCAATTCTTAGCAGATCGATACATTAAAGGCACTTGTCCCAAATGCTCTAATGCAGATGCGTATGGTGATCAGTGCGAAAATTGTGGATCATCGTTAAGTCCCACAGAACTGATTAATCCAACATCCACTATATCTGGTAGCGAACCAGTAATGCGAAAAACCAAACATTGGTATTTATCACTTGATAAATATGAAGACTGGTTACGTGAGTGGATCGAAACAGGGCAAATAGAAGGTAACGAACATCACAATCCAGCAGACTGGAAAAATCATGTTCTTGGTCAATGTAAATCATGGCTTGACGGCGGATTACAACCAAGATCGATGACCAGAGATTTGGATTGGGGTGTCGATGTGCCAAGCGAAATACCAGGGTCTCAAGGTAAAAAGCTATATGTTTGGATGGATGCTCCTATCGGTTATATTTCTGCCACAAAACAATGGGCAGCGGATAATAACAAAGATTGGGAGCCCTATTGGAAAGATGAGGATACCGCACTCATCCATTTCATAGGCAAAGACAATATTGTCTTTCATTGTCTGACATTCCCCGCAATCCTTAAGGCTCATGGAGATTATATCCTGCCGAAAAACGTACCAGCGAATCAATTTTTGAATTTGGAAGGAAGAAAAATTTCTACTTCTAAAAACTGGGCAGTTTGGGTAAATGAGTACTTAAAGGATATGGAGGGAAAGGAGGACGAATTACGTTACCACATGATCAAAATTATGCCAGAACAGCGAGATTCCGAATTTACCTGGAAGGGATTTCAAGAATCCGTAAACAACGAGTTGGTTAATAACCTCGCCAACTTTACAAATCGAGTAATCGTACTAACCACCAAATATTATGATGGTGTTGTACCTTCATTCGATGAAAATCAAGGAATTTCTAGTTCCTATGATAAAGACGAACTGTCTTTTCACGATAGTGAAATGATCACACTCTTCGATGGACTTGCTGAAATGGGAGAGCATGTTCGCAAATTTGATTTTCGAGGAGCAATGAATGCATTCATGGCTGTTTCTTCTCAAGGGAATCAACTGTTGCAATTCAACGAACCTTGGAAAGTAAAGGATGAAGATCCTGAATTAGTAAAAGTGGTCATGAATATTGGGCTGCAATATGTCGTCGCTTTAAGTATTGCTTGCCGTCCATTTTTACCAAAAACTTCAGACAAGCTTAGAAAAATAATGAACCTTGAACCATTGAAGGAACAAGGTGAATGGACCAAAATGATGGACACTCTAGCAGAAGGAGAAGAACAATTATTAGCCGAAGGTCACCAGATCGGAGAGCCAGAGCACTTATTTTCACGGATCGATGACACTGTTATTCAACAGCAAATTGAAAAGTTGATGGCTTCTAGCAAAACAGATAATGAAACGGATTCTCCAATAAAAGAAACAATCCAATTTGATGATTTTATGAAGTTGGATATAAGGACAGCAACCATTACTTCCGCTGAACATCATCCCAACGCTGATAAACTATTAAAACTTTCTGTCGACCTAGGTTTTGAAACTAGAACCATTGTTTCTGGTATTGCACAGCAGTTTGATCCAGCTGATATCATAGGAAAAAAAATATCCTTAATTGCTAATCTTGCGCCAAGAAAAATTAGAGGTATAGAATCTAATGGCATGATACTTATGGCAGAAGACGATAAAGGTCATCTTGCATTTGTCAGTCCAGAAAACGGCATGATGAATGGGGCTGTCGTAAAGTAATTTGTTTAAAACATATCATACAATTCTAAAAACCTCGTAGTGTAAAAGCTTCGAGGTTTAATTTTTTGTATAGCACTTCGCTCCTAGCCAACTAGCCGCTAGCTACTAGTTCATTTTTTAGCTACTAATTCCCTTCTGGAAAATACTCAATATACTTTCTCACTTCTTGAGAAAAATCATCACCATACACTTTCTTCAAAATATAAAAGCTCATATCTATGCCAGCACTCACTCCTGCTGAGGTAAGAATAGAGTTATGATCTACATAACGCTTGTCAGGAATCACGTCAACAGATGGATCAATCTTCTTCAATAAATCAAATGATAAGTGGTGTGAACACACTTCTTTATTCTTTAAATATCCGAGTTTAGCAAGAATTAATGCTCCGGTACAAATAGTAGCTGTCACCGTTGAGTTATCTATCGATGGTTTTATTCTTTTAAGGATAGACTCGTTTTTTATTATCGGTCGTGTGCCGTAGCCTCCTGGAATTAAAAATAGATCGTACTGCTGTCTATCCAATACAGTATCAGCAGTCACTTGCAAGATTGACTTAGATACAGCAATCTCTTTTTGAAGGCCGACTGTTTCAATGGAAAACAAGTCTCCTCCTTTTAGATAGTTGGCAGCACCAAATACTTCTAGTGGTCCTGCAAAATCTAGTAATTCTACATCATCAAACAATAACATGCCAACTGACTTAATTTCCATTTTTGCGCTAGTTTACTGCAGGCTAGATATTAAAAAATCAAATTAATTAAAAAAAATATATAATCTTATAAGCGTTTTCTATAATTCCTCTCTTTTACTTATAAAAGCTTTACTATGAAAGACTTTATCCGCATTACAATCTATTTTATCTTTTTGTTTGTGCTTGTAGCATCATGCCATGAAGATATGATTGAAGAAGTGGTGGTTATCGATGAGTTTACGCCTGTTACCATTTATGAAGTTGATGTCAGAGGAATCGTATCAGATGATAACGGTAATCCAATCAGTAGTGCAACTATTCAAGTAGACGGTGAAACGCTAAGTACAGATGAACTTGGTGTTTTTCTTGTTCAAAATTTAAGAGCAAATCCAAGAGAAAGCAAACAGATTACTATTGAGTCTGATGGTTTCTTGCCAGTAAGTAGATTAATTAATGTGCTGTCTGAGAATACCATTCATCTGAATATCACCATGATCCCTATTCCACCTGAAGAAAGTTTTAGTGCTGAGAATGGTTATGTAGCTCAAGTATCAGAATCTGCAACCATTACTTTTTTTGAGAATGGAATTGTGTCTGATGGACGAGCTTATACGGGAGAGGTGTTTTTAAGGAGTTTTCACCTTGCTAAAGATGATGACCAACTCTTTCAGCGATTACCTGGAGATTTGGTGGGACTAGATCAAGAGGAAACATTACAACAACTCGAAACCTATGGTATGATATACGCAACTTTGGTAGACGAAAATGGAAATGAACTGCAACCAGATCCATCGGTGACAGCTCTATTAACAATTGATATACCTGAAGACTATTTGGGTGTAGCTCCTTCTCAAATGCCATTATGGTATTTTGATGAAACCACAGGCGTATGGTTAGAAGAAGGTATAGCAATTAGGAATGGAAATACTTATGAAGGTGCAGTGACACATTTTAGCTGGTGGAACATTGACATCCCTGTAAATTACTTAGTAAATGTTTGCTTGACGGTCACAAATGAAAATACAGGAGAACCATTAATAAATACTCAAATTTTATTCTCCTCGAGTATAATTGAATTTGGAACTCAAACAACAAATGGAGATGGAGGGTTATGTGTAAGCTTACCTGGAGAATCAGAAATTAATCTGAGTCTGTTTAGCGAATGTCGTTTTGCTGATTCAAGTACAATTGGACCTTTTTCTTCGAATCAAGATAACGTAAATGTGAGTTTAGGTATTAGCGAAGATGGTATAATTAATATTAGTGGGAGTGTTACAGATTGTGAATCTAATGCTATAGCAGCAGAAACACTCACCATAACGAGAAGTAGTAATAGACAGGTAGTGGCTATTGACCCAAATGGTAATTACAATTTTGATTTAATATGTCCCGCTGCTGGAGAAGCACTTTCATTTTTAATCATAGATAGTGAAACGAATTCTATTAAAGGTGAGCAACTCATAATAGAGAATACAGATAACAACATTGAATTTAATTTCAATACCTGTGAAGAAGTTGATAATATTTTATCAGGCGACATATTTGGAACATCTGTTGCGCTTCTGATAGAAAAGGTCCAGTCTAATCCGAATGAAACCATTTTAGTGTTGGATAATGATTGTTATCTGTCTTTTCTTGGAAATTCTACGGGCACTTTTGATGGTGCCTATTTTTGCGGTCTTGGTGAAAATGGAGAAGTATCAGTAACAGTTACTCAATATGGAAACATTGTTTCAGGTACGTTTATGGGGGCCGATTTATCAGGATCATTTAGCGCATCATTAAACTAAGTATATTTTCTTTGGACGACAAGATCATCATAGCGGAATGTAAGAAATCTAATAGCAGGTATCAGAAAATCCTTTTGGAAAAGTATTCTGATTTCCTAGCAAGCGCTGCACGAAATTATCTCTCAGATAAAGAGATGATAATGGATGCACTGCAAGAAACGTGGATCATCATATTTAATAATATACAAGGCTACGAAGAGCGAGGATACTTTTATCCTTGGGCAAAAAAAATATTGTTGAGAGAAATAATCAGGATAAGTAAAAAAGAAAAAGCTAAAGAGGTTTTTATAGGTTCTCTTAAAACAAAAGACCAAGTGTTTAAGCCATCGATAGAAAGAAAACTAGAATTACAAGAAGTGATGAAATTAGTAGAAAAGCTACGGTCACCAGCAAGGGAAGTATTTAAACTTCATGTCATTGATGGATTGAGCCATAAAGAAATTGGTGATCTAATGAATATAAAAGACAGTACCTCCAGAGTGCATCTAACAAATGCAAGAAAAGAACTCAAAGAGCTTATCCTTATTCGTGACAAAAGAAAAGCAATCCTATGAATCTGAATGAATTAGAAAAGGATCTTAGAGGCTACCGAAAAGGACCTCAGGAAAAAATAAATACAGACAATTTGTGGGAGCGAGTATCCCCACACATTCCCCAATCTAAGAAAAATAACTTTAGGCTATTTCTATTTTTACTTTTCCCATTGTTCCTCTTAGCAGGTGGAGTCTTTTGGGCAATAACTAATAATACAGCCTCATCAAAAAATAGCATTGACTCTTCTCAGTACTACAAATCTGATTCAAAAAGTACCATTGTAGAAGTAAATGAAAAAAATACTTCTGTAAGTGAAGACCTTAATATTAACTCTGAAAAAATAACAGCACATAAAGAGTCTTCTTTGGATTCGGAGTCATTAGTAAACGCATCTTCAAAAGCAAAGGAAAATACAGTTGGTCAGGAAATTGATAACACCGCAATTCAAGAGCATAAAACTAAATCACCTAAGCATTTTGTTTCTCTAAATAAACCTTCTAAAAAGGATACAAAGACGTTTCAATTTAATAATCCTATCAATTTAAATAATCAAACAAGCTTTTTAAATCCAAAGAATAATGAGGGCTCTTCGAATGATGATATGTCAACCTCTCGATCAACTTTAGAGTCAACCACTCGATCAAGTTTATTTGGTGTAAACAACTCTAATTCGTTGAATGAAAGTAATTTGGTCGATCAAATCAGTTTTTCAAATATACATTCATATGCAAGCGGGGAATTAAATCCTAGCCTAGAAGAAGGTAAGAGTAGAGCGTTGTTTAATATAAATCCATTGCCTCTAAAAACGATACTGACTTTTAATAAAAATTTACCAAGTCCACCTAAACGAATTTATGCATTTCAAAGAAAGGCTTATCCAAAAGTAAGTGTCGAGTTTGGAGGAGGTTATTTTATACCCTTTAGAACTCTGACATTGGATAATCCGGAATTTGAAAATGCCTTTGTAAGTAGATCTGATGCTGAAAAAACATTGGACGCTTGGCAGACTTCTATGGCATTTAGATATATGATTACGCCTCGTTTTGGATTAAGTGTTGGTATGAATTATCAACTACTGAATGAGAGGTCTACTAAAGAACTGACTAATACCGAACCTGTGCTTGTACAAGATGCTGTTGTGGCAAATTTTATAAGACTTGATGGTTCTGTAGAACCAATTCTTGGAGAGTTAGAAGTCAATAGAACAATTATAAAAACAGTAAGTAGAATCAATACATTTAAACTTGTACAAATCCCAATAGAAGTGGTTTATTCTTATAGAATAAATCAACTGAAGCTAGAAGTAGGTGGAGGGGTCATTCCCAATATATCCTCTTCATCGACTGGCTTCTGGCATCCAGATAGTGAAACGGAATATGATTTGTCAACGGATGAAAATAAATTTTTGTCTTCAAGAATTAATGTGTCATTCACTAGTAAAGCTGGAATTGCATATCCTTTATCAACCAATTTTGATGTGTATTCCAATATCAGATATATAGCCTCATTAAAGGGCTTTGAAAATGCAAACTACGGTATAAACCAATCCTATAATTTATTAGGACTCGAACTTGGTTTGCGGATCAATTTATTCAAATAAAAAAAATAAAATTAAGATATGAGAACAGTATTTTTTACACTTATCATGTGCGTTTTATTAGGGGTAAATGTGTCAGCGCAATTGACATGTATTAACGAACTTACCACTGCTGCAATTGATCCTTGGGTGAATACAGTAGCTATATTTCCTGAGGATTTTCTCACTGAAGTACCTAATGGTGATTTTGAAATCTCTACAAATGGCACTGATTTCTTAAGAAGTATTGAATTAGGAGTTGGTGAATATATATTGACAGTTAGAGAAACAACGACAGGTGAAACGTGTGAAGTCGATCTTATAGTTGTTGATCAAACTCCGCCAATTGCAATTTGTAATGATTTAGTAATGGTTAATGTCGCTGGTACTCCAGTATTGACAATAAACATGATTGATTTTGGCTCTCATGATGCAGGTCGTCCTGTTGTAACAAGTTTGACACTGAATGAGATTGCGACAATTGGTCCAGATGACCCTAGATTTAATGCTGTTACTGAAATTGAATTTTCCCAAAATGATGTATGCAGAGAATTTAATGTATTACTAAATGTATGGGATTTAGATGGGAATTCAAACGTTTGCTGGTCAACAGTACAAATTACTGATCCTTTATCTTTTTGCGCATTTACTCCTGGGGACGTACCTAGCCTTAGTTGTAGTGATCAAGTAGTATTGTATGTTCCAGCAGAAGGAAGTCTTTTAATTCAACCTGAAAATTTTGTCGTTAGTGATAACAGTGATGGCAATTTATCACTGAGTATTGAGGGAGGTCTCTTTTCTAGAAATGATTTATTTTCAAGTAATGATATTGGTGCATTTAATTATACCATTAGAAATGATCTTAATAATGATGAATGTTCGGGAACATTCAATGTTGAGTTGGCTTGTGAGGAAAATTGTACTAATCTTGTTTCAATAGAATCAAAAACTGTATCTGCAGGCGAGGTCTTTTGCTTACAAGTAACAGGCGTATTAGAACAACAAATAGTGGCCTTTCAAACTGGAATGGTATGGGATAGTCAAGTACTTACTTTCCAAACGTTACAAAATTCAAATTTAGCAGGACTGACATTTAATAATGTGAAACCTGGCGAGTTATCCATTGTTTGGCTAGACGAAAATGTAAGTGCTGTAGACGGAGATATACAATTTGAAGTCTGTTTTCAGGCTAATGTAGAATCGGGCGTAGGTAGCCCTGTTCAGTTTGGAGGAATCCTTTTTGAAATCACCAATGCGGACTTGACGCTTGCATATCCTCAGCTTGAAAATGCTTTTGTCTGTATAGATACTTGTCCAGAATCACCAGCCACCTGTGATGTTATGGTAACCTTGGATTGCGAAAATGTCGTTGCAGATTGTTCTGCAGATATTGTCACGCCAAAAATCATTAATAATTCAGATGCGACAGATGCGTGTCTGGATGGATTAGTACCTCTAATGATAAATGAAATATCTACAGGGGAGTCTTGTGCTCCAACTACTATAGTAAGGGAATGGTATTTAGACCTTGATCAGAATCATATTTTTACAGCAAGTGAACCATTTTGTAAGCAAATCATAAATGTTGACACTTTGGGTGTGTTCTTAAATCCTGAATCCATACGATGGCCAATTCCTTATGGATCTACAGAATTAGAAAGTTTTATTAAAAGCTGTGAAGGTTTAGAGTTGACATCAGATTTAAGTACACCAGCATTAACCTGTGAAGATGATGTGTCATTTGTAGAACCAGAATACTGTGAAACATCATGTGGATTGGTTGGCTATGCATTTGAAGATATTGTAATAGAGGGTAATTGTAGTCAAAAAATTAGAAGATGGACCATCATCGATTGGTGTCAATATGATCCGGTTGATGAAGCTGCTATGACTAATAGTGATGATTTTATAATTGTAAGTGATACTAGAGATGAATCATGTTTGGATTGCGAAGGATCTTCAGATACTTATGTAACATACGATAATGTAAATCAAGATGGATTTTATAGCTATGATCAAGTCATTAATCTAGAGTCAGATTTGAATTTGGAGCTTATTAGTATTGAAGGAGATTCTGAATTTATAATTACAGATACAGGCTCTGCGCAGGTTATTGAGTTTACAGCAAGTGCAGGTGGGTGTAACATTCTAGAGTCTAATGAAAATCTTATTTGGGAATTTACATTTCTTGATTGGAAATCTGGACGTACTTTTGATGTTCAAAAAACGGGTGTCAATTTCACCTTAACTTCTAAAGAAATCAATCCTTTAAATATTGAAGGTGAATTTTTTGTAAGCCTTAATTTGGTTAGTTTGTGTGGTAATAGGATTAATGATCCGAATAATTTATTAGACGATTTCTCTACAATACACTTTATTAAAGAAGTAGATAGAGCAGAGGTTGCAGATAATGAAATTCCATTATTTACGAATCCGGTTACTGGTGATTTGAGTAAATCGGTATTTGACTTTTCTATTAATGGTGAATCGCTTACTTCGTATTCAAATGGTACTTACGGGATTCCTTCTAGTTCTTTATTGGCAACAAATAATAAGCTGTCAATACAAGACGATAATAACTCGGCACTGAATGGCATAAGTACTTTAGATCTGGTGCTCCTATTGAGATTTCTCGTTGATGAAAATGAATTGGAGAAAGTCGCTCAAATTGCAGCAGATCTTGATAAATCTGGCGACTTGTCATTGACAAGAGATATTGTCTTAATGAGCAAGCTGATATTAGGTATTGAATCAGAAATTCTAGGAGAAGATTATTTCTTTATTCCGATTAATGAGTCTATTGAAAATATTAACCCTTTTAATTTTGAAAATTCTTTCTCTTCTTATTCATTTGATGAAAATGACTTTAACAGCGAAGAGGGTATTACCGTTGATGTCCATAAATATGGTGATTTGAATAGTAATTTTGCGACAACTAGGAATCTGGAACCAGCGACACTAGCGTTTAGTAATATTCAATTAGAACAAGGAGCATTAACTGAAGTATCATTCAAACTAAGTAGTGATCAATTAACAGAATTCTTTGGTGCGCAAGCAGAACTTATTTTTAATAATGCTACAATAGAATCGGTAACTGTCGAAAAGGGATTAGGATTCGAATATTTAGTTGATGGAAATAAATTAAGGTTTTTAATCGCCAACGAAAATGAATTACAAGAATTCACATTCTCAATAAATCTAACCTCTCACGCAAATATGATGGCGGAGGATATTTTCCAGTTATCAGATTCATTCGAGACAGAATTTATTGATAAGGATTATGGAGTAAGTCCAATAATATTATCCGCAGAATTTACAAGTGCTGTAGAAGATGTTGATAATTCTGCAATAATCAATGTGTATCCAAACCCAGCGCACGATATCGTCATTGTAGAAGTAGATGAGTCTTTGCTTGGACAAAAAATGTTGTTTTTCAACAGCCTAGGTCAATTAGAATATAACCAAACCATTAGCGAGTTAAGTACAACTTTGGATGCGTCAACGCTCTTAAGCTCTGGATTAAAAATGCTCAGAATTGGTGAGGGAAAAGTATTAAAGTTAATAATAGAATAATTGAGTAAATCATCGTTATTAGGAAATGGGGTGTCAAGGAATTGGCACCCTTTTTTTTATTGAAAGCTAACCATTGCTTTGAAGTAGAGTAATTCTCGTTATAAGAATTGGTATTGTATTTAGTATTAAGAAGCACCTAAATCTCAAGAAAACGTGCATTTTCGCAGACTTTGTGAAGATTCCCAATCTATTAAACGTTTATCACGAATTAACCCTATCTTTGTACCTTGAACTAATATGATCGGCGTGCTTTCATCCTGAAAGATGCCAGTTAAGCCCGAACCCTTCATATATATCTACCAACCTATAATTAGTAAATCTCAATTGAGATAACAATAAACATATGACATTTAAGGAATTAGAATTAATTGACCCAATTCAACGGGTTTTAGAGGAGTTGAACTATGAGCAACCAACAGATATACAGGCGAAAGCCATCCCATTGGTGCTAGAAAGAAAAGATATTTTAGGTAGTGCTCAGACTGGTACAGGTAAGACTGCCGCCTTTGCTTTACCCATCATTCAAATGATATACAATAAGGATATCAAGAAAGACAAGGCCATTCGACTGAGATCGCTCATTGTCACTCCGACCCGAGAATTAGCCATTCAGATTGATGATAACATCAAGGATTATGGAAAATATACGGGTATCAAACACGCTGTTATATTTGGCGGAGTGAAACAACATAAGCAAGTAAAAGCACTAGAAAGAGGTGTACATATTCTTGTAGCCACACCAGGTAGATTGTTGGACTTAATTGGTCAAGGTTATATTTCGCTTGATGACATTAAGCTTTTTGTTCTTGATGAGGCTGATCGTATGCTCGATATGGGATTCATAAATGACATCAAAAAGTTATTGAAGCTGCTTCCAGAAAAGAAGCAATCTTTGTTTTTCTCAGCAACGCTTCCTGACAATATTTTAAAATTGTCTCAGACAATATTGAACAATCCGACCAAAGTCACTGCGGCTCGGGTGTCCTCAGCGGCAGAAACAATTCAACAATATTTATATTATACAAATAAGCCTTCAAAAAGAGCCTTGTTACAGCATATTTTGCAAGACTCATCCATTGAGCAAGTATTGGTTTTTTCCAGAACAAAGCATGGTGCCGATCGTATTTGTAGAGATCTCAAGAAGAAAAATATCAACGCAATGGCCATTCATGGCGATAAAGCACAGAATCAACGTCAAAAAGCTCTCAAAGCATTCAAAGACAAAAATGTACGTGTCTTAGTTGCTACAGACATTGCGGCTCGTGGTATAGACATCGACAAATTGAAGCATGTCATTAATTTCGATGTGCCTAATGAATCAGAAACCTACGTCCATAGAATCGGTAGATCGGGTCGGGCAGGAGAAGACGGCATTGCCATTTCGCTATGTGAGCCTGAGGAAAATATATTTGTCCGAGACATCGAGAAGCTGATTAAAAAGAAGATTACAGTGATCAACGATCACCCTTTTCCGCAGACAGACAAACCGATGACTGCAGCAGAAAAGAAAGAAGCGAATAAAGAAAAGGCTCGTAGAAAGCAAGAGTTTTTCGCTAATCGGAAAAAGAAAAAAATGAAGGCGGTAAGGTAGGAACTTGCTTTTAAAATTATACAAAAGTTAATCTAGGATTAAAGGTTGGATGTTGACCATGTCGTCCTACTCTAAATTTATTTTTAAATCTATGCTTTCATGTAAAATTCTTACAATGAGACAACTAGTATCCGTATCCCTTAGATTGTAGAAAATTATATGCCTGTTAATATTTATTTTCTTGTAGTTTCCTTCTCTGAAATAATAGATAGAGCCACTAGACGGGTTTTCAATAATTGTTTGCATTGTAGAGTAAAGTTCATCTTGATATTTTTCAGCTTGACTTAAACCCCAATGTAGTATAGTAAAATCATATATCTCTTCAAGATCCTTAATTGCTTGGGGCGAAAGTTTTAGCTCAAGCATTGATCTTATATTTCTTTCTCATTCTTGCTTTGAATTTTTCATTATCAAATGCTGTAGGGGTGCCACTGTTTTGACCAACAGTGAGAGCTTTATTAATAGCATTAACTTTCTGCTTTTCAATTTCTAAAAGACGAAGCCCACTTCTTATGACCTCACTAGCTGATGAGTACCTTCCAGATTTGATTTCTTGTTGAATGAATTTGTCAAAATGATCTCCAAGTATGATTGATGTATTCTTTCCCATAAGTTAAAGTATATTCTAAATGTACCATTTTCTGGTATTTTTAGCAAATACTGAATTAAGTCAAATTTCCTTGAGATTAAAGCGTTTGAAATAAATTTCTTGATAACGATAAATAAAATCTTCGTAAACAAAAGGGAACTATCGCAATAGCATATTCTATCTTTTCATTTACCTTCAACTTAGTGAAAGACATTCTACTAATTACACCACCATTCACTCAGCTGAATACGCCCTATCCAGCGACTGCGTATCTGAAAGGTTTCTTAAATACAAAAGACCTTAGTTCACATCAAGCTGACTTAGGCATCGATGTTATCAATGCTATTTTCTGTAAAGAAGGACTCTTACAAGTATTTACTAAAGCTGAACGACTTGGTAATATCACTGACGATAATGTTTCTCGTATCTACGCATTGCGTCAAGCCTATCTTGATACCATAGAAGATGTAATTACTTTTTTACAAGGAGACAATAGTACACTGGCGAGATTAATTTGTTCTGAACAATACCTGCCAGAAGGGTCTCGATTTAATCAAATTCAAGATATCGAATGGGCATTTGGTGCTATGGGCATTCAAGACAAGGCAAAATATTTGGCAACAATGTATTTGGAGGATATTGCTGATTTTATTAAAGTTTGTGTCGATCCAAATTTTGGATTTAGTCGGTATGCTGAACGCTTGGGTATGAGTGCAAATTCTTTTGATGAATTGTATCATGAGTTGCAAGGCGAGCAGAGTTTTGTCGATACGTTTACACTTCCTTTATTAGAAAAATTAGTGATAGACAATAATCCAAAATTGATCTGTTTTTCTGTTCCATTTCCTGGTAATTTGTATAGTGCGTTTAAATGTGCACAACATATTAAACGGATTGATCCCAACATTAAAATTGCTATGGGTGGAGGATTTCCAAACACAGAATTGAGATCCATTACAGATCCAAGAGTATTTGAGTTCTTTGATTTTATTACACTTGATGATGGCGAATTACCAATAGAAATAATCATTTCTAATATTCTAAATCCTAGCGAAAAAAACCCTAATTATAATTTATATAAACGGACATTTTTAATGGTTGATAATGTGCTCGTCTACAACAATCATTCTTTGCGAAAAGATTATCAACAAGTAGATCTAGGTACACCAGATTACAGTGACCTGCATCTTGATACGTACATCTCCGTTATCGAAATGGCGAATCCAATGCACAGCTTATGGAGTGATGGTAGGTGGAATAAGCTGACAATGGCACATGGCTGTTATTGGGGTAAATGCACGTTTTGTGATATCTCTCTTGACTACATTAAGAATTATCAACCTATAGCTGCTAAGGTCTTGGTAGATCGTATGCAAGATATGGTAACGCAGACTGGCGAACGAGGATTTCATTTTGTAGATGAGGCAGCTCCTCCTGCTTTGATGCGTGATCTTGCAATAGAGATTTTGAGACGTGGTCTTCAGGTAAGGTGGTGGACAAACATACGTTTTGAGAAAAGCTTCACAGCTGATCTATGCCGGTTGCTACAAGCTTCTGGGTGCATTGCTGTTTCAGGTGGTCTTGAGGTTGCCAGTAATCGCTTACTCAAGATTATTCAAAAGGGAGTCACTGTTGAGCAAGTTGCACAAGTATCCAACCACTTTACCGAAGCAGGTATCATGGTTCATGCCTATTTGATGTATGCTTATCCAACACAGACAATTCAAGAAACCGTAGATAGCTTAGAGATGGTCAGACAGCTATTCGAAACCGGAATAATCCAATCTGGTTTTTGGCATCAGTTTGCTATGACGGCCCATAGTCCAGTGGGTATGGATCCAGAATCTTTCGATGTTATTGCACATCCTAAAGAGATAAGTTTTGCTGACAATGAAGTTGCCTTTACAGATAAGACTGGAATAGATCATGACATATTTAGTTTTGGTTTGAAGAAATCTTTATATAATTATATGCATGGTGCGTGCTTTGAATTCGACTTGCAGGAGTGGTTTGATTTTAATATTCCGAATACAACTGTTGAGCCTGATTTTATTTCCAATTGCATGAAACATCCGCTGTATACAGAATTGAAGGCCAGCAATCTTTTGCTGTGGACAGGTACAATTGGTAATGTGGATGTTGATCATGAGAAAATGAAATTGACCATTTACAATAAGCAATCCAGTCAAACAGTGATACTAGATAAAGGAATTGGAGAATGGCTAATAACAATATTGCCAACTCTTAGCTCACGTTCGGGCTCCATCAATACCGTGAAATATTTTCAAGATCAATACGGGTTACTTCATTCAGATTTTCTAGAATTTTGGTATGATCGTCCTATGGAGGAGCTTAAAAGAATGGGGCTGCTAATTTTATAATTTATAGCGACTAGCTTAAAGAGTCCTTTTCCTATTGAATGATTAATTTTTACTCACTAAAATTAGTGATTCTGGAATAAATTATGCTTTAATTATTGCTTGGGTAGTTTGAATTTAACTATTTTACTGACAAATTAATGTTATGAAACTTCTATTTACAACTATTTTACTATTGTCTTACACATTGTTGAGTGCAATAACCACGATTGATCCAGTAACTGGACCAAAAGTTATCTTTGAAGAACAATCTTCATCTATAGATCAAGAAATGAGTGATCTCAATGACTTGAATCAGTTGATCATTGATAATAATTACACCTTTGATGAGCTTCAATTAAACCATGCAGAAAGTGTAAATGCTGTTAATCTAAGTGCTGAAGAAGAAGGCATACTAGACAGTCACCCAGATAGTCCGCTTGGAATTGGTGGCTTTTGGTGGGGTTTTGTACTTGGTTGGGTAGGAATGCTTATTGTCTATTTGTCAATGGATGAAGGAGAAGGCCGAAAAGAGCAAGTAAAAAATGCCTTAATTGGTTGTTTGATCGCTGTAGCGTTCTGGACTGTATTATGGGTTGTAGTTATTGCAGCTGCTACATAGATTGAAAGTCATTTTATGGGTCTTTTTGCTGGGATGTACTGCTAGTATATGTACCGCCCAAAAGTTTTCTAATTTTCAGGCTGAGTTTTCTATTCTGGAAAAGAATACCTTAATCGATAGTTCGTATATAGTCGTAGGTAATCTTAGTTACGACTTGTACGAAGATTTAGCGATTTACGCCGTTGAATTTCCAAGTAAGGTTTACTACGAATTCAGAGATTCTATTAGAATAGTATATGACAGTGTCCATGTTGAAGTAAAGAGAGATACAGTAGGCATGATGAATGAGACTTTTGTTTTCAAAAAAATTCTATCTAATAAGTTGTCTGACTTTGATTTGAAATCAGCTGGATTCACGATAAAAGATGTAGCGCAACAGGAAAGCTCGGTGGTGTTCGAATATGAACCACCATCTCATATGACTTTTATATCCAACGTGTATCTCCAAAAGATTGATAGTCAAATTTCAGGAATCATCTTTGTGGATGAAGACGGGAAGCAATTCAACAAAACTTTTTACGAAGATTATATTTACGAAAAGGACATCGCTGTACCAACAAGAATTAAAAGTCAGTATATAGGTCAAGAACAACATGTCTTTAAGGAGCTTCAACTTCGAAATGTCAAGATCGAATAAAATGAATCATGTGAATTTGAAGATTTTCTTAGTTGTGCTTTATTCATTTATAATTGTTTCTCTTAATGGTCAGCAGAGTACGGATGTTTCCTTTTTTGAGCAACAATATGCTACTTATAAGACCGTTGTCCAAAATGATGGTGCCAAGGTTACTCCAGATAAAAATGCGCTACAAAGTTCAGCTTCCATTTTATTTGGTGCCTATAGAAATCTTATTTCTACTCAGGATGGTACCACCTGTGCTTTATATCCGACGTGCTCAAGTTATTGCAGATCTGCTGTTAGGAAACATGGTTTCATTGCAGGAGGTGTAATGACGTTGGACCGTTTGGCAAGGTGTCATAATTTTTCCCCTGAGAGGTATACGATTGATATGTCGAGAAGAAAAATAGTTGACAATGTGGAGTAAATTTGGCATAGCCTTGTGCCTTTTTTATATCAGCTTCACAGGATTTAGTCAACAACCAGATTTTGATTACGCGCCTGATGATTTTGCTAAATTCCTATACAGTTCTGAATTATATGAATTCGCTAGTGAGGAGTACGAACGGCTTCACTTTATGTATCCAGATAGTTTGCAGTACTTTCGGAGACTCCTATCAAGTTATAAATTATCAAATAATTCGGCTGCCATAAGTCATAGATTAGAATTTAAGTCAATTAAAGATCCTAAATTGCTAGGAGACTATGTTGATATATTATTAGCAACAAAAAATACAAAAAAAGGAAAGAGCTTGTTTCTCGATAATATTAACTTATTTGAACCATTGGAGCGAGATGAATTTGAATTTAAGCTAGCTGTAGCAGAATATGATTGGAGACAAGTGATAGTATTAAATGAAAAGGCAGCATTAAATAACAAGTATGATAACATAGTTCAAAAGATCGAATCTAGTAAATTTAAAAGCCCTGTGCTTGCAAGTATATTATCAGGACTCATACCAGGAGCTGGAAGGTTTTATGCAAAAGACCCCAAAGATGCGCTTGTTAGTATTTTATTTATTGCTACGTCTGGTTATCAAGCATACAGACGATTTAATCAAAAAGGAATCAAGTCAGTAGGAGGTTGGATTTTTGCAGGGGTGTCTTTTGGGTTTTATATTGGGAATATTTATGGGTCAAATAAATCTGCAAGATTTTATAATCAAAGAGTTAATGATCAAATATATAATTACGCTATTCCTATTATTTCAGATTACTCTAATTAGTTGTATAGCTCAGGAGGTTGTTCCCTCACTTGAGTTTGCAGAAATTAATTATGAAAATCAAAATTACAGAATAGCTCTTAAGGAGTATCTGAGACTATTTTATTTTGATCGTCAAAATGAGTTTCCAGAAGTAGAAGTAAATATAGCTGAATGCTTTTCACGTCTTCATGATTCTGAGAATGCAATCAAATACTATCAATTATTTCTTGGAAAATCTAGAGCGTATTCAAAGAAAACAGAAAACGTATTTTATGCATTTATACAAGAGTTAATTATAAGTAAGAATTATAAAGTGGCGTTGTCAGAATTATTTCAGGTCAATCCAGATGTCACCGCCTCAGATTCTGACAGATATTATTATTACTTAGGTATGACATATCTTTTTGACAAACAAGTCTTTGCTGCAGATGAGGCATTTCAAAAATTATCTTATGCGGATTCTATCGATAAAGACAGTTATTATTTAACAATCAAAAAGATAGAGAAGACAATAAAGAAGAAACATCGAAGAGCTAAGATATGGAGTGCTATCCTTCCAGGTCTGGGGCAGACAATAAATGGTGATGCTAAAGACGGATTAAATTCATTTGCTATTAATGGTAGCTTGGCCATTATCTTTATTCAAGTTGCTAAATCATTGACAATAGGTGATGCAGCTCTTACAGTTGTTCCATGGTTTTTCAGGTTTTACACTGGTGGCATAAAGAATGCTGGACTGGCAAGTAAAACGTTTCAATCCAAAAAACTCAATGAACATAGCGCAACACTTGTTAAGCTCTTAGCTGACGCAAATAGAAAATGAAGTACTTTATAATTTTCATCATAGCTCACATTAGTGTGCTAAATTCTGCTCAAAGCCTAGATCATTTAATCGATTCTGAGGAATTAAGCTATACTATATATTTTAAAACAGGATTCATTTGGGTTGCTATTGGCGAAATGAATATGAATACTAGCATTGATCAGGATCTTACCACTATTCGGTTAACCGCTAAGACATTTAAAAAATGGCGTAGTCTGCAGGAAGTTGAATTTGACATAAAAGCAGTATATAACAATGTAACTGGTTTTTCTGAATCATACCTCAGGCGTTCTATCGAAAATGAATTTTACATTAAAGATTCAATTGAATTTGATCAGACTAACTTAAACGCAATTGAAGTGATCGAGGAGACTGGTAAAGAACCAATGGAATACTCTATTCAGCTCAAGGATAATGTAGTTGATATTTTATCTTCGTTAAACCTACTCCGTTCACAAATTAACAATGCTGAGTTGGATACTCAATTTAAAAGCAATCTTTTTTACAGTAGATATGAGTACGATTTTGCTTATACAGTAGAAAAAATAGCAGTTCAAAAAATTAGAAAGATTGGGAAACTTGATTGTGTAGTACTAAACACTAAAACTATAGGAGGAAGATTTTTTAATGACAAAAGTAAACTTCAAATCTGGATGAGTACAGACAAGCGATCCATCCCATACATGTTTGAAACTCCTTTCAAATTTGGTAAAATTCGTGCTGTCATCAATCAGAAATAGTCATGTCATTACAAATGCCAACTTAAGATGAGTGCCTCTCTATACATTCAATTAAGCTTTACGAAGATATTCTTTTAAAATTGTACTCAATAAAAATTCAGCTTTACTATAAATTGCCCGAATAAAAAAATTACCTTTTCAGAATAAAGTCAGAATATGCAAAATGTAAGGAAAGGAGAAGAACTTGCAGAGAAGCCATTGAAAGAGTTCTTGCAAAAACATGAGTTGATCACTGATGTAAATAGCCAAATGGAGGTAACGCAGTTTGCTGGTGGTGCATCTAATCTCACTTACTTGCTTAGTATAGAAGACAGTGAACTGGTTTTGCGACGACCACCTAAAGGAGCAATTAAGCGAGGACACGATATGGGCAGAGAGTATAAAGTACTTACTGGCCTAAATACAGGATTTGAAAAAGCGCCTCAAGCTTATGCCTACACAGAGGATGAACAAATCATTGGTTCGTCTTTCTATGTGATGGAAAAAGTGGAGGGTATAATCATTGACAATAAAGTTGCCAAAGAACGTGCTATCTCAGAATCAGAATTTCCAATAATAGCCAATAGTTGGTTGGATACTCTTGTTGAACTGCATGGTTTGGACTACGATGCTCTTGGATTGTCGAATCTTGGCAAACCAGATGGGTATGTGGAAAGACAAGTAAGAAATTGGAGTAAGCAATATGTAAAGGCAGCAACGGAGGAGATCCACGAAGCACCAAAAGTAATGGCCTGGCTAGATGAACACCAGCCCACCGAATACGATCATTGTTTGATACACAATGATTACAAATATGACAATGTCGTTTTTGAGGATGATAGCTGGAAAAATATTAATGCGATTTTAGATTGGGAGATGTGTACGCTTGGAGACCCGTTTATGGATTTAGGAGCAGCGATTGCTTATTGGATAACGGCTAGCGATAATCCAATGATACAAATGGTATTCCCTTATCCCACAATGATGCCTGGTAATCCAAGTCGATCAGAAGTAGTCGAACAGTATGTGCAAAAGAGTGGTCGTCCGGTTAAGCATCTTGTTTTTTACTATGCTTTCGGTCTATTTAAAAATGCAGTTATTGTGCAGCAAATTTATTACCGTTATGCACAAGGCTTAACAACGAATGAGCGGTTTGCAAATTTGAATCTGTTGACTAAATTATTTTGTGAATTGGCGTGGAAGGCAATTCAAAATCAGCGCATAGAATGAAAGTATATTTAGCTAGCCTTAGACTTTTTTACACCAAATAATGGTTGAATGATTCCTATCTTCAAGATGACAAATTCATAGATCAACCATGATATGTGTATCCAGATATTCCAAATCACATTGTTTAAATCCACGTTCAAATAAGGTGCTGTCTTGAATTCTTAATTCCCTAAATAGATCGGAGGCACTATTTACTTGTGACTTCGCTTTGTGCATACATAAGACTAAAATGGGAATTATTATTTACTTCATATTTTATTTACACTTTATTTTAATGGCTGTATTTCACCAATCAAGAAGAAGACAGCTCCTAATAGAAATATAGCTTATAAATTTTCGAACTGTGTTGTTTAATTCATACCTGTCTAGCAATTGATTATACAAAGGACTTTAAATATACAATTGGTTGCTTTCTTATTCGAAAATTGACTTGTTGACTTGATGGTGTAATTGCGAAACATGTAATATAGGTTATACAAATACCTTTCAATGAAATTGTAAACTTAGGATAGGAAATTCCTTCTTTATTCGTTTCATTTAATGAAATCCAATATGGGGGCAACTAGCCCTTTGGATAAGGGTAATGTCGGGTCATTATAGGTCTTTATATTTAAACCCCTATCGATTGGTGATTCTTTTAAAATATGATTCATCCCATCAATAATCACGAATTTACTCTTTGGATATGCCTTGTGTAGTATTTCGGCTTCTTTGACCGGTACTTGAATATCGGTAGTGCCATTTGCGACAAGAACAGGAATATTGAGTTTTTTAATTTGCTGTGATGGGTCGTAGCCCATCCAAGTACTTAAAAATTTCATACTAGATTCTTGAAATAATGACATTGTGGCAAGTGGATATTGTGTAGGGAGCTCACCATTTTTCAATGTTTTCAATGCATGTTCAAACTCAACCAATTGTACGTCGCTCAGTCCCATAGCTCTAAATTGATCAAAGAGTATTAGGTCAATACTTCTCCCAGCACCTGCTAATGAAATCAGTTTATTGATCTTTCTTTGTTGAGCTGCTAGTATAGCTAAAAGTGAACCCTGGCTGTGTCCTATCAAAATAATATCCGAAAATCTCTTGTCTTCAATTGCAAGATCAATAAATAAGATTACGTCTTCCACGAGTTTTTCAAAACTCATTGAGGATGGTTTAAAGTCAGGATGAATTTTACTTTTAGTCGCTGTTCTCTTATCGTATCTCAATGTTGCTAATCCATTTTGATGAAACTCATCTGCAAGCAATTTGTATGCATTGGATGTTAACTGAACACCACTGTTGCCATTATGATCAGTAGGACCTGACCCAGCTATAAAGATAATAATGGGTAAGGAAGTTTGTGCAGAGGGCGTTTCTATTAAACCATAAAGAATCGTGCTGTCTGGATGCGTTAATTCGATTTCTTCTTTGTTGATGGTGTCCGGGTAGATTGGTTGGGCAATGTTTTTAAATGTGTTATTACAGCTGATAAATGTGCATACAGTTAGTAGGAAAGATGTGCAACAGATGATGGATGAGTTTATTTTCATTTTTTATTACTTGATGCTTGCATGTTACATATCGAACCAATTGCAATA
>CAYVFU010000063.1:2998-28092 GCA_964450495.1 uncultured Saprospiraceae bacterium | reverse complement strand
TAAAACCTAGCAGCTAACTACTTACTTTTCAAATGATCCAAATAATTCATCAACTCCATCTCACTGTGATACAAGACCTCTCTTGGTTTGCTGCCGCGAGATTCTCCTACAATGCCTAAAGCTTCCATTTGATCCATAATTCGACCAGCTCGGTTGTAACCCAATTGCATTTTACGCTGTATCATAGAAGTTGATCCTGATTGAGATGCGACTACTAATCTGGCAGCATCTTCAAAATGCTCATCTAGGTCTGACATCTTTAAATTTGAACTACCTACTTCTCGATCTTCATCCAAGTATTCTGGTAAGTGGAAGCCGTCAGGATACCCTTGTTGATCAGAAATACCAGTGATGACAGATTCGACTTCTGGAGTATCTACAAATGCACATTGGAGTCGAACGATATTTCCTCCAACAGAAAGCAACATATCTCCTCGACCAATCAACTGATCAGCACCACCTGTATCGAGTATAGTACGTGAATCAATTTTGGATGTTACTTTAAAGGCAATCCTTGCTGGGAAGTTTGCTTTGATGGTACCTGTTATAATATTAACCGATGGACGTTGTGTTGCTATAATTAAATGTATACCTACTGCACGTGCTAGTTGAGCCAATCTAGCAATTGGTAGTTCGACTTCTTTACCAGCAGTCATGATTAGATCAGCAAATTCATCAATCACCAATACGATGAATGGCATAAACTTGTGTCCGTTATTAGGGTTGAGTTTACGTGCGATGAATTTTTGATTGTATTCTTTAAGATTTCTAGATCGTGCTTTTTTCAATAGATCATAGCGTTCGTCCATCTCTATACACAATGAGTTAATGGTGTGGACAACCTTTTTTGTTTCTGTGATGATCGGCTCTTCTGAATCTGGAAGGTATGCTAAGAAGTGTTTGACCAGACTTGAGTAGGGAAACAATTCCACTTTCTTTGGATCTACTAATACGAGTTTGACCTGAGACGGATGCTTCTTATATAATAAGGACATGAGTACCGTATTGATACCAACTGATTTACCTTGACCAGTTGCCCCTGCAATAAGCAAGTGAGGCATTTTTGCTAAATCAGCAACAAACACTTCATTAGCGATCGTTTTACCAAGAGCGATTGGTAAATCCATTTTAGCATTGACAAATTTGTCAGACTTCAAGACTTCTTTAAGCGAGACAATCTGTGGTTTTTTGTTTGGTACCTCTATACCAATGGTTCCTTTACCAGGAATTGGCGCAATGATTCTGATACCAAGCGCAGATAGACTCAATGCTATATCATCTTCAAGGTTTTTAATCTTGCTGATTTTTACACCAGGAGCTGGTACTATTTCATACAATGTAACAGTAGGGCCAATGGTAGCCCTGATTTTTACAATCTCTATTTTATAGTTCAATAAAGTCTCTATGATTTGATCCTTATTGGCCTCCAATTCTGATCTGTCAATTTCGTATTTGTGATCAGCATAATCTTCCAATAATTCAACAGAAGGCTTCTTGTAGCTGCGTAAATCTTTTGTTGGATCATATGGTTCAGAGTGATCAACATTATTTTCATCAATGCCGAGGATAGGCTTTTCAGCAGTCGCGGTTTCTTCTACAGAAATTGCATTACCTTCAGTAACATTAATGTCTGAACCACTGATTTCCATTTCTAGTGGTTTAGGAACAGCAGGCGTTTTTTGGGATCGGTTAGGTTTACTCGAGATGGACTCAGGTACTTCGAATTCTAATTGATTGTCATCCGAAATAGCCCGAGCTGGTTTTCCATCTGAGTCGGTTTTTGGAATGGCCCTATCTAAATTTTTTGCAAAATTCGGTTTGAGCGCAGAAAAATGTCTATTATCATCCTCCGCAGAATTTTCATCCTGCAACGGATCTGTTTTAGAACGCTTTTTATTTTTAGTTGTGCTTTTTGGTGATGCTTTGAAGAAGTCAAAACTTGGTAATTGAAAGTCAAACTTAGCTCCTTCTGGAATCGATAGTTGTAGTTTTTCGAAACTTGGATTGAACACCCAAGTCAAAAATATGATGGTGCTGAAGAACAATAAGAGACTCAAACCAATTCTTCCAATAAAATTAATCAACCAATACGTTGTACTTGTTCCGAAGATGCCTCCCCAAGTGAAAGAAGATGACTGGAAAACAAATTCTAGTAGGATAGAAAGAAAGGCTACGAATAGAATTATATATTTTGATAGTGACAGCGCATCCTTAATGGACTTTGTTCTAATGAGATCAACACCAAATTTCCAAAATAGTGGAATGAATAAGAAAGATGACACACCGAATCCCCAGTACATAAAGGTATTTGATATAAAAGCACCTAATCTTCCCAACCAATTGGTGACAGTCAAATCACCGTCAAAGATGATGCTCCATGAATACATCAATACTTTATCTTGATCAGCTTTCCACGTAAATAGGTAAGAGATAAATGCGACTAGCAAATAGAAGGAAAAAAATAAGAAGAGAATACCGATAATCTTTGGTATCCTAGGATCAGAAAAGGGCTGAGATTTCCTTTTGCTGGTTTTCGTTTTCTTTTTACTCATGAGACCTTATGTGTAAAACGGTTTAGGATAATGTGTAGGCAAATATAAAAGGATATTTGACATATTACTATAAAATGTAATGTATAAAATATTGATATTAAATATTATATATGTCTTTTGAGGATGTGTTGTTGCAATGTATTGGGCGACAATGAGGCTAGTTTTCTTTATTCATCGGGATTCCTTCAAAACAGTAACTGCTTCAGGTAATAATCCTTATAACGTTGACAGGCTTAAATTTTTTTCAGAAGCGCCCTATCTATTAAGTTCAGCAGTCTAAACTTTCAAATCTAAACACCGTTATTGTTTGTACTTAAAAGCTTTAAGAATATTTCTTTCTCTCATAAATAAGAAGTGAATTTTGAGTTCAAAAGGCATACATTCGTCAAAATTATGTCCATACAATTGATGTGAGATGAATCAACAAGAATTTATCAGATATAGCAGGCATATTTCTATTCCACAGTTTGGGAAAGAGGGACAATCGCGATTGTCTAATACAAAAGTATTGATTGTAGGAGCTGGTGGTCTTGGCTGCCCTATGTTATCTTATCTTGCAGCAGCGGGTATAGGCACTATTGGCATTGTTGATGATGATGTAGTAGATGAAAGTAATCTGCAAAGACAAGTGCTGTATACCACTGAAGATATAGGTAAAGCTAAAGCGCAGGTTGCTGCTGAAAAGCTAAGACTGTCAAATCCATTGATTGAGATAAATATCTATGAGACAAGACTTACAGCTGAGAATGCTTTAGAGATTGTAGAAGGCTATGATATTGTTGCGGATGGCACAGATAATTTCCCTACCAGATATCTGGTTAATGATGCATGTGTTTTGTCTAATAAAATTAATGTGTACGGATCTGTTTACAGATTTGAAGGTCAGGTATCGGTATTTAATTATACCTATGACGATGGAAGCGTTAGTCCTAATTATCGGGATTTATATCCTGAACCACCAGAGCCAGGTTCTGTACCAAATTGTGCTGAAGGTGGTGTACTTGGTGTTCTACCTGGCATCATTGGAAGCATGCAAGCAAATGAAATTATTAAAATTGCATCTGGAGTAGGGGAACCTATGGCAGGTAAACTTCTTCTTTTTGATGCATTATCTTTAGATTTTAGAATATTATCTTTTAATAAGAATCCAGACATCCATATTGAAGGCTTGATAAATTATGAGCAATTTTGTGGATCAGAAATACAAACAGATATGTCAGAAGTAAAAGAAATTACAGTAACAGATTTAAAGGAGTGGAAAGACTCTGGTAAAGATTTTCAACTCATCGATTGTCGAGAGCAATACGAGTTCGATTTTGCCAATCTTGATGGTGAATTAATTCCTCTTGGAAATATTATTGAACAAGCAGAGAAAATTTCAAAAGAAAAAGATGTTGTCATACATTGTAGAAGTGGACAACGGAGTGCTACTGCAATATTACAGTTACAACAGCATCTTGGTCTATCAAAATTGTACAACCTAAAAGGAGGTATTTTAGCTTGGTCAGCCGAAATTGATCCTTCAGTGCCAACCTATTAAGACTATATGGTAGATGAGCATTATCTAGAAGCTCTTGAAAAGGCGTCTTCTACATTAGAACCAACACAAGAAATACTTGATGATTGGTTAATGCTTACCAATACCTATGCTAAGGAGTTTTTAGACAGTAGGCAGGCAGATCATTCGTTTGGACCGGACTTCTCAAAGATTGCTGGTTTAGAAAAATTTCCTTTTCAAGAATCTCCACGTCAACTGCAAGAATTAATAGCTGTATTGAAGGAAAGTGTGGATGAACCCGGTGTCAGGCCTTCTTCACCTGGACACCTTGGCTATATACCAGGTGGTGGTGTGTACAGTTCTGCAATAGGTGATTTTATTGCTGCATTCACAAACAATTTTGCAGGCATTTATTTTGGTAGCCCTGGCGCAGTCAAAATCGAAAACATGCTTATACGTTGGATGATCGATATGGTCGATTATCCAGAGACTGCATTTGGTAACTTACCTAGTGGTGGTTCTATTGCCAATCTTATAGCCATTACTTCTGCACGTGATGCCAAGAAAATCACCTCTTTGAATGTCAGAAAGTCAGTAATTTACTTAAGCCATCAGACCCATCATTGCGTAAGTAAAGCTGCTCAGATTGCGGGATTGAGAGAGTGTATCGTTAGAAAGATACCGGTGACTGATCGGTTTATGATGGATACTGATGCCTTAGAACTACAAATAAATCACGATGTAGAAAAGGGTTTACATCCATTCTTGATCGTTGGCTCTTGTGGTACGACAGATACGGGTGCAGTAGATGATTTTGAAACTATTGGGCATATAGCGTCCAAATCAGGTTGCTGGTTCCACATAGATGCAGCTTACGGCGGATTTTATCTTTTGGTGCATGCGATGAAGGACTTGTTTAAAGGTGTGTCACTTTCTGATTCCATTGTTATGGACCCGCATAAGACCTTATTTCTTCCGTATGGATCTGGTGCTGTTCTAGTAAAGTCGGGTCAGTATTTGTTGGATGCGCATCACGAGAGTGGTAATTATTTGCAGGATGCATTCAATGATGATACAGAAATTTCACCTTCTGATGCTTCACCTGAATTGAGTAAACATTTTCGTGGTCTTAGAATGTGGTTGCCTTTACAACTTCATGGTGTAGCAGTCTTTAGAGCTTCACTAGAGGAAAAACATTTTCTTACCCTTTATTTTCATGAAGAAGTTGCAAAGCTCGGATTTACTGTTGGACCTACACCACAACTTTCAGTCAGTATTTACAGATATGACACTGCTAATTTGGTAGAGGACAATCAACTCAACCTAGATTTATCTGTGACCATTCGAGAAAATTCTAAATTCTTTATTTCCACAACCACAATTGATAATAAAGTTTGGTTAAGAATGGCAGTCGTCAATTTTAGGACTCATTTTTCGCATATAAAAGAGTACCTTCAAATTTTGAATAAAGAAACAACGACCTTGTTAGCGAATGCAAAAAATCATTCATGAAGGTCTATACTAGATATTTAATTTATCTCTTTTTGTCAGTAAATGCAGCTACTGTATTTGGGCAATTAAATTTGATAGAAACATTTGACGATTGCGATAGAAAAGTATGGTCAGCAGTGCAACAAAATCCGAACCAATCCACATGGGAATGTACAGAGGAATTCGACGAAAACACACTAGGACTTACAGGAAGAGAGAATGAATTTGATATTTGGTTGATTTCTCCAGAAGTAGATTTTTCTGAGATAACAAATCCATATTTAATCTTTAACTACAAAAATAAAATTGTCAACGGTGAATTAGAATTGATGTATTCAGAGGAATATTCTCAAAATGGCACTTATGAGGAGACAATTGCCACCATTTGGAACGAAATTCCAATTGACATTTATCCGATTGGCAATGATAGAGAGATCAATAATTTCATTAGACATCCTTCCATTAACTTAGCATTTTTAGTAGGGAAACGACAGATACATTTTGCATTTAGATTCACAAATGCTAGTGAAGAATTTGATATTCTTTTAGATGAGATCAGTATAGTTTCAGATTATTACTCAGAAATTCAACAGTCAATTGAAGAAGGAAAAAGATGTGCAGATTTAAAATCAGATTTAAGTCAGCTCTTGATTAGAGATCATCAACCAATCCCGTATACAGGATTTGAATTCGATGTATGGGATTCTCACTTTACAACAGATTTGAGACTAAGTGATGATGGAACGAAAAATATTATCTGGGACATGTATAGCGATGCTCCAGATGGTCAAGATCCCTATGAGTATATACCAGGTGAGGATAGAGATTTTGGCCAAAACATAGATGATGAGGGGCTGTTTTATAATCGCGAACATACATTTCCTCAGTCATGGTGGGGCGGGGATCAAGAGGGATTGCAATTTTCAGATATTCATTTTATCATACCTACTGATAAAGTTGTTAATGCTATTCGATCAAATTTTCCATATGGAGAAACAGATAATCCTACGATAGTCACCGAAAATGGTTCAAAGAGAGGAACGTCTAGTTTTCCAGGATTTCGCAATGTCGTTTTTGAACCAATAGATGAATACAAAGGGGACATAGCCAGGATAAGTATGTATGTGGCCACTCGATACGAAGAGTTTGTTTCAGAATGGGAAGGGCAAAATGGGAGAGGAGGTTCAGTAATGGTAAGAGAAGCATATCCCTTCTTCGAAGATTGGTACATCAATCTGCTGCTCAAATGGCACGAGATGGATCCTGTGTCACAAAAAGAATTAGATAGAAATGATGCTGTTTTTTCGATTCAGAAAAATCGGAATCCGTTTATTGACCATCCTGAATATGCCTATTTAATATGGGGCAACACTGCTGGAGAAGCTTGTGATATGGTTACATCAGTTGAGGAGTTAAACCCTAAGCCATTGACTATTGTTTATCCAAATCCTGTAAGTTCAATAATGCGTATTGATAGTGAGAAACAATTTCTTGGAGTAAGGATTTATGATACAACAGGAGAGCTTCAAATGGAGAGTCGCAAAAAACCAACGATTGATGTAAGTTCTCTTTTATCTGGGCTTTACTATGTCCGAGTCAAATACAGTAATGGGGACGAAAGCACTCAAAAAATTATTAAATTATAACCTTGTTTTTAGCTGCAGCCATTAGGCACGCTCGCAGTGGTCGCATTACTTCTTCCATTTGCAGCAACATTATATCCCATAAATGAAATGGGCATATTATTCGGATTTGAAAATGTGGATACTGTTGCGCCATTACAGTAATATACTTGTTCTACACGATTCATATTATTACCAGAAGTTACTATTGAACGATCAAGATTTATAATATTAGGTTTATACCATTTCTTTTTTCTTTCACAATTAATTGATTTAAAGTAAGAAACATATATAGTATAATACTAATATCATACCAGTTTTAAATAAATTGACTACTTGAATAGAGGACTTCATAAAGCTCAATGCATAATAAATTCTCCTTTTTAGCACTGACTGTTGGGTTTTCTTAAAATTAAAGTTGTTCTTGCAAATGGATATAATTAAATAAAATAATGTCACCTCAACTTTCAGCATGGAAAGCGAGTGGAAATTATATTAGCTACGGACCATTCAATCACCAATTGTTTGTAAAGCAACTTGGAGATGTTACTGCTTCTCCAGAAAATACCTTATTGCTAATTCATGGTTTTCCAGAATCTTCTTATTCGTATCACGCTGTAATTGAGGATATGCTTGGCACCTTTGATCGAATCGTCCTGTTTGATATGTTGGGTTATGGTTTGAGTGATAAACCCACAAAAGACTTTACGTATTCTCTGTTTGAACAAGCTGATACCGTTTTACAAGTTTGGAAACACTTTGGGATTAGAGGCGGTCATGTATTGTCTCACGACATGGGTGATTCTGTTTTGACAGAAATTGTAGCTCGGCATGAAAATGACCAACTCCCTGCATGGTTCTCTGCAGGCATTCAAAGTTTGACTTTTACAAATGGAAGCATGGTTTTGGATTTGGCGAAATTACGCGTAACACAAAAAATCTTGTTGTCTAAGTATGGTCATTTAATGAAGAAATTGACCACTTTTAAAATATTTGATCAACAAGTGCGCAGTGCTCATGGTAATGATAATTTATCATCAGAAGACATAGCTATCTTATGGGATGGAAACGTTTTAAAAGAAGGTAACCATAAAACATACTTAACCATCAAATATTTAAACGACAGAAAACGCTTTGAAAAAACCCGTTGGTTACCAGCATTAGCACAGACCACATTACCTGTCCATATTTGTTGGGGAGATGATGACGCTGTTGCCAGAGTCGAAATGGCACATTACCTAAAGCAAAATATTTGTAAGGATGCAAGGCTCACTATTATGGAAGGTGTTGGTCATTTTTGTCAAATGGGAAGTCCTAAAAAATGGGTAAAAGCAGTAAGTGGATTTTACAATACTTTGCAGTAACATTTTCATAACGCAGTTAGCAGGTAAGTTGACATGCCCCTTAAAAACAAACTCACGAACTTCTAAATATTCAGATACTTCTTTAACTGATGACTGTATTCCTGAAGTCTGAACTGAGAAAATAAATCAAATGAGAAAAGAAATGCTCCATGGAATAGAAGGCCGATTAAGGTGCCCAGTACTGATCTAGAAAAAGGAAATATTAGAAAGAAGGCAAGTATAATTACACAACTTATAATGGTGCCCAATTCTATATATCTTACCGTTTTCATCGTTTGCCCTTTTTGTAAAATTCTTGGATATTCTTCAGATCGTAGATAATCGCTTTGCCCTTCAATATGATCTAAGCCATTTTTAAATCGCTTCCGGCTTCGCAGTATTCTCACAACCCCAACGACTATTTGATATGTTCCAATTAAGCATAGTCCTAACATTAATCCAGTAGCAAAAGGTGTTCCTTTATAAAGATAATATCCAAGACCTGCAGTCGCACTTCCTGCACCTATGGAACTTAAAAAAGCACTGCTGATTCGTTCGGTTCGGTAATATGATTCTAGGTGCTTATGCATTCATCTATTGATCGTAAATGTTTCAAATCCTTTAATATCTGTATCTTCTACAATAAATTCAGTGACATTGGCATGTGGCGGTCCAGAACTTGTCCAGTTAATCATTTGCTCGAGTATTAACTGTTCGCCTTCAATGTGTATTTCAACATCTCCATTGCTTAGATTTTTGACCCATCCATTAACGCCTAGTTCCATTGCTTTATCACGTGTGCTGACTCTAAAGTATACACCTTGTACTTTTCCTTTTACTATTAATTGTTTTGCAATCATTTGCTTTTGATCATAGTTATTTGCCGTTGTTTCGACATCTTTATATTCGGTTTAGTTTTTTATATATCCAAACTTACGATTCTGAAAATTCTAATTATTCGCTTTGGTGCAATTGGTGATATCATAATGACAACGCCAATTATTCGGTGTGTAAAGCAGCAATTAGAGGCAGAATTACATTATATAACTGCATCCAAATACAGTTCACTTCTTGAAGGTAACATTCATTTGGATAAAATACATCTGTTTGAAAATAACTGGACCGAAATTAGAGATGATTTGAAAGCAGAAGATTTTAACCTTGTCATTGATTTGCATAAGGTGACAAAGTCAGTCAGATTGGGTTCATTTCTAAAAAAGCCAGTCATTCAATTCAAAAAGGCGACTCTAGCAAAATGGTTAGAATTAAAGTTTAGAATCAATCGTTTACCAAAAGGTCATTTAATCGATCGATTTTTTGAAGGTGTGGATCAAATTAAAGTCACGAACGATGGCAAGGGGATGGAATTGCTTATTGATAAAGATTCAGAGCGCAATGCCTTGAAAATTATAGATAGATTGGGTATAAATAATGCGTATACTGCGCTGGTTATAGGTGGTGCCAAATGGACCAAGCAAGTACCTATTGAATTGTGTGTGGATTATATAAAGCAGTCCGAAGAGCCAATTGTTTTGATTGGAGGACCTGACGAAAGCGATAAGGCCAAAAAGATAGTCGAATTCTCTAATCGACATATTAACAATTTCGTGGGTTTATATACTTTATTGGAATCTGCGGTATTTTTGCGACAATCAAAACTAGTGATCACAGGCGATACTGGTATGATGCATATGGCGGCTGTTTTTTCAAAGCCTACGATTGTCATGTACGGAAGTACTTCTCCTATATTTGGCATGTATCCTTATGTAGAAGGCGATGATTCTCACATCAAATATCTTATACCAGATCATCTGTCTTGTTGGCCCTGTTCAAAATCTGGAAGAACAAAATGCCCAAAGATACATGCCAAATGTTTATACGATTGGAAGGCATTTGATATTCTAAGTCAAATAAACAAACTGACTATAAGGAACTAAGCGATTGTTTTTTACTTTTATTAGGTAAATCATTGAAACAGTTTAAAATTAAATATAACTATGGCTCAAAGAAATAACCCGTTTGACTTAAAACAATTCAATTTCATGAAATATCTGGTAATCGGATTTTTCTTGTTTGTATTGTTTATGCTGCTAACGAGTACCACATTCATCACAATCCCTGCTGGTAGTAAAGGTGTTCAGTTTAAGCGATTTGCAGGAGGTATTCAAAAAGATAAAGTGTATGATCAGGGGTTTCATGTCGTTATGCCTTGGAATGATATGATTATCTACGATGTTAGATTCCAAGAAGGAGAAGAAAGTATGGATGTATTGTCTAAAAATGGATTGGCAATTCAGGTAGACTTGTCCTATCGTTTCAGTCCAATAGGTACAAAAATTGGTCATTTGCATGATGAAGTTGGCTTTGATTATGCAAGAAGGATCATTCAACCAGAAATCAGATCTGCTACCAGAGAAGTCATCGGTAAGTATCTGCCTGAAGAATTATACTCAACCAAAAGAGAAGCCATTCAAACGGAGATATTCGAACAAACAAAAAGTTCGATAGAACAAAAAAATATTGCCTTAGATGCAGTCCTCGTCAAATCTGTGAAATTGCCTACCTCTCTTCAAAATGCCATCGAGCAAAAATTAGAAGAAGAGCAGTTGTCTTTTCAGTTTGATTTTAAATTGGATAGAGAAAGAAAGGAAGCAGAGCGTAAGATCATCGAAGCACAAGCAAAAGCCGATGCAAATAAAATATTGAATGCAAGTTTGACAACAAATATTTTGAGAGATAAAGGTATTGAAGCAACACTTGAGTTGGCTCAATCACCTAACTCTAAAGTTGTCATTGTAGGGGGTGGGGACGAAGGCGGTCTTCCATTGATACTGGGAAATTAAGACTATAAGACATACTAATAAGTATACATCGGGCTCCTGTCTTTAACAAGGCAGGAGCTTTTTTAATGTACTATACTTACAATTTAAGGATGCATCAGGTGTAATACTGTTTTAGACCATTTTGACAGATATAAATCAATGTTGAATTTTCCTTAATCCAAATCAGGTGAGAATCGATGCTTTGTTGCCTGTTCATAGCTATGCGCAATTTCTATCAATATAGGTTCCGACCATTTTCTTCCAAAGACATTCATACCCACTGGAAGACCTTGGATAGCACCTAGTGGTACACAGATATTTGGATAAGCTGATATAGCTGCAGGTGAAGAACTTGACAAGCCAAAATTATCACCATTTACTAAATCTGTTTTCCACGCAGGACCACCAGCTGCTGCAATAATGGCATCAAGATTATGTTCCGTCATTATACTGTCGATGCCTTGCTCTTGACTAAGTTTAGCCGCTAGCTTTTTTGCTTTCATGTATTCTTCATCTTCCAGTAGTCCTTTATCGTTGGCCATGTCAAACAGACTGAAATTATGGTATTCCATTTCTATTGGGTCTGCTTTTATTTTTTTTATGAGATCGCTTAAATCTTTAGCAGGCGCATTAGAGCCAAGCGATTTAAGATACGTATTTAGGCCATCTTTAAATTCGTAAAGTAGGACTTGGAACGAATTTCGATTTGCTTCCCGAGTGATAAGAGATTCAAGTTCGATGATTGTAGCCCCTTGATTTTTGCAATCAATTGCAGCTTGGTCCATGAGTGCTTTTACGTTTGGATGATTTGAGGTATTCCCAGTCCATACACCAATTCGCTTACCATCCAGTCCAGTTGATTTCAAAAACGGCGTATAATCAGATAAAGCTATTCGATCAGCTTGTAAAGTTTTATTATCATTATTATCTACAGCAGTCATAGTTCCTAGTGCAATGACGGCATCTCTAACCGTTCTTGCCATTGGTCCCGGTGTGTCTTGCGTAAAGGATATGGGAATGATTCCAGATCGACTTAGCAATCCTACAGTAGGTTTGATTCCTACAATGCCATTGTTATTGGATGGACAGACTATGGACCCGTTCGTTTCTGTCCCTATTGCAATGACGCAAAGATTGGCGGCTACTGCAACTCCAGAACCTGCGCTCGAACCACATGGGTTCCTCGTAGTGTCGTAAGGATTATTCGTTTGTCCGCCCAAGCTGCTCCATCCACTGGAAGATTCTAGAGAGTGAAAATTGGCCCATTCACTTAAGTTGGCTTTGCCTAATAAGACAGCACCAGCTTCTCTGAGTTGTTTGACAATAGGACTGTCTTTCGCAGGAAATGAATTTGCCATAATTCGAGAGCCTGCTGTGCAAGGCATTTTATCATTAGTGTCAATATTGTCTTTTAGTAAAATTGGAATTCCATACAGAGGTAAATTTGATTTTATTGGAAGGTTGTCTAATTCTTCCGCTATAGATAGGGCGTCTGGATTGACAGTAATGACAGCATGCAAGCTTGGATTTAATTCTTCAATTCTATTTAAATAAAATCGAGTAACATCTGTAACAGAGGCTGTATTTGATGCATACAAATGTTGTATACTTTTTACATCAATTTCATTTGCCAAGTCCAAGCCTTTTGTTTTTACTTGCAGTACTTCTTTGTTGTTGGTATCTGCTTGCTGATTGGATGTTTGACAATTGAATTGTATGATAACAATGCACAAGAATAATTTGAGTCTCATGAGATGCTTAATTTGATTAACGGAAATTAAGCAATAATCAGAAGATGTGTATGTTGATGTCTAATATCAATGGATTATTGACACATAAGATAGGGTAGACAATATAGTCTATATTGCGTATTCAGATTCTGGATTAATGACTCGGTTTTAATCCAAAATCGTGAAGGTCCCTCTTCTTGTCCTTGTCGCAATCGTTCTAAATTCCGTAAGTTGAATTTCGATCACATATGCGTAGACTCCAGGAAGTACAGTATTATCATTCATAAATCCATTCCAAATATTAACCTGGTCGATACCCCTGTCAGCATACACTAGATTACCCCATCGATCGAAAACATTAAAATCAACTCCTGCAAACGCACAGTTGGATAATGGACCAACCTCATCATTTATATTGTCACCGTTAGGTGAAAAAGCAGTTGGTATATATATGAAGCATGAATCGCAATCGTCGAATGTCAGGTCACCCGTAAGGTTAAAAGGCTCTGGTGAACTACCACATGCATCGGTAATACTTGACAGAGGATTTGTCTGTGAAAATAAATAATTTCCGTCCGCGTTTATAGCTCTAGCTAAATTTAAGACTACTGAGTTGGTTGCATTTTGACTGTCACAATTAGTTACTCCAGTAATGTCAATTTGTTCTTGATTATATATGAGGGAAAACCCACTTGAGATAGAATTGTCACATGTTACCGGTTCTGAAAACTCAATACTTAGGTTTTGAATATTACAATCTTGCGCAAAATTTAAGGCAGTAATACTTGGAGGATTAATATCTAAAGTTAGATCGAAAGGTTGACTAAATGACATTGCAGAAGAACCACAATCTGTAACAAGTTCATCAATACCATTGCTGAGGATATTCACTTGATATGACCCAGAAACTGATACTGGCTCATCTAGAGTATAGGTGATTTCTGTCAACAACATAAGAGAACCTCTATCCGTACAATCTGTGTCGCTTATGATGCCTGGTAAAACAGAACCCATAAATTCTATTTGTACATTATCATTTTCGATTGTATTACATTGGATTGGTCTTGTGAAAGGGATAACTATGTCACTCACTGCACATTCACTTGAAATGCTGATAGTGCCTACAGCGGCATCGTCAGCAGAAACCTTCGAAAACACTGATGAGCTAGCACCTTCTAATTGTTTTAGGCATTCGTTAATGAACATAAGATCTTGGCCAGAATTTAGAAATAATTCATATTCTCCATTCTCGAGTATTGGTTGGTCAAAACGATAGATAAACTCTGAGCTTACATCGCACCCATTTAGAATGGTTTCTCCAGCTAGTATCGTGCCATCTGGAGCGATGACAGTAAAAGAGTTTGAATTTAAACCTGAACATAAAATGTTGTCTCTAAATGTAACGGTTACTTCATTTATTTGGCAGTTGTCATCTGGGGTGACAGCTTCAAGCATAGGGCCTGGCATGTCATTTACCACACTAAATGTTAGTGCGGCATCTCCAAGACTATTGTCGCATAAATCTAACATCTCCAATTGCACGGAAGGAGTAAATTCGATTGTATAATCACCAGTTGTGTTTATGGGCTCATTGAATTCAAGGATAAATTGATCATCGAATGATGCACCCTGATCACATATTTCTGAGTAGAAACGATATTCGCTAGACGCTATGCCTGGGATATTGATGTTGTCAATTGAAATTGTTGAACATTGAATATTTTCAGAAAATTGAATGGGAATTTCATTGACTACACAAACTTGATCAGTTGGTAGGGGCTCTATGGTTGGGCTTTCTTGATCGAAAATACCTATGTCACCTGACAAGCTAAAATCTATGACATAACCTCCTTCTTCTTGATTCCAGTTAGAAACGTATAAGACGTATGTGTTACCTGCTGTAACAGGTATCAAATCATTAAATGCATTGAATGCTCCCTCGACTGATGCATTAGGAGGGTTAAAGCCGCAACTGCCGCCTTGAATTCTAAAATTAGTAGCACCTGATGCTCCTGTCATTCCTTGACATCCAGGACCGCCAGCAGCATTGCAGCTCACGACTAATGAAGGATCATCAAAAATGTCTGCACAAGAAGCATTCGTTAAATTGAATAAACTCCAATCGTAGTCTGCAGTAGGGGAAGCCGGTGAAATAAGAAAACCAAAATCTCCACTTCTATTGACAGTGAAAATATACCAAATGGCTTTTATCTCAGGACCTCCGCCACAATTTATACTTGTATTAATTTCATTTGGGAATCGTCCCTCATTAGCTGGAACAATGTCTTCATTGAACATGTCGACACAAATAGGTGTAGCACCTATGCAATCCAAATTGCTGGCTACTTGTCCGCTTACCGTGATGTTTAAGATAAAGTAGAAGTAAAGAAATAAGAAAATCCGATTCATTAGTTTGTAAATAGACAGGTTGAGAACGAGAATATTCAAATTAAATTTGAATAAGGAGCAATAAATGTAAGTGATAAAGTTGACGTTTTTAGAATGATGCTAGATCACTCTAAAGTAGTAGATTCATTATTTCGTTGTTCTGCCTGTTGCTCTGCAAAACGCTGAGCCTTAGTTTTATCAAAAATATCTCTCCTAAAAAAATATCTTGTTGATTGATCTTCATTAGCCCATGGATCGTCTTTCTCTTTTTCATCTTCTTCTATGACACTCTTAAAAACAAACGAAATAATGATGCCCACAATGCCACCGAATAAATGACTTTCCCAGGATACACCTTCTTGATCAGGCAAAATCCCAAAAAAGTAACCACTGTACAACACAAGTACGACCAGCGCAAGAACAATCGCTTTCATGTTTTGTCTAAATATTCCATTCCAAAACACAAAAGACAATAATCCGTAAACCACACCACTTGCCCCAACATGATAGGCGCGGCTGTTGGCAAATAACCAAACGCTAAATCCTGTCAGGAAAAAAATAAGTAAAAAGCTAATGACAGCAACTCTTCTGTAAAAACTAAAAATGATGAACCCAAGCACCAACATCGGAAAAGTATTCGATGCTAAATGACCAAAATCACTATGTATAAAAGGTGTAAACAAAATGCCTTTTGCCCCACTGATCGTTCTTGGAAATATACCATACGTGAACAGCTCTGTATCAGTAGCAATGCGATAGAAGTGGACAATCCACATGATAAGAACAAAAATAATAGGGAAGCGAACTGCTTTAAGAAAAGTTTTAAGTTCTTTTGATATCATGAATTGCTTTAACTATTGATAACGACGTCTTACCAATTTAATGAAATTTTCTGCTTTCTTCTTTTTAGTCTCTGCACTCCATTCATATTTAGCAGCAACATTTTGAATTAGCGTTTGACTTGCTTCTTTAAAACTAGATAAACCATTTAATTGCTGCAAAGTTTGCTGAAACTGGTCAGCATCTCCACCAAATAATTCTTGTATCGTAAAGTATCGCTCATTTATACTAAATGCTTTGGTTAAATCAGTTACGGGTCGCATGGCCAATTTATCTGATAAATCAACGACTGGATTTTCTGAGAATAATGCCATTAGATCTTGATCGACTGGGTCAGTTACCATTTGCTCAATGATCTCCTGCGGTTCTACCACAACTTCTTTATCGGTTATTGCCTCAGGGATTTCTTCAATTATTTTTTGCTGGGGTATTGGGCTTATAACTTCATTAGGTATATCCTCAGCAACAGAATTATTAATTGATATTTCTTCAGATGTTTTGGTTGTTTCTATATTCTGTGGATTCACTACAGTTTCTTCGATAACCGGAGGTGTGATTACAGGAATAGTCTCTTTTTCCAAGGCTGGTTGTGGTTCCACTTCGGCAAAAATATCCGTATCTCCATTGCCATCAACAAAACAATCATAGAAGTCCCTGAGATAACTTTTCATCAATTGTTTCTCTATAGAAGAAGGATGATCTTCACTCTCCATGAGTGTTTGATGTAAGGAATGTATTTTCTTTAATAGGATAGAAGACTTTTTATATTCCATAGGTAGGCGAAGTTTTAGAAGCCAAAAGAATAACAGAATTGGCAGATTATTTATTATTCGCTACAAAAATGATATTTTGCATTTTCGTATGAATTTTATCTCTAATATGTTAATTACAATGATTATTCCAAGTTTTACATGTTCTTAGAACCAAACTTTAAAGGTCAACGAAGTGGATGGATAGAAGTCATCTGTGGCTCTATGTTTTCTGGTAAGACAGAAGAACTAATCAGACGCTTGAAACGAGCTAAATTCGCAAACCAGCGAGTAGAGATTTTCAAACCGATGAAAGACAAACGTTACCACGAGACAAAGGTCGTTTCTCATGATGAAAATGCAATCTTATCTACACCAGTGGAGAAGAGTGGTAAAATTCTAGAGATTGCTGGAGACATTAGAGTGATTGGAATTGATGAAGCTCAGTTTTTTGATGAGCGATTACCAGAGGTATGCGAAACTCTCGCACTTAGGGGCGTTCGTGTCATCGTTGCCGGGCTAGATATGGATTTTAAAGGTATCCCTTTTGGGCCAATTCCTGCATTATTGGCAATGGCAGAATATGTAACCAAAGTACATGCGATCTGTCCTCATTGTGGAAATCTTGCAACGCACTCCTATAGGCTATCAGCAGAACAAGAAACTGTTGTACTTGGCGAGAAAGATAAATACGAACCGCGCTGCCGAATTTGTTACCAAATGGGTAATATTTTGACTTTGAGATAAGCAGTTGATTTGGACTACAGATAAAGCATGTACCGGTAAAATGATGTATCAAAATTAGACTAGGGGTTTCTCTTTATGGCTGCTTAGAGACTTCTTATCCATCATTGCTGATTTTAATTCTCCAATATTCATTTACAATTAATTAAAATCATACATTTGTGAAGTTTTAATATGAGCCTAAACTTCTCCTATACCATAACCTATCTAGATTAATCAACCATGAGTGATAAGTTTATCAATTCAGCCCTGATCTCTGTATACCACAAGACAGGCTTGGATGCCATTGTTAAAAGACTTGATGACTTAAACATCAAGATTTATTCAACAGGAGGCACACAAAAGTACATTGAATCTCTTGGCGTCGAAGTACACACAGTAGAAAATCTTACGTCGTATCCTTCAATACTTGGAGGTAGAGTAAAAACACTCCATCCCAAAATATTCGGGGGCATATTAGCGAAGCGTGAACAAGAACACCTGACTGAATTAGCAGAGTACGATATTCCAGAAATTGATCTCGTCATTGTAGATCTTTATCCGTTTCAAGAGACAGTCGCAGCTACTGATGATGAAAGTGAAATTATTGAGAAAATTGATATAGGTGGCATCTCTCTTATTCGAGCTGCTGCAAAAAATTATAAAGACCTTGTTGTTATTCCTTCAAAGGATCAATATTCAGATTTGCTAGATATTTTAAATGCTAAGTCTGGTCTTACCAGTATAAATGATCGAAAAGCACTGGCCAGTAAAGCATTTGCTATTTCTTCGGGATACGATACAGCTATCAATCAGTTTTTTAGTGGAGGAAAATCCGCAAGTGCAGGCTTTGATGAAAGCGAAGCCATAACACTTCGATATGGAGAGAACCCACATCAACAAGCTAAATTTTATGGAAATCTCGACCAAAAATTTGAAAAGATCAGTGGTAAGGAATTGTCATATAATAACCTAGTTGATATAGATGCAGCAGTTGAGATCATAGCTGAGTTCGAACATAATCTTCCAACCTTTTGTATTCTCAAACATACAAATGCATGTGGTGTAGCAACTAGAGAAACAATCAGTGAGGCATGGGATGCCGCATTAGCAGGAGATCCTGTATCTGCATTTGGAGGTATTCTGATCGCCAATTCAGAAATAGATTTTGAAACAGCGGAAAAGATCAATGAGATTTTTTACGAAGTTGTTATTGCTCCAAGTTTTTCTAATGAAGCAACTGATCTGTTGACAAAAAAGAAAAAACGGGTACTTCTTAGAATGAAGGATATGTCAGTACCTACAGAACGCATGAAAACAATTCTGAATGGTGTGCTTTGGCAACAATGTGATGTTATAGATCAAACAGATCATCAGTTCAATACAGTGACGAAAAAGGCTCCGTCTGATCGAGATTTGCAAAACATTATTTTTGCTAATAAGTGCGTAAAGAATTTAAAGTCCAATACTATAGTTTTGGTTCGAGACAATCAATTGCTTGGCATGGGCTGTGGTCAGACCTCTAGAGTTGATGCCTGTAAGCAAGCAATTGATAAAGCAATACGTATGGGGTTCATACTTGATGGAGCTGCAATGGCTTCAGACGCTTTTTTTCCTTTTCCTGATTGTGTAGAATTGGCTCATAAAGCAGGAATTACTGCAGTTGTGCAACCAGGTGGTTCTATTAAAGATCAATTGTCAATAGATTATTGCGACGCAAATGATCTTGCGATGGTCTTCACTGGAATCCGACATTTCAAACACTAGGCAGATTGAAAGTACTTTGTTTAGATATTGGGAATACAAGAGCAAAGTATGCATTGTATGAGGGAAGAAATTGTCTCCGTACCGGGTTTTATCCCAAGTTTTTAGTTAGAGACATCAGAAAATTATGTAGAGAGAATGCTGTTGCTGCAGGCATCATTTCCTCTACACGCCATAAAAATACATCGGTTATAAAGTTTTTGAAAAAAGAACTGGATACCTTTATTGAATTGGATCATAAGACTAAGATTCCTGTCACGAATGCTTATGCAACTCCAAAGACATTAGGTATGGATCGCTTGGCTGCTGCAGTAGGTGCGTACACCAAAAATCCAGGTAAAGCACATCTAGTGATTGACGCTGGTTCTTGTATGACATTAGATATAATTGACAAAGAAGGTTGCTTTCAAGGAGGCAACATTACACCTGGAATGTACATGAGAGTGAAGGCAATGAATGACCATACGGATAAACTTCCGTTAGTTCCTTTGGCTTATCATGAGGAGTTATTAGGAAGAAGTACAAAAATGGCACTACAAAATGGTGCAGTTAGGGGTACATTATTCGAAATTGAGGCGTTTATACAAAGTGCGAGGAAAGAATACCCTCGCATTAACATAAATTTAACCGGAGGAGACACAGAATTTTTGGCTAAGTACTTGAAATCTAAGATATTAGCTGATCCGAATTTGGTTTTCGTGGGTTTAAATGAAATAGTGCAGCATAATGTATAAAATAGGGATTGGTTTTTTTATAGTTTTTATTCTGGGTTCAGCGCAGTTATGTGCTCAATCTGGAGGATTTAATTCTCCTTTTTCCAGATTTGGAATTGGAGACCTCGTAGATCCAAACCCAATTTACCTTCGACATATGGGCGGGGTAAACGCAGCTTTTGCAGATAGCTATCACATTAACCACGTGAATCCTGCATCCTTATCATTTCTAAGAGCTACTGCCTTTGATATCGGCATATCTGCAAATAGGATAAGCTTATCAGATGAAGCAAACTCAAATTTCTCAGATTGGGGAGGTAATTTGGAATATCTAAGTCTTGCATTTCCGTTAAGGAATCCACTCAATGAAGTATTCGATAGAGAGAAGAGAGATTTTCGCCATGGCATGGGGTTCAGCTTGGTACCTGTATCTAGAGTATCGTATCACATTCTGAATGATGATGTAGATCCCGAAATAGGTTCTTTTACAAGAGAGTTTGTTGGTGATGGTGGCGTGTATAAAGTACAATGGGGCAATTCCTTGTATTATAAGAATCTTTCTGTTGGAATCAACCTAGGATATCAATTTGGAAATTTGAGCTATGAAAGAGTTATAAATTTTGATGAATTAACTGCCTTTGACAACAGCTTCAATAACGAATATTCTTTAAGTGGATTTACGTATAACATTGGTGCGATATATCAAATATTCTTAAATAAAGATGCCTATACAAAAGATCCCAACATAGAAGCGCAGTCTTTAAATATTGGTATATATGGAAATGCAGCAACATCATTTTCGACAACCGCCACTGAGTTATTTCAAAACAGCTCCGGAGATATTGAGATTTTAGCTATTACAGATACGTTAAGTTTTCAACAAAATATCGAAGGTAATGGTACTTTACCGTCGCAGTTGGGTATTGGAGCAACCTATTACAAAGGTGCATCTCTGAGCCTTGGGGTAAATTATGTATTGACCAGATGGTCTCAATATGAAAATGACGCTAATCCAGAGGAGCTTTCAGATGCTTCAAAGATATCTTTTGGAGGTTTTTACCGTCCCAATGTTAAATCCTTTAACTACAAAGATCGGATATATTACAGATTTGGCTTTTCTTACGGCAAAGGTGAGCGTACGATTAGCCAGAATCAACTCAGTGAATACAGCATAAACGCGGGATTTGGATTCCCATTTGTGTATCAGCGTAAAATATCACACATCAACTTAGGTGTAGAATTTGGTCAAAGATCAACAGGTCCCGTTCTCAGTGAAACTTTTGTTAAACTTGGAATCGGGCTAACATTTAACGACGATGAATGGTTTATAAAGAGAAAATATAATTAATTAGGAATTTTACTAAATGGCGAATAATATGAATTACAAAACACTTTTTTCAATACTTTCTTCCATGTTTGTAGCAGTTGCCGTAATTGGGCAAAGTTGCGATACTTGGAATGGGTTAGCAGATATGGAACATTTATTAGAACAACATTCTGTCTATAGAGATAATGTAAAATTGCAGAACTATGATGATGCAGTAGAAGCTTGGGAAGAGGTGTATACCAAAGCGCCTGCAGCAGATGGCAAACGTGATTTTCATTTTACAGATGGAATTAAAATCTACAAACATAAACTTGCCTCTGCAGCTGAAGGAGACAAAGCAGCTATAAAGGATAAGATTCTTGAGTTATATGATGGGTGTGTTACGTGCTACAATAAAGGTGTTCTTGAGATAAAAGGAGGTGATGAAGCAGTGAAGAAAAGAGTTGCGTACCTGATGGGGCAGAAAGCATATGATATGTATTATGAATTGAATACTGCCTATGGCCCTAACATGGATGCATTCGATACAGCTGTAGAATTGGGTGGTAACAACACACTATACAACGTCTTAATTCCTTATGCTGCTGTAACAACATATCAATTCCAAAAAGAAAAGATTGATGCTGTAAAAGCAAGAAGCGTTTTTGATAAAATTATTCCAATTGCAGAGCACAATATTGAAGCAGGTGGAGATTATGCTTCTTATTATGAAAATGCCTTGGCTAATATCAAATCTGAATTAGCAAAAATCGAAAGAGATATTTACGATTGCGAATACTTCAAGGCTAAATTAAGACCAGAGTATGATGCAAACCCTGATGATCCACAATTAGCAAAAGACTTATTTGGGCAGTTGATTAGAAGAGGATGTGAGAAGTCTGATCCATTTGTTAGTGAACTAGAGAAGAAGTATGAGACATGGGCAGCAGGAGTAAATGCTCAAAAGAAAGCAGAATTTGAGGCAAACAATCCAGCTATGTTAGCTAAGAAAGCGTACGATGCAGGTGACTTTGACGGAGCAATCAGTAAATACAGAGAAGCAATCAACAAAGAAACGGATAACGCCAAAAAGGCTAACTATCATTACTACATTGCCTCTACGCTATTTAGAAAGAAAAAAGAATACAGTGCAGCAAGAACAGAAGCTAGAACTGCTCTTTCACTAAATCCTAATTATGGTAGAGCTTATATGCTAATTGGTGATATGTATGCGACATCTGCAAGAAATTGTGGAGACAGCTGGAATCAAAGATTAGCAGTGCTTGCTGCAATGTCAAAGTACACAAAAGCTGCAAGCATGGATCCTTCTGTGGCTGATGAGGCTAATAACAAGAAGTCTAAATATCGTGGATCCTTACCAAACAAGGAAGAAGGTTTCTTGAGAGGTGTTCAAGAAGGTGCAACTCAAAAAGTTGGCTGTTGGATAGGAGAGACAGTAACAGTTAGATATTAAACTGATAACATAAAGTAATAATAGAAGGCTTGCCATTTTGGTGAGCCTTTTTTGTTTTATTCGGGTCTCTATAAAGGTTAAGTTAGTTTTATGAAATCGAGTATTTTGAAGACATATCTTTTTATGCGACTTTTGTATAAATTGCGTTTAGCTAAATTAATTTATACCCCTACTTTATGTGCAATACTTATTTTTGTAAAATAACTCCTGTCTTAATTTTTCTTTGTTTTGCCAATTGGGCATTACTGTCACAAACGAATCCATCAAATCCCAATATTTTACTAATCATCGCAGACGATATGGGTGTCGATGCATTAAGTGGATATCAGAATAATCCTTTACAGCCAGTAACACCTCACCTTGATAGCTTAAGGCAAGCTGGTGTAGCATTTCGCAATGCTTGGTCAAACCCTCAATGTACACCAACTCGAGCATCCATAATGACAGGTAAATATGGACACAAAACTGGAGTGCTTAATGTGCCAGGCAATGTTGACCCTTCGCTTCACACAAGTCTTTTTAATGCCTTGGCATCGAATCAGAATAATGCTTACAGTGGCGCACTGATAGGCAAGTATCATATTGCTAGTCCCCAAAGTGCAGCGCATGCTTCTACATTAGGCATTGATCATTTTGAAGGTGTTTTGTCTGGTTCGGTAAACCCTGATTATAATCAATGGACGAAAACAATAGGGGGACTTGACAATGCAAGCTCCACTTCAACAATAAACGAATACGCTACAACGCATTTCACGGATAATGCCATTGACTGGATCGATCAACAAAATCAACCTTGATTTTTGTGGCTTACTCATGTGGCTCCGCATTCACCTTATCACACACCTCCGGATCCTACTACGTATTCTCAATCTCCTGTGAATAATAACACGCAAAGATTTATTGCCATGATTGAAGCTATGGACTTCGAGATTGGACGATTACTAGACAACATTGATCCAGCTGTACGTGCTAACACGACAATTATATTTGTAGGAGATAATGGTACACCTAATCAAGTACTTCAAAATTATCCAACAGGACAGAGCAAAGGAAGTATTTATCAAGGTGGCGTGCATGTCCCGATGTTTGTATCTGGTGCAAAAGTGACAAGACAAAGTGAATGGGACGAGTCTTTAATAAATGTTACTGATATCTATTCTACAGTTTTAGAATTAGCTGGAACAGATTTAGATGGAGGTATTTACAATAGTTTTAGTTTTTTACCACAGCTGCAGTCCGACAGTCCTGAGGAGAGAAAATATAATTTTACAATAAATGAAAGTGACAACCCAGCCAGATCTGGTTATACAATCAGGAATGATCGTTATAAGCTATTGAAGTTTGAGGATGGCCATGATGAGTTTTATGATTTGTGGCTAGATTCATTGGAGTTAGTTGATATCATTAGTAGTGCATCTCTTGCAACAGTAGTTAATGAATTGGAACAAGAAGCAACTCAAATTTTAAACGACTGGTCATGTCAGGACATGATAAAAAATGGAAGTGAAATAGCAGTTGATTGCGGAACATCAACTTGTGGTCAATGTAGTGTGCTGCCAACATTTTCAGATTGCAATGAAGAGTCAATTAATATCTGTGACGACATAGCCATCGATACATTTGTGATAGCAGAATCAGAAATTATAGATTCTCATACTGTGACTTCTGAACTTGCTTATTTTCAAGCAAAGGATTGTGTTTTACTTGCAGAAGGATTCGCTTTCGAAGGAGATGTATTTGAAGTAGTCATGGATGATTGTGGTTTTGATGGGATTGACGATCCTAATTGTACAACTTTTAATGACCTTAATTTTGCAAATATAGGCTGTGGAATAGCGCCTAGTTTTCCAAGCGAATATGCAGTAACTATAAATGGATTAACTCGAGAAATAACAACAAACAATTACCCAAATCATAATCACGATGCGAATATGGCTAACAATGTGCCAAGTCCAATGAACTATGTATTTGAGGTAGATAAAGATCCTGTGCTCGCTAACATTACCACATCAATATTAAATAACTCAAATCGACCAAGATACTTTTTTGGTGTGGCAGTCAATGGAGTCATTTTTGCCC
>CAYVFU010000063.1:0-2898 GCA_964450495.1 uncultured Saprospiraceae bacterium | reverse complement strand
TTAGACGAATGCAATGGTGTAGAAAGACAGGTTACGATTCCTACAGCAGAAGGCAGTAAAACATTTGATTACTTCTATGTGATTACAGACAGTTTTCCACAAATCAGTAGATGTTTTAAAGGTACGCCAGATGTAAGTTTTAGATAGTTATGGTTTACTTCTTTTCACTCATATTAGCTTTTTGCTCTGCAGCATGTACACATGACTTCAAACTATCAATGTTGAATTTTTATGTGGAGGATAATGAATTGGCCGTAGAATTTAGATTTGAAAAGAATGATCTTATTGCCAGTATTAATCAGAATAGTGATGCAACAAATGTTTTACCTTCAGAAGAACAAATTCAATTTTATTTAGCTGCACAAACCACCTTAAAAATAAATGAAAAAGCTGTTCAACTTGACTTGGCTAGTACTAGAATAGAAGAAGATCACATCCATTTATTATTTGCAAAAGTTGAGGTTCCCTCACAAATTAAATCAATCCATTTTTTCAATACTAGCCTTTTGGACAAATTCAATGATCAAATCCATATTATCCAAATTCATCAAAAAGATAAAGAGCTAAGAGGTTTTCAAATGGATAAGGATAGAACTTCAATTCTGGTAGAACTTTAAGACAAATTCCAACAAATACTCTAACTCAAAAACCAAGTTGACTTAAACGTTTATCTGACTATCTATTGGTTTAATCGATAAAGTCACCAAAAAGAAACGGCAAGTCATCAAAAGTTGTTATTTTAAAAAAAAGCAAATAACGATGATTGAATTACTAACTTGGATTTCTATAATAAGTGGAGCAATTTTAATCATACTTCTTCTACTTTCACTACTTGGAGGACTAGAACTAGATGTTGATTTAGGAGCGGACACTGATGTGGATGTAGACACAGGAAACATTGGTATTGTCAAAGGATTACTTACATTTCTTTCAGTAGGAAGCTGGGTCGTTAAATTGGTATTGGCAGTTGATCAAAATCCGATAGTCGCCTTTGGAGGAGGGCTTGTAGCAGGCTTGGTTGCGGTGTTTTTATTGAATGCACTTCTACGTTTTTTCCTAAATAATCAAGCAGATGTCAATTGGTCCAATGATGATGCCCTTTACAAAGAAGGCAAAGTTTACCTAAAAATTCCTGCGAATGATGGACAAGGAATCGTCCAAGTACAAGTCAAAGGAGCAGTCAGAGAATTAAAGGCAAAGACAAATTCAGATGAGGAGATTCCAACTGGTACAATAGTGCTTGTTGAAGATGTCATCGACGACATAGCTATAGTAAGTACAAAATAAACGATATTATATAACTACCTAACTCGAACAATTATGACACAAGGAATTTTAATTTTAATCGGATTTATCTTCTTGATAACCTTACTACTAATAATATTTGTAATTAGTAGATACAAAAGATGTCCATCAGATAAAATACTAGTTGTGTATGGAAAAACAAAAGGAGAGCAATCGGCAAAATGTTATGCTGGAGGAGCTGCTTTTATTGTTCCAATTTTTCAAGATTACCAATATCTAGATTTAACACCGTTGAGTATTGATGTCAATTTGCAAGATGCCTTATCTAAGCAAAACATTAGAGTATCTGTACCAGCACAGTTTACCGTTGGTATTTCTAATAAACCTAATTTGATGCTTGCAGCTGCGGAGCGATTGCTCGGATTGCAAAGACCAGACATAAGCTCTTTAGCACATGACATCATCATGGGACAGATGAGATTGGTCATTGCCAATATGGATATTGAAGAATTGAATACAGATAGAGACAAGTTTGTAGAATCAGTCTACCGTAATGTAGGTGATGAGTTGCATAAAATTGGCTTGGAGTTGATTAATGTCAATGTGACTGATATCCAAGACGAATCAGGATACATACAAGCACTTGGTAAAGAAGCAGCTGCTAAGGCGATCAATGATGCAAAAGTAAAAGTAGCTCAAGAAGTTAGAACAGGATCAATTGGTGAAGCAGAAGCCCAGCAGGATCAGCGTATTAAAGTATCTGATGCTAACAGTCGTGCAGAGATTGGAGAAGCTGTTGCAGATGCTGCCGCTACAGAAGGAAAAAATAATTCTGCGATCAAAATTGCTAACTCAAATGCAACGAGAGACATCGAAATGGCAGAAGCTCAAAGAAAAGCAACCGCTGCTCAGAAAGTAGCTGCTGCAAAAGCTCTAGAAGAAGCGTATTTGGCAGAAAAGTCAGCAGAAGAAGCACGTGGAGCTAAAGAGATGGCTAGAAAACAAGCGGATGAAGTTGTCGATGCTGATGTCGATAAAAAGAAAGCTGTTATCGCAGCTCAGGCAGAGGCGGAGAGACAGAGAGAAATTGCAAAAGGCGAAGCCGACGCCATATTGTCAAAGTTGATGGCTCAAGCAAAAGGTCAAGAAGAATTGTTGACGAAGCAGGCAGAAGGATTTGCTAAGCTGGTAGATGCCGCTGGTGGAGACCCACAAAGTGCTATTGGGTTTTTGATGATTGATAAATTGACGGATCTCGCTGAAATACAAACTGGTGCAATCAAAGACCTTGAAATAGATAAAGTTGTTGTGTATGATAGTGGTAATGGCCAAGGTGTCAGTAATTTTGTCAAAGGTCTATACGGAATGATGCCACAGTTAAATGACTTTCTTGAACAGAGCGGTATGAGTTTGCCTGAAAGTCTGGTGAATAAGAAAGAGGATAATGGTCCTAAATTGAATGGTCATGAATCAAGTCAACTTGACGAATCCACAACTGAAGGATAATCAATTTATTCTTCCATCAATAGTATTATAAAGTGGCTATCGGTAAAGTTACTGATAGCCACTTTTAATTTTTGAACTAATTAATAAAACTACTCATCTAAAGGGTTATAAAACTTACAATTGACAACTATTCAACATCTGTTTACC
>CAYVFU010000062.1:0-28558 GCA_964450495.1 uncultured Saprospiraceae bacterium | reverse complement strand
TTTTTTAACTGACTGTCAGATCAAGTTGTGGCTATTACAACTTAGCTCCTATGTCTATTAGAAAAAAATGGGAAAAGTCTCGTTTTGGATGGTCGAAAATTTACAATCAATTGTATATTCATTTCGAAAACAGAATTCATTATCCCGATTTATGAAATCTGTTGGTTTATACACAAAATATTGAATAGACTCCTATTACAACTTAATAGAGAATCTTGGAACTAAGTTATTCTTCTTCCTGATTATCAATTAAATTATCTATGGCTTCTTCTGCTTTATCGCTCAAGACTGCCGCTGCTGCTTTAACAGTGTCAAACACCCCTTCAAGTGATTCACCTACAGTATTGGAAAGTGCTGATAAAACAGTTTCTGATGCCACTGTATTTTCGACGGGTATTGGTTCTTTGTCTGACTTGACTTTAGCTGTTGCAGAAATTGAGCTAGGTTTAATGGTTTGATTGGCAGGATTTTCTTTTATAGAAATTATTTCATTCTTGCTTCTATTCCCTGACTGAGAAGTTTGTTTCGTGCTCTCTTTGTCTTTTGACGGATCTTGAGAATTTTCTTGCTTCTTTTTATTTGCAAGCTCTTTCTTTTCTTCTTTTTCTAATTTCTTTTCAACCTGCTCCTTCGTTCTTAACATTTCAGCGAGCTTGTCTTCTTTAGATTTGATTCTTTCTTGAATCATTGCAAGTTTTGCTTGTCTGATTTGCATTTCAAGTTGACCTTCTGTTGTATTGATTCTTTTATTTTGAAATTCAATATCTTTTTTGTCTCTGTTGATGGAGTTTTCCATTTTCTTTATTGCAGACAATAAGCCACTGTGCCTTCTTCGAACTCTTTCTGATGAAGAAGAATCTTTTCCAGAAGAGCCAAATTTCTTTTCTTTAACCAATTTGAAAGCAGCATCCAATTTTTTCCAAACATTGGATCTATCTGATCTGGTAAAGTCTGTCGAATTGAATTTATTTTGAAGATCCTTAAGTTCATTGAATATTGGATGAAGACCTAAACCGTCATTAACTTTCTTTTCAATATCTCTAAGAGCGTCCATAAATAGATTCGCCTGCTCCTTTGAAGTTTTAGAGAATTCATCATTCAAAGATTTTCTAAGTTCCTTTAGTTTACCAAAAAGCTCATTAGTATTAGATCTCAGTTCATCTGCATGCTCTCTAAATAAATTCTTATCTCTAACTTGCAATTGAACTTTAGACCAAAAGCCTTTTAATTCTTCCCACACGCCTTCATCAAAACCATTTAATTGTTCGATTTTATCTTTGAATTGGGTTATTTCATTATTGTAAGCTTCTCGAAGTTTATTAGATAGGACCACAAAATGCCATTCTGTTTTTGCCCTATTGATGAGATCGGTTCTCTCAACTCTAATAGAATCAGGAAGCAAATCTTCTGAAACAGACAATTCTCTTTCTATGACCGAATGATTTTCTGGGAACGAAACTGGACCTCCGTTTCTCCAGAGATTCATCATCTGATTGTAAAACACTTCAGTTACAGCCGGTGCTGGAAATGTGTAGATTTTGACTTTATTCTCATCATTTAAAAGTTCAAGAGCAACTAGGATTTTTTCATCCTTCTCATCTGAACCCCATATGACCATTTTCGTTTTCATATTCGGTACTTTCTAAAGAGACTTTTCAATAGACATCTGCAATATATAATACAGATGAATGTTGACATTGTTCAATGAATAAGTAATTATTACAATCAGATGTCTTTGAGTAGATTAACTCGCTAGAACGCTTTGTTTCAAAATATTAGATTTGACTAAATACTCACTTATTTGAACTGCATTAGTTGCTGCTCCTTTTCGAAGGTTGTCAGCTACAATCCACATATTCAAACCATTATCTAATGATTCGTCTCTGCGAATTCTACCGACGAATACAGGATCTAGATTTTTAGAGTATAATGGCATTGGGTAGACATTATTTTTTATATCATCTTTAACAACAAGTCCTTCACTGTTTGTTAGGAGAGTGCGCACCTCATCTATGTCAAATGGGTTATTTAATTCTACATTTACTGACTCTGAGTGACCACCGTCCACTGGGACTCGTACAGCTGTCGCTGTAATTCTAATCGATTCATCTCCTAAAATTTTACGAGTCTCATTAACAAGCTTCATCTCTTCTTTTGTATATCCATTTTCGAAGAAAACATCACAATGAGGCAGGCAATTTTCAAAAATCTGATATGGGTAGGCGTTAGCTTCATCATTATCAACGCCGTCTCGTTCACAGGTATATTGTTTCACTGCTTTTACACCTGTACCCGTAAAAGACTGATATGTTGAGATAACTAATCGCTTTATACCATATTTCTCATGCAAAGGACCTAAGGCTACGATCATTTGAATGGTAGAGCAGTTTGGATTTGCGATAATTTTGTCATCCTCTGTCAGGACATGAGCATTCACTTCTGGAACTACTAATTTTTTAGTTGGGTCCATTCTCCAGGCAGAAGAATTATCCACAACGAAAGTCCCTTTTTTAGCAAATTTTGGTGCCCATTCTTTGGAAACAGAACCACCTGCTGAAAATATGGCTAGATCTAAATTACTGTCAACAGCAGTTTGAAGCCCAACAACTGTAATATCTTCTCCTTTAAATTGAATGGTTTTCCCAACAGATCTTTCTGATGCTACAGGTACGAGCTCTGTAACTGGAAAATTTCTTTCTTTTAGTACTTGCAACATGACCTGTCCTACAAGACCTGTAACACCAACAACTGCTACTTTCATATTTTTAACTTTGTATTGTCAATCAATTTAGATCATAAAGATACGTTCTATAAGAAGAATAAGCTATGTTTACTTTATGCTAATGTGTAGAATTTTCACCATTTTCTTTTTAGGGGTATCAACCATCGCTTTTTCGCAGTTTGTAGATGATTTTGCAGATGCTGAGCTACAGTCTAATCCTGCTTGGATTGGAGATTTAGATGATTTTACGGTTGCGAATGGTATGCTTAATTTGGATGCACTTGAGGAAGGGGTCACTAAATTGGCTACCGCTATAGAAGTGACAGATGATTATGAATGGTCAATGAGTCTAAATTTGGATTTTTCTCCTTCTGCAACTAATCAATTGCTTATCCATCTATGGAGTGAAACAGAGAATTTCGAAGAAAACTCTTTAGCAGTCTTAATAGGAGAAAATGGTTCTGATGACGCACTTCAGTTGGTCGAGTTGCCATCTAATATAATTCTTGCTGAGGGCATTCCTACAAGAGTTGCTAACGATCCTGTGGTACTTGAATTGCTCATCAAGTACAATAACTCATTTTTAATTATTCAATCTAAAACTTCTGATGAAGCAATTTTCACTGAAGAAATAGAAGTGTTTATTGGGGATAGAATTTTAGGTACAGGATTTTTTGGACTTGAGTGTAGATATACATCTAGCCGAGCAGATAGGTTTTCCTTTGGTCAAATTTCGGCAGGGATGACAGTTTCTGATGAAGAAGCCCCATCTATATTAACAAGCTCTTTTATTCCTGATACTCAATTTTGTTTGACACTGGATGAGGCTATTGATCTTGAAAATAGTAATGTGCAGTTAATAGCTACCCCTGTAGAGTTGAATAATGTCGTACTCAATGAGACACAAATAAAATTTTCAGTGGTGGGAGCTGTGCCACAAGAACTTCAACTTTCCGTTTCTGGAGTCTTTGATCTTGCCGGAAATGAGTTGGATACATCAATTGTGATTACACCTGCTTTTATTCCAGAGATTGGAGATATTCTTATAAATGAGATTCTTTTTAACCCACGAACAGATGGTGTCGATTTCGTAGAACTTATTAATACTACAAGTAAATCACTTGATTTACAAAACCTTATTATCCTAAATTCTTCAAATAATCGTCAAGTGAGTGTAGCTATTCCGATTGTTATGCCTCCATTTGGAATCATTGCTTTCACTCCTGATGTTCAAGAAACCATAGATGCCTTCCCTTCAAATGCTGCTGACAGAATTTTCAATTTGAGTTTGCCTGCCTTTAATAATGATGATGGTAATGTGAGTATTGAATTAGATGGACAACTGCTCGATGAATTTGATTATGACGAAGACTTTCATAATGCGCTGCTTGATGAAATCGATGGAGTAAGCTTAGAAAGAATATCGTTGACTACACCAACAAATGATTCCAATAATTGGTCTTCGGCAAGTCAAACCGTTGGCTTTGGAACTCCTGGTAATCCAAATTCTACGTTAAGTGATTTTGGCGCTGATATATCCATCGAAATGAATTCATCTTTCTCTCCAAATGGAGATAATCAAGATGATGAATTGGAGATTATAATACAAGCCAGGCCTGGATTTCTAGGTACTGTTAATGTATACAATGATTCTGGCTTGCACATTCTTACCTTAAACAACAATACTCTTTTGGGAGGAAACAATACCCTTATTTGGGATGGGAATCTTGAAAGTGGCCAGCGTGCTCCGATCGGAATTTACATCATTCATGTTAGTCTCTTTAACGATGAAGGAATTACAACATTCAAAAAGCAAGCTGTTGCCCTAAGAGATTTTATTAATTAGATTCTGTTATTCTTACAAATGTCTTGCCTTCATAAATTTCCTACCTTCAAGGGGTCATGACTCCTTAGATTGAATAGCTCTCTTCAAAATAGATTTTCTTATTAAGATTGAAGTGACTTATGCGCAGCATCTAAAATTTCCCGTACTCGTTCCTTGTTTGCTGCTTGAGCGTACACACGTAATACTGGTTCAGTTCCAGAAGGCCTCACCATTATCCATTCATCATCAGAGAGATTAAATTTATATCCATCTAATGATTCTGTGGATAATACTGGTTGGTCCCCAATATTAGTTATCTCGTCATTAGCACATTTGTCAATAATGGCTTTTTTTAATTCATCTGTAATTCGCAAGTCATCTCGATCAAAATAAAATGACCCGACTTTATCGTACACGTCTTGTATTAATTCGCTTATGGATTTTCCAGTTTTAGCCATAAACTCCATAATCATGAGTCCGATCCAGATACCGTCTCTTTCTGGAATATGACCTTTGACAGCAAGACCTCCAGATTCTTCACCTCCAACGATGATGTCTTCATTGATCATTATTTCTGCAATGTATTTAAAGCCGATTTTAGTGACTTCAACATCTAAGCCATAAAGTTCTGCCAGTTTTTTCATTTTATCTGTGACAGAGAATGTGATTACAACTTTACCGTCCAGATTTTTAAATTCCTTTTGATAGTATAGAAGTAACAGTAAGATATGATGTGAGTCTACAAATTCTCCATTTTCATCAAACATGCCAATTCGATCAGCATCACCATCATTAGCTACACCAAGATTTATTGCAGGATTGTTTTTTATATGCTCTGATAACTCTGTTAGATTTCTTCGTATTGGTTCTGGTGCTTGTCCGTTAAAAAGAGGATTATACTCACAGTTTAATAAGTCAGCATCCGGGAATAGTTTTCTCATGACATTTTGTCCAGCACCATACATGGCATCATAGGCAAGCTTGACCCCAGAGTTGTTGATTAAATCTAAGTCAAAATTCTTTTGAATGTGTTGCATGTACATCTCTTCCATATCGATGTAGCTAATTAATCCGTTTTCTTCTAATTCAGAAACAGATGGCATCGTTCCTAATGGATTTTCAGGAATAATGGCTTCGACTTCAGAAATTTCTTTTTGAATAGTAGGACCGCCAAATTTCGATTTTAGTTTGTAGCCATTATAACTAGGAGGATTGTGGCTAGCTGTAATAACCACACCCAAGTCAGATTGTGTCTGGATAACAGCAAGACTTACCATTGGAGTTGATACAAAATGTTTTGATAGCAAAACTTTAATTCCATAGTTTCCAAATACACTTGCAGAGGTGTGACTAAATAGTTCTCCTCCAAATCTGCAATCGAAGCCAATTACGACTTGCTTCATGTCATTTTTCAACATCCATTGAGCAGCAGCTTCGCTTACTCTTTTTACATTGTCGACAGTATAGTCTTTAGCTATAATGGCTCGCCATCCATCTGTACCAAATTTTATTATGCCCATTGATTATTGGAGTTAAGAGTTAATATGATAAAAGTAGAAATTATATTCGGAATTTTATTAAAAGCACAGAACGTGTCGTTATTTTAGGTAATTAATTATATTTCTGATAGTTACATATTATATATTTTTGTAATATTACATTATGTTGAGCTATACAGATAACTACAGAACTAAAGGCTTACGGTCTCAATTGATAAGTAGCCTTAGACAAAAGGGCATTGAAGACGAACGAGTCTTAAAAGCAATGTTAAAAATTCCGAGACATTTTTTCCTGGATGAAGCTTTCGCTGAATGGTCATATAAGGATACCGCCTTTCCAATTGCTGCTGGTCAAACCATATCACAACCGTTCACTGTCGCTCGTCAATCTGAGCTGTTAAATATACGGAGACGAGACAGAGTCTTAGAAATTGGTACTGGTTCAGGGTATCAAGCTTGTGTACTTCATCAAATGGGAGCCAAAGTCTATACAATTGAAAGGCAAGAAGAGTTATTCAAAAAGACATCAGCACTTTTACCAAAGATAGGCTTTAATGGTGTCCGAACATTAATAGGAGATGGATACGAAGGTGCCGAACGTTTTGCTCCGTTTGATAAAATATTAGTCACTGCTGCAAGCAACATCATTCCTAAGTCCCTTGTCAAACAATTACGCAAAGGTGGCATTATGGTAATTCCTGTAGGCACTGGTGATAATCAACAAATGATGAAGATTGTCAAAAAAGGAGAGCAAATGGAAATTCAACAACATGGGACTTATCGCTTTGTGCCGATGCTTGGTGGGGTAGCCAGCAAAGCTGGTAGTTATTAATTTTTAATTTTGAATGCTTAATTTTTAATGGTGAATTGAATGTTCAGGGTACGTTTGGTGAACAGAAACAGAAGAATTTTCAATGTTGAATTTTTAATGTTTAATGCTAAATTGCTCGGTTAGGGCATGTTCAGTTACTAGAAACATTATGCTAAGAGTACTTCTAATTAATCCGTCTTAGAAAAAGTAAGAACAAACCTGTCGCATGAATTTTATTTAAAAATATCTCTATTTACCACAAGTAACTTACCCACAAATCATTAAATATTCAACACCTGCCTACCGGCAGGCAGGCTCAACACTAAACATTTAGCTAGCTGTAAACCAGCTAGTTAACCTTCCGTCCGCCTACTTTTTCTTTACGATAATCCGTCGTTCCAACTTTATCTACATCCACAAGTAGTGATGCAAATGCACTTGAATTTGATGTTCTGTACGTCAAGTCTCCGTAGGTAACTTTACCAACACGTCGATCCCAGTCTTTGGCAAGAAGGACAAATCTACCTCCTGCTTTTTTATTAGGGCCAAACATTAAAAAGCGATTATCATCGTCGTCAAAACTGACAGCAAAACGATTCTCCTTAGGGGAGAAAGACAATACTCCAGGTGTACCTTTTTCAAATACTACTTCCTCCACTTTTCTGCCATCTTTAAATTTTATCTTCCCATTATCTATGGCGACGGACTCACTTTCTAATTCTCGATACAGTACAATGTCTTCGGAAAGATAGAACTGTACTCGTTTTAATTCATCTACAGACCAATCATATTCTTCATATAGGTCTTCGGTGAAATAGTTTAATTTTTTGCTACAAGAGGATAGAGTAAGCATTAAAATTGCTAGTATTATTGATGTTGATTGTAATGTTTTCATAGAATTGACTTTTTTCAAAGAAGAAGATTCTTTGGTTAGACATCAAGGATGTTTACTGGGTTTAACGCCAATTTTAACATTTAACATTTGATATGAGACAAGTGTTAAGGAGAATTAACGAGTAAGGCTTCTCTTTTTTTGAAAAAACTCTTTAATGATCAAAGAGCAGTCTTCATGTAATAAGCCATATGCCATTTTGGTTTGTGGATGAAGCAACTCTTTTCCATATTGCATGAAGCCTTGTTTATTGTCTTCTGCACCGTAAACCAGTCTACCTAACTGTGCCCAACGCAATGCTCCAGCACACATAGGGCAAGGTTCTAAAGTGACGAAAAGCTCGCATTGTTGTAAATATTTGGTACCGAGAAAATTTGCTGCTGAAGTGATTGCTAACATTTCCGCATGAGCGGTCACATCATTGAGCAATTCAGTTTGATTATGAGATTTTGCTATAATTTGTTTGTTACATACCATAATAGCACCGACAGGTACTTCTCCGGCATCAGCAGCGATTTGAGCCTGTTCGAAGGCTTTTTTCATAAAGTATTCATCAGAGAACAATTCAATCATTGCCATAATTCTACAAATAATTCGTGGAAAGAGTATTCTATAAATCTGTTTTTTAGAAGAAGCCGATGATTTTTCTCTGAATTTTGACTTGTTTTAGTAGTCTGTTAATTCTTTCTTTTATTTGTTAAATAGGCTTTATATCTTTGCACATGGAAACGCAACAAAATAAATTTTTAGGATCCCCCTCAGAAGCATTTACATTCGAAGATGTCCTTTTAGTGCCTGCCTTTTCTGAAGTTTTGCCAAGAGACGTCGATATCTCTACTCAAATTACTAATGGCATTAGGATAAATGCTCCCATAGTTTCAGCAGCAATGGATTCAGTAACAGAATATGAACTAGCAATAGCCATGGCCAGAGAAGGAGGTATTGGAATCGTACATAAGAATATGTCAATCGATGCCCAAGCGGAACATGTGCGCAATGTGAAGAGATCTGAAAGTGGGATGATAATTGATCCAGTAACCTTGCATGCCAATGCAAAGGTGCAAGATGCTCTTGATCTGATGAAACGATATAAAATTGGTGGTATCCCAATTGTTAATGAGAATCATCATTTAATTGGTATACTGACAAATAGAGATTTGCGTTTCGAAAATAATGTCATGAAACCAGTTACTGAAATCATGACTTCAGAAAATATGATTACGGCACCAGAAGGCACAGACCTAGATCAAGCAAGGGATATTTTACAACAATATAAAATAGAGAAACTGCCTGTAGTAGATGGCAACAATACTTTGGTGGGTCTTATTACCTATAAGGATATTCTCAAAGTCGAAAATTATCCGAATTCTAGTAAAGATTCTCATGGCCGATTGTTGGTTGGTGCAGCTGTTGGTGTGACTAAAGATACTATGGAGCGAATTTCTAAGTTGGTAGAGATGGATGTGGATTTAATTTGCATTGATACTGCACATGGACATTCGAAAGGTGTGTTGGATACGGTAAAGCTAGTACGGGACAAATTTCCAGATTTACAGATAGTAGGAGGGAATGTCGCTACAGGCGAAGGCGCAAAAGCTTTGGTAGAAGCTGGAGTTAATGCTGTAAAAGTCGGTGTTGGACCAGGTTCTATTTGTACCACCAGGATTGTAGCTGGTGTTGGTGTGCCACAGTTGTCGGCCATCTATCGTGCATCACAAGCACTTAAAGGAACGGGTATTCCAGTAATAGGTGATGGGGGTATTAAATACACGGGAGAGATAGCAAAAGCGATTGCAGCAGGGGCTAGTTGTGTCATGGCAGGTTCATTATTTGCAGGAACTGAAGAAGCTCCGGGCGAAACAATAATTTTCCAAGGACGGAAATTTAAAGTCTATCGAGGCATGGGGTCTTTAGGTGCAATGGAAAAAGGCTCAAAAGATAGATATTTTCAAGATGTTGAAGACGATATCAAAAAGTTGGTGCCAGAAGGTATTGAAGGTCGAGTCCCTTTTAAAGGTAAGGTGTCTGAAGTCATGGTACAATATATTGGTGGCTTACGCGCAAGTATGGGTTACTGCGGAGCTGTAGATATAGCCTCCATGCAAGGATCTACCATGGTGAGGATTACTAATTCTGGAATTAACGAAAGCCATCCACATAACATTACAATTACAAAAGAGTCGCCTAATTATTCGATGAGAGGGTAGTGTCTACCTTAATTTTTTGAAAAATAAATATCGTCGTAATCTGCTTTGGATAGTGTGCCAGTATTGTCTGAATCACTCATAATGACTATTGCATTTACTACTTTTGATTTTACATTATTCTTTTTATAAAAGTATTTGTAGTCTTCTAAAACGTTGGTTTTTTCATATGCCCACTTTCCCTTATTTTTTTCTCCATGTTCCATGACTTTTATGTCGCATCTGGCAGGCCAAAATGCAAAAGGACTTTTGGTTATTTCACCGTCTGGCAGTGTTGTTGACCACGAGTACTTTATTGACTTTGGAATAATTTTACTTTTGTTGAGTACTATGGCAATGGACGCAGGAACATCACATTTTTGCTTTATGCTTTCATCACCATCGATCGGTAATTCGTGTGCACGCCATCTCCAATTTAAAAAAGGGTATACCGCAAGATCTACATTTATTTGCTTAATGATGAAATTAGCACTGTTCAAGGAGCTAGCCGTTAAGTATTGATTACCATTCTCATCATTGATCGTATATATAGAATCAAAGTCATCGTATCGACCAACCCAATTGTCAGAAAGAGGCTTGTTGAATTCGTCAACCACATAGTAGTCATCTTCATAATTGCCAAGATTATAACTTGTCAAACAACTAAGGACCAGAAAAAAGTAAAGTGTCAACTTCATATATAATAGTCTTTTTAAAAATAACTATTCTGGACTGTTTATATTAAATAGAATATAATTAGTTAACGAAAAGTATTGCTAAGTCATTTTATAATGACACGAATACTATTAAAAGAATGGTAGTAGACATTGTGATTGAGTAAATTAATAAGAATGAATCAAGTAAGTAAACACGATAAATACATAGAATTCATAGGTATTGGTAGATTGAACTAATACGTTGATCTATAAAATAGTTATAAGAGTCCAAGATGACTTACTTTTCTTAGGTAATAATCTCTAACTATGGAATCCATACAAAACTTCTTCATATTTTGCTCAGGCTCAAACCGCACCTTATTAAATAGAACACCTACTGATTTACAAAAACATGTCGGCATAGGTGCAACAATTTTCTTCACTGGATTATTTGCAGCAATTGCTTGTTCTTATGCCTTATATACCGTATTCAATTCTTACTTTTTGGCAATTTTAGTTGGTTTGGTCTGGGGGTTGATGATATTCAATTTGGATAGATATATCGTTTCTTCTTTAAAAATGACATCTTCTTTCGCTAAGAATTTTGGCCATGCATTGCCTAGGCTCATATTGGCAATTATTATTTCTATTGTCATTGCTAAACCACTGGAACTTAAAATATTTGAAACTGAAATAGATGCAGAGTTATCCATCATGCGTCAAGAAAATAAAGCTGCTCAGGAGGCCCTAGTGTCCGAACGGTTCCAAAGCAGAGTAGACACTTTGGATTCAGAAATTGAACGATTAAAAACGGAAATAAATACTTATCAACAACGACGTGATGCTCTGATGGCAATTGCAATCTCAGAAGCAGATGGTACTGGAGGCTCACAACAAAAAAATCTGGGACCAATTTACAAAGCTAAAAAAGTTGATGCTGACAAAGCCCAGACGGAACTGGATGATGTATTAAGCAGAAACTTACCGCTGATAGATTCTAAAGCGGTTGCTTTGTCGACATTAAAGGATCAACAAGAGGCTGAAATTTCTGCTCTTGAACAAGCTAGGTTGACGGGTTTTGCTTCAAGATTGGAATCACTACATCGACTAGCAGAGAAAAGCAGTGCTATTCACCTTGCAAGTATTTTTATTATGCTATTATTCATTGCGATAGAAACTGCTCCATTATTAGTCAAATTGATCAGTACAAGAAGTCCATATGATTTTGAGTTGGACAAACATGAACATGTGTTCGTCATGAATCATACGCATACGACTTCTTCACTAAAGAATAAAACAATGAATCAAGTTGAATATAATACCAAGCTAAGTGCCTTTAAAACGCAAGTTGCTATTGATACGGAAAAAAGAATTATTAAAGATATAGTGGAAGAGTCTTATTCTGACTTAAAGAATGGATCCAAGAAATGGAAAAACATTTTCAGCAAGCGAGAATTCCTGACCGATTAGAATTTTAAATGTTAGTATTCCCAAACAGGGAACCAATTTATTCAGAAAAAATCTAAAAGATATTGTTGTAAAGTTAGTAGTGATTTATCATAATTCGCCTTCAAGGCCAAAGTGCGCAGCTGCGAGCATAATTAATCCAGGTATTAAATTGTTGATTGCATGAAGCATAATGTTAGAAACCATTCCAAACCTAAGTCTTGCATAGCCCATGACGAGACCCATCATAAATTGTGGGACAATCAAAAATGGAATCCAAAACCATTTCATATCACCACTAAAATTTGTAAAATGGACATAGCCAAAAAACATGGCAGTCAAGTAAAAAACATAGGGAAACAGCCGAGAGACCAATTTTTCCGTTTTTGACAACATCTCTGTTGACATGCCGGCTATGAAAATGCATAACAATCCAAGAATAAAAAAGATCATGGCTACCATTACTCCAGATAAATTTGGGATAAAGCCACTCCCTTCTAAATCCGAAATGGTATCTGCAGGCAATAAATCCAGTTTAGGGTCCAGGAAATTAGCGCTAATGAGGTATACCAATAAAGTCAGAATACACAATAGAATAAAGAGTGTACCTCGACGAAATTTAAGTGGAAAACGAAATATTATCTCCTCTATAATCGGTGCAGCAACTGCTAATGTAACTAAGAAAGCAATTGGTGAGGTATTGGTCAATAAATCTTCAATACTATGTTCAAGACTGTCCAAATTGACCAATGAAGAAAAGGCAGACATAACGATCATTGCTAATATCAAAAACAGATAGTGAACACCAACTAGTCGCATGAAAGTTGCCATTCCCATTGGTAATTTCTCTATTGTGCGGTCGGGAAATTTGAGAAAAGTGATAAAGTCTCTGAGGATGCTTTCAGGTTGGTTTGACATACATACTAATTCTAAGGGCAAAATAACGAAAAAGGGCGAATTTAAATCTAGATGGCACTTACAGCCACATTGTTTCGTAATCATGTATATTTGTTTTCAGTTATATGTTTCATAAAAACTGAACAACACCACGTGCATGCAAGAAGTCACCCATTCGTATTTAGATGAGTTAAATGATATTCAGCGTAAAGCTGTTGTCCAAACTGAAGGTCCTATTATGGTAATCGCAGGTCCTGGTTCTGGAAAGACAAGAGTGTTGACATACAAAATCGCACACTTGATCAATACTGGAGTGCCTCCATGGCAAATTTTAGCGTTGACGTTTACTAATAAGGCTGCTCGTGAGATGAAAGAAAGAATAGAAGCTGTTGTTGGTAGTTCGGCTCGAAGAGTTTGGGCCGGCACCTTCCACTCCATTTTTGCCAGGATCTTACGGGTCGAAGCCCATCGTATTGGATATCCCAATGATTTTACTATTTACGATACGGACGATACCAAATCATTGATTAATGAGCTAATCAAATCTATGGATTTGGATAAGAAAGCCTACAATTCTGGTGTCATCAGATCTAGAATATCAGCCTCTAAAAGTAATCTCATTACCCCTATAGCATATTCTCAAAATGAAGATATGTTGAATTATGATCGGATGAATCGTCGTCCGATGACGTATAAAATCTATGAGAAATATGTTGCGAGATGTAAGCGATCAGGTGCAATGGATTTTGATGATTTGTTGTTGCAAATGTTTCGCCTATTGTATGAAAATCCAGATAACGTAAAAGAGAAGTATCAACGGCAATTTTCACACCTATTGGTAGATGAGTTTCAGGATACTAATTTTTTGCAATATGAAATCTTAAAGCAATTTGTAAATTATGAAGACAGTCCTCATAATGTCTGCATTGTAGGAGATGATGCTCAAAGTATTTACTCTTTTAGAGGGGCTACTATAGAAAACATTCTACAATTCGAAACAGATTTTCCTAATCTCAATACATTCAAACTAGAACAAAATTATAGATCATCACAACATATCGTGGATGCAGCTAATGGTGTCATCGGCTACAACAGAAGGCAAATAGAAAAGAAAATCTGGACGGATAAAATCGGTGATCAAAAAATAAAAATCATTAAGACAATATCTGACAATGAAGAAGGTCGACGAGTTGCTGATTTAATCATTGAGCAAAAGCACAGATATAATTTATCCAATAGTGAAATTGCCATTCTTTATCGTACAAATGCTCAATCAAGAGTTTTTGAGGAGTTTTTGAGAAGACAAAATATCCAATATCGGATCTATGGTGGCTTGTCTTTTTATCAGCGTAAGGAAGTGAAGGATCTGCTTGCATATATGCGCTTGACAGTAAATCCAAATGATGATGAAGCGCTTAAACGTGTCGTCAATTATCCGAAAAGAGGCATTGGCGCGACAACAATAAACAAATTATTAGCAATAGCTGATGACAATCAGGTAAGTCTGTGGCAGACCATTCCACATGTCAAATTAAGTAAACGAGCTACAAGTAACTTAGCGGAATTTGCCGCATTGATCGCCACATTGCGTAAGCATATGGCAGAAGGTAAAAATGCGTATGATTTAGCCGTAATGATTTCAAAACGATCAGGTATAGTCAGTGCATTAAAAGCGGACAATACCATGGAAGGAATAGGGCGTCTAGAAAACCTAAATGCTCTTCTGGATGGTGTCAAAGACTTTGTAGAGAATGATGAAGTTATAGAAGGAGAAAACCCATTGGACAAAACGTTGTCGTCTTACTTGCAAAGTATTGCTTTGATTACAGATATGGACAATGATAAGGAAGAAAAAGAAACAGTGTCTTTAATGTCCACACATGCCTGTAAAGGTTTGGAATTTAAATCCGTGTTTGTGGTCGGAATGGAAGAAAATTTGTTTCCTTCTTATATGTCTTTATCGTCTCCTGATCAAATAGAAGAAGAGAGAAGATTGTTTTATGTAGCGATAACAAGGGCCGAAGAACATTTGACGATTACGTATTCCAATAGCCGTTATCAACACGGACAAATGCGCTTTAATGACCCAAGTCGCTTTTTGGAAGAATTGCCGCCAGAAACCATAGATTCAGTTATTCCATTAAAACAAAAGCAAGGTTTTGGAGAGCCAAAAGTTTTAGGAAATTTCAAACCAACTGGCTTAAAGCGTGTGAAGAAATTAATGGTTGACCCTCAAAACTTTCATCCCGATGATTCATCCAAAATTAAACCTGGTATGCGTGTCCTTCACCTAAAATTTGGAGAGGGTAATGTCATTGATATAGATGAACGATTTGTCGCTACAATTGAGTTTGATCAAATAGCAGTAAACCCTAAAAAGAGGATCATGTTGCAATATGCGAAATTGCAGATCTTAGATTAAGCCACGACAAGAAAGTACGTCAAGCATTGAAAATAGATCAATACATATCTTTCCAAAAATATGCTACTGAAGAATTGGGGTTTCTAGCAGTTTCCGCTGCGCCAGCGCAATTCATGGATGATGAAGCCAAGAGATTAGAACAATGGTTGAATAAAGGCTATCAAGGAAAGATGGATTACATGAATAATCACTTTGATCTTCGTGTCGATCCAACCAAACTCGTCCCAGGCGCTAAGACTGTATTTAGCTTCTTATATAATTATTATAGTTCTGAAAAGCAGGAAGATCATGAAGCGCCTAAGATATCAATGTATGCCTACGGCAGAGATTATCATAAGGTGATTAAGAAAAAACTTAAGCAGGCCCATCAATGGTTGAGAGATAATGTGGGACAAACTGAGGGTAGGGGATTTGTGGATTCTGCTCCTGTGTTAGAGCGAGATTGGGCTAGACGTGCAGGTTTAGGGTGGATAGGAAAACACACTTTATTGCTGAATCAGAAAGTAGGGTCTTATTTTTTTCTTGCTGAACTAATTCTTGATATAGAAGTAGAGACAGATCAGCATGTTTCAAAAGATCATTGTGGTACCTGTACCAGATGCATTGATGCATGTCCTACTGATGCGATAAGTCCTTCTGGATATGTGTTGGATTCCTCAAAATGTATTTCATATTTAACTATAGAACTCAAAGAAGACATCCCTAAAGAATATCAAGAGAAACTAGAAGGTTGGATGTTTGGGTGCGATATCTGCCAACAAGTCTGTCCTTGGAATCGATTTTCTACCCAGCATAAAGAGAATGATTTTAAGCCCAAAGTAGATCTACTAACTAAAGACACTGAATCGTGGCGTGCATTATCAAGTGAGCAGTTTGATGGATTGTTTAAGGGGTCGCCAGTCAAACGTGCAGGATTTGACAAATTAAAGTCGAATATAAATGTAGTGCTAAACAGAAATACTGATTCAATTTGAAAATAAAATACACCCTCATATTGCTTTGCTACTATTTAAGTGTAGTGTTGCCTCATGCGCAAGTAGGTGAATTTTTAGCTAGTATTTTTTTACCTGGTTCGCGTGTTCGGTATAATGGAATTATGCTGGCTGTGTTTGTCGTCATAATGTTTGGCGTTGGTATTTGGTTGTATCAAAAAATCCAGCCGGATGATAGAAAACTTCTTGTAGGATATACAACTGTCACTATAGTCCTGGTCGCAGTATGTATAAATATTCTTTTTGTATTAAATGTAGAAGCTATACATTTTATCCAGTACGCTATTTTTGCAATTATTTGTTTTCAAATAACTCATAGTTATTTTAGAACGATGTTTTGGTCGACAATTGCTGGGTTCATTGATGAATTGTATCAATATATTTATTTAGCAACTGAATGGACAGAGTATTACGATTTTAATGATGTGCTAATTGATGGTGTAGGTGCAGGCATTGGTTTGATAATTATAAGAGCCGTAGTCGAAGAATCACAACACATCAAATGGAAGACGCTATTTGCATTGCCTGAGATGTATTTCACCTTAGCTTTGTTGGTTCTTGGTTTGATTAGTTTTGCCTCAGGATTTCTTTCTATTGGTCCAGATTCATCTGCTTCTTTTTGTTTTATGCAAGTAGAACAAGTCGGATTTTGGAAAGAGCAAAGAAAATTGGATGTTAAGTGGCATGTTGTTAAACCCATAGAAGGCTTGGTTTTTATGGTGCTCATTTTAGGATTTTATAGCGGTCTTCAGAAAGGCTCTGTCGATATTTCTAAATTGTCAAGCAACAATTGATTAAATTCGACTTATGGCATTTGATAGAAAATACCTTATTGCATTATTTCCACTAGTAGTTATCTTGATATTCTTCTTTTGGTTTCCCGAAATAGTCAGCTATATCGCGTTAGCTTGGGTGGTGTCAATGATAGGTGCTCCCTTGTTTCGCTTCTTCAATAAGTTTAAGTACATAGGTCGCAATGCTGCCGCTGGGTTGACTCTATTTTCATTTGTCTTGTTTATAGCCTTGTTGGTATATCTGATTATACCTCCATTATTGCAGCAAGCAAGAAATTTGGCAGGAGTTGATTATAATGCTATCATTAAGAATTTGGAAGAGCCTATTGATGATTGGAATCAATGGTTGGTGAGAAGAGGATTGTTTGAAGCAGCAGATACAACTTCAGTAGTAAACACGCCAGAAGAGTCTTTAGAAGACAATGTATTTACTCAAGTCATTAAGCTTGATAGCATTTATACATTACAAGATAGTACTAAACAGGTTCCAGAAATAGCCGTCGTCATCCATGTTGATCAAGGGCATTTAGATGGCTCAGATGAGGTCTCAGAAACAACATCTCCTACTTCCTTTTTTAATAAAATTAGGGGCAACATATATAATATGCTTGATCCTTCAAAAATTCCAGAATTGTTTGGATCGGCCATCGGCTTTTTTAGTAATTTGTTTATAGCTGTTATGTCTATTTTTTTCGTCTCTTTTTTCTTTTTGAAAGAGCAGGGATTATTTACTAAAATTATTTCGACCATATTGCCTAACCAGTATGAGTCAAAGGGTGCTCATGCTTTGGAAGATACCTCAAAATTGTTGATTCGTTATTTTATGGGGGTTACTGTTCAAATTATTGTGGTGACAACTTTTGTAACACTCGCCTTGACAATACTTGGAATTCCCAATGCATTGTTAATTGGTTTTATGGCGGCTTTGATGAATGTTATTCCTTATCTGGGACCTATACTTGGGGCTTCTTTTGGTGTGATTATTACTATTTCTTCTTTTGCTGCTGATGCGAATGGTGCTGCAGAAATAAACAGTGAAATTGTTAACGGAGTTGTGCAAGAATTTTCATTTTACAAAACCTTGCTACCAAAGATTTTGAAGGTACTGGCTGTTTTTGCCATCATGCAATTATTAGATAATTTCTTTTTTCAACCTTTTATATTTGGTAAAAGTGTCAAAGCACATCCTTTAGAAATTTTTGTCGTGGTATTAATGGGGGCAAAAGTTGGCGGTATTTTGGGAATGGTATTGGCAATTCCAGTATATACAATTTTGCGAGTAATTGCTAAAGTGTTTATGAGTGAATTCAAGATTGTTCAACAAATCACAAAAAACATCTAAGTGTGACAATTTGGATGTGGTTAGAAATGTCTACAGATAATTATATTAATGGAAAGAATAGAACAATTCATTGCTGATTTTGCTTCCTTTGTTTGGGGTCTTCCATTATTAATTCTTTTAGTTGGTGGGGGTATTTATTTTTTAATTGTTTCACGCCTATTGCCTTACCGGTATATCGGTCATGCCATAAATATTTTAAGAGGTAAATATGACGATCCCAATGATCCAGGAGATATCTCTCATTTTCAAGCACTATCTACGGCTTTGGCATCAACCATTGGTATGGGCAATATTGCCGGTGTTGCAGTTGCCATTACAATTGGCGGACCAGGTGCAATTTTTTGGATGTGGGTAAGTGGCATTATAGGTATGTGCACCAAGTTTTTTACGTGTAGTCTTGCCATTATGTATCGTGGCAAAGATTCAAATGGTGATATACAAGGTGGACCCATGTATTATGTGACAGAAGGTCTAGGCAAACATTGGAAACCAATGGCGGTCTTTTTTAGTCTAGCTGGTTTGATTGGTTCACTGCCTGTCTTTAATGTGAATCAATTGACTCAAGCCATTAGAGACATACTACTGATTCCTTCAGGAATAGAAACAGGATTTAGCTCTAATTTGATTACCGGAATTATATTATTAGTGATTACTTCTGTTGTCATTCTTGGAGGTTTGAAACGGATTAGTCAAACGACTGAGAAATTAGTCCCATTGATGGTAGTGCTATACTTCACTGCTGTGCTGATTATCTTGATCATTAACGCAAAAGAAGTCCCACATTATTTTGGATTGATATTTAGTGAAGCATTTTCTGCGACACATCATAAAGGTGACCAAATGTTAGGAGGAGCATTAGGAGGTCTGATTTTATTAGGTATTCGTCGTGGCGCATTCTCAAATGAAGCAGGGATAGGCACAGCGCCTATGGCACATGGAGCAGCACGAACAGCAGAACCAATAAGAGAAGGACTAGTCGCGATGTTGGGACCCTTCATCGATACAATCATCGTCTGTTCGTTAACCGCTTTATGTATTTTAGTGACAGGTGTGTGGCAGACGTCTGGCTCAAATGGTGTTAGCTTGACAGCTTCAGCTTTTTCGAATTCTATACCTGGTTTTGGAAGCTATCTTTTATTATTGTGCATTGCAATATTTAGTATTTCTTCGTTGTTTTCCTTTTCCTATTACGGTACGAAATGTATGGGTTATCTGATTGGAGCAGACAAGCAACATATATACAACTACTTTTATCTCGGAAGCATATTGCTGGCGTCAATTACTTCATTAGACATGATGATTAATTTGATTGACGGCTTTTATGCTTTAATGGCTATACCGACAATGACTGCTGCAATACTACTTGCGCCTAAAGTGATGAAGGAGGCAAGACGGTATTTTGCTTCGATTAAGTAAAGAGCTAGTTACTTGGATTTATGAGCTATGTTTTATATTAAAATTTATACTCAAATGTTAGCAGGCTTAAGTTAGACTAACTTTAATTTTTTTCTTTGGCACTTTTTTCTTCATTGCCATTCTCATTAAAATTATTTGGACAGTCTTCTATTTCCATAAGAATCCTACCGGGACCATTTGATACACCATCAAACCCTGGAGTCAATACAATTGACCTGCCAGCTGTCATATCTATAACTGGATTAGAGTTACTAGGTTTACTTGAGGAAATGTTATTTCTGGCGAAATAGTCACCATTAGGTATGGGATTACGTGTAATATTTAGATTCGTAATACCCTCACAAGGATTTGTGATTGGAGAATAGTTTGCTGTCCATCCATAAGATGTAGTCGCGCCATCACTTGCGAAATGAATCAACATGGCACCTGTGGAGGTATATAATTTTGGTGGAAGATTAAAACCTGTATAAGATCCAAGTAGTGGTGCAGCAGTTGTTGTCCCGTCATATACTTTGACAAAGTCAAATCCTGATTCAAGAAAAAAAGCGGTAAATTCTAACACAAAAGAATTTATGCCTGTTGGCTGAATGATCCATTTACAGTCTGTGTTATTTCCATATTCTGGACCGCCACTTCCATCGTATACTAGTCCGCTAGAGCTAGTCAAGGTAGTTGTGCCGATACAATATCGACAAGAGCCACTCACATTTTGATTAGCTTGTGGGTTGTAATTGACAGCATTTGGATCTGTGCAACCTGAAACTGTAAATATACAAGAACCATCATCTTGAGTTGCTGATGGGTTATAGTTGATCGCACTAGGATCTGTACATCCAGGAACTGCAGGGAAAGTACAGGAACCATTTTCAACTGTGGCAGCAGGGTTATAGTTGGTGGCGCTTGGATTTGTACACCCAGGCACCGCAGGAAACGTACAAGAACCATCATCAAATGTTGCTGATGGATCATAATTAGTTGCACTAGGATTTGTACATCCTGGAATTAGGGGGTCTACACAAGATCCATCATTAACCGTAGCAAAAATATTATAGTTTAGAGCGTTCTGGTCGGTACAACCACAGACACCCAATTGACTGTCTCTGTCCATATCATAGCTGACCCTCATTCTTGATATTTGATCTGGTGTAAAAGAAGTCCTACAATTTAAAGTTCCTGTAGAGCTCCTCATAATGTTATTCTCTAATGGAGCTAATGGTTCACCACAACCGTCACCACCTGAGCCAGTAAATGAACATCCACTCCATGAATTGTTTCTATCTGCTGGAGTATCACAAAGTAGATCTCCAGCAACTAAACAATTCGCAACACAAAATGTAGTACTTGTGATCCGAGTTATATTTTAAACTCCAAGGGCATCTTCGAAAGTGTGGTATAAATCAAACCAATGCCCTACTTCATGTGAAAATGTACTATTATTCATGGCTTGAGCATTACGCATTACGATCCAATCTTTATCGGGGTTGTCTGGGAAAGCTGACCATGAGGCAGTATTTCCATTAGCTGAAATACCCTCGGGAACATAAAAAACATTTAGTACATTATTGACTCGATGATTAGCCGCCATTTCAAATTCTTCATCACTATTCTGCACCATAGTAGTATAATCATCATTATTGATAAAATTTACTTCACCACATTGAGTAAAATTAAATAGACCATTAAATACGCCATTAGCAGTTGTTAGGTTTCCTCTTGCTACGGAAGCACTTAATCGTCCATTACCACTATCATTTCCTATAATATGAAGTTTAACAGGAACCTCTCTTGTGGTTATTCGTGAGTTAGTATTATTACTCAATTTCCGAAGTTTATCTCTTTCGATAATTTTTTGAAACCTCTCAGGACTCATACTCATTTCACAGCCACCCTTTATATCTTGAGCATGTATTTCTATTGTACATATTGAGAAAGAAATAAAAATCAGATATGGAAAGAACACCTTGTAAATTTTGATCATATGCATATGAATAGAAGATATGGTGTTTGTGTTTTAAAGCTAATAAATTAAATGTAATTGACTTTGTTTTGTGATTCATAAAATTAATCTGAAATGGATATCTCTTGCAGGATTAAATCTAGAGGTAGGCAAATAATCGATTCACCTATCGTGTGTAAAGTCCTATTCCAATTAGAACTGAGGCAAAGGTCTAAGCCATAGTCTCACACGTCCTTACCTCTTGCTGTTTTGTTTATATCTTTGTAAAAAACTAAAGTATGAAAATTGCATATGTAACAGGTGGATCAAAAGGCATAGGTTTAGGAGTGGCTCAAAGTCTATTAGCTGATGGATATAAAGTAGCCATTTCAGGTCGATCAATGGATGCTCTACAAGAGGCGGAGAAATTGTTGGATTCTCAAAATGTTTTGGTCATCCAATCGGATGTAAAGAATCAAAAAGATGAAGAAGGAGCTATTAATCAAATCATTGATGTCTGGGGGCAGCTAGATGTTGTCATCGCTAATGCAGGAGTAGGCCACTTTAAAACAATTGAAGAACTGACTACGAAAGAATGGAATGATGTTATAGATACAAATTTGACAGGTGTTTTTCATACAACCAAAGTTAGTCTGCCGCATTTGAAAAATTCTAAAGGTTATCTCATAACGATTGCTAGTCTGGCAGGCACTAACTTTTTTAAATATGGGTCTGCATACAATGCAAGTAAATTTGGTCTAGTTGGATTTACGCAAGCGGTCATGTTGGATGTCAGGCATCATGGAATCAAAGTGTCAACGATAATGCCAGGTTCTGTATCAACTCATTTTAATAATCATACACCAAATGATTCTGATGCTTGGAAGATTCAGCCGGAAGATATAGGTCAAATGGTTGTTGATTTACTTCACATGAATCCAAGGACACTGCCAAGCAAGATTGAAGTTAGGCCTTCATTGCCGCCTCAGAAATAGGGTTAATTAGAACATGATAAATTTATAAGAAATAATGAAAGCTAGAATAGTGGACAAATCTTTGAAGGAAAATTCTGCAGTTATTGTGGCCAAAATACAAATGTTGAAAGAGTTAATTTTCCGAATTTTCTCATTGGGGTCTCTGAAAGTATTTTTCAAATAAATAGAGGGTTTTTCTACACCATTAAAGAGTTAACCATAAGACCTGTAGGTACTTTGCGAGATTTTTTGAATGGAATAAGGAAAGTCCATTTTAAGCTAATTGCCTATGTCCTTTTAATATCAACAATTTACTATCTGATTTCTGAAAGTACAGATCAAAATACTCGGATAAATGACGCAATTGCTGGTTGGGTAAATGGAGTCAGTGGTCAAAATGTTGTTCAGAAAAGACTATTTTCTCTAAAAGTTTGATCTGGGATATTAATCGTGATTTTTATCAGAAAAAGGGTATTGCTGCAATTAAGACAAGATGACTTGTTTTACAAAACACTAGAAGAGGCAAAATTTAGAATCCCATCTGCCACATCATTTTTACGCTTAGAAAAATTAGATATGAAATAGCTTTCCAATAATGCTATATATTACCCATGATAAATAATAAAATCTGGGTATTATTTGATCAATTTTGCCACGCTGATGTTATAACAATGGATGAAAAAAAGCAATCTAGTCGTACCCATTTCTTATGTATTATATAATGGGATTCGACACTCGAGAGACCCTATATTTCTCATTAATAAAACATTAAAAACACACAATACATCGACCTATCATCTCAAAGTAGGTAAGTCTAGACGTATGTTGACAAAAGATCCCGAAGTAATCAACCATATTTTACAAAAGAATCACAAAAACTATGTCAAATCAAAAATAGTAACAGACATATTATCCAAATATGCTGGGAAAGGGATCCTCACGACTAACGGCGATTACTGGTTAAAGCAGCGCAGATTAATTCAACCTGGTTTTCACAAGAGCAAGATAGAAAGTCTACTTACTGAGATGAATGCCGTCATCTTAAACATGATGGATGACTTATCTCGTAAAATCAATGAGGGTCAGACTCAATTCGACATTCTCGACGAAATGACAAAGATGACTTTGAGCATCGTGAGTAAGGCATTATTCAGTACAACTATCTCAGATGATCAAATTAATATATTAAAATTTGGAGTGCAGGCGCTTCAAGACATTACAATGAAAGAAGCGCAAAATCCATTTTTATCTGGCTGGAGGAAATTGTCAGGATTTCAAAAGAAATCGGAGGATCATTTAGTTCGGATATATAAATTAATAACTGACTACATTACCGAACGAAGATCAGATCCTGAGCCTCCATCAGATTTAATGACAATGCTTCTAGATGCCCGGTATGAAGGGACGGACGAGGGCATGAACAATCAGCAAATCCTGGATGAAATACTCATCATTTTCATCGCGGGTTTTGAGACGACAACAAATGCACTTACATTTTGTCTTTATCTTCTATCCCAACATCCAGAGCCCTTGTCAACGCTACGGACAGAATTAGATGAATTAGACCTCAGTTTACATCCAACGATTAAAGAGGTCATGGAAATGAAGTATACAACTCAGGTTATTTCAGAATCAATGAGACTATATCCTCCAGCGTGGTTTATGGATCGTGTGGCAATTGAAGATGATATGATTGGAGAAGAGCAGGTAAAGGCAGGAGAGATTATCGCATTGTATACCTATGGTTTGCACAGATCGTCAGAATTTTGGATTGATCCTGATGCATTTAATCCTGACAGATTCTCTGAAACCAACAAATCAATGTTGACGCCTAATGCTTTTATACCTTTCGGTAAAGGCCCAAGATTATGTATCGGTTCCCAGTTTGCTCAAATGGAAATGAACTTAGTCTTATATCATTTTATAAAGCGATTTAACTTTCAATTGGTACAACCATATTCATTAGAATTGGATACAAAAATAACCATCAGACCTAAGTATGGAATGCCGATGGTATTAAGCGAGCGCTCTTGACTTTTCCTCGATAGGTGTATTATTTGAATCAATGGATTGATTCATTTGCTTAGTGTTCTTGAAACCAGCCATAAACATATTTATAGAAATTATAAAGCAACTATTCTGTCGAATCAAGTGCAGGTCTCTGGTCTCCTCTAATATTGAAAAAATTAGAAATACAACTATTCATATCACCAACACGCAATACAAAGTCCTGCTTAACTTGATCGCCACTAGCATATGCAGCAGGGTCCCAATCTGGCATTTTGCAAATGGCATCAAGTAATACCTGATTTGCCTTTTCGTATTGTTCAGCACCATAGGCATCCATATCGTAAATTTCAGCATCAACAACTTTACCAGTTTCATCAACTGAAAATTCTATGGCAGTTAAATGATTTGCACGAAAATCATCTTTATCCAACTGACTGATGGCTTTATTTTCAATATACTCAATGAGTTTTTGTTGTCCACCAGGAAAACTTGCATCTGAATCAGGTTCTAGCTTAAATGTAAAATTGAATTTCTGAGGTTCGTTATCAGACAGTGTGTTATCTGGAATATAGTGTACGACGACAGAAATATCAGAGTTTAGATCAGAGTCTAAAATGAGCTCTTTTTGTTCTTCAGTTAACTCATCATTTATATTCGTGACGACCTTGGCTTCACCATCATGATAGGCACTTATATCAACAGATATAAAGTCTTTTACCCAAGATGATTTATAGTATCGATTCAATTCAGTCAATGAATTGATGTCTTTTAGTTTATCCGCGGTAGTAGAAACTGATGGATAGATTTTGTCAATTCCATAACTGAAATCAAATTCATCTTGCGCAGAAAGCAATCCACAAATTCCACAAAAAAATACAACGACTGGAAGTAATTTATGATTCATTATTTGAATGTTATAACGACGAATATAACGTATATAATTATTAGAAATTGTAAAAGAATTGTTATAAAACTCAATTGTAAAATCCTAGCTGGAGATAATTGCTGACTGGAAAGTGATTAACCAAATAATATAAACAAACCAGCAAGCATGATGCAAACTCCAATTGCTTTGACTGATTGCATGCTCAAAGGCTTATTCCATTTATACATAATATTAACAAGAGAAATACTCACTAGAAAAAGAAGCATCACTCCTATTGAGTATCCTGCAATGTATACAAAAGCTGAAGATGACTCAGGCATCTCTACACCGTGGGCATATCCATGAAAGTAGGCGATAATAATTGAAGCAATAGCAAATAATAGGTATGGCGGTTTAGTAGTCAAGGCCAAGATTGTTCCTAGTAAAACCACAGAAGCAGCTATTCCCATTTCCATATTCATAAATCCATCAGTACCTATACCCATCCACCCACTTATAGCCATTGCTAGTGTAAAGCCAAGAGGGATGTGCCAATAGTTTTTATCTTTTAATGTAGGAATAATAAAGCCAATACAACTAATAGCTAGTAAATGATCTAATCCAAAAATAGGGTGAGTTAACCCAGCTATAATACCATCTCCGTGGCTGCCATGTGCTGATAATGAATTTGTAACTAAACACATTAAAAAGTATGCTTGATATAGATTTTGACATTAAGTTGGCTTGTGTTTCCACTCAATGTAATTACCAACAAGCTAAATCTTTGTCTTGTTAATGACAGTCAATTTATGTTCAGAGCTAAGTGTTTTTTTAACTTTTAAATATGTCGCGTGGATTGCTTTTATAATGTAAGAGCAGCTGAAAATTCTATTGCATTGTCTTTACTGCCTCGTACTGTATCTGCATAAGCTTTTTCAAAAATATTTTGATAGCTCACCTCTAGCAAACTATCCAATGTTTGTCTTCTGATGGTGTTGTAGAAATTATTGCTGAGTCTCCTGCTCATCCATTATTTGAGTATGCATATTTCTTACGGCAGTTTCATAGGTTTCGTATGGCAGTGCCATTTGCTCATCGATCCATGCCTTCACACCAATTTGAGAGACGTATTCTATATCTTCATAGCTTGCACCAAAAGTAGCACTAGCCAAAAACGTGAAGCCCCAACAAGATCAATCTGAATAGCTTAGTTTTTAACCAAGCTCTTTTTGTGTTAAAGTACTAATGAATAAAAAGGTCTTTTAATTTATTCTTTGTCACCTTGCCTAAAGTATTTTTTGGAAGGTCATCTATCAGGATATAGCGTCTTGGAATCCTATAGTCAGGTAGCTTCCCTTTCAGCCATTCTTTGTAAATTTTAGGATCTTGATTTGAACTTGAAACCACTGCTGCTGATACTACCTCACCCCATTCATCATCTGGAATTCCTATGACTCCCACTTGTTCGATATCAGGATGTTTGAGTAGCACTGATTCTATTTCAAGAGCAGAAATTTTGTACCCTCCAGACTTGATGATGTCTATTGAATCACGACCTAAAATTTGAAAATAATTGTCATTAAGTTGCGCTATATCACCCGTTTTAAACCATCCATCTTCTGTGTAAGCTTTTTTTGTGGCTTCGGGTTTTCGCCAATATTCCTTGAATACATTGGGCCCTTTAACCTGTATTTCACCAGGTGTATTGGATTTAGTAACAATGCCATTTTCTTTTTTAAGTCTGATTTGTACACCCGGAAGTGGTTGTCCTACATGACCAGGTCGGCGCTCACTTGCATAAGGATTGCTAAGTGCCATCCCGATTTCGGTCATGCCATATCGCTCAAGCAACAATTGACCAGTGATGTCCTTCCATTCATTAAGTACTGGAATTGGTAAAGCTGCTGAGCCGGAGACCATCAACCTAAATGAGGCACATGATGCTGACATCTTCTTTTTTTCCTCTTCATTTGCATTTTTCCAATGTCTAATTAATTTGTAGTAAATGGTAGGGACAGCCATAAATAGAGTGAGTGCACCTCCTTGAAAAGTTTGCCATACTTGTTGCGCATTAAATTTTGGTAAAAACTCACAGATGGCACCTGACCATAGCGCACAAGACATGACGTTAATGATTCCATGGACGTGATGTAAAGGCAGTATATTTAAAATGTGATCCTCTTTTGACCAACACCATGCTGTAGTCAACGATTCTATGCAAAATGCAATATTGTCATGTGTAGTAACCACACCTTTGGGCAAACTTGTTGTACCGCTAGTGTACAGAATCATTGCTGAGCGACTCCCATCAATGTTGGGTAAGGTTGTGGAGTTTTTTGATACTATATTGTACTTTATCAGAGCCACGTTCAGTGATTTTGCTAATGGTAATAGCCAATCATAATAGATGTCAGAGACAATCAACTTTGAAACTGCAGCGTCCTTCAATACGTATTCTATAGAGTCGAGTGGGTGTGATGTACATAAAGGAACTGCAATACCACCAGCCCGCCAAATTGCCCACTGGGTGACAGTGTACGCATATGATGGATCAATCATGAAGGCAATTCGTTCTTCATCTAGGTCGTCAATGTCTTCGCAAAGTGAAGATGCTAATATGCCAGATTCCTGAATTAATAAATTATAGGAAAACTTGTCGCCATCAGAAATGATCGCAATACGGTCTTTAAACTTAGAAGCTTGTTTTAGTAATTTTTCCATGAATACTTATTTCGGTTACCTGTTCTCATTTTCCCAATTAATATTCTTGATTTATTGTGATTTCCCTTTATCTCTAATTTGCCATTTTCAAAAATAATAAATTTGGGGATTGCTGTGCTTGCCATCTTTTGAAAAACCTGTCTTGCGTAGTTCAT
>CAYVFU010000061.1:0-28733 GCA_964450495.1 uncultured Saprospiraceae bacterium | reverse complement strand
TCAGCTTTTGCTTTTGCCTCTGCTTCCGCATTATCATTTCCGCCGCTTATGATTCCAGCTGCAACGGCAGGCGCTGCTAATCCTAATGAAGCTATACCTGCAGATCTATAATTAGTCCAGCCACCACCAATAGGACCTGATCGCGCTATTTCCTGATTATTACCGGCTTTTAGAATGACAAAATTGTCACCACCTTCTGAATATTCAGCATATCGTTCTTCTAATTCTCTATTTTTTATAACTGAATTAATACCGTTATCTCTGCCTGATTCCGCTGTATATCCTTGACTTCTCATGTATACTTTACCATCGACCATCCATGCAAAATAGTATTGACCATCTTGCTCAAATGTGATAAAGTCTCCGTTAATATCTGATTTACTACCACTATTGCTTTGGTAATTTGCGACTGGCAAGTATTCGTCTTGATTATTGTCTTTTGCATTTGCTGCTGCAGGCTGAGCAATACCAGCTACAGGACCTAATAAAAGACCAACTGCGCGTTGCATGTCTTCTTCAGAACCAAAGAAGATACTTTTACCAACATTATTTCCTTTACCGTCAGTTAGATAGAACCAAAATTTTCCATTCTTTGTAGCTCTTCCGTCATAATTGGATTCTACATTGGCATTATCAATAGCTCTTTTCACACCTGCATCGGCATCTGCTTCAGAACCAAATCCCCTTACATCGCTATTCATTAGGATGGTTTTATCATCCGCTGGATTTTTGAAGGAGAAATAATATTGACCATTGCCACTACTCTTATGTATATAGTATCTGACATTATTATAGGTGTACAATCCTTCAGAAATTGGAATTTTCTCTGCTTTAGGTTTCGAGCTTGTCCGTTTTTTTCTTTTTTTCTTAGGCGCATTATCACCTGCAACAGCTGCTGGAGCAGCAGCTACACCTATATTGGCAATCCTACCGGCAGCATCAGAATCTCCTGTTAAAGCAGCTAAGGCATTATTCGCATCCCCTTCTGAATTATACCATCTACTGGTAGCAATTTCCTGGTGATTACCTGCTTTAAGATTGAGATACCATTTACCATTTGGTAATTGATTTACTGAAAACCTTTCTTTAATTACCATATTTTTTTCTACACTACTAATTCCATTATCTCTTCCAGATTCTGAAGAGTAGCCTTCTGAAATTAGGTGTACAACTCCATTTACACAATAGCAAAAGTAGAATTCACCATCAGCTTCAAATTTATCAAACCCATTCTCGGATTTTGAGTTTGACTCGTAAAAGTTTAGTGGTTTGTAATCGTCAGCATTTCCCTTTGAAGCGTATGGTTTCATTGCTTCTTCTAATGCTTTATTCCGATCTTCTTTTTCGGAATAAGACTTACTTTCCATCTTCACGTTACCATTTTCGTCTATAATTTGGAAAAAGAACTGTTCTCCTCGTTTGAATTTTCTAGACTTCATTTTGTTTTGTTTAAAACTTTTATACTATTTAGTCGTATAAACTAGGCAATTGTAACGGTATTTACCTTAAAATCTTCTAAATATTATGAAAATTGGACTTATGACAGCATTATAATAGCCTGCCATTGATCAAATAAGCCATTTCGCAGCAATCACAGATATACTTACGGTTAAGATATAGTTGCACCTAAAAAGTCTATTGATGAATGTCCGTAGGAATATTCATACTTTTGTACCACTAAAAGCAACGATTTTTGAAGGTCGTTGTTTAAAAGAAACGAATGGGAAGAAGGAGACATCAGTCCGATATAGATGACAAGTTACCACCAGTAAAATTAAGTAAGGAATCCTTCAAGGAGGGACTCAAGATATTTTCATACATCAAACCATATAAGTGGCAATTTATTATTGGATTGATTTTATTAGCGATCTCTAGTGTCATTTTTCTAGGAGTGATGGAAGTGGCTGGTGAGATGGTAGATGTAGCTACAGGAGAAGCTGGTGATTTTTGGACCCTGAATACAATTGGTGTAACCTTATTCATTGTATTCATACTTCAAGGGGTTATTTCATTTTTTAGAATTTATTTATTTGCAATTGTAAGTGAGAATGGTACTGCCGCGATACGAACAGACTTGTATTCTAGAATGATTACTCTTCCTGTTAGCTTTTTTGAGAAATCAAGAGTAGGAGAACTTGTCAGTAGAATTACAGCTGATGTTGAACGAATGTATAATGTCTTCTCTATTGTTCTTGCTGAATTTGTTCGACAGATAATTATGTTGGTCGGAGGGATTATATTCATCCTATTCAAAGCCCCAAAATTGGCAATCATTATGCTTGCTACTTTCCCAATTGTCGTCGTTGGAGCGGTATTTTTTGGAAAACACATAAGGAAGCTTTCAAAGAAAAGACAAAAAGCATTAGCAGATTCAAATGTTATCATGAATGAAACTGTGACTAATATTCAGTCTGTCAAATCATTCACCAATGAAGAATACGAGTCTAATCGATATGGAGGCTCCATTACTAATGTGGTAGATATTGCCTTAACATATGCCAAGTCTAGAGGTATCTTTGCAGCGTTCATAGTAACCGTCTTTACTGGCGCAATTATTTTTGTTTTTTGGTATGGAGCCAAAATGATACAAACAGGAGAATTGACGGCAGGTGATTTGGTTACGTTTACAGGAATAACTGGAGTTATAGGAGCTGCAATTGCTGGGTTAGGAAATTTTTACACAGAGTTGATTGGTGCTTTAGGAGCAACAGAACGAGTCAGAGAAATAATTGGATCTGTACCTGAACTAGAAAATCAGGATAATGGTAAGCGTCATAATATGTACGGAAAAGTGAGTTTTAAAGATGTGAAATTCACCTATCCAACCAGACCAGATATTACAGTGTTAAAAGGATTGAGTTTAGACATTGAACCTGAAAAAAAAATTGCCTTGGTCGGTACAAGTGGATCGGGTAAGTCTACTGTCATGGCACTATTGCTTCGACTATATAATCTTGATGCAGGTGATATACATATCGACGATACGAACGTTCTGGATTACGATTTACAAGCTTACAGACGCAACTTTTCAATTGTACCTCAAGATGCAATTTTGTTTGGTGGCACTATCCGCGAGAACATACAATATGGTCGACTGGATGCTTCAGAAGAAGACATAATAGTTGCTGCAAAGCAATCGAATTCATGGGAGTTTATTGAAAGCTTCCCTGAAGGCTTAGACACGTTAGTAGGGGACAGAGGAATCAAATTATCGGGAGGCCAAAGACAACGAATAGCTATAGCAAGGGCCATATTAAAAAACCCGTCCATTTTATTATTAGATGAAGCAACTTCTGCTTTGGATTCAGAATCAGAAAAAATAGTCCAAGATGCTCTTGACAAACTAATGGAAGGAAGGACATCTATCATCATAGCGCACAGACTGAGTACGATTAAGGACGTAGATATGATTTATGTATTGGAAGATGGTCAAATCATAGAAAAAGGGAATCATGATGACCTTATGGCCATTCCTAAAGGGCGATACAAAAGTCAGGTAGAGTTGAGTACGCTTGAGTAGTGTGGTATTATGCTTATCGCCTTAGTCGTTGAAGTCAGAAACCTTTTGAGTTTTGAGGCGAGACGACTTTTTACCTGGAGGCAAGACATCTACAAGGACGATAAGGATTTTAAGGACTCTATGTTGTGAAATGGCAACAATAAATCTACATAAGGTAGTGCAGCCTTCATTCCAGACACCTCTGGTTTCCAGTCAGCATGCGCGAGTAGAGGATTAAGCCAAATAATTTTCATAGACTTCTGACTAAGTAAATCCATATTCCTATCAATAAGATCAATATCACCAGTATCCCAACCGTCACTGACAATAAAAACTACGGTGTTTTTGTCGATGCACTTATGACTATATGCCTTCATGAATTCATCTAGAGATTTGCCAATTTTTGTTCCGCCTGACCAGCTTTTCATTTTTCTGGAAATTGTTCTTAGCGACTTGTTTACTTCACGAATATTAATATCCTCAGTCAATCTATGAAGAGACGTGGCAAAACTAAATATCTCTACATACTTTGACAGTGACTTTAAAGAGAACATAAATTTTAAAAAGAACATTGAATATAATTCCACTGACTTGCTGACATCACACAGAAGTACAATTCTCAATTTTTTCTTTTTCTCTTTATAAATCAGCTGTAAAAGTTCATCGGATCCCAAGATGTTTTTTCTGATGCTTCGTCTTAGATTGATCAACTCCTTTCTTTTAGAATCCTTATATCTTCTAGTGCGCTTTTTTGAGATTTGATTTAATAGTGAATTGACATAACCCAACATTTCTTTCAATTCATTTTCATCAATACTGAGTCCCAATTGATTGTCAATTGACGAATGACTTGAATAACTCGCTGTTCCAATTTCTTCAGTATGATTTTCGTTTAGCAACCAGCTACGCAATTGATTGATTGCAGGTGCTTGCTTATTCTTCATTTGTTCTGTTGGACTTTCTTCTTGGCTGGTTTTACTTTCAACAGCTTTTTCTAATTCCTTCCAGTACCTATCAAATAAACCAGAAAATACATCCAAGTCTCGCTTTGATTTACAAAAACAAACCTCCAATGTTCGTTTGAACCGTTCTGATGACTTAATCAATCCTGGGTCAAAAGATAAACTTGTCAAACATTCCTTTTCCGTTTGTAAACCAATATAAAAATCCTTCGTACGTAGATACTGGCAAAAAGAAATAATGTTTGCCGTTAAGTTAGTTTGGCGCTTAATCAACTTGGTAACTTTTGGACGACACCAACTCTGTCTAATAATTCTGATAAGGAATCTTGTGCTTCTCTGTGGTCTTGCCAATCTTTGAGAACTATACCTAATGTGTCTTCAACAACTTGCTTATCAAGATGGTCAAAATGTAATTCTGACAGAGCGAAAGCCCAATCGAGAGTCTCAGCGATGCTTGGTGATTTTTTTAATTGCAATTGGCGTAATTCTTTCATGAACAAACAAATTTGCTTTGCTAATTTATTGTTTATATCAGGCATTTTTGTCTGAAGAATTTCTAGTTCTTTCTCGAACTCTGGGTAGTCAATCCACATATAAATGCATCTGCGTCTCAGTGCCTCTGAAAGCTCTCGCGTTCGATTACTCGTAATAATCACCGTCGGAATAGTCTTAGCTTTAATGGTACCTAATTCAGGAACTGAAATCTGCCAGTCTGATAAAATTTCAAGTAGATAACTTTCAAATTCTTCATCAGCTCTATCTAATTCATCGATCAATAACACAGGAGACTCATCGTTACTTATGGATTGTAGCAATGGCCTCTTTAATAAAAACTTTTCGCTAAAAATATGTGCTTCTTTTTCTTCTATAGAGTTTTGCTGAGATTCCATTAATCGCAAGGCCAATAATTGGCTTTGATAATTCCATTCATAAATGGCATGCTCAGCACCTAATCCTTCATAACATTGAAGTCTTATTAGGTCAACTTTGGAAATATTTGCAAGGCATTTTGCAATTTCTGTTTTACCTACGCCAGGGGGGCCTTCAATCAGCAAAGGTTTATTGAGTTTCGAGGATAAGTAGACGGAAAGATCAATGGCGTATGTAGATAAATAATCTTGTTTTATCAATTCTTCTCTGACATGCTCTACATTACTCCATTCCATTCGTTAAGCTAAATTGTGAAAAACATTGGTAACATCATCGTCTTGTTCAAACTTATCAATCAATTCTAAGATCTCATCAATTTGTTCTTCATTTAATTCTTTGGTATGAGTTGGGATTCTTTCTAATTCAGATTTTTCTGGCTTGATTCCTATGTTCTCTAGCCCCTCTTGCATATTTCCAAAATCTTCAAACGCCACAAAGACTTTATACATTTCTTTATCTTCGACTGTATCCTTTTCGATATTTTCTAATCCAAAATCGATTAACTCCAATTCAATTTCTTCCACATCACTAATTTGGTCAATAGGCACATAGAATACACCTTTACGTTGGAATAAAAAGTCATGCATCCCCTTAGTCCCTAGACTGCCACCTTTTTTATTAAAAGCAGCTCTAATATTCGCTACTGTTCGTGTTGGGTTATCTGTAGCTGTATCAATCACGACAGCAACTCCATGTGGAGCCATTCCTTCATATGTATGCTCTTCATACCCAGAGGTATCTTTATCTGCAGCCTTTTTTATAGCTGCTTCGATTTTATCCTTCGGCATTTGTACCGCCTTAGCATTTTGAATAGCTCTCCTAAGTGTAATGTTTGTGTCGGGATCAGGTCCACCTGATTTGACAGCCATTGTAATATGTCTTCCTGCTTTGGAGAAAGCTTTTGCCATTTTATCCCATCTGGCAAATTTTGTCGCTTTCCTGTACTCAAATGCTCTTCCCATACTCTGATATTTTTGACAAATTTAAACTATTCCAAGCTATCAATGAAAAACTTCGACTAAGACTGTTATTATTTATAATTTTCTCTGTAATCAATGATTGAATATAACATTTCAACTGTATAATGCTTACATTTGTTAATAACTCACTTTTCTGCTAAGTAATTTTGATGATAACTTCCTATTAATCAAAAAAATATTTAGATGTCCAAACAAACTGACAGTACCAATGGTACCACTAATTCAAAGTTAGATGCTATAAAAGAAATCATTTTCGGTCAAACTATGCAAGAGTATGACCAACGGTTTTCCAGCTTAGAATTGATGCTTCAAAGTACAATAAAGGAACATTCTAGCGCTACGCATAAGGAGCTGAAAGAAATTAGAAGAGACATTCAATCTTTGAAGACTGAAATGGAAAAGGAATTGCATGAGCTCAAGAAGCAAACTGCCAAAGAATTAGCTGAGTTGAGAGAAACAAAGGCAGATCGACAGGCACTAAAAAAGTATCTCATACAACTCGTAGAAAACCTATAAGTTTTGGTTGAAGAACGCGCATTAGACCAATTGAGATCGATCCTCTTATCTAAGGATAAAGAAGAGTTGTATCGCATTAATGATGAATTGAGAATGGAGGTACTTAATGAAATACATGTACTCAAAAATGAACTTGATGACCCAGTTTTATTCTCAAAAAAAATCAATGGTGCTAGAAGTGAGATTGTAGATATACTAGGTCCTGTGATGGGCAGAATGATTAAAAAGTATATCCAAGTTGAAATTGAAAAGCTCAACCAAAAAATGCAACAAGGGACTAAAAACTTGACATCAGTTGCTTATTGGAAGCAATTATTTTCTAAAAAAGAGTCCCTCATAGATAATGCAGAATTTCAGGAAATTATGTTAATCAATAAAGATTCTGGATTATTAATTGCAAAATATGCTAAGAAAGAAATTTCTGACCCAGACATTGTTGCAGGGATGTTTACAGCGATTAAATCATTTATGGAGACCGTACTAGACTCAAAAGAGAGTGAAGTTGGCTTAATTGATTATGGTGATTTCAAAATACTTTTACAAGACTATGGCACCTTCTATTTTTCCGTAGTTTTTACAGGATTTAATGATGCTAATTTTAAATCGAAAGTTTTAGAAGGTATTAGGCAATTTGCGGAAGAGCATGCACTTGGTCAAAAGAATACATTTTTATCAAACAAAGAAATTGAGGGTATTGAACTTAATTTGAAAGTACATTTTCAAAAATTATGCAAAAAATTATAGCTAAAATAGTATTGTTAGGTTCTGTCGGTGTTGGTAAAACTTCTCTTACTCGACAATTTGTTCAAAACAAATTTTCAGAAGAGTACCAATCGACAATAGGTGTGAAAGTGGACAAGAAGGTCATAACTTTTAGCGACGGACAAGTTGATTTGCTAATATGGGATTTGGCCGGTGAAATTTATCAATCTGAATTGTTCAGAAAATACTTGCAAGGTGCTAGTGGGGTCATAGGTATTTATGACATTACAAGACCTTCTACTCATACAAAATTGCAAGAGGTATTTGAAGAATTAGACGCCTCGAAAATGAATATGCACAAAATCATTTTAGCCAATAAATCAGATTTATCAGGAGATGAAAATTATAACACCCAAATAAATGAGTCGCATACTTATAATTATTTGACAAGCGCCAAAACTGGTGAAAATGTAAATGAAGCTTTCACACATTTAGCTAGAACTATACTAAGCTCTATATGAAAAAAACACATTATTTTATTATAGACCATAAAGGTATAATTGTAGATTACTCTATGCCATTTGATATTGATCTTAATGTGCATATTGAACAAATTTTACCTTTATACTCATCTATAAACTCTTATCAATATCTCATCGATCTTGTTATAGAGGCATATGAGTTCACTTACAAGAATAAACAATATATAGTTGATACAATACTCAAAAAAGAAGTCACGGGGTATCGAGTAATTTTGGATGATCGCACCTCAGTGTACCGACAAAAATCAAAAGAACAAACAGAAAAAAACAAGTTACTTATTGAACAAGAATATGCTGAACTAAGACATAAATACACAGCGACTAAAAACAAATACATGGATTTTGTCTTATCGACAATTCACCAAATGGTTCAGGATTCTCACTATAAAATAAAACAGTCTTTAGAGTCGCTTTCCTCTGTAAACACATATGTGAAAGACGATCAATCAAAAATAGATGACATCATCAAAACCATACAAGGAGAAATAACACATATAGAGAATTCATTTACACATTCAACTGTTTTCAATCATATTGATCCTACAACTTTGCTAGATAATGCCGAATACATTAATTTGAATGAATTAGTGACGGAAATAAAGAGTGAATATTCAATAGAAGCTGGAAATATTGAGTTAGTATTTCCTACAGGTACCATTATTTATGGTAATAGGATGTTTTACCGAAATCTGCTGAATTACTATTTTGGCAAATCGGAAAAAGTCAATAATAAAATAATTTTACGGGCTGAAAAATGTGAAGGTAAACTGTTAAATTTTAAAATAACTTATTATCTAAAACTAAAAGAGTTTAGGCTTCCTCAAGAGTTTGTACAAACATTTAAATTCCCAATAGATAAAAAGGTAGAATCCGATAAAGAAATTATTGAGATAGTGTTTAAGACTTTAAAAAATGCCATTCTAAAGCAAGCTTATTACATAAATCAGATAGCTGCCTAAAATACAAGTACTGCGAATATCTTGGTCTGTAAAGTCAGAATCCGCAGTATTTAGTTATTTTCAAGTATGAGTAAACAATTCAACAGAAAACAGTTTTTCAAAGGATTGGCTATTGGTACGATTGCATTACCATTTGGAATCAGGGCGCTTAGACCAGCTCACGCACAAACGACAGAAAAGTCAATCGGATATGACAAAAAGTTTAAATGGAAAATGGTCACAACTTGGCCACCTAATTTCCCAGTATTAGGAGAAGGATGTGTTTACTTTGCCGATTGGGTAAGAGAGATGTCGGGTGGTAGATTGGATATTCAGGTGTATGGGGGAGGAGAGCTTGTACCTCCATTGGAGGTGTTTGATACCGTTAGAAGCGGCGCTGCACAAATCGGACACGGTGCTTCATACTACTGGGCTGGCAAATTGCCTTCTGCACAATTTTTTGCATCAGTGCCCTTTGGTTTAAATGCACAACAATTAAATGCATGGTTGATAAGCGGGGGAGGTCTCCAACTATGGGAGGAATTGTACGCTGACTATGGCTTAATCCCTTTGCCAGGTGGCAATACAGGTGTTCAAATGGGTGGTTGGTACAATCGAGAGATAAACACAGTAGAAGATCTAAGGGGTTTAAAAATGAGAATGCCTGGTGTCGGTGGTAAAGTACTCGAACGAGCAGGTGGGAGCCCAGTTTTACTTGCTGGTGGTGAAATTTATACTGGATTAGAAAGGGGAATCATAGACGCAGCAGAATGGATAGGTCCTTATCATGATTATAAAATGGGCTTTCAACAAATAGCAAAATATTACTACACACCAGGCTGGCATGAATTGGGGACGGAGTTAGAAATTATGATTAATCAACAAGCTTTTGAAGAATTACCAAGTGATTTAAAAGCAATTGTAAGATCAGCAGCTTATAGATTAAATCATTGGGTCCTTTCAGAATTTGAAGCTAGAAACAGCGAATATTTGGTCAAAATTCAAGAATCTGAAGGTGTAGAAATTAGACGGTTTAACGATAAAATTCTAGAAACATTACGCATCTACGCTGATGAGGCAATCGCAGATTTAGCTCAGTCAGATGCATTCTCAAAAAAGACGTACGAATCTTTCAAAACGTTCAAAAAGAATATGTCTAAGTGGTCTTCCGTCTCGGAGAAAGTCTATTATCAAGATATTGAAATATAAAGGGCATCATTAGACCTTGACAACTGTGCGGTGTAATTCTAAATTAAACTGCTGCAGACAATTGCTTATAGAACTTTAAAAAAGCCTTTTCAAAATCACAGAATTTACCATTAACCCAAAACTGTTTTTGCATCAACTTTTCAAAATTATCTACTCTGTCCTTATAGCTTGGTTCAAGCATGCCTTGTGTGAGTAGGACGACTTGCTCTGCTTCGTTCAGTTCATAAAACTTTCGTTCAACTTTCGAGTAAATATCAGGAAATAGATTTTTAAGAGATTGTTGTTCTTTTTCTGAGAATTTAAAGTCTACGTGGGAAGCGTAAATTAGTAGAAATAACAAATACTCAGATTCGTTAAAATTTGTAATTATACTCATAGTATACATAAGACGAATAATAGGTCTGTATACACCACAAATTTCAATATTTTAACTAAAAATGTGTACAATTATATGCTTATCCAGGCATAGTTCAGCCGAACTACAGTAACATATTTGGGAACAGAGCGACAAGTAATAGAATAATAGCCTGAATGACAAGAAATGGTATTATCCCTCTGTATAATTGTTGAGTGGTAACTGAATCAGGTGCAACTCCTTTTAAATAAAATAAGGAAAAACCAAAAGGTGGTGTTAGAAATGATGTTTGTAAATTGATGGCTAACAATATACCCACCCAAATTAGGTCAACTTCCAAGACAATAAAAATCGGTGCAACAAGTGGAACTATAATGAAAATGATTTCAATAAAGTCAATGAAGAAGCCTGCAACAAAGACAACAAACATTACCATGAACAAAAACGCATACGTAGATAACTCAGATTCTTGAATCAATTCAATGAGAAACAGATCACCTTCTAATTGCCTGAATACAAATGAAAAAACTGTTGCTCCGATAAGAATCATAAAAACCATGCTTGTCAATAAAGTGGTCTCCTTCATCACTTCTTTAAGAATTTCCATACTAAATTTCCCTTGCTGTATTGTCAATAAAATAGCACCTAACGCTCCTACACCAGCTGCTTCTGTAGGAGATGCTATTCCAGCAAAAATCGAACCTAGCACAGCCATAATAAGTAATAGCGGTAACACAAAGGCGACTATAAGCTTTCGTAAAAAGTTATCTGACTTGAACGCTTTAATTTCTTCTGCAGGTATGACTGGAGCTATTTCTGGTTTTAACTGGGCGACAAGAAGTATGTAAAGAATGTACATGACGACAAGTAGTGCACCGGGAACAATTGCAGCTTTAAATAAGTCGCCAACAGGTACATTCAAAACACTTCCCAGTAAAACCAATACCACAGAAGGTGGAATGATCTGCCCAAGTGTCCCAGAAGCTGCAATTGTGCCTGTAGCGAGCTCAGGCTGATACCCTCGCTTTAGCATTGTGGGAAGACTGATTAAACCCATTGTTACAACTGTGGCTCCTACAATCCCAGTAGACGCAGCTAGTAACGCACCTACAAGTACTACAGAAATAGCAAGACCACCTTTGACTGTCCCAAAGAGTATGGCCATGGTTTCTAATAAACTCTCGGCGAGCCCAGACCTTTCTAACATGATACCCATGAATATAAACAGCGGCACAGCTATCAAGACATAATTGGTGACGATGCCCATTAACCTTGGAGGTATTGCAGAGTAATTTACAGGATCAACAAAGCAGATCGCATACAATACAGACAAACCACCCAATGTAAATGCTACAGGATATCCATAAAGAATGAGCACTAGAATACTGACAAATAAAAGAATAGCGATAATCTCCATCAGTTCTCCTTATATGATTTTATACTTCGAAATACTTCTGCAATGGCTTGGAGTAATAATAAAACCATCGCGATAGGAATCATCGATTTTATAAGGAAACGATAGGGGAGACCTCCGGGGTCAGGAGAAGTTTCACCTAGTAAGTAGGAATCATGAGCATAGCCAATTGTGACATAAATCAAAAGGATACACAGTGGTATCAACAAAGTCATACCACCAATAATGTTCAATAAAGCCTTGTTTTTGGCTTCAAATTCTGTGTAAAACAAATCTACTCGAACGTGCTTCGATTCTTTAAATGTGTAGGCCGCTCCTAGTAAAAATATCATCCCAAACATATGCCATTGCAACTCCATTATCCAAGCATCAGTTCTGTTGAGGAAGAATCGTCTAACGACATCAAAACAGACAAGAAGCACAAGAAAAAGTGTTAGCCACGACACGGATTTTCCTACCCAATCATTAAGCTTATCTACAACTGTTATGAACTTATCCATGTAACATCCAACTTAAGTTGAATGTACGCACATCAATTCAAGATCAAAAATTTAATTGTAAAATTGATGTGTCTTGATTTAGAAACTTAAGTTAGGATCATCGTGAAAGTTAGTGTTTTCAGTTTTACATTTACTTTTGTTTTCGAAGAATTTCCAAGTCTCCAGAGCCACCAAATTTAAAATGTAAGTGACATTCAATTACTTCAATTTGTTTAGAGGAATAAAATCCATATCTGAAAAATCTTGATTTTCTCCTCCCATCGCCCAAATAAATGAATAATTGGATGTGCCCGATCCTGAATGTATAGACCATGGCGGTGAGATGACTGCTTGCTCATTCTGTATCCAGAGATGTCTAGTCTCTTGTGGTTGACCCATAAAATGCATGACACCCTGATCCTTAGAAACATCGAAATAGAAATAGACTTCACTTCTGCGATCATGCGTATGGGCAGGCATCGTATTCCACACACTTCCTTCTTTCAGTACGGTGAGTCCCATAACCACCTGACAACTCTTAATTCCATCTCCATGTATGTACTTAAAAATCGTTCTATGGTTAGAAGTTTTCCCTGATCCAATCGTGACAGGTGTCGCTTTTTCCTTAGTGCATAATACAGTAGGATAGGTCATATGAGCTGGAGCAGAAAATATAAAGTACTTAGCATAATTCTTTTTTCCCACAGACTTAAAGGATACTTTCTTGGTCCCTCTACCTAAATAAAGACAAGTCAGTTTATCCATTTTGTATGTCTTTCCGTCTGCTACGATCGTGCCTTTACCTCCTATATTAATAATCCCCATTTCCCTTCTTTCTAGAAAAAACTTACTCTTAAGCGTGTCGTAGTTGGAAAGATTTATAGCTCTTGTTGAAGGAACAATAGCACCAAGCACCATTCTATCATAATGGCTGTAAATAAAATTAGACTTACCAGTAACCATTAATGATTCTGCTAAGAAATTAGCCCTTAGTTCTGCCGTATTCATTCTTTCTACTTCTCTCGGAGAAGCTTCATATCTCTGTTTCATAAATTTTATTTATTTGTATTTATTATACTTTTTTTGAAAAATATTTTCTTGTTTATCTCCCCATCCAACCACCATCCACCATCAATATTTCACCACTGACATAGTCAGAAGCTTGGCTTGCTAAAAACACAGCTGGACCTTTAAAGTCATTAGGAGTTCCCCATCTATTAATAGGGATTCTCGAAAGAATGGCTGCATTTCTTTCTGGATTATCCTGAAGTGCTTGCGTATTATCCGTAGCAATGTAGCCAGGAGCGATGCCATTAACACACACGTTTTTACCTGCCCATTCATTGGACAAGGCTTTTACAAGACTACCAATTGCACCTTTACTAGCAGCATATCCTGGAACCGTAATCCCTCCTTGAAATGTCAATAGGGAAGCAGTAAAAATAATTTTTCCACTTCCTCTTTCAATCATATCTCTGCCTATTTCCCTTGCCAATACGAACTGAGAATTTAGATTTACTTCGATCACTTTATCCCAATACTCATCAGAGTGCTCTGCTGCAGGTGCTCTCAAAATCGTCCCGGCATTATTCACTAAAATATCGATACCATTAGGATTATCCAATTTCATACTCTCTAGAAACTTGTAGATGTCTTCTCTACGTGAGAAGTCTGCTTGATATGCTTTAAATGTTCGACCAAGTTTATTAATAGCAAGCTCGGTATCACTTCCTGTAATCTTAATCGTTGCCGATACACCAATGATGTTAGCACCAGCTTCTGCTAGTCCTATCGCAATACCTTGTCCAATTCCCCGATTACATCCAGTGACGATTGCTGTTTTACCCGATAAATCAAATAGCTTCATATATATCTCATTATTTATTTTTACAATCCAAAAAGCCTCGGCAACAAAAGTGAAATATCTTCAAATAGAGTTACTAATATTAATACAGCGATCATTGCCAGTAAAAAAGGCATCAGTGGTTTTATGACTTTAGATACTGATATCCTAGCTACGCCTGCTCCTACAAATAGTATCGTTCCTACTGGTGGAGTACAGAGTCCGATACATAGATTAAGCACCATAATAATTCCAAAATGAACTGGGTCCATTCCCAAAGAAGTAACAACTGGTAAAAATATTGGTGTGAATATCAAGATCGCTGGAGTCATATCCATAAAAGTCCCAACGATCAATAATGTCAAATTAATAAGGAGAAAAATAAGAAACGGATTGTTGACTTCTTCTAATAAAAATCCAGTCATCAATTGCGGAATACTTTCAAATGAGAACAACCATGACATAGCCATTGACGTGCAAATCAAAAACATGACAATAGCAGTTGTCTTAGCACTTGCCAGTAAAATTTTAGGTAAATCTTGCGCAGTAATCGTTCGATAAGAAAAACCTAAAATTAATGCATAGAACACAGCTACTGCCGCAGCTTCTGTCGCAGTAAATATTCCTTTTACAATTCCCCCGACTATAATGACAAGCATCAATAAACTAAAAAATGCTTTTCTAAAATCTCCAAATAACTGACCAAAGCTAACACGAGTTCCTTTCTTAAAACCCTGCTTCTTTGATGCATATGCTGCGACCAACATCAAGGCTATTCCGACTAATAAACCTGGTAGATATCCTGCAATAAATAATGATGCCACAGAGGCTGCTCCTCCACTTGCTAAAGCATATACAATCAATACATTACTGGGCGGTATCAATAAACCTGTTGTAGAGGATGTGATATTTAATGCAGCACTAAAGGGTCGAGGAAAACCCTCGTCTTCCATCCTGTCTGTCATAATACTGCCGATTGCTGAAGCAGCAGCAACTGCAGACCCTGAGATTGCACCAAATAACATAGCCGCCAAAATATTCACATAAGCCAATCCTCCTGGTAAACTACCCATCAAGGACTTCGCAAAATTAATGAGTCGATTGGCTATTCCACCACGATTCATCAATTCTCCAGCCAATACAAAAAACGGAATCGCCAATAGTGCAAAGCTGTCAATACCCGTTGTCATTCGCTGAGCGACTGTTGTGATTGCAGGTAGTGCAGCAATGTTAACTAAGATAGTGACCAGTGTAGAAATTCCAATACTGTAAGCTACTGGTACACCATAAGTTAACAGTGAGAAAAAAACGACAAATAATAATACGATGCTTATAAGCTCAACTGGCATATGATTAACTAAAAGTTTTAAGCTTACTATTCTGATTTCCGATTGTCATAAAATGATATACCGAAAAGAACATTATCAATAATCCACTAAACGGTACAATGGCATATACATGTCCTAAAGAAATATGCATTGCTGGAGATACCTGTCCTAGATAGAGAGTCGTATAGACTAAATTACCACCTCCGATGACCATAACAATGAGTGCAAAAAAGAATATCAAAATCTCAATAATCTGATATCGTCTTTTTAATTTCTCAGGACTGAGTTTTCTAAGAAATATATCTATGGATAAATGTTCTCTTTTTCCATTAAGATATGCAGCTCCCAGAATGGTCAGCCATATCAAAGCAAACCTCGCTAACTCTTCTGTAAAGGAGAATGACTGTCCTAAAATATATCGACTAAATACCTGCCATAAAACATCAATTACCAATAATGCAAAAATGAATATGAGCAGATATTCTATAATTTTATTGATTAGCGTAAATAGTTTATTCATAATATATCTTCAATTATTTTAGCTATCGAGATTGGATTTTATCAACCATAATTTTCATCTTTGGATCCTCTGTAAATGTTTCTAAGACTGCTTGAGTCTTTTCAGCAAAAAGCTCCTTTTCCGGTAATATAATTTCGACCTTTGCTTCTTTCAACGTAGACATACACTTTTCCACATTCTCACGCCAAAATATTTTTTGTGCCTGAGCAGAAACTCTAGATGCCTGCTTTACCCAAGTTTGTTCTTGCGCAGAAAGTGTGTCCCAGTATTTGGTTCCCATAACCAAGACATCTGGGATAGAACTATGCTCATCTATTGTATAGTATTTGCAGACTTCATAATGGCCTGAAGTGACAAATGAAGGCGGATTATTCTCAGCGCCATCCACGACTTCTTGCTGCAGCGCGGTATAGAGTTCTCCGTACGCCATAGGAGTAGCAGACCCACCCATCTCATTTACCATGTCTACAGACATCTGATGATTCATCACTCTAATTTTTAATCCTTTCAAATCCTCAGGGGTCTTGATAGGTTTATTCTTAGTATAGAAACTTCGACTTCCTGCATCATAAAAGCACAAACCCAAGAGTAAATATTCACTTCCAGCAGATAAAATGTCCTCTCCAATATCTCCTTCTAATACATCAAATAAATGGCCCTTATCTCTAAATAAATAAGGAACGCCCAAGACCTTGTACTCAGGTGCAAAATTTGCCATGGCTGCGGCACTTACCTTAGTCATCGCAATACTTCCAATCTGTAGTAACTCTAATACTTCTCGCTCTGTTCCTAACTGTCCATCAGGGAAGATTTTAACGGACACCTTTCCTTCTGAAATTTTCTTGACTTCTTCTGCAAATACTTCCATGCCCTGATGCACAGGATGCGTGATTGGTAATGTGTGTGCCAAATAGATAAGCTTATGATCACCAAGCTGCTTACACGAGCCAAGAAACAACAGGCTGCACAGTACGATCAAAAAACTTTTTCTATTCATTTTCCTAATCTTATATTTCTAAATATCGTTTGGCATTATGGTAACAAATATCTCTTACCATCTGACTCAAAAAACCCATGTCGTTTGGCAGTAATCCTGCATCCACATCAGCTCCTATCACCTGACATAATATTCTTCTAAAATATTCATGTCGAGGAAAAGAGAGAAAGCTCCGGCTATCCGTCAGCATCCCGATAAAACGACTAAGTAATCCCATATTTGACAGCGCATTGATCTGTTTTTCCATGCCATCTTTCTGGTCCAAAAACCACCACGCCGATCCCCACTGAATTTTCCCTTCACTACTTCCATCATTAAAATTACCCGCCATTGTGGCAAATAATTCATTGTCCCGAGGATTCAAGTTATACAGAATCGTCTTAGGTAATTTTTCAATCTGATCCAAGCCATTCAGAAAATATGACAAGCCTTCTGCTTGCTCATAATCACCAATACTGTCACAACCAACATCCGCACCAACACGCTTCATCAATCGAGAATTATTATTGCGAAGCGCACCTAAATGCATCTGCATAACCCATCCCTTATTATGATATATTTTCCCCAGTTCATGAAGCACAGACATCTGAAAAAAAGCAGCTTCTTCCTCAGAAATATTTTGGCCTGACTTCTTCTTTTTCAGTATTGCATCGTTGTTTAAAGGGGGCTTGTTTATTTTAAATAATTGGCTCAATCCATGATCAGCTAATTGACACCCATGCTCTTCAAAATATTCAATACGATTCTCAAGTGCTTGGATTATGGTATCAAACGAATCGATATCGTAATCAACAATAGACTCTAGAGATTCGATTGCGGATAAAAAACCTATGTGGCTAATATCACAGTATTTGTCAGGACGGAAAGTTGGCAACATTTTTAAACTTCCACCAGAGCTTTGCAATTTTTTATGATGGAATAAATCGTCTATTGGATCATCAGTTGTACAGACTAGTTCTACCTTCATTTGGGACAAAAGACCTTGAGTGGAATATTCTTTGTCTTGGAGCTTTTCGGTACTGAGATGATATATATCCGAAGCATTCTTATCATTCAATAAATCGTCGATTCCAAAATATCTTTTTAACTCTAAGTGCGTCCAATGATACAATGGATTCCTCATCGTATATGGAACTGTTTTTGCCCACTCGAAGAATTTAGTTTTATCATCTGCACTCCCTGTGATGTATTCTTCGCTTATCCCGTTAGCGCGCATGGCACGCCATTTATAGTGATCTCCAGCCAGCCAAACTTCTGATATATTTGCAAATGTTTTATTATTTGCAATATCTGCTGGGGACAAGTGATTATGATAATCTATGATTGAAAGATCTGCCGCATGATCATGATACAGTTCTTGAGCAAATTTGCTGTTTAATAAAAAATCTCTATGGATAAAAGTCTCTATCATATCACATTGTTTATTCCATTGTCGATCTGAGAATACCATATTCTAAACCTCGAAGCTCGGCTAATCCCCTCAATCTTCCTATTGCTGAATATCCAGGATTGCTTCGTTTTTTTAAATCATCTAGCATTTTATGCCCATGATCTGGCCTCATCGGTATATGTATATTTTGTTCTTCTCCAGCTAACAATAAGTTCTTAATCACGGTATACATATCTACGTCTCCTTCCAAGTGATCGGCTTCATAAAAATTGCCCATCTCATCTCGCTTCGTTGCTCGAAGATGGATAAAGTGGATTCGCTTACTGAAACTACGAACCATATCGACAAGATTATTCTCCGTTCTTACACCAAACGATCCTGTACAAAAACAAAGTCCATTAGAATTGGAAGGAACTTGATCAAATATGTAATCTAGATCGGAAGCTGTGCTTACCACACGGGGTAGTCCTAAAAGTGAAAAGGGAGGATCATCTGGATGAATGGCTAGCTTTACATTTGCTTGCTCTGCTACTGGTGTGATTTGCTGTAGGAAATAAACAAGATTTTTTCTCAAGATATCTGCTGTAATGTCTTGGTAAGAATCTAATTTAATTTGAAAATCTACAAGTTCTTCAGCACCCTCTGTTGTTCCTCCTGGTAGACCAGCTATGATATTTTTTATAAGCAAAGCCTTAGCGTGCTCTGACAAGTTATTCATATAATTTCTAGCAGCAACTTGTTCTTCTAGAGAATAATCTTGATCAGCATTTGGCCTTTGTAGTAAGTGTAAATCAAATGCGGCAAATGCTGCTTTTTCGAAATACAACGCAGTAGATCCATCAGGCATAGCGAATTCTAAATCAGTCCGCGACCAATCTAAAATGGGCATAAAATTATACGTCACAATCTGAATGCCACAAGCAGAAAGATTCAGAATTGTTTGCTTGTAATTTTCTATGTACTCTACATAGTTTCCTGACGCTCGCTTAATATCTTCGTGTACTGGAACGCTCTCTACGACGGACCAAGTCAGACCAGCATCTTCTATAATAGATTTTCTTTTTTGAATTTCTTTTATATTCCAAACTTCTCCATTCGGTATATGATGCAATGCACTTACGACTCCAGTTGCTCCTGCCTGCTTGATGTCTAATAAGCTTACCCCGTCTTCAGGTCCATACCATCTCCATGTCTGCTCTAAATGTTTCAAAAACTTTGTTTTACATAATTAATTAAACTCCACTAAATGCACTAAACCCACCATCTACCGGAATGATAACTCCCGTAATAAAAGAAGATTTTTCATCGCACAGCCAAAGTAATGTACTTACTAAATCTTCTGGCTCGCCAAACCTTTTCATTGGTGTTTGACTGATGATTGTCTCTCCTCTAGCCGTAAGAGTATCATCTTCATTGAGCAGCAAAGCTCTGTTCTGTTTAGCTACAAAAAACCCTGGGGCTATAGCATTGACTCTAATTCCGCCGCCACATTTATTCGCTAATTCGACAGCCATCCATTGTGTGAAATTATTTATAGCAGCTTTAGAAGCGGAGTAGGCAACTACTCTTGTCAAAGGTGTGTACGAAGCCATGGAAGAGATATTTATAATACATCCTTCTCCTTGCTTTATCATGGGTTTAGAAAATGCTACAGTTGGAATGACAGTACCAAGCAGATTCAAATCATTTACCTTTTTAAAATCCTCAATACGAATATCTGTTACGGATTGCTCTGGCATAACGGTCGCTCCAGGTTTATTACCTCCGGCACAATTTATAAGTATATCAATCTTTCCCGATTTTTCAATTATTTCTGCAACTGCTTTTTGCACAGACTCTTCATCTAGGACATCACATGCTATTGTTGATAGTTGTAAATTTTTACTAGCAAATTCATCCTTGATAAGCATAGCGTCTGTTTCATTCCGGTTCAATATATACACATGTACTCCTTGCTCGGCAAGACCTTGTGCGAATGCCTTTCCTAAAACTCCACTTCCTCCAGTTATAGCTGCTACTTTAGCTTTCATATTTATGTTTAGATTCGTCTTTTCTATTATTCCATATTCCTAATTGTATTATGGAACAATATTATTATATGCGTATTTTTTACAAAATGAATAGGTCTAATTTATTGAGACCTCATCACTAAATCTTCAAATGATTCTTCATCTTTGACTCTATTGAGATCTTTTTCCCATACAGCAAGGAATCGATACTTTACTTCTTGACTTGCATTCTTGAATACAAATGTGTGGCTCAAATTATTTTCTATTTGTTCTGGCATAAAATCTCTGCCTGCAATTATTGCCATCCCCATATCTTCATTGTGAAAAGACTGCGTTCCCCAATTCATTAAGTACGAGTAGGTATTATCTTCTTTGCGTTTAATATCAGATAAATGCTTTGCAATACCTGTAGCAAAATACATCCCAGCAGGAAGTTTGCCTCCAAGAATTCGGAGATGTATCTCTGACCATGGCTTGTCTGCGGAAATAGACCAATCTTGAATGAGATCGAAGGTGTTGTCATCTATCATAAGGCCTTTAAATGTTGTTCTAATAGAGGACTTATTGTCTCCGTTTTCTAGAACTTGAATGGTTTTCTCTACACAGTTTGAGAGTGTGTATAATGAATCTTTATAATAAATGGCAGGGCTGCCTAATCCGAGTGAGTTGCCTACTTTAAGGATATCTGATCCCCAATCCATAATATCATGATAATTCCAGCTAACTGTGTCCATAACAAGGTCTGGCACGAGCTTGCCAAAAATGTCAAATCTATGTCTACTATCAGCATAGTATCGATATGCAATAATGTCATTTTCTAAAACGGGTCCTTCAAACATTATCCACTTATTTTGTGGTGCCAGATCTTTAGGGACGATAACTCTTTGCTGATCTATATAATCTCCCGAAATTTTATTTTTTTCATCTATCGAAAATGGTGTAGCTTGAGTCATCAAGACAGCTTGGGTCGCTTTTTTATCTGAATCATTATTTTGTTGACTATTATTAGACTGCGTATTATCAGTCTTAAGCCCACAAGAAAAATGGATTGCATTTGCAAGGAATAGACAACAAATGATGTAAGAGATTTTCATTACTCTTTATGTTTATTTTAAATTCAATTTTTAGCTTACTTGTCTTTTGTAAAATCTATGATTAAGTAACTGCCTTTAAAATCTTGATTCCTAACTTCTATAATCGCTCTGCCTTCTTTCGTAGGTATCATCTCTATGGCAGCTCGACCATTTGCCATTTGTATTACTTGGCTCTTTGTAGGAGTACCATAATTTATCATAAGTTCCCCTTCGCCATCTCTAGCAAAGTAAACAGGCCTTTCATAATCTAATATTCTATTACCATTTTTATCACGTATAAGGGCTTCGACTAAATAATTTCCATTTGGTAAGACCTTATAATCAATATGGATATGATCAGCTTTCTCAGATGGACTGTAGTTATAATGAACCACCATTTCGTCTTCTGCAATCTTTTGTCCATTTGAATAAGCTATTGCTTGCAATTGATTATCTCCATCTTTAAATAAAACATCCCAGGTCAATCCAGCTGCTGGAAACTCTCCCAAGACTCTTTTCTTTTTCCCTAATGGAGATCCATTCACTATAAGCTCTACTTCTTCACAGTTACTAAATACGGAAATATTTCTTGTCTTATCCTTTGGACCACTTCTCTCTGTCCATGTATGAGATTCTATATAGGTAAAAGGGTCTTTTGACCAATAACTTTTAAACACATAATATGCATCTTTGGGATTCCCTTCTCTATCTACCAAGCCTTTTTGATTTACATAAGGGATGGCGTTTTCTGGACGAAGAGGTGTGCCAAAATCTTTAAATGCCCACTGTGCATTTCCAGCGAAACTATCAAAAGTCTCTGTCTTGCTCAGATACCAATCAAATAAATCGACCATATAATTCTCAGTCCAATCACCTGTCTTGGCAATGTTTTTTACATTTACTTGATTTGAAACTTCTGCCCAATCATCTTCTTTTAGGACACCGTCTCCTGTGATAGGGTTCTCTGTATGTCTGCCAACATGTGAGGAACCACCATATTCCATATGAAGAAACCGTGGGTACTTTTTTTGATTTATGAGAAGTGTATTTTTATAATTCGTATATACTCCTGCATACCAACCAGACCATATAGAAGGAGAAAAAACATCGACCAATTCTGAACCTGCATAATATTTCCGAATAGATGTCATTCTGCCTTCGTCAACTTGATGCGCTAAGTCATTTAGTTTAGATACATATGCGTTTAGTCTGTTCTCGTCATCGCCATTTTCAAAATCTGGAAGCCAATAAATCTCATTTCCGAGGGACCAGAAAAAAATACTCGGATGATTATAATTCTGAAGAATCTGTTCTTTGAATAATCGCTCTGTATTTTCTTGCCATTGTGTGCCGCCCATTCCTCCTCTACACCAAGGCAATTCATCCCAGACTATAATCCCTAATTCATCACACGATCGATATACTTCTGGATCTTGCGGATAGTGGCCGAGACGGACAAAGTTGGCACCCATCTCTTTAATGGCAGTGATATCTGCTCGATGCAGTTCATTAGGCATCGCTGCTCCATAACCTGCGTGTTCCTCATGGCGATGCGTCCCTCTCAGCAGAAGCCGTTCACCATTAAGAAAGAAGGCACCATACTCTTCGAAAGTATACCAGCGAAAACCTATTTTTTCTTCTTGACTATCAACTACGACATCATCCTGCAATAATTGAGTCACAACCTTGTAAAGTGTTGGGCTGTCAGGAGACCATAGTTTAGGATTCGGAACGTCTAACTTAAGTCCTTTCCCAGAACTTAGGTGTTCCTCTGATCTCATCATTGACTCGTCTACCAGCTGCGCAGTTTCTGGATCATAAATCCTTGTTCTGATACGCATATCTTTAGAAGCGGATGAGACCTGATGGCATTCTACATTAACTACAGCTTCAGCAGCATTCTTGCTAACTTGTGGGGTGCTGATTCTGACAGAACGAATATTCTTCTCTGGTAATATCTTAAGCCATACATCTCTGGTAATCCCTCCGTAAATAAAAAAATCTGCTTTTTGAGAGGGTACGATATCTGGATTGTAACTGTTGTCTACTCGTATACTAATTAAATTATTAGCACCTTTCTCTACCCATTGAGTAATGTCTATTTCAAATCCGACATATCCGCCTACATGTCCACCCGCGCGCACTCCATTAACATACAAATCCATACTCATATTAACTCCTTCAAAATAAAGTATGATCTGCGAAGGACCGATATCTCCAATGGTTATTTCTTTCTGATACCAACTGGCATCTCGGCGATAACCAGGATTCATATCCATGACATCCCATTGGTTCCAAGTATGCGGGAGATCTATATTTTCCCACTTCTCCAGGCCTTGTATCTTCGTATAGTCCGTAGAATTGTTTTCTAAATACTTCCAATCCTTATTAATGTTTTCAATTGACCTCTGCAATGTCTCTATTGTAGTTGATCTAACTTTATCAAGAGCTTGAGCCCCTTGACAATTTGTACACATAATGCATACAAGTGATATCCATAGGCAAAACCTTACATCAATTCCTTGTCTTTTATGTCTAGTATCTAGTGATATGCTCAATGTAGAATAAATTTTAAGTAATGGTTTTTCATTAGAGTGTTTCGAAAATAATCCTCATGTTTAAATTCTCGTTATGTGAAAATATATAATTTGAGAAAGCCATAAGTCTTAAATGAAGGGGAAAAAAGTTTAAAATCAACTATTCCTTAGGTTTCTATGCTCTCATGCATGAATTCTGAAGGATTTACATTAAACTGATCTTTGAAACATTTTCTAAAATACTTAGGATCTTTGAACCCTACTTTGTAAGCAATCTCAGAAACATTTAATTTTTTCTTTTGCAGCAACTGTGCTGCTCGCTTTAAACGAACCGTTTTTATAAAGTTGTTTGGAGTCTGTCCAGTTAAAGCTTTTAATTTAGAAAAAAGTAGTGAGCGACTCACTGCAAGTTCGTAGGCAAACTGTACCACTTTAAAGTTTGTGTTCTCTATGTTTTCTTCAACAACATTCATAGCATTGATCAAAAATGTCTCATCTGCTGATGTCACATCGATTTCTTTCGGATCAAAATTCAGGGAACGCGCAAATCTATCCTTAATCTTTTGTCTCGATTTAGTAATATTTCTTACTCGTAATCTTAATTCATCAGGATTAAAGGGTTTAGTTACATAGTCATCTGCTCCCGTTTTTAATCCTTCAATTTTATAAATTGATTCAATTCTTGCGGTTAATAGGATTACTGGAATATGACTTAGTTCTACATCATTCTTAAGAGTAGAACAAAACTCGATTCCATCCATCACTGGCATCATAATATCACTGATAATCATATCAGGAAATTCGGCCCTGGCTTTTTCAATTCCAATTTTTCCATTTTCTGCAGTTGCAAATCTATAGACTCCTTGAAAAATCTGTTGTACGTATGCACTGATTTCAGAATTGTCTTCTACAATTAACAGAAGGGGTAATTCTGCATTATCTGACTTGTCAATTACTGTATTCTGAATCTCTACTTTTTCAATAGCTTTTATGTCTCTTACTTTTTCTTCAAGTATGTAGGAAGATTTTACAGGTTTTTTTCGCATCACTTCAGGCTTAAAGTGACTATCGCCTTTATGCAGCTTCACAATAAATGTGGCACCAGAAGTTTCACTGTCAGAATTTTTTACTTGTAGGGTGCCTCCATGTAATTCTATTATTTGTTTTGAAATAGCTAGACCAATTCCTGTGCCTTTAATGGTTGAAGACTGATACAAAGTTTTTTCGTAGAACCGATTAAATATTTGATCCTGCAACTCAGCATTGACTCCTGGGCCGTTGTCTTTTACTATGATTTCTATGGCTTTGGGTTTGTTTTTTATAGCTACTATAATTTTACCTTCATCTGGTGTAAATTTAAATGCGTTAAAAATTAAATTACTGCATACTTTCTCTATTTTATTTGTGTCAAACCATATCATCGAAGAACCAATTTCGGATTGATATTGATAATCTATATTCTTCCTATCAGCCAAAAGTTCAAATGTTTTAAAGACATCATGCACGAAGGCAACAATATTTAGTTCAGCTAATTCAAGAGGTTCATGGTCGCTTGATAACTTTCTAAAAGTCATTAATTGATTTACTAAGTTTAGTAGTCTTTGCACATTATTTTCAATAAAATTTACTCTCTTTTTCAGATCAGAAGAAGGATTTTCGACATTCGATAATAGATCTTTCAATGGGCCGATGATAAGGGTCAGTGGCGTTCTAAATTCATGCGTGATATTTGTAAAAAAGCGAAGTTTCATTTCATGAAGTTCTTCCTTTTTTTGATTGGCTAATTGTTCTAATTGTAAACTGTGTCTAAGTCTGATAAATCTTAAAAGAGCATAGATGCCTGCAATACATACAATGCCATATAATAGATATGCCCACCAAGACCTGTAAGGCGGTGGCAAGACAGTAACAATCAGTCTTCGTTCTGTTGGATTCCATACGCCGTCGCTATTTGCTCCTTTAAGTTTGAAGGTATATTTTCCTTCTCTTTGAATCACGTAAGTTGCATCTGTCTTTCCTGTAGTATAGTTCCACTCTTTATCAAGGCCTTCTAACATATATGCATATCGGTTATTCTCAGGACTGAAATAATCTAATGCAGCGAATCCAATGGAGATGTTGGCTTCATTATACTTAAGACGAATCTCCTCTGTTAGATTAATGTCTTGACTTAAACCATTCTCATCTTGCACCCGAAGTTCCTTATTGTTTTGAGATATACCGGTAAAAACTATAGGCGGGATAAAATCGTTGGTAACTATTTCTTCAGGGTGGAATTGAGTAAATCCATCAATCCCGCCGAATAAAATGTCCCCCGTACTCGTCTTAAAATAAGCATTAAAATTATGTTCTAGATTCGCTATCCCATTTGATAAATCATAATTAGAGGAAGTCCTGTCTCTTTGGTTAAGTTTAGTAATTCCATTATTTGTGCTCAGCCATAACTCACTTTCGCTTACTTCGATAATACCAAAAATTGAGTTTCCTGCAAGTCCATCCTCTGTTGTAATATGTGCTATTTCTTTCGTTAGTAAATTTATCTGAAAGAGACCATTGGTAAAGGTCCCAACCCAAATACTTTTATCCCCATTCTTCTGAAGAGAATATATCTTTTCTCCTGGAAGGTAATGAATGAATCTCTCTGGAAGACCATTGTTATCTAGTAATACTTGATTGAGACCATCATCTGTACCTATCCAAAATTCATCTGTTTTTGTTTTAAGAATAGTCCTAGTCAATCCAGAATTAATAGAGTTTTCGTTATTAATTTGCGGAGGATAATGGTAAAATTTGTTTTCCTCTAAATCTAAAATGTCTAAGCCATTTCCATAAGTCAAAATCCATAACTTGTTTTGGTCCTTATATAAGTTGTATACATTATTATTGGACAAAGAATTGTCATCTGTTGGGTCATTGATAAAGTATTGATAGCTCTCTTTATTTGTGTCATAAAGAGCGAGGCCATCTCGAAAGGTTCCAATCCATAAGGAATCATTATCTAAGACCAATTTTTTGATACTATTACTTTGTATAGTCTTCTCTACATTGCCTTTAAATGGATATTGAGAAAATTCATTCTTCTGTTTATCAAAATAATTTAGACCTCCTCCTTCAGTACCAATCCATAAGTTTTGCTTTGTGTCTTCTACGAATGAACTTACCACATCAGCACTCAAGGAATTCTTATTAGGATCATGTTTAAAGTTCTTAAATACTATATGATCGTTATCTAAATGATTGACGCCGCCATAGTAAGTTCCTACCCAAAGACTTTCTTTTTTATCTATTAAAAGAGAATGGATAGATTTATCGGACAAGCTGTTTTGCTGAGGCGTGTTTTTCTTAAATATTTTAAAGTCAGATTTTTCAGCTTCCAAGTAATTGAGTCCATCAAAAGTTCCGACCCATAAATTATCAGCATTATCTCTGCATAAAGTTCTTATCGAATTGTGGCTTAATGAAAACGGATTCTGAATGTCGCTTTGATAAATTAAAGTCGTATCCTTTGACCTATCCCAATAATTTAAACCTTCATTTTCTGTTCCTATCCATAGATTTCCTTTGGAGTCTTCTGCGATACATTTGATGTTGTCCTCACTAAGAATCAAGTCATCTATTCTTTCAAAAGTAAAAGTAGAATCGTCTTTTTCCATAAGTTTAAATAATCCATTGTCTGTTCCGATCAATAAATTACCTGCCGAATCTTCAAATATTGTTTCTGGATTTAATGCTTGAGATCCATTCCGATGATTTCGATCAAGATATATTCTAGAAAAATCCTCGGTGTCGGCATGATACAAATTCAACCCTAAAGATGTAGCTACCCAAAGACGTCCTCTTGAATCTCGGAATACTTGATTTATGATATTGTTGTTAAGACTAGTTGTATCATTTTTTGAATATGCATAAGGGACAAAGCGATCTTCAGAAATCACATATCTATTAAGACCGATAAATGATCCAATCCAAATATCTTTAGTTACTGGGTCTACATATAAATTTCTAATGTCATTCGAAAGGAGTTTATTTGTTGCAGAACTAGAATAGACTTTGACTCGATAACCATCGAATTTGTTCAATCCATTTCGAGTTCCAAACCACATAAACCCTGCACTATCTTGAGCAATTGCAAATACAGATACTTGGGACAATCCATTTTGCTTAGAGATTTGATGAAATAACTCCATACTATTTTGCCCTTTGATCACGCAGGCAGAGGCTACAAAAGCTAAACAAAAGAAGTAGTGCATGAAGTGTTTCATAGTTTAACTACAATTGCATATATAATGTATTAAAAACAATTATCAGATATAAAATAGTCCAAAATGGGGTCTATTTATGTACATTTTGCTATATATTGATGCTTTATGCTATCAATTAGCTCTATTTAAAAATAATATTGAATCAGGCATTTTGGCTGCACGGTAACTAATTGATTTGATCTAATAAAATTACAAATTATGGTCAAAAAGTTATCACACATGGACATTTTCGAATTTCAAGAGGCATT
>CAYVFU010000060.1:0-29171 GCA_964450495.1 uncultured Saprospiraceae bacterium | reverse complement strand
GCTAATTTTGCCAATCAATACCACAAAGACGTTTTTGCTTTTCCTGGTAAAATCACTGACAAAGCTTCTGAAGGTTGCAATAATCTCATCAAACAACATAAAGCCTCGTTGATTCAATCAGCAAAAGACATTGCCTATATTATGCGATGGGAACCTGAGAACAATCTTCAACAAAGCAAACAAGCATCGTTGTTTTTAGATCTGACTGTCGAAGAAAAAATCGTTGTCGATCAACTACGTGAATCTAAAGGTTCTCATCTTGATGACTTGCACATTTCTTTATGTATGCCTTTAGGCAAATTGGCAGGACTTTTATTGACTTTAGAGTGTGCTGGAGTTGTTAGGAGTTTGCCTGGAAAAAGATATGAGCTTAATTAGAGTATGCATCAGGTAAGTGAATATTTTGACTAGCCTCTTGTATGCTTAAAAAATATGTGTTTGATAAAGGTCCTTCTAATTCAGAGGGACCTTTTGTTATAAATAACGACTGACTGAATTTGGCTTTTAATCATATACTATTAGATCGATAATTTCTTGATTATTCGGATTATACTTTGTTAACTCCAACCAGCACTTATCTTTTTCATCAATCAACTTATTAATCGCACTTAATCTCTGAGACAACTTTGAAATAGCATCACTGGACATAACCTGCTCTTTCAAAAAATAAAAGGGACACTGTCTTCACAGAATCCCTTTTTCCAAAATTTACAAAAATGTTATCTTTTAAGGTGTAATAGTTTTATAGTTTCTGCTTGATTACCATCCATCAGAGTGAAGAAAAGGATTCCTTCGCTATCAAAATTATCACCAGTTATTGTCAATTGATTTTGGCCTACCGACACCGTTATGTCTGATGACCATAGTAGTCTACCACTACTGTCATTAACTCTTGCGAATACAGTGCCAGATTTTTGTGCTTGGAAATACACGGTTGTGTTTTCGACAAAAGGATTTGGCGCATTATACATATCAGTGTATTGATTCTGATCATCAACAAATTTGAGTTGTAATTTATTGGCCTCAAATTGATCTCCTTCGTATAATTCTGATGAAAAATATGAACTAGAAATATTGATCAAGTCTGATAAATAACCGCTACGTTCAGCAGTCACTTGCAAAACAATCAATTCTTCGGAGTCAGAAAGATCAACTGGACTTTCCTTGTACCACACTAGCCTAGCGGATTCATCCGTCACATGCATATCTTCATCGTCAACATGCAACTTACCAGAATTAATATTCGTAATGGTCAACCCATCATATTCTAATTCCATTTGTATACCGACAGTACTGATGTCTTTGCTTGAGTAAATAGGAATACCAAACTTCTCCCCTTTTTCTATATAGCGATTATAAATATTTAATGCGAATTCTTTATTGCTTCGAGCCTCCGTATTTGCAAACCTATTTGCCGTTACTGATTCTGTCACATCACCTATTTTGACACCTATGAAGTCTTCATGAGTCATGTGAGATGCCAAATCTTGAATATTAATATTGTCAGTAAACGGCCAAGGATTTGACACATCAAAAAACTGAAACTCTTCTACAACAAAAACCCAGCTGTCATTATTCCTAAATTCTGCTGTCGTCCCCAAAATCACTCGTTTTAATTCTGATAAATCTGCAGCGCTTACTCTCTGGTCGTTACTGACATCAGCTGCTATGATTTGATATGGACTTTCAAAGACCTCCAAACCGATAATGTGTCTTGACATCATTACAAGGTCTATCGTGGTTACACCATTGGCAACGTCATCGGTGCGCTCTGGCGTAATCGAATAATTGTACCCATCCGGATTATTGCCAAAGGCATAGTTGCCTTCTCCCAATGTTGTCGTTTGTTTTGGATATTCTGATAATTGACCATCTATAGTGACCAAAACTTGATCAATAGGATCATTATAATAGGTATAAATGTCACCTCCTATAGTTAAGCCAGATGCTATCGCCGTTGTATCTACGGACATTGTATCTACGTTCATCGTATCAATCATCATTGTATCAACAGTAACCGTGTCCACGACCATTGTATCTACAGGCATAGGATCGCTGTCCTCGACATCACAAATATTTCTATCGTCTAGCGTTAAACTTGTTTGACAAAAAGAGCCATTATTGCTTGTATCCCAAACCCAAAGATGAAGTTCATTAAAGGAGCTAAATTCATCACAAGAAAAATTAATGACTTGCTGCTCTTCAAATCCTTCTTCAGTAGGATTGATCGGTATCTCGCCAAGTGGAACAACTGTAAATCGCAGATCTTCCCTTGGTGTGCAATTATCAAAACTACCAAAGTTTAGATCTGCTGCCCAAATCTCAACATTGCCTTGATCGACACTTATTGCAGTCGTTGCTCCAAACAGACAAAACGGAGTCGGTGCAATATCATCAATGACTGATACTGTTGTTGCGGCTTGTATTGAATTTCCACAGCCATCACCTAGGAACCAATTAATTGTGTACTCTATTCCTTGCAATGCTTCAAATTCTATTGTTGCAGTCCTACCTCTTAGTTGCGCTGTAGAATCAATCTCATCTCCAGCAAAGATGGTCACTGACCAATTTAAGTTATTCGCAGAAGTCATCGCATTATCGCAAAAATCAATACCTGTTGCAGTCACACTAACAAGAGCTCCACAGGTAATAAAGTCGTCCTTATCCTCAATTTCAGTATCTATGAGAGAAGTGAAACTTTCTACAACATCAATTTCAGGAGCAGAATCATCCTGAATATAAATGATCTGTTCAAAATTATAATGTCCATCTTTAACAACATCAGTGTACCTCCAATGTGTTTCGTGAAATTCACCAAGATCGTTGACACAATCTATACAATCGGCCGCTTCAATAGTGTGAACAGCCTCAAACACATCTCCGTCAGAAGATTCTATGCCATTCGGGTTATAAGTACACCAATCAATAATTGTCCAAGTTCGAATGACCTTGCTGCACGCAAAATCAACGTTAATAGTATCAAGCTCCATTGTGTAACCGATTAGATTACAACTTGACTCACACCATATTGGCTTTGCCTCTGTATCATCAGGAAAACAACTCATCGCCTCTTCCATAGCAATTGAGCCAGGTGTTTCTATTGTCCCGCCGTCATCATCACATGATAGATGTACCCCGTCATGAGCACTACCATCATAATGTGGTGGCCATTGAATGGTGGTAGGATCAAAGCCTTCCCCATTTTCAATCAGCAAACGTTGTCTGCAATAAGCATCTCCGTCACTCAATTCATTATTGTTGTCAACGTCTACATACCATTCTCTGATAATACTTCCTCCATTGCAAACACCTTCATTGGCAGCTTCGCTTAGCAATTCAATATTATATTGATCTTCAATGCAGCTTTCTACAATCATTCTGGGCAATTCAATTTCATCACCCACAGAACAATCAACTGTTTGATCTTGACATACAATAATAGGCGTTGCACTATTTGTTACAGTAACTGGAACTCTACATGTATTTCTATTTCCTGATTCATCAGAAACAATTAAAATAACTGCTAAGTCCTTACCAATATCTTCACAACAGAATTTTACAAATTCAGAAGGTCGAGAAATGAATACAGTTTCATCAGGGCAGTCCTTAGACTCGAAGGACAAGGTGTCTACCTCAACGCCACAAGTCACAGGTAAGAAGCCAACACTCTCTCCATTGCAATTGGTGACTTGCTGAACCCAATCCTCTTCACGTACAACATGGTAGAAGATTTTCCCACAAGATAAATCCGTACTACCCGCATCAAAATGCGTTGCCGGTAATTTACCAACTGCCTCTCCAGTATTGGGATCTAGCGTCAAAAATACACTCGCAGCTGATTCACATACTAACGATGGTGGAATCTCATCTTTAACTATAATTGTGAAATTGACTATCGTCTCATTATCACAATCATCTTTGACAATACCTTCAATTAACACAGGTGAATCACCTGGTGAAACATCTAAAATAAATCCATCTTCAATAATAAAATCTGGAGTAATCCACTCAATTTCAATCTCTGTACTACAATCATCCTCTACTGTTAATTCAGGCAATCTGATATTTGACCGACACTCCCAAGGATCTATTATTTTGAAAACATCGCTTAAATCTGTCACAGAATTTCCATCAGCATCTCTAACAATTGGAGCAGTTCTGTCTAAGATTTCTATATTTTGAGTTCCTGTACGTCTGACTGATGAATCACACCAATCTATAATTGTCCAGTCTCTGGTGATTTTTACGCCACCACCACAGACATTAAAGGTGAAATCTGAATATGAAGCTTGTATGTTACAAACTCTATCAATCAATGGGACTTCAGGATTTGTTTGTCCTATTACAACGGTATCAAATACGATTTGCTCTTCAGTTATTTTATCGACAATCTGTGCAAGCACCCATTCTAACTGTCCATCACCATCTATGTCTTGTTTTATGACATCTTCTCTTATTACCGTATCGACAACGACATGCTCAATGACAGTATCGATCCTTACTAAATCAACTAAAGTGTGTTTGTCAACAAAGAATGCATATGCTAAACTACCGCTTCCAGTTGCTGCAAAAATTGACTCTGGACTTGCAAAATCAAAACTCACTTCGGAATCTATATCATCTAGATAGTTGCAGTCGAGTTTTACATTCCTTGGAAAGCCAAATGTTTGAGAAAATTCTTCTTCGGATACATCAATGTCCAATTTTTGAACAGCATATCGTTGACAAAGTATCTCAATTTCTTCCAATAAGCCGTGTCTTAATATTTTTGCAGAGTATACTATTTCTCTTATTTCACCTAGCTCATCACATAGCTCGCCCGTAGTTGTTTCTGTAGCGACTATACCTCCTATCATTTGTGGACCACACTCATCAAATATTTCTAATACCTCTACTTGAGTTAAAAGCGAACTACTGATATCTGCACCACACCAGAAAACACAATCCGGTGGAATAGATCCATCTTCTTGACATGCGCAGGGAGCTGTAATTTCAGGTATAACATTTACCTCAACGGTAAGAGTCCCCCAACAACTATTGCCTCCGCAAAATACTTGGTAATTAATCGTCTCTCCTACGTCGCTAGAAAATAAGCTGTCATTTCTTATAAAATTATTATCGCTATCATTGAACGCTATCGAGAATGCTCCATTCTCTTGAGGGTTCTCTAGCAATTGGTCTGGCCTTACTCTCAGGGAGCAAGTTTCGTCTAAACTAATTTGTACATTCTGATTACAAGCTAAAACATTGCAATTACCTATTGGAGTTGTTGTTGGGTCTTGTGGAGTACCTTCTTCATCAAATGGGTTACCGCTATCAGAATCATCCATAACTTGATCTCCAAATGGCGGATCAGCTAGAACAACTGCTTGGTTAATCACCAATTCACTATTAATGTCTGCTTGCGTCACTGCATATAAAGCCGTAGCAAATCCTTCTTCACCTGGTGCAAGTGTTCCTGGATTTACAGTTGTCGGATTTGGCAGAACACCTGTGCCAGAGAAAGAAGCAACGGATTCTTGTAAGCTAATGTTTGTCAATGTTAGTTGTCCACAATTTCGAATGACATAGGTATAAGTAATGAGATCTCCTGAATCAGATGCGCCATTATCTCCGATATCAAAACTGGAAGATTTAATTAATTCCACACAAGGTGTTGCTGGTAGCATTGTTGTGGTTGGGTCTTCTGGCGAACCAGTATCGTCCACTGGATTACCACTGTCAGAAACATCAAAAATCGTCTCTCCATCAGGTTCAGTTCCAGTAACCAAAGCCTGATTATCAACTCCACCACTGTCTATATCTTGCTGTGAAATTTGGTACGAAGCATTTAAAGTTGAGGACTCACCAGGATTTAAATTTAGGTTGGGAATATTTTCTATTGTTGGAAGTGGGTTTGTTCCTGTAAATACATTATCGTCTTCCGTCACGATAACATCTGTCAATAGTACATTACCACAATTACTTACCACATAAGTATAATTTATAACATCACCGATATCTGCACCTGCATTAATACCTTGATCAAAAGAAGAGCTTTTAATTAAATCAATGCAAGTGACTTGAGGTATTGGAGTAATTGTAGGATCATCTGGACCATCCATCACAGGATCGTCAGAATCTGACTCATCTTCTACGTCTTCACCTGTCGGGTCAGTGCCTACTGCTAAGGCTTGATTACTAACGCTGCCCGCATTTATGTCCTCTTGACTTATCGTATATATTGCTTCTGCAGTTGCACTTTCACCAGGCGTTAAACTTGTTGGCATGACTGCAGAAACTTGTGGTAAGCCATTGGTCCCTGTAAATGAGTCATTTAATTCTTGAATCGCAATATCCGTTATCGTCACGTTGCCACAATTGCTTAGGATATAACTGTAGACAATTTGATCACCTGGCAATGGCAATCCATCAATAGCTGCAACCAATTCAGAAGTCTTGATTAATTCTAAACATGGGTTTTGATCTAATGGAGTAATCGTTGGGTCGTCCGGACCAGCTAATAAAGGATCATCTGAATCTGAGTCATCTGTTACTTCATTACTTCGTGGATCATCAGCTGTCACAACTGCTTGATTTGTAACTCCGCCTGCATCAATATCTTCTTGTGTAATAACATACGTTGCCGTTGACATTGACTGTTCGCCTGGGTTAATGATTAAAGGCGATGGTGTCTGAGGTATCGGCAAATTACCTGTACCTGTAAAACTGTCGGCAGATTCTATTAGTTGAATGCTACTAAGTGTTGTATTACCGCAATTGGTAATGACATAATTATATGTTATGACATCTCCAAGGTTGGTTTCTCCATCAGCCCCTTCATCAAATGATGCAGTTTTTAATATTTCTATACATGAGTTTGTCGGTATAGGTGTCGTTGTTGGTGTATCTGGGTCCATGTCCTGATCGATTGGATTTCCAGAATCAGAATCGTCCATAACTTCTTCACCAAAAGGATCTGTGCCAGTAGCCACTGCTTGATTGATGACTAATCCTGTATTAATGTCATTTTGTGTCAATATGTAAGGAGCAGTAGCCGTACCACTCGAACCTGGACTTAAATCAAAAGAACTCAGTGCTGTAGGAACAGGTAGCGTACCAGAACCAGTAAAAGCCATTTGAAATTCATTGACCCCAATATTTTCTAACACGATGTTTCCACAATTAGTGACTGTATATGAATAGTCAATTATGTCTCCTGGATTTGCTACTCCATCTGCGCCAAGATCAAGAGAAGATGTTTTTATGATGTCTATACAAGGCGTGCATTCTTCTGGATTTGCGGTTATCGGTACTGACGCCGCACTGAAACAGTTAGCCACTGAATTGTCCACACATCGTGCGATTACCTCTTGTCCATCTGCAGGATATTCGGGTAAAGTTGGTACCCAATTTAATCCTCCATCCGTCGAGTACTCGATAGCTGTGCCAGCTGGGCAATCTGTAGTTACTAAAAATGTACCTGTAGTCAATGGATCACAAGCACTATCCGCAACAGACAGTTCTGGAGCACTTGGCACTGTACAACAATCTATTGGATTTGCAGTAACTGCAGTTGAAGGGACACTAAAGCAATCAGCTACTACTGAGTCTGCGCATCTGGCCAATACAGTGTTGCCAAGAGAAGGATATGCAGGCATGACTGTGGTCCATGTTATTCCATTGTCTATTGAAAATTCAATAACAGCAGTTGCTGGGCAGTCTGTTATAATGATAAAATCACCAGCTATATCAGGATCACAGGTATTGTCATTAACACCTAAAACAGGGGCATCTGGTTCTTCACAACATTGAATTGGATTTGCAATAACACCTGTAGAATTTACGCTTGAGCAATTTGCAATAGATGGATCTACACATCTTGCTATCACTGTTATTCCTAAAGAAGGATATATTGGCACTGCTGTTGAAAAAGTAGTGCCATTGTCAATCGAATATTCCAAATCAGTTCCTGCAGGACAATCAGTAATAACAATAAAATTACCTGCTATGTCAGGATCACAAGTATTGTCTATAACTCCAATAACAGGTGCATCTGGTTCTTCGCAGCATTGAACCGGTGTGGCTGTGACAGCATTTGAATTCTCACTTATGCAATCTCCCATTGCTGTATCCACACATCTTGCTACAATGGTATTGCCCAATGAAGGATAGGTCGGCATTGTTGGTGAAAATGTCAAGCCACCATCAGTAGAAAATTCTAAATCACTACCTGCTGGACAATCGGTAACAACTATAAAACTACCTGCGACATCAGGATCACATGTATTGTCAACAACATCAATTAATGGTGCCGCTGGTTGCATACAGCAGATCATTGGGTTTGTGGCAAATGATAATGTATCACTGATGCAAGGTTCTTGCGGAACACAAATCTCAAATGTGGAGACTGTGTATGACCCTCCTCCAGAGCCATTCCAATCGTAAAATAGAAATTCTACTTGATCAACTGGTGTAGGAAAACAAACGACAACAGCACCTTGCAGGGAGTTACTTACATTCCCAACATTACCAAAACACTTTGATTCGAATGTATTGTTTCCTTCAAATTCAGGGCAAGTGCCTACGCCGAAAGGAAACATAAAGTCATTAGTGGTTAATTGAATTGGTGCACCACCGCCTAAAGAACCATTGACGATGACAGCATCATTTTGATCTAGATCGTTTATTTGTACACAGAAATCAGAAATTGGCGCAGAGAAAGTATAAGTTGCCGTTTGATTATTAGCGACACCATCTCCCATAGTGACTCCAAATTGAGGTCCGAATGTACCTGCAACATGGCTATCATTTATTTCGAAATCATCTTGCTGGGCAGTACCATTATTGACAACAGTGAGTGATGTCAATGTGATTCCATTGGCAGTAAGCCCCGCATTGGTTATGTCCGTTACAGGATCATCACTTCCGTCTAGTGATTCAAAATCGAACCCTTCATTAATACAAGCAGGATCATTCTCGACACATCTTGCCAAAAATGAAACACTATTGACTGGGTCATACGTTGGGACTGTTGTCGACCAAGTATTTCCATTATCTGTTGAAAATTCTGTTGTCGCAAGAGGTGCACAATCACCATCCAAGCTAATAGAACCTGAAGTCACTGGCTCACAAACATTATCAACAATCGTGATTGTCGGCGGATCAAAAATACAATCAGCAAACAAAAACGCATCAAAGAAATTCTTATTATCACACAATTGGTCTGGAAGAGCACGGCCTGTGATTACATTATCATTAGCACCATCCACATCACTTAATGAACGAAACCCTGCTGGATCTTTTTCTATAATGGTAAATGGGCCTGGTGCCACTTCAAACCAAAAACTTCCATCTTCATTGGTTGTTACAGTTTGCCGATCATCATCTCTATCAATCAAATATATAATCGCATTTGCGAGAGGTTGATCTTCAGATCCATTTTCGTCCATGTCAGCCATGACACGACCAGCAACTTGAGCAAATTTTGCATCTACAAAATTTAAATCTGTAATGTTTTCATTAAAAGCAACCTCACCTTTTATTTTATTGTTATTCTTTCCTTGGGCATCTTTGATTGATGCGTAACCTTCTGGGTCTTCTTCTCTTATTTCGAATTTACCAATAGGAATTTCAAATTGATATAATCCTGTCTCATCAGTCGTTGTTGATAATGTATTGTCATCTATTTCTACAGTTATCGTGACATTTCCCATTCCAAAATCACCTATGTCATCACCATCGACATCTGCCATTACGAAACCCGATACAGTCTGACTCATTCGACTGAGCACAAAGAAGTTAGAATCGTCAACTTCGCCAGAAGAAATGGTATTTTGAATCAGGATAGGATTTGTTCCATCAGAATCAGTTACAGGAATATAACTATCGAATCCACCAATGGTTAATGCATAAGGTCCCTCAGCAACACCAGTAAAGGAAAACTTACCGTCCTGTGCTGTAAAACTTTCTTGCTCATTATTCGACGCATCTACTATATATACAGCAATACCAGCTAAACCAGCATCACCTGCATCATCACCGTCTTGATCTTCCAATACAAAGCCTTCCACGGTAGCTGATTCTACTACAACTACTGTCGTAATATCACTATCTGTTGGGTTTTCCAATCCATCAATATCACTGCCATTCACCAAAACTGGATTTGCATTTACTACACCAATACTTGTGATATCTTCTTGATAATTTTCTACGATTAATGTAAACTGCCACGTTTCTGATTGATCTAGAATGCCATCCGTGTCTTCATCACCACCTAAAAAAGTACCATTTTCCAGATTACCTTGAATTAAGATGTTGCCATGAGGATTATCAATTAATGTAATCGATGCTAAATCTGTACTTCCTGTGTTCTTTATAAAATATTCAAACTCGACAGATTCTCCTCTTAAGACCTCGTATATCGTTTGTGACTCAGCTCCAACTATACCTTTAATCAATTGAATATCAGCAGATAAGACCAAGACTTCAATTGAATCATTTGCTGTGATTGTATCTAGACCAGGTATTGATTCTCTGTTTTCGTCCACAGGATTTGCAGAAACAGTGATTAGGTGTGTAGCTGAGGCCTGTATGGTTGTCATATAGTACACTGTCCATGATTCTAGTGGGTCGATAAGTCCATTCTGATTACTATCACCAGTAATTTCTTGAATACGCAGATCTGCTCCAGCAATTTGAGAGTCTGTAATGTTTACCATTTGAAGAATCGTACTTCCAGTATTGACAATGGAAACTCCAGCCCTTGCCTGTTCTCCTTTACCAAACGATGATGGATTTTCTTCCCCATTCATGTAGACGGTGACTTCCATGGATGGAACCATTTGGTTTTGGTATGAGCTTGATGCCTGAACATTCACAGTGAGCATCAGTGTAATTAACACAATGTAACCTAACGAACATAGGTAGGCCAAATAGCTTGCCTGCATTTTGAGAGATATTGAGCTGATTCGATTCATGAGTCTGGATTTGGTTAAAATCTTCGCATTCTCAGGCTCATAGCCTTTAATTATCAAAAACCTTGCCTTAATCACTCATAATCAGACTTTTATATGTAAATGTTTTACGTAATACATATATAATTATAGCACAGCATTTTACGCAAATAAATTTTTTAATATGTTGTTTAGAAATAAGTTTAAGATGCTACAATTGCTAATTTTATGAGACAGATTCTTTCAATGAGGGCAGAATTAAAACCATTGAGAAAAAAACGTCTTATATCCTGTGAATGAGTTCATCATACATTATTATCTTGCACCATGTTTGAGAATGTAATTGGGCAAAAAAAGATCATAAATCAACTGGTCAGTCTAGACGCAAGTGATAAAGTACCCCATGCGTTAATGTTCTCAGGTGACAGCGGTAGAGGTGGCCTTGCAATTGCAGTCGAATTTGCTCAATATTTACTTTGTCTAAAGAGAGAAAATGGCAAACGATGTGGAGAATGCCCAAATTGTCAAAAAACGTCACAGCTCATACACCCCGATTTGCATTTCAGCTTTCCTGTGGTCAAACATCCTTCTAAAAAGAGAGATGTGACATTCTCGGACGATTTCATTCAACAATGGAGAAAAATCGTTCTTGACGACCCCTATTTTACTTATTCGGATTGGCTAAATCATATACAAGCCTCTGAAAAACAAGGAGATATAAATGTAACAGAGTGTAATGAGATTATTAAGAAGTTATCTCTCAAATCTTTTGGTGGAGGTAAAAAGATATTGGTTTTGTGGTTGCCCGAACTGTTAGGAAAAGAGTCAAATCGGTTGTTAAAATTAATCGAAGAACCTCCAGAGGATACCGTTTTGATCTTTGTTACCGGTCAAGAAGAGGTATTGCTAAAGACTATTATTTCTAGGTTTCAAATCTTCAAACTGCCTCCAATTTCTGAGGCTGATATGGTAAATGCCCTTCAAAAAAGAGCAGATATTGATGTTGATGAAGCCAGACAAATCAGTTTGTTGACCGAAGGTAATTTTATAGATGCCCAAGCATTAATATCGGGAAATAATCAGGATTTATCGGAGCTTGTAATTAATTGGTTACGAATCTGTTATCAACAAAATTCCCTTAACCTACTAAGTTGGACAGAAAAATTCAGTTCATTCCCAAAAGAGGTTCAAAAACAGGTACTTTCGTATACTTTATTTATCTTACGAGAGTTTATTAGATTAAAGTATATAGGAGAAGATCATGTATCCCTCCAAAATGATGAGTTAAAAAAATTGAAAGGCTTGTCTTCTGTCCTTTCCATCGACAAAGCAGAAGAAATTGCAGAAATCATCAGTGAGTCTATTTATTCGATTCAGAGAAATGCCAATGTGAGAATACTGATGATGGCGGATAGCCTACAAATAGGTAAAATTATCCGTCGAAAAGAAGTTTCTATAATATAGAGATAGCCGAAAGGTGCTTATCTCACAAAGAGTTTGAAGACATGGGATGTGCTACATGCAGCAATAATAAAGACGGTACTCCATCCGGTTGCGGAAATAATGGACACTGTTTAACAGGCGGATGCAACAAAAAAAATACGTTCGATTGGTTGTCTAACCTCGACATTCACGATCCGACCTCATATAACATAGTAGAAGTCAGTTTTAAAAAAGGAGCAAGAAAGGATTTCTTCAAAATAGAGAATAGTACTTACGATACGGGAGACTTTGTTGTGGTGGACACTGGGAGCGGCTATGATATTGGTAAAATCAGCCTTTCAGGTGAGTTGGTAAGACTACAAACCAAAAAGAAGAAAATTCCAAAAGATAGAATATTCAGAAGAGTTATCCGAAAAGCAAATGATCGCGATATCGAAAAGCTTAACGATGCTAGAAATCAAGAGAAAGAAATCCTTGTAAGGTCGAGAGCTATCGTTAATACACTAGATCTCAATATGAAGATTGGTGATATAGAATATCAAGGAGACAAGCGCAAGGTCACTTTCTTTTATACGGCAGAAGGTCGTGTTGATTTCAGAGAACTAGTAAGAAACTATGCTAAGGAGTTTAGGGTAAAAATCGAAATGAGACAGATAGGTTCAAGACAAGAATCTGCTCGTATCGGAGGTATAGGTTCTTGTGGAAGAGAACTCTGTTGTTCCACTTGGTTGTCCGACTTCAGGTCAGTAAGTACTGCTGCAGCCCGATATCAAAATATCGCCATAAACCAAACCAAGCTTTCAGGTCAATGTGGTCGTCTAAAGTGTTGTCTTAATTATGAATTGGACACATATATGGAGGCATTGTCTACATTCCCTAAAAAGGCAGATTACTTAAAGACAGAAAAAGGCGAAGCTCATTTAATCAAGATGGATATTTTCAAAGGCATCATGTATTATGCCTATACTGATCCTAAAATGAGAGGTCCAATGGTCGCCATACCAAAAGACAGAGCGGCTGAGATAAAAGCAATGAATAAGCGCAAGGAATATCCTGAAGACTTATTAGCTGAACCAATTTTTGAAGAAGTCAGTGAAGAAATCAACTTTGCAGATGTCACTGGACAGATAGAATTACCTGCACTTAAAAAGAAAAAGAAACGAAGAAACAATAAAAATAAAAATCGTAAGCCTCAAGGAAAAGGTGGCAATAGAGGAAATACTGGAAGGTCCGACAAAAAGCCTTCTGGAAAGTCTAGCAATAAATCCAATAATAAGTCGAATAATAAATCTGGTAACAATCCCAATAATAAATCAAACAATAAGTCCAATAATAAACCAAACAACAGATCTAACAACAACCCTTCTGATAAAAATAAAGGAGGCAATACCGATAATAGAAAATCTTCAAATCAAAATCGCCCAAATAAAAATCAGAGAAATAGACAAGGTGATCAGCAACAGAAAAGTGATAAACCTAGACCAAGTCAAAAGAAAAAACCTATAGATAAAGATGATGATTGGGATTAGAAAAAGCCAATCATCATCTTTATTCTAATAGGCGGAATAACTAATCTCAACGTACTTTATTATTATCATGCGTTTTTTATAGCTTCACAATTAAGGCATTCCTCTTCGATATAAGTAATATCTGTAGCTGACTCAGTCACTTTTTCGAATAATGCATAGTCGTACAATAAAAGTAAAGTCATCAATCTTCTAGATTTTCTCATTTCACCATAATTTTTAGATTTAGAAACACAATTCTATTTACTTTTGTACTCCAATACAAAGATTATGAGTTACGATGTTGTTGTTATAGGTTCTGGTCCAGGAGGATATGTTGCTGCTATAAGATGTGCACAGCTGGGAATGAAGACCGCTATTATTGAGAAATACAATACCCTTGGTGGTACATGTCTGAATGTTGGATGCATTCCTTCAAAAGCATTGCTTGATTCTTCAGAGCATTACTACAATGCTACTCATACCTTTAAGGAACATGGGATTGATGTCGGGTCAATAAAGTTGAATCTAAAGCAGATGATCAATCGAAAGTCTGATGTGATTGAGCAAAATGTCAGTGGCATTGCCTATTTGATGAAAAAGAATAAAATAGAAGTACACCACGGACATGGAACTATACAATCTCCGACTCAAATAGAAGTCAAAGGAAAAGATGGTAAAGCTTCCACTATTGAAACCAAAAAAATCATTATAGCTACCGGATCAAAGCCGACCACACCAGCTGCATTTAACTATGATAAGAATAGAGTAATAACGTCTACCGAAGCACTTAATATTGACAAACTACCAAAACGGATGGTGGTGATCGGTGGAGGTGTAATTGGATTAGAATTAGGCTCTGTCTTTGCTAGACTAGGTACAGAAGTAGAAGTCGTTGAATTCATGGATCGCATATTGGTCGGTATGGATAAAGACTGTACTCGAGCGTTACAGAAGACAATGAAAAACATGGGCGTGAAATTCCATACTCGACACAAGGTAACTGATGTCCAAGGAGCCAAAACATCTGTCGTTGTAAAAGCTCAGAAAAAGGGAACAGAAGAAGAATTGGAAATTAAAGCTGACTATTGCTTGATATCTATTGGGCGAAGACCATACACAGATAATCTTGGACTAGAGAATGTTGGCATCAAAACAGATGACCGAGGGCGAATTGAAGTAGACGAACATTTACAAACTTCTGTAGCAAACATATATGCCATTGGTGATGTGATAAGAGGAGCCATGCTCGCCCACAAAGCAGAGGACGAAGGCGTCTATGTTGCAGAGTTAATTGCAGGACAAAAACCACACATCGATTACAATTTGATTCCTGGTGTAGTTTACACTTGGCCAGAAGTTGCCGCTGTAGGCATCACTCAAGAACAAGCAAAAGAACAAGGGATTCCTGTAAAAGTAGGTAAGTTCCCATTTAAGGCTTTAGGTCGTGCTAGAGCCAGTATGGACGTAGAAGGTTTGGTCAAAATAGTTGCGCACAAGGATACGGATGAAGTACTTGGTGTCCATATCACAGGAGCTAGAGCTGCGGATATGATTATGGAAGCCGTCGCTTTAATGGAATTCAGGGCCACTGCTGAAGATATTTCTCGCATTTGTCACCCGCATCCTACGTATACTGAGGCCATTAAAGAAGCCGCACTAGCTGCTACTGATAATCGGCCGTTACATATTTGATTACCTGATCTTGCTTAAGATTAATCTCTAAACAATAAACCAATAAGAAAGGAGGCTTTCGGTTTAAGTATCATATTCTGGATATTGTCTTTCAGCGAGATTATTAATCAGCAGTTTACTTAACGCATCTCTTGGAAAACTAAGGCAAACACTCTCTCTACTTCTTGCCATTATTGTTTACTATATTGCGCTTAGTAAATAATTAATAATGAAGCAACCACTAGTAAACCCATTAGATAGAAACGCGACCAAAGAAGCTTCTGAAGCTGCTGCATTTTACGACGAAACACTAGGTTTTACACCCAACAGTATATTTACCATGATGCATAGACCAAGAATTGCAAATGCCTTTTTGGAGATGAATCAGGCTGTCATGGAAAACAAAGGCAGAGTGACGAGTTCGTTTAAAAGAGAAATTGCATACCTATCAAGTATGACTGCTGGTTGTCGGTATTGTGAAGCTCATGCCATAAGAGCTGCAGATCGATATGGCTCAGAACAAGATAGATTGGCTAACATCTGGGATTACAAAACCAGTGACTTGTTTTCAGAAGGAGAACGAGCAGCATTTGATCTTGCTATCGCAGCTTCGACTGTCCCTAATGGAGTTGATGATGACATTTCAGAACGCATGCGTGCAAACTGGGACTCAGGCGAGATTGTAGAAATTTTAGGTGTGATCGCTCTTTTTGGGTATCTCAATCGATGGAACGATAGCATGGGGACTCAATTAGAAGAACCAGCTGCAGAAGATGGCAATACTCTTTTGGGTAAAGCGGGATGGACTAGAGGTAAGCACAAATATTAACTCATAGCTTCTTTTTTCGGTTTTATGGTTTACATTTACACTTTCACATTCGTATCTTCATCTTGCTCTTTTTACGTATTTATATAATATTTTAGAGTATAAGCACTACTTAAATTTTGACTGTGTATGGAAATAGGATTTTTAAAATCTACAGATCCAAGATGCCCTATCAGCGCCACTTCCGCTAAAAAATTTGCAAAGCTAGGAGTGAACATGCTGATTCAAACAGGTCTTGGCAAAGAACTCCAATTAGACTTAGAATCATTGGATAGGGTGTCAGATAAAACTCGAGATGAGATTTTGTCCTCGTCTGATATTGTTTATTCTTCAGACCCATTAGATTCTTCTGAATTGGCAAAATTAAAATCAGATGCTGTCTTAGTATCATTTTACGCGCCATTCAACTCTGACAATAAAGTGGGTACACTCAATGGTCATAAGATCCATGCCTTTAGTATGGATATGATTCCGCGCACAACGCTTGCTCAGTCAATGGATGTACTCTCTTCTATGGCTTCTATCGCAGGATATAAAGCTGTATTGACAGCGGCTCAAAAACTACCTCGCTACTTTCCAATGTTGATGACCGCAGCTGGGACAGTAAAGCCCGCAACCGTGCTAGTACTGGGTGCTGGAGTGGCAGGTTTACAAGCTATTGCTACAGCGAAGCGACTTGGTGCCAAAGTAGAAGCTTTTGATGTACGTAAAGCTGTTAAAGAAGAAGTGGAAGGACTTGGAGCGAAATTCATTGAAGTAGAAGGGTCTACTGATGACAAAGAAGCTGGTGGTTATGCTGTCGAACAAACTGAAGAGTACAAGCGGAAGCAATCCGAAAAAATAGCAGAGCGGGTGGCCAATGCTGATGTGGTTATCACAACTGCTCAACTCAGAGGTAGACCAGCGCCAACATTAGTGACAAAAGACATGGTTGACAAGATGAAATACGGTTCTGTCATCATAGATCTAGCTGCATCTACAGGAGGCAATTGCGCATTAACAGAAGGAGAAACGACTGTCGATTACAATGGTATACAAATTATAGGAGATTCTCATTTGGAGAATAAAGCCATTATCGATGCCTCAGCTCTGTTGTCTAATAATATCTATAATTATACACAGCAATTTTTTAAAGAAGATTCTGTACAGATAGATTTGGAAAATGAAATTATTGCCAAATCGAGAATTTACACACACGAAACATCTGCATAATGGATTCAATTACACAATTCTTGGATGGGAATATGCTCTCCATCTATCTACTGATTTTTGCCATTTTCCTAGGCTTTGAGTTAATCTCAAAAGTACCCTCGGTATTGCATACACCATTAATGTCAGGTGCAAATGCTATAAGTGGTATTGTTTTAGTTGGTTCTATTTTCTTTTTAAGAATGGCAGATCCCACTGACACATTTTCTTTAATCATAGGAGCCATTGCGATGATAATGGCGATGATCAATATCGTTGGTGGCTTTGCTGTCACTAATCGTATGCTTGCAATGTTCAAGAAAAAACCAAAGCAATGACCGTATACTTTCAATTAGCATATTTAGTAGGTGCCGTGCTTTTCATTCTAGGACTGCGAGGCTTAAGTGATCCTAAAACAGCACGGGGAGGAAATTTGCGAGCAGCGTTAGGTATGGGAATAGCCATTGTCGCTTCCCTACTCTATCCATTAGACAATAGTCCAGATAATTTTATTTGGATAATTGCTGCACTAATCATTGGTAGCATTATTGGATGGATTAGTGCTTCCAAAGTACAGATGACTTCTATGCCGCAATTGGTATCCATTTTTAATGGCCTTGGTGGAGGATCAGCAATGCTGCTTGCATTTGTCGAATATATGAACTTGCAAAAGGGTGGACAGTTCTCAGCAAGCCTCACTTCATTGACTATTCTATTTACCCTTTTAGTGGGAGCGATTTCTTTTTCAGGAAGTTTGCTAGCTTATTTAAAATTGGATGGTAAAATCAAGGATAAACATGTTACACTTCCCAAGCACCAATTTGTAAACATCGTCTTGTTAATAGCAACGATTGCTACGATTGGCCATGCTATGTTTAATCCTTCAATGACAAGTTTGATCATAGCTACAGTGGTGAGTTTAATATATGGCTTCTCTTTTGTTGCACCTATAGGCGGTGCTGATATGCCCGTTGTTATTTCTTTGCTAAATAGTGTCACTGGTATTTCTGCAGCAACCGCTGGGTATCTATACAATAATCAGATAATGATTCTTGGTGGAATCTTGGTTGGTGCGTCAGGGACTATTTTGACAGTCTTAATGTGTCGAGCAATGAATCGATCATTGATGAATGTACTGGTTGGTGGATTTACTGCGACTGGTGCAGCAGCAGCTGGAGCGGCAGGGCAAGACCAAGGTACTGTCCAAGCTACTCAAGCCATAGATGTCGCTATACTTTTGAATTATGCAGAAAAAGTCATTATGGTTCCTGGCTATGGGATGGCAGTCGCTCAAGCACAAAAACAAGCCAAAGAATTAGATGAAGTATTGACTAAAAAAGGCATTGAAGTCTTGTACGGGATTCATCCTGTCGCTGGTCGTATGCCAGGACATATGAATGTTTTGTTGGCAGAAGTGGACATTGATTATGACAAGCTACTTGACCTAGATGACTGTAACGGCAATCTAGGTGACACAGATATAGTCCTTGTGGTTGGAGCCAATGATGTTGTCAATCCATCTGCTTTAGACGATCCGTCAAGTTCCATTTATGGCATGCCTGTACTCGAAGTATGGAGAGCTAAAAAGGTCATTGTATTCAAGCGATCTATGAAACCAGGGTATGCCGGCATTCAAAATCCATTATTCTTTAAAGACAATACCAATATGTTATTTGGTGATGCAGGTGCTTCCTTAAAGGCTATTCTGAATGAATTAAAAACATTGGATTAATTTATCAATGTCTATTTCGGTTTATGTTCCTAATGTTGTCAAACGAATAAAAGAGTTCTATGGTGATCTGTTGTGGTCATATAACACCTACCCTGTAATTAAAAATCATCTTGAGGCAATTGCCTTAAAACACTATGAGGGTATCTTGGCAAAAGAAGACTGCGTTTTTATTGAAATGAACAATTACAATCCTGATTTTATTGGCAAATCTGTGGAGCAATTAAAATTACAAGAATTCTCAGAAGAAGATTCTAAAAACACAATTGCATACGAGTATGGATTTAAGGGATGGGATGAATTACTAGCATTTGACATTAAATACGAAATTGAATTTGAAACAACAATTAATCATCTTCTTTGTGGTGATTATGAATCAGTAGAAAAAGCCATTTTAAAAGACAACTCTTTGTTGTCATCAAGGAGTAATTATGGTCACAGGGCTACTTTACTTCACTATTGTGGAAATAATGGTGTTGAATTTTGGAGACAGCAAGTTCCTAGAAATTTAGCTGATTTAATTCAGATGCTTTTAGATAATGGTGCTAATAAATCTGCGCCGATGTCTGTGTATGGTGGGGAATTTGATACCTTGTCATTACTGTCTACAAGTGCTCATCCTGAAGCTGCAGGAATGATGGAGCAGCTGATTGAAGTACTCAGCTAATACTATTCAATAAATAAAGAAATAAATCGAAAAGTAAAATCTTGGATTCAAATTTTTAAAAATCCACACCCAAACTTAATACAACACCAAAAGAAGACCGATCTCCAGATTCAATGTCTTGGTTAATTGCCCATACGGCATCGACTCTAAATATTCGCGCTATCCCAATGCCGAGATTTTCTATGCCAGCATGTACTTCATGGTAATTGCCGCGATCATTAGTTGCTAAAAATTTATAGCCAGAGACAAATTGAAATTGAGTTTGCTTCAATAGAGGAATTTTACTCATTAAAAAACCTTGCCATTGATGTTGCAGATGAAATTGTATGGAGTATTTATCCGCACTGTGCGTATAATAAGGCAACAAGTAATATTGATTAATGGTAAAACTATTTGCCAAAAAGGTCTGATTACCCATGACATGCAGAAAATCTATAACAAATTCTGGTCTATCTCCTAAAAATGTAGCAGCTTGACCGTAGACTCTTGTTTGACCAATTATACCAATTGGAATTCGATCTTGAATGGTTGCAGAAAATAAGTGATACCGTACGTCTTTAAATCCCCCTTTATAAAATAAATCAATAGTTGGCCATTTAGAAGAAGACAGAAATACTTGATCAGGATATCGCCACACTTCTCTTCCAAATCTTAACCTCAAAAATAATCTAATCAATAATGCATCGTGCGATTCAAATGATGGCAAATCATTGTCTGGAAATAATGGATCATTAGACGTATAAGATTCATTATCTAACTTATAATTATTTAATAATGGATTACGAGATTCATACCCAGCAGAACCTCTAAAAAAAACAGATGGGTGTAAATTTCTAGAATAACTCAAAGAAAGAAAAGCGTTGTCATAGGCCTTTAAGTAGTTCTCTTTAAAAATTAGTGTATATATGGAATTTAATAAATCCGATATTGGCTCTAGCTTATTAAACTGAGTTAATTCTTTACCTATTTCAAATCGGATTGTTTCATCGTGAAAACGTCTGTCTTTGAATTCGGCAGATAAAAATGGTCTCCACTTTTTTTCTGAAAATCCGTAATTAATATCAGCATCTACACTCAGATAATGGGTGGCATTTTTTGTATATCTTTTTTGCCATCCAATACCTGCTGTTGAATTCCATCCCTGAATGGTATTTAGTCTGGTATTAAAAACAGGGTTGTTGATTGTCAGCGTAGTTATAGACTGCGAGTTTTGATATTGATAATTTGAAAATAAATGTGAAAAATTAAATCTATTCGCTTCACGATCAATTGAATCAAGATAAGCTGGACTTTCTTTGACAATCCTAATACTGTCTTTATCAAAATAATCAATCGCCTCTTCAGTTGTTAAGGGTATTGGTCGCAAAGTATCCCAATACGTATCGTTACGCTCATTGGATCCTTCTAGTACATTAAATACCTCATTTGTAAAAGTAGCATCATCTATTCCTGTAAAATCGAAATTAGAATAAACAGCTGCAAAATTCCCCATCAATTCAAAACCAAATGCTCCAAGGTCAAACGATAGCACAGTTGACAATGGGACCCATCGCTCGTCTGACAACTGGTGATATTCTTGTTGAATAATCAGTGAATCAATGAATGGTACTTGTGTCGCTTCTTTTGTTGCTTGTAATTTAATGCTCTTTAGATTCCACTGATCTTCAACTATGAAAATATTACCAAAAACAACATTACCATATTTATTTTTTGGAATGACTTTAATATTATTTATCAATTGGTCATTCTCATAATACGTACCAGCAAGTTCGTAATTATAGTGAGACAGGCAATTATTTGCAATAGGAGAAACAAGTGCTCGATTTAGCTCAACTGTATTGTTATAAAAATTAAAGTCAATTTCACTTGCACTATTAAAACTATAGCCTTGCGGATCGCCACTAATTTTGGAAGAATACATGACTTCTTTTTCCTTTTTCCCTTTAACATACAATTTTGATACAGACTCAGATAGGTATACAATCCCTTGCCGAGTAGAATCTATTAAGCCATCCATATCACCTACGTCAACTCCCATAATCTTCTCTGGTGCGTCTGTGACCTTGTTGAACCCTTTCATGTAGACATCACAACTGTAATTATCAAACATTTTTCGATAAGCCTCGCGTCTGTCGCGTGCTTTACGAATAATCGCGTATGCCGGATCTTCTGCATCAGCGACAATGACCACTTGATCTAAAGAATAGACTTGATCTTGTAAGACTACATCGATTACCATAGGCTCACCCTGATTGTTAATCTCTTCAACAATTGTTTCAAAACCAATGTATTGGAAAATGATGGTTGAAGGGCCAGTTTCAACATCTAACTTATAGTAGCCATCAATATTAGATGTTGTACCTCTAGAAGTGCCTTCAATGTAAATATTGACATAAGAAAGTGCTTCTCCAGTTGCATCGGTAACTCTGCCAGAGAGTTGAGCAAGTAAACTCTGGCTGCTTGCGAAGAAAGCAATACAATAGAAAAGTAATTTCACAGGTGTATAACGAAGAAATATGTCATATGGTTACATCAAGAAGCTAAAATACCTTGAGGCAGGACGCCTCCAAGGACGAAAACATGTAGCTGCAGGCGGGGACTCCCTAGTGGGGCCTTGAGGCAGGGATGACTACAAGGGCGCAAAAAAAAAGAGAGCCATCACTGGCTCTCTAATATCTATTATCATCGACATTTGGGAAAATCCATTATCATTCCAGCTTAATCATTTTCACGCTCTGTCTTGATGTAGGTGTATTCACGTGTATAAAATACACGCCAGGTATGTGAATTATCTCGGAAGATAATTCTAAGGTATTGGTTCCTTTGATTAATGGGATAGTATTACGATGAACAACATTTCCACTTAGGTCAGTAATAAATAGAGACCCTAAAGCTTTTTCATTAGCACTAATTTCAATTGTTGTCATATCTTTCCAAGGATTAGGAATTACATTAATAAACTCCTGTCCTATTTCTGCCTCCAACTTAACTTCTATATTTTGTTCAATTAATTCTCCATTGGCCTCTGTAACCACAACGACTTTAGTATCTTTCAATACTTCTTTAAGTGTGGTATAAGAATTTCCTTCAAAAACCAATTCGAATAATGGCACATCTGCATTGATATATAAATCATCTTCATTTACTGAAATAAACTTAAGCTTCCCAGCGGTGACGTCCATTGAAAATGTGCCATCTTTTAATTCAGAAGAAAGTAAATCCAAAACGTTCAGATCAGAAGTATTCATCTCTATGGAAATACCCTTTACAGAAGACAGCGTTTCACTAACATTAAAAGGGACGATCATTTTGCCTTCGTCAAAAGACGTATTTTCAACTTTTAAATGTACACTTGCATTACTTCTATTTTCAGTTTCCATTAGAACATTGCCATTAACATCTCCGGCCTTTATTCCAATAAAATTATATACTTCATCACCCTGCAAATTCTCAATTACTTTTTCTGAAGAAAACACAGTACTGAATGGATTAGTCATATCAAAAAATTCGACATCGGCATTGACAAACTTCCAATTGGGAACATTAGATGGTAGATCTGTAAGTCGAAGCGATACTCTCTGCAATAAAATCACATCTGCAATAGACACATCACCACTTCCATTTACATCAGCAGCTAGTAAAAGGTATGGGTTTGTAATTGGATTGATATTTAAAATATGTTGCTGAATTAAAATCATATCAATAATGGATATTCCATTTAATACATCACCATCAAAACTTGGACGGACAACATATGAAGCACCTGTCGGCATATCTCCAAACATGTAGTTGCCGTCTTCAGTTGATGTGGAAATGGTATTGGACGAACCAACAAGTGCAACTTCAGCTCCATTAATGTTTGTATTTATCGGAGTAATGACATTACCTGAAACAGAGACTCGCATCTCGTTATTACCACTTGTAAAATTATTATCAGGGCATAAGCCATTATCACTTAACGAAATCAATGTTGTACACTTTGATTGATTGCCGTCAGAGTCTGTTGCAAAAATATTTACGCTAACAGGCTCTCCATCAACGACATCAATATCATCACAGGATAAAGTTATTGTCTCTACCAAATTTGTATCATCAAATGAAACTGTAACATCCGTATCATCTCCACAAGAATTTCCTGCAAAGACCAATACTTGTTTTATTTCTAAAGTAGCAAGATTATCACCTGGAATTATTGGCAACGCAAGACCTGCTATACAAGTAATTGCTGGAGCTTTACAATTTTTCACATCGAATACTTGCGTTCTACGTGTAATATTTCCGCAAGCATCTGTATAAACCCAATTTATAGAATAGCTGCCTACATCAAAATTACCAGATAGCATAGCACTCTCCATACTTAGCAGAGTATCTGCAGGACTAGCATTATCGAATACAGCAAACTCAATGGAAACATCTTCACCACAATTATCACTCAGTACAGTAGGAGCAGGTATTTCTACAAATAATGAATCACAATCATTAAGTGGAACACAGAATTCTAACTCTGTTGCTGCGGCAACATTAGGCGGAATTGCTTCTCTAATATTAATTACTTGTTCAAATACAAAAGGGTCTGCTTTAGAACCAGGTCCATCATCAGTACACCAATCTATTACAGTAAATCTTCGGATAAATTGTTGACAACTGTTTATTGGATTAGATGTAATCTCACATATGATAGGATTTGCTGTTGTTTCTATTAATTCGGTACTGATACCCAGAAGCTGACATCTTTCTTGAATCAATGTAGGTTCAAACTGAAAAGCTTGAGCTTCCTCTACAGAACACACTGGTTGTGCACCACACACATTATTCATATTCGTACAAATATTATCAGGCGTACAAATTCCTGTTGGAGGAACAAATACAAATGGCTCTGGCGCTTCAAATACAACTCTTGTAAAACATTCAGCGACTTGAACACCGCCCGAATCAAATAACCTTAATCTTCTTCGGACTGAGCCTATACCACAATCATTACGTCCGCCACGTAATAGGACATCTTGAGTAGTAAACCCGCCAAGACACTGAGTATTGCCTATTACAGGCTCATTAAAAAAGGCACTTAAATTATTTTCATCAAAAACAAAATCACAATCAACTGTATCAGGCGCGGGACACATTAATGTCGGTATGAGCTTATTAGTCACAGTCACTTCAACCATACAATAACTAACATTGCCTTCGCTATCAGTCAATTCTAGAATTGCTAAGAAAGGCATACCAATATCTTCACACAAAATTTCTATTCTATCTTCAAACGTATGGTCTGGGATATCCAAGCCTTCTATCATTCTGGCTATCCCAAACTTAACATTCCCACAATCATCAAAAGAGCCAGCATCTATTTTATATGCTTCTAAAAAAGTATTTCCGTCACCTGCATAACCGATTGTAATGTCTGTTTCACATATCGCCACCGGTGGTGTCATATCAAGGACCTCTAGATCAACCGTACACCTAGTTGTGTTAGCACAATCTGAGACTGAGTATACAACTTGGTACGAACCAGTATCTAATACAGCGAAACCACCATTCGTATTCAAGTTACCAGGAGAAATAGATACCGTCAAATCATCTGAACAATCATCACTTATCTGTGCAGCAGGCAAATTAATAACAGCTTTACAATCATCTGTAGTCGTCGTTGCTGTTATCGCTGGAGGACATACTATTGTCGGTGGGTTTATATCTGTCACAGTAATTACTTGTGGGAACGTTTGCACCGTATCCACATCGCAAGACCATTGACCAACTGTCCACATTCTTGTTATCTGAGTACCGCATTCTATCGCAAACTCTGTGTCTTCGAAACTGACAAATACAGAGCAATTTAGTGGAAGACTTTCTGGCGTCAATTCGAATTCTACTTCTTCTCCATTTATCATTGCTGTAAAAACAGGTGCACCTGTCAAGTCCGTAGTCGGCTCTTGATCGCAATTAATGACTGCTTTTTCTGGAAATTCAAGATTAGATAAATCAGCGGAAACAATATTTATAGTCTGCGTACAAAATTGCTGGATCGGTCCTTGTGGACCAGTAATTTGGTAAGTACGTATTAATTGACGTTGTACATTATCAGCACAGTTAACGTTGTTCACAATTTCACTAATCAGAATTACACCTGGATCAACACATTGAGATTCTGCAACGGGAGGTATCACCTCATCCATCTCAATGCAGGAACTTTCTACAATTGTATTATCATCTGGACACAAAAATTGCGCATTACCTTTGTATTCAACAGTGATGTTTGCCCAACCGCAAACACCATCACAGCACAATTGGTATCTAAAGGTCTGATCTATATCATCGAAATCAAACATCGGTGGCAACTCATTATCGTGCTCATCCAATATGGTGACTTCACAATCGCAAGCATCGATATCATTATTACCTTTCACATCGTCGACAGTCAATACACTCTCACAGTTATCTGGAGATAATGAATGATTTAAATCAGCGATTATTAGGTTATCGGGAGGGCATTGAGCATACGTCTGCCATGAAAATAAAAACGCAAATGCCACAAGCAATACTTGGATGCAAAAAGGTTTTAGATGAGCAGTGGATATGGCATGCCCATTGAAAATGCGGTCTTGGGAGTGCATAGTCTATTTCTTTAATGAATAAATAGCTCTATTAACTCTCTCATGGTTTTAGGCCCATAATAATGTTACCATCATTATAGAAAAATGAGTCTACTGTTTTTGTTGTTGCCAAACTTGCTTTAGGAAATTAAAATCGGTTTCCTGGGCTCTATTCAGACAACTTGGATTTGTCTTAGTCTCGAGGTTAGGTTTTGGGAATTTAGTTTTAGGATGCCTCAAACATATTACAATTTTTAGCAATATGAAAATATTTTTAAACTTTTTTGAAATTAGCTTTGCTGCACTTAGTTAAAAATCGAAGAGAACATAGGCAGGGACAGGTTTAGCTTATGCGAATAAATAAATTCAATTCTAATATTCATTTGAGAAAGAATATATACCTTAGGTTTACAACTTTATACTATTTATGAAAACTGATGAATGGCATCTGGCAGAAGAGTTTATTCTGCATACGAATAAATCACTATTCCTTACCGGAAAAGCAGGTACGGGGAAAACAACATTCCTCAAGCATATCCGCGAAAAATTATTACGCAAATCAATTATAGTTGCACCTACTGGTGTAGCCGCCATCAATGCAGGAGGAGTAACGATTCATTCCTTTTTTCAATTACCTCCAAGTTGCTTTGTTCCCAATCACGAATTCTACCCAGACGAATCAGTCACCAACAGATCCATATTGGCGAAGAGTCAACGACTGAAACAAGAAAGGCGTCAGTTGATGATTGAGATGGAGATATTGATCATTGATGAAATCAGTATGGTCAGAGCGGATATACTGGATGCTATTGATTTCACACTGAGGAGAATACGAAAAAACCAATTGCCATTTGGAGGTTTGCAATTGCTTGTCATTGGTGATTTATTTCAATTGGCACCAGTCACAAAAGAGAAGGACTGGCAAGTACTTTCCAAGTTTTACAAAAGTCCCTTTTTCTTTGACTCACATTCGTGGCAAGCTCTATCAGCAATAACCATTGAACTGAAGAAGGTCTACCGACAGCAAGATGAAGGCTTTATTTCTATCTTAAATGCTGTACGGATGGGTAGCATAAGTGATCAGCAGCTAATTCAATTAAATAATCGCTTAAATCTACACTCAGCTAAAGATGATGTTATAGAATTAACGACCCATAATCGAAATGCAGACAGAATTAACCTCAATAAACTCCACGAATTATCTACACCATCGGTCTCCCTGAATGCAATAGTCACTGGAGACTTTTCAGAAAAGATCTACCCTACTCCAAAGGAAATGCACTTTAAAATTGGAGCTCGAGTTATGTTTATTCGCAATGATCCTGAAGGTGCATTTTACAATGGAAAGATTGGAATCATAAAATCAAAACAAGATGACATCTTAACAATAAAAATTCCAGAAGAGGATGGTATAATCGAACTGGGACGGATGTCATGGGAAAAAATAAAATACCACATCGATCCTAAAACCAAGGAGGTAGAAAAAGAAGTCTGCGGCACTTTCGAACAATACCCTTTGAGGCTTGCGTGGGCAGTGACGGTCCACAAAAGTCAAGGCTTAACATTTGAGAAAGTGATTGTGGATTTAGAAAAGACCTTTGCGGCTGGGCAATTGTATGTCGCTTTGAGCAGATGTAAAAGTCTTGATGGACTATTTTTATCTAGTAAAATAAGTAAGCAAAATTGCATTGCTGACCCAAGAATAACCGCATACCACACTACCCTGGAGAACAACAATGACTTAACACTTGTCTTAGAAAAAGAAAAGGAGTTATTTAATAATCAGCAACTGGTAAAACATTTTTCTTTTAACAAGCTGACTGCTTATGCAAGTACTTGGGAAGACTTTCTTAATGAAAATGATATCGCCTCTAAAGCTGATGCTGTTATATTTTCAGCAGAATTTTTCAAACAGTTGGACCATCTACATGATATTTCTAAACGCTTTCAAGACCAATTGAATCAACTGTTTTCTGCAAATGAAGACAATGACGAACAAATAGTTAGCCGTCTTCAAAAAGCAGTTGACTACTTTAGGGAGAGTATTTACAATTTGTTGATCACTAAAATTGAAGGGCACATATCAAAGTGGAAAGACAAACCAAAAAGTAGACAATATTTTCAAATTTGCAACGAATTGCACAATTCTTGTTGGGATAAAATGGATCGTTTAAATTCAATTACGTACAGAGGAGATAAAATCCAATTGCAGGAAAAATTATTTAAGCGAATCGCATTTGTTCCAAAACAAAAAGTAAAACGAGTTGTCGGAGAGACCTACACAATCACATTAAAACTACATAAGGATGGCTTGACTCCTCAACAAATTGCTGACAAAAGAGACATGTCTGTTGGCACAATAGAATCTCATTTTTCAAAACTAATCAAACAAGGAGATGTTGATATTGATGAGATCATGGACAAAGATCGAATCCAAAAATTGCAATCTTTTTTACACGACAAATTGGAATTAGGTTCTAATGAAATTAAGCAACAGAGTCCATTTGCCATGTCCTACAATGAGATCAGATGGATGAAAAATTGGTTGGCACGTGCTGTAGAATAAATACTAGGACGTCATAAAACAAAATTAGTCAGATACTAAAGTCTGACTA
>CAYVFU010000059.1:16200-31006 GCA_964450495.1 uncultured Saprospiraceae bacterium | reverse complement strand
TTACAAAACAACACAATTGGATAGAAATCAATTTTATTCTTGTTGACATAGAGCTAAGCATTCCACAAATCACTTAAAATAGTATGCGCCAATAGCAATAAGCCCTACGACCAAACAATACCAACTGAAATAGCTCAACTTACTTTTTTTGACTAAAGCGATCATCCAGGTACAAGCAAAATATCCAGTTATTAATGCGGCGATAAATCCTCCAATTAATGGTAGCGCTTGTGTATTATTTGTAAAAGTACCATCAAGTATATCTTTCGCCATTTTACCAAAAATCAGTGGCACAACCATTAAAAAGGAAAATCGTGCTGCCTTGGCTCTATCGATACCTAATAGCACAGATGTCGCTATCGTAGCACCTGATCTTGATATGCCAGGCAATGTTGCGACAGCCTGAGCTAGACCGACAATGATGGCATCCATAAAGCCTACAGATCGATTTGTATTTTTCGCACGATCTGCAAATAACAGCAAGGCTGCCGTTACTAACAACATAAAGCCAATGAGTAGTAAATTTTGATTAAAAAATTGTGCTATAAAATCATCAAAAAACAGCCCGACTATTGCTGCAGGAATCATTGATATAATTACGGCAATAGCAAATCGTTTTGAGTCATTAAAGCTTGGTTGAAAAACACCTTTTAATATCTCAAAAATGTCTTGTCTAAATACAAAGATGGTACTTAAAGCTGTCGCTGCATGCAGAGTCACGATAAACAGTAGATCCTCGTCTGCGCTTCTTTCTGTTCCAAAAATATAATTCCCAATTTCGAGATGGCCGCTACTACTGACTGGTAAAAATTCTGTGAGTCCTTGGACTATTCCTAAGATAATAGCTTCTACTAATTCAGACATTGTTGTTAGCAGGTGCAAAAATAGAATAGAGTACGACTGCTAATCCCAATAAGATGGATATAGGCGCCAAAGTGATTCTACGGAATCCGTAGATAATGGATTCGTCCCAAACATCAGGACTTGGCATACTTCCTCCTGCCATTAGCAACATGCCGAGGGCTATCAAAGCAATACCTCCTAAGATAAAGATGAAATTACGCTTACCGTATAACAAAGGTACTTCTCCATACTCTTGTTTTATGGCTGTTTTGGCCCTTGACTTTGTAGGCTGAAGCTGGTCTTTTTTAGTAACAACTACTTTTGATTTAGTCGTTTTCCTATCTGTAGCAACTAACTTCGATTTACTTCGTTTTTTCTTTTTGCTCATATCAATTGATTACTAATATCAAACGATTTACAAATTTTGAATAGTATTCGAGGACAAATATATCCATTATAAGTCAAGTCTCAGCTTTTGTAGATAATTGGATAACAAAGACTTTGTTGCCGTATACGGAATTATGCTCCCTATAACCAGCAAAACAAACCCAATCACCAGTATATATGGGTAGTGTATGAAAGAGGCTGCATCTCCAAGACCTACTTTCATCAACTGTACAAACACAAGTAAAAGAAGTATAGCGACAACAGCGCTAATCATACCTAACCTTAATGCAGATTTCGTATATGGTTGTTGAATAAAGTCATGTTTTGCGCCCACTAACTTCATAGTACGTATTCTAGCTTCGTCCGATTGTAAGTTGAGCCTTACAGTATTGTAAATCAATGCAATGCTCATCAACGTCATTAAAAGAGCAATGACAAAAGGCAAAAAAGACAACTTTTTAAGATTCTGTTCGATAAATGCTGATTGTTCTTCTTGGAATACAACATCTGTCACGTATGACCTTGAAAGAAGGTGTTGCTTGAGTATCTTCAATTTGGCAGCTTCATATTGATCGTGTTTGAGGTTGAACGTAACCATATCATGGAAAGGATTCTCTTCCAAATTAGAAAAGTAGTCCGTGGATAAGTCGCCAGACATTAGGACTTTGGCATCTTCTGCAGTGTAAAAGTTCAAACTCCCCGCTAAAACAGACTCATGATTATCCAATTCATCAAACAAGTGAGATTTATCTAAATCCGTATAAGTTTTCGAGAACTCTACCACCACATTTAACTGTTGCTTTAATTGTTGACTGACACGACCGGAATGAATCAAGATTATCCCGTACAAACCAGTCATAAATAATGCAATAACAATACTTAAACCTGTCCAAAAACTGTTTTTGTATAAATGTCTTTTCATACGGATGAATAATACCACATATATAACATTTTATCATATAAAATATTTCATAATCCTGATTTCTTATTTGGCAATACAGCCAGTATTAGGTCAAATATTTTTAAATAACCCTTCCTTTGAAGACACTCCTTCAGATGCGACGACCCCAATGGGATGGTTTGAATGCGAAGAATACACCACACCAGATATCTTACCTGGCTATTGGGGCGTGTACGAAGAAGCAGTCGAAGGAGAAACATATGTGGGTATGATTACACGCGAAAATGGCACTTTTGAGTCCATAGGCCAGCGTGTGAGTGAGACCATGCAAGAAGGATATTGTTATCAGTTCAACATTGACTTAGCACATTCAAACAGCTACTCAGGCTATAACGAACCTATAAAACTTCGAATCTATACTGCGAATAAAAAATGTGGTGATCAACAGCTCATTTTTGAATCCCCAATGATTGAAGATGAAGAATGGAAACAATTCACTATAAAATTTACAGCAGAGAAGGACTACAGATATCTGCTATTTGAAGCCTTCTACAAAGACGGCTGGTTTAAAAGAAAAGGGAATATTCTCTTGGATAATATTACCCCTATTATACATTGTAGTAAAGCGTAATCAGGTTCTGGCAGTGATGAACTAATGTTTGAAATGTTTTTATTTAAAAATGCATTTTGCATACTTTATTATGTACAACAAGTCTTTAGAATCTTTTTCAACATTTTACGGGCAAGGCCAAACATGCACTTAACTGCTTGCTCTTAACACCTACCTCATCAAACCCTTAAAGCATTGTAAATAATAGACCTGCGACTGCACCACCCGTAAATGGTCCAATCGTCGGCACCCAACTATAGCCCCAATTACTATCTCGTTTCTCCCCTATTGGGAGCATAGTATGCATCACTCTAGGTATAAAGTCTCTCATAGGATTTATAGAATACCCTGTAGTACCACCCAGCGCCATTCCAATAACTACAACAAGTAATGCGACTGGTAATGCACCTACAGACCCTAAGCCTATATTGACATCTCCCATTCCACTTGAAGAAAATGTCGGACCTGCTATATACAAGATAATGAAGACCAGCATGAAGGTCGCTATAGCTTCAGCCGCAAAGTTTATGATAGGATTTGAAATTGCAGGGCCTGTGGAAAAGGTACCCAATTTAGCATCCAAATCTGTCGTCCGTTTAAAATGATCAAAATATGAAATCCATAAGAGTAAAATACCCAGTACACCTCCAATACATTGGGCAATAATGTATGGCCCAACATCAGCCCATGGAAATTTACCAGTGACTGCTAATCCCACTGTCACAGCAGGGTTAAGATGCGCCCCACTAACCGGACCAGCAACAATAACACCACAAAATACCGCTAGACCCCACGCAAAATTTATCAATAGCCATCCGCCATTGTTACCTAATGTGTCTTTCAAATTGACATTGGCACATACGCCACAGCCAAGAAGGATCAAAATCATGCTACCTAATACTTCTGCTACAAATGGTGTCATTATTCGTCATTTAATTTGTCAGTAATATACGAAAGCAATGGATAAGTACAAGGCAACTGACCATTTACCAAATATAGTTTCTGAAAAAATATTGTCAGATGATATAATTGGTCTTTAGCAACATCCCCTTTAATGGTGATTTTGCGAATTAACCCATCTGATGTCTTTGTCAAGTAGTTTTAACCAACTAATTTGTCCCTCATTAACCATTTGAAAAATTTTAACAATGAAACGCTACACGCTTACTTTATTTACATTATTGGTATTGACTACCATCTCTTTTGGCCAATTGAGATTTGGCGCAGGATTATCTTTATTAGACGTTGATGCGATTGGAGTCCAAGGTAAAGTTTTACTTGACTTGGAAGAGAGGACTGGACAACCTATCGACGGAGCTGGTACATTTACTTATTACTTCCGAGATGGGTTCACACAATGGGCCATTGACATAGATGCACACTATCGATTGGCTGTTATCGCAGAGAGCATTGAATTAGATCCTATTGCAGGGCTTCAATTTGCTCGGGTTGGTACAGTATTCGGAAGTGGTAATGAAATTGGAATAAATCTCGGAGCCAACTTCACCATCCCTATTGAATCATTTATTGTTTATGCACAACCGAAATTCACTATTGGCGGCTTTGACGCATTGACAATTTCCGCTGGCATCCTATTTTAATACAAAACGAAAGAAAATTGGTAGCCACTGAAAAAGAGTTGAACGATTTTTCAGTGGTTACTTTTAACAGACCAACTTCTTCTGCATCCATTCTTAGCAAACTCCTTCTGATTAGCACTTTTGCTATGTATATTTACAATCATGAAATACATGGCATTCTTTTCTTTCATTTTTTTGATATCATGTTCTACCCAAGGACTTATAAAATCAACAACTATGGCTAATAACCGAACATTAGATGTACAAGGACACAGAGGCTGCCGAGGTTTATTGCCTGAAAATACGATCCCAGCTTTTAAAAAGGCAATTGATTTAGGAGTAACGACATTGGAATTGGATTTAGTCATTTCTAAGGATAAAGAAGTCATTATCTCCCATGAGCCATTTTTCTCACATGAGATTGCAACTACTCCAGATGGTGTGGAAATCACTAAAGATACTGAACACTCGCACAATATGTACCAACTGAGCTACAATCAAATCAAAACCTATGACGTAGGGAATAGACCACATGAACGTTTTCCTATACAACAAAAAATGTCTGTTCATAAGCCATCATTTAGAGATATGGTTATAGAAGTTGAAGCCTATGTCACACAACTGGGTGTCAAAAAACCTTTGTACAATATAGAAATAAAGAGAAAACCTAACTTTGACAATACCTTCCATCCAGAAGCTTCTGAATTTGCTCAACTGGTAGTAGAAGTTGTTAATTCCCTTGGCATAGCAGACAGAACATTTATCCAGTCCTTTGACATCCAGTCACTGATTGAAACTAAAAAACAAACTGATAATATCCGATTGGTTTATTTAATAGAAAATGAAAAACCAATTCACGAAAATATAGATGCACTAGGTTTCACGCCAGATGTCTATAGTCCTTATTTTAAGTTAATTGATCAAGAAGTTGTCGACTATTGCAAAAAGAAAAACATGCAGTTAATCCCATGGACGGTAAACGAAGTGGATGACATGAAACAACAAATTGCAATCGGTGTAGATGGTATCATTACTGACTATCCTGATCGATTAATGGATCTTTGTAAGCGTCTAGGCATAGATGTAAGATAAGATGCCCATACTCAGCCATACCGAATACAAAGCTAGATTTCCATTTACATCTGGACACTTTAATAGTGTGTACGCCCATTTCGCAAGGCGTCAAGTTTCTGCTACTTATACTAGAAAAAGAGTTACAACGGCCGATGGTGATTTCTTAGATATAGATCTAATTAATACCGATAGTAAAAAATTAATAATCCTTTGTCACGGCCTTGAGGGTAGTTCTGATTCCTCCTATATAAAAAAATTTGCAAATACCTTTACAGAATTAGGATACGATATTGCAGCTGTAAACTATCGAGGCTGTAGTGGAGAGATGAATTTACTGCCTCGAGTCTATCACAGCGGGTCAAGCGATGACATCCACATTGTAGTCCAACAAATAGGAAAAAATTATAAAACGGTCGATTTAATTGGCTTTAGTCTAGGTGGGAATATGTGTCTAAAGTATTTGGGCGAACAAGTATTTGTACTACCAGAAAATGTTCGTGCTTGTGTATCAGTATCTCCACCGACTGCCCTTGAAGCCTGTTGTTATCAAATAATGAAAAAGCAAAATTGGTTTTACGAAAGAAGGTTCATCATCAGTCTTGTCGATAAGTTAAAACAAAAAGCAATTCAATTCCCAGACTTAATTAATGTCAACGAATTATATAAGGCAAAAAATCTATTTCTTTTTGATGATTTATTTACAGCCCCTATTCACGGCTTTAAAGGTGCAGTAGATTATTACACTCAATGTTCGAGTAAGCAATTCATTCCAGCAATCACACACCCGAGTCTAATTATCACTTCAGTCGATGATCCTTTCTTATCAATTGAAGCAATTCCTTATAAAGAAGCTGAGCAAAGTCAACATGTCTACCTATACCCCTGTAAGTATGGTGGACATTTGGGCTTTCATCAAAAAGGGAATAAACCCTCATGGATGTTGGAGAAGTCTGTTGAATTTATTTCGGGCTTGGATGGATTCATTATATAATTCAGTAGATGTACCAATTCACAAAAGGGTCTTCGAGCATTTAAAATTACATAGCTAAAACCACAAGTCTAACTTCTTTTCTAATTTCCTAAGCTCTCTAATTATAACATTGACTGTCCCGATAATATTCCATTAAATGAAACTAGGACAAATTATATTCAATACTATCATTCCATTTTTAAACATATCCTTGTAAGTTTGAAGTCTACTATATTACGAATAATGGAGTTCAGAAAAACCACTCAATCATACACATTCTTTTTACTTTTACTTTGCTTTGTGACCAGTACTCTAATCATGACTAGTTGTGCGAATTCTGGTCCAACAAAAAGAATCAAAACAGAAAGCATTGAAGTCTATGACATGATAGAATCCAATGGTGAATACATACAAGGTAATCTCACATTTGCTGAGAGTTATGTATATGATGAACAAGGCAACAAGCTTAAACATTTGATCCGTCAAAAGGACAACACACTCCATCGTGAGGCATACATTTATGACAATGATGTGTTGAAAAAATCAAATTATTACGATGCCAATGACAGTTTACTCAGCTTTTACATTTATGAAATGGAAAATGGCAAAGTAAAAAGCAGATACGCGCATGAAGCAGCAACAAATGACTTATTGCGTATTGACGAATATGATTACAATGAAAATGGTCAGCTTGTCAAACATTACATCAAACATGCTACAGGCAAAATAAACAGGACAATGGCATTTGGCTATGACCAAAACGGCAATGAAATACAAGTAACAGTGAGGGATGATGGAGAAGAAATAATCTTAAATGAAGAATTCCGAATTTTAGATCTTGATGTGGATAAGCGATGGATAGAAAGATGGAGTATAAATGGTGACACGCCACTGACCGTCAGGAAAAGAAAACTTGAATATTACGACTAATCCCTTTAATTAAAATATTCAAGAACTGCTAGAATTCCATTATAAGAAATAATACAAGAAAAAAGGAGGGCCGCATACAAACTGAGCTGAACCCAAAGTGGTGCTTTATACCCTTTCATCACATCGCTCTTTCTAAGGATCAATAAAATTCCAATAATTACCGCTGGCAATACAAAGACATTAAACACCTGAGTCAATATCTGCACTTGAATGGGATTAGCTCCAAAAACAGGTACAATCAAAGCGACCAGACACGCAATGAACGTGATAATTCTAAACTGTTTAGACGTAGTATCTAATGTCCCGGATTGATAATCAGCCAACAATAAAGGAGCAATCAACGCACATGGAAATATAGAAGATAAACCTGCGCTCAACGTCCCGAAAAAGAAAATGGTCACGGCAAACTTTCCAGCAATTGGCTCCAATGTACCAGCCATATCTAGCACATTGGTGATGGCATTATTTTGACCATTTAGCGCACCATAAGACACAGCCATTATAGAACCACTAATAATAAACACTAAAGTTGCTGCAACAACCGCATCATTCCGCTGATGTACAAGATCCTTATCGGTCCACCCTTTGCCCTTCACAAAAAGGGGCCTTGAAAGAAATGTAGCCGCAGCCATTGTCGTACCTACAAATGCTGCAACCATCATTTTACCCCCTGGAACATCAGGAATAGAAGGTATCAATCCTTTCACAACATCAATCGGCAACGGATGAACAATAAATAATGAAATGACAAATGATAATCCCATGATTGAAACAAAAATGACAAGCAACTTTTCAAAGAACGTGTATTTGCCAACCAACATGATTGAATAAAAAATAGAGACGATTAGAATAGCAATCCCAAGTACAATTCCATATTGATGACCAACCAAACTCGGAAACCGAAGCGCAAGTAATTCATAAATAATATTAGAGGAAATACCTAGAATACCCATCAGAGAGTTCCATTGACCAAAGGTGATTCCAATGATAATAAGAATAGCCAACCACTTACCACCTTTGATGTGCTTGCGAAAACCATACAATGCCGTTTCACCAGATATCAACGCGTAGTGACCATAAACAAAAATTAATACTCCAGAGAAAAAACAACTGACTAACAACACCCACATGAGCTGCATTCCATATTGACTACCAGATACAATCATAGATGTTACACTCCCTGTCCCAATAGTATATCCGATAGCAAAAATACCAGGACCAAAAGCTAGTATTGCTGTAATTATTTTTTTTAATAATGGATGTTGATTCTGCGGCTTCAGGCATAAGAACTTTTGTATAAATGAACAAATTGGACAACTGATAATTGGTCAACCAATTTTAATTTACCGATAATACGACCTTTTTGATTAGTTCAATAAATTTGGAAAGAAAAATGTTTCTTATCTTCTAGAATCAATACCCTTTATCCATTTAGTTCATGCCCTCACAACAATAGTGTAATACTGAACTTTAAATTTAAGCTATAATGACTAAAAGTAATGTACTAGCAAATAGGTTAAAAGAAGTTCTCCTTGACGGAAAATGGATTGCTAATACCAACATACAAGAACAACTAAAAAAAACAGATTGGAAACAGGCTTCTAAAAAAATCGGTGACCACAATTCCATAGCTGAATTAACATTTCACATCAACTACTATTTAGGTGGAATCCTCAATGTTTTCAATGGTGGCAATCTTGAGATCAGAGATAAATACAGCTTTGATATGCATGCTGTTACTTCAGAAGAGGACTGGCAAGAGCTGACTGACTCATTTCTTTCTAATTCAAAAAACATAATTATTAAAATCTCAGAGTTACCGGAGAGCCAACTGACTGAAGCATTTGTCAAAACTGAATATGGTACATACGAAAGAAACATTGAAGGATTAATTGAACACAGCTATTATCACTTTGGACAAATCTCACTATTGTTGAAGTTAATAGGATAGCGTATGAACAATCTGATTGAGACAGAAAGACTTTTACTTCGACCAACAACCACTACTGATGCATTATTCATATATCAACTCATGAATATGCCCAAATGGCTAAAGTATATTGGAGATCGAAAGATTCGTTCAGAACACAATGCCTCAGAATACATCAAAGAGAAAATGATGCCTCAACAGAAAAGACTTGGTTATTCAAATTACACTGTGATCAGAAAATCAGATCTAGAAAAATTAGGAACTTGTGGATTATACGACAGAGAAGGATTTGAAGCAATAGATATTGGTTTTGCCTTTTTACCTGAGTATGAAGGACAAGGCTATGCTTATGAAGCTGCATCTAAATTAATACAAGTAGCTAGGGAGGCGTTCGACGTCCAAATTATTGATGCAATAACAACTAAAGACAATATTGCTTCTCAAAAACTATTAAAGAAACTTGGACTTGTGATGATTGGCAATATAAGCTTACCAAATGATAATGAAAAGTTACTACATTACAGAATAAAAAAAGAAGACATTCCTTTCGTAAATTAGTATCATGTCATTACTAAATCAAGCTGTATCTATTGCAAAAGAGGCAGAATTAAGAAAACAAGAAATTGAAAAATTGCGCAACACACCAGCGGACATAATCGATAAAATTAAATCCGCGGGCTTGGTTAAGATGTGGGCAATAAAATCATGCGGTGGTTCAGAAACTCCTGTTTCGAAGGTTAGTAACATTATTTCATCTATGGCGGAATATAATGGGTCACTTGCATGGATAACAGCAGTAACCAATTGTTCGTCATTAATCACTGGATTTATCTCTGAAGAAATGGCAGATACTTTATTTCAAAGTCCTGTGGCAATGGTCGGTGGATTTGCAGGACCGTCTGGTGCGGCAACCATTGAAAATGAGCATTTACTTGTAAGTGGGCATTGGTCTTGGGGCTCAGGAATTTCTCATTGTTCACACATCGTCGGTGGTGTATTTTTAAAAGACGGTGAAAAAACAAAAGGTGCAGCAGTCGTATTCTTTACGCCTGAAGAGATTGAACTGCTAGACAATTGGCATGTACTTGGTCTGAAAGGAACGAATAGTGTGGATTACATAGCTGAGAATTGTCGTATACCAAATGACAGATGGACTGTATTCCCAGTAGAAGAAGCAAGACATAATTCTCCTTTGTATCAGTTTTCATTCCTAGGTGCCTTATCAGTATCTGTAGCTTCAGTATCTGTTGGTTTTGCTACTAGGGCTGTAAAAGAATTGCAAGAATTAGCGCAAGTTAAAAAGCCTTTTGGGCAAGGAAAGCCTTTATGCTTACGCTCAAATTTTCAAGAACACTTTGGTAGGCTAAATGCGAGCTTGCAAGCAACTAAATTATATCTTGATCAATCCATCAAAAAAATAGAAGACCAAATTTTAAGCGGCAGTCACAACACACGTTCGAAAGCTGACATTCGTTTGGCTTCGGCATATTGTACAGAAAAAGCTTCTGATATTGTCAAAGAATGTTATCAATTAGCGGGTGGTTCGGCCATCTGGCAATCTGGCAAATTAGAAGAACTGATGAGAGATTGTCATGTAGTCACGCAGCATGGCATGGTAAATAGAAGCAACTATCGAACTGGTGGAGCGGTGCATTTGGGGCAAGAAGTACCGAAGGTTATTCTTTAGCATGCCATTGCAGGTTTGTAGTCTGAGCAAAAACGAGATGGCTTTTGGAAAAAAATAAAAGCCACTAAAGCGTGGAGCAGGGAGGCCTACAAGGACATTTGCTTAGCAAGGATATAGCCAAGCTCCTTCAAATACTTCGAAGCATTCTTCATGGAATCTTCCAAAGATCCTGCCATTTCAAACAATGCATAACATTCCTTGATGCCTAATTTTTTCCTCTCTACATCTGACAATTCAACAGCCCCAGCAACAACACTTACCGGTGTATTCAACTCTTGACACAGCTCTATCATCTTACCAACAACTTTACCTTGCAAAGATTGAGTATCAAATTTACCTTCTCCTGTGATGACAAAATCTGCTTGTTCAATTTTCGATTTTAATTCGAGCTTTTCAGCGACATAATCAAATCCATTCTCAATAACAACATTGTCTAAAAGCCCAAAAAGACCAGCAGCTATACCACCAGCTGCACCTCCACCTTTTAGTGTAGAAATGTCCTTATCAAATTTATTCTTCACCAAACTTGAAAAGTGTTTTGAAGCCTTCTCCAAATAATTAATATCTGATGGTGTAGCACCTTTTTGAGGTCCATATACAACAGCGGCTCCATTACTTCCGTAAAGTAAATTTTCTACATCACATAAAATTGTCCACCTTAAAGGTGATAAAGATTCTGGTGTTATAATGTCAGCAATTTCCAAAAGGTTTGCACCAATTGGATCGAGTCTCTCTTTGCTTTTATCAAGAAATTGAAAACCCAATGCATCTAAAATACCTATGCCCAAATCATTGGTACAACTCCCCCCTATTGACAACACTATTTCTCTATGACCAGATTGAATCGCTTCAAAAATCAACTTACCAGTACCAACAGTTGTTGCATGCAAAATATTTAATTCACTGCTTACCAAATGTTGGATTCCCGATGCTTCTGCTAATTCAATAAAGGCTGTATATCCATTGCTCAAATAAACCGCATTAATCGCTCTCCCAAGTGGATCAATTGTGTCAAAGCGCTGTACTTTAAAATGTTGATCCGTTTTTAAAATATTTAGAGTACCATCGCCGCCATCTGCAATCGGTGTCTCTACTACGCGAATCAAATGATCAACCTGCTGAATACCAGAAGCTATGGCTCGACATACCTCTGCAGCACTTAATGAGCCTTTAAATTTGTCAAACGCAATCAATACATTCATCTAGAAATATATCATTCTAAAATTCTATTTTCATTAAATCGTAAGCAAATTACACAAACGATGTAGAATTACTATCCTTTATATATATTCACAGTTCATCATTTAAATCATTATGGAATCAATGTTGCTTGATATTTCTCGCGATCATGCTATTCGTAAAGACGCACAAGATTATTTGCGATCCTTTCGAGAGTTATTTCATATCCCCAAACAAGCGAATGGGGAAGAACATATTTATCTGTGTGGCAATTCACTAGGACTACAAGCTAAGTCAACCAAAGAGGCACTTCATCAGGAATTGCAATCATGGCAAGACCTCGGAGTAGAAGGACATTTTCATGGAAAAAACCCTTGGGTTCCTTACCATGAATACCTTACGGAAGCAATGTCTGACATAGTTGGTGCCAAGCAGAATGAAGTGGTGGTTATGAACACTCTGACGGTGAATCTCCATCTCATGCTTGTCTCCTTTTATCGCCCAACTAAGCACAGGTATAAAATACTAATTGAGTCAGATGCCTTTCCATCAGATCGCTTTGCAGCAGAATCACAAATACGTTTTCATGGATTTGATCCAGCAGATGCTTTAATCGAAATCAAGCCTAGAGATAGTGAAACTTTATTGAGACATGAAGACATCAAAGCAATCATTGAGCAAGAAGGAGATGAGGTTGCACTAATTCTTTTTGGCAATACAAATTACTACACAGGTCAATTTCTACCCATAAGTAAAATCACGGAATGGGGACATGCTAAAGGTTGTATGGTCGGTTTTGATTGTGCACATGCAGCTGGGAATATGGACTTACAATTGCATGACAGTGGTTGTGATTTTGCTGTGTGGTGTACCTATAAATACCTCAATGGAGGTCCTGGTAGTTTAGGAGGCGTTTTTATAAATGAAAAGCATTTTGATAATAAAAACATTCCGAGGTTTGAAGGATGGTGGGGACACAATAAGGAAACTCGGTTTCAGATGAGAGATAATTTTGATCCAATCTCTGGCGTAGAAGCTTGGCAATTGAGTTGTCCGCCTGTCATGTCTATGGTGCCTGTGTGGAATTCACTTAAACTCTTTAAACAAGCAGGAATAAAGAACTTAAGGCAAAAGTCTATTTCATTGACTGGTTATTTAGAAAAATTAATTCTTACGCTTGGAGAGGATATGGTAAACATCATAACACCAGCTGATAAAGAAGAACGTGGTGCACAATTATCATTATTTGTGCAAAATGCCAATAAGGATTTATTTAAAAACATCACGGAAGAGGGTGTGATTGTTGACTGGCGCGAACCAAATGTTATCCGAGTCGCACCAGCACCTATGTATAATAGCTATGAGGATGTTTGGAGATTCTTCACTATTTTGAAGAATAATCTTTGATACAGATTATCTTCATATTATCACATGTTAAACAGCAAGTCAAATAATAGCTCTTTAATAAAAGTCATTGGACCAGGCTTACTTTTTGCGAGCACAGCAATTGGCACCTCTCATTTGGTGTTGTCTACTCGGGCAGGAGCCCACCATGGCATGATTTATTTGTGGATAATTTTGGCCGCATTACTACTAAAATATCCATTCTTTGAATTTGGTCCTCGATATGCAAGCGCGACTGGAAACAGTTTATTGAAAGGCTACAAAGATCAAGGCACTTGGGTATTGGTAGTGTTTATGTGCATCATTTCGCTAAATATGTTTGCCATTACTGGGGCCATTGCGGCAGTGACAGCAGGTTTATTGTCTACCATGCTTGGTATCACCAACATTTCTGTCCAAATCCTTGCTGGTCTGATACTTGGTTGTTCTGTATTACTATTATTATTTGGTGGCTACAAAGGATTAGACAGACTCATTAAAATCATTTCAATAATTCTTTTGCTTTGTCTGTGTATTGCATTTATTGCAGTCATAATAAAAGGAAAAACATCACCAGATCCCTCAATCACAGTAAGACCAATTTTAGAAGGTGCTGGTCTGACTTTATTGATCAGCCTGCTTGGATGGATGCCATCAGGTATGGAAGCTTCTACAATGAGCAGTATCTGGACCATTGAAAAGGCAAAAGCAACGAACTATACTCCCAATTTAAGGGAGAGTTTATTTGACTTTAATCTTGGCTATATTTTCACTACTGTGCTTGCTATTATGTTTATGACAATTGGTGCCTACACTGTTTACGGAACGGGTAATATTCTGGACGGAAACGCAACCGTATTCTCAAATAAATTACTAAAAATATTTGTGTCAAATGTTGGAGAGTGGTCTTACTTTATTATTGCCATTGCTGCAATTGGCACCATCTATGGCACATTAATCACCGTACTTGACGCTTTTCCAAGATGCCTAGTGAGAGGTGTTCGCATTTTAAGATTCGGAGAAATAGAAAACAACGAAATCCAAAATAATTTTTTAAAAAGATTGTACCACATCATCCTCATCGGACTGGGGATTGGAAGCTTTTGTTTGTTTTATTTTTCGGCAACAAGTATGTTGCAGCTCTTACAATTTGTAACCATACTGTCATTTATTTATAGTCCATTCATTGCATACATTAATCTGAAAGCAGTCCAAAGTCAAAGCATCCCTGATTCACATAAGCCAAGTAAATTTTTACTTTCATTAGCTTATTTGGGAATGGTATTACTAATAGTCTTTGCAGTGTATTATTTATCAACACTTGTCTGAGGT
>CAYVFU010000059.1:0-16100 GCA_964450495.1 uncultured Saprospiraceae bacterium | reverse complement strand
TACACCCTAAAAACAACTTTGGACTAATATCGTTATAGAAACAAATAAATCAACTCATGTCATCAACAATCATATCTATAGCCAAACTTGGCTTCCCTTGGGAAACACAAGATCCGTTTCTATTTTGTGCGTACCATAGAGATGAATATCCTGCTGGAACAGAAGAACTTGCAATGCCAAGTGAAGAACTTCAAGGAAGACAAATTGGACAAGACTTTATGTTGAAAGATGGATTTCGCATGTATCATGGTAGCCACATTCCAGGATTTCCTTATCATCCACATCGAGGCTTTGAGACCATCACTATAAATAAGAAAGGATTTGTTGATCATAGTGATTCCCTGGGAGCTGCAGGAAGATTTGGTGAAGGCGATGTGCAGTGGATGACAGCAGGTAGAGGTGTACAACATTCAGAAATGTTTCCTTTGATTAATCAGAACAAACCGAATCCATTAGAAATTTTTCAGGTATGGCTAAATCTGCCAGCAAAAAGTAAAATGGTAGACCCGCACTTTACAATGCTCTGGAAAGAAAATATCACGAAGTTATTTGATACAGATATTGAAGGAAGAACAAGCACAATTGATGTGATTACCGGGAATTACAAGGAAGCTTCAAGTCCTACTCCACCCCCTGATTCTTGGGCTGGTGATCCAGAAAATGGAGTACTCATTCTTACCATAAAAATTAATGCTGGTGCTTCATTAACCATCGATAAAGCAGCAACATCGGGAGTAAACAGAAGTTTATACTACTACAAAGGCAATACACTGACTATTGATAATCAGACAGTGCAATACGACCAGAAAATAGACGTCAATTCCGATCTAGACACAGTCATTCGTAATGGTGAGGAAGACAGTTACTTGTTGCTTTTACAAGGTAAGCCAATTAATGAACCTGTTGCCAAGCATGGTCCATTTGTCATGAATACTCAAGCGGAGATACAAGAAGCATTTGCAGAATATAGACGCACTGAGTTCGGAGGTTGGCCTTGGCCAGAAAGAGAGCAAGTGCATGGTAAGGGAAAAAGGAGATTTGCGTTACATGCAGATGGAACTAAAGAAGATAAATCCTAAAAGCTTTAATCAAATCCCCCCGCACCCATCTATAAAGGCATGGAAAATAGCGCCATTTCTTACCTCAAACCCTTTTTGTAATTCAACAAAGACTCCGGCGTCATAATCAATGGAAGACGAACCAGAAATCAAATTAGAGCCAAAAATAAACTGACTACTTTCAAAATGTTGAGCTGCATTATTCATGTCTTTAACAAAGACTCGTTCTTCGGGACAAACACAATCTGCTTCTACCAACCGAATATTTTCAAAGAAAACTTTATGGGACATTTGATTCCCTAGACTAAACCTCATAAAAGCATCTAAATCAGTGGGTTCATTCATTGTAAACTCATGAGTGTAGTTTGTTGGTACAGTAGTAATTTGATGAGTCCTAAAAAAGTAACCAATGCTTGAGCTACTGTTATTCAATATTATGGTGACAGTTCTGTCATGTTCAGCATAGGCATCAAAGGAAATGTGATAACTTTTGCCTTGTTCTAATGCCACATCTTGATGTCTAAGGCTTACATTCCAAGGTGCAGAACCCGGAGATTGAATATCAATTTCTGCACGACCATTTGTGGTGACCAATGTAGCAATCCCTTCTCCTGATGTGCTTAGATACCACAAAACATTAGGCTCTTGTAAATCTACCAACCCCACTATCTCACAATCATCACTTGTAGCTTCAGCTAAAGGCAAATTTGTCAAAGGTAAATTTCCATTTATAGTTTCAACACTGTTATTACAATTGGGGTACCGACTTGGGTTAGTCCAATAGCCATAACTCCTAAACGTATCCCAATCCTCTTCATCAATGTATATCCTGATTCGTAACGATCTTCCTGTTTCACCATTCATTAGTGCCTCAATGTTATGAGCCTTTGTATCATTAAATCTATCAATGGCCATCAGAATGGCAGTATTTCTTTCAACTTCATCTCCATACAAGTATCTTGGTTGATCAACCCCTACTTCCATCCTTGTTTTTTCAAATCCATAGACACCACCAATTAAATGAAAAAGTTGAATCATTCGATTTGGACCAAAATTCAATAATCCCCAGCCTCTATCTGTGTCGGGATGTGACGGAGAGAAGGTATGATCATCTATATAATAATTATTGTTTGTGGAACCACAATTACCACCTTCAGTGTCGATGATACCTGCTAAAAAGTTTGGGTTCTTAACGGCATCGATTAACAGTTGAGGATCATTAGGATTTCCGCCTGGGATTGCGTCTGTCCAATAGTCCCAAGGATCTAAAATTCTTCTCCGATTATTGCCTCCTTCTAGAACTAAGCCAAGTGGACTTTCCAGCAATCTATCTACAAGCTCCCTATATCTATTATCAAATTGAGAAGAATTAGGTCCTGTATATCTAATACCTGTTAAGTTATTGAGATCATTAGGCAAACCGTCTCCCCAAACCCACCCTAGCCATCGGGAAAAATCCGCCTGCTCTTGAGGTGTTAAATCCTGATAGTCCACAGGTTGTGAATAAAGATCATTTGCCCCGAGATTCCATACAATACAAAAAAATATCACATTCCAAAACCGAAAATTTAAAAAGAACAAGACATTTATAGGGTACATATTATAAAGTTATAAGGACTAAATTTAATTATATCTTTCTCATTTATAGGCATTGTAAAGATAACCATTTTATAAGTGCGTAAGAGTAGTTTCACCCCAGTATACCGTTGGGTTTGGATATTGATTTTTAAGACTCTCTTTTTCTAACCACTCAGTAATTTGATTTAACCATTGCATTCTCTACTTTTGTGCCCTATTTCAAATTAGATCATGGACTATAATTCAATTCAAGTAGAAGCATTTTGGAAGCAGTATTGGAAAGACAACAACATCTATCGGGTCACTCATGAAAGCGACAAACCAAAATACTATGTCCTCGACATGTTTCCATATCCTTCTGGTGCTGGACTCCATGTCGGGCATCCACTCGGCTATATAGCTTCAGATATATTCACACGACATAAGCGAATGAGTGGGTATAACGTACTACACCCTATGGGATGGGATGCTTTTGGCTTGCCAGCAGAAGAATATGCCAAGCAGGTCAACATGCACCCAGCAGAATCTTCAAAACAGAATGCTGTCCGTTATAAAGAACAGATGTCCAGTGTTGGACTCTCCTTTGATTGGTCTCGAGAATTTGCTACATGTGATGCAAAGTACTATAAATGGACTCAGTGGATTTTCACAGAATTATTCAATCATTATTACGATACAAAAGAGCAAAAAGCTAAACCTATTCAAGAGTTAGTCGAATCATTTGCAGCAAATGGAAATTCTTTAGTTCAAGCAGCACATTCTTATCCAGAAACATTTACAAGCGAAGAGTGGTCAAGTCTTAATAGAAAGGAACAAGAGGATATACTTACGGAGTACAGATTAGCTTATAGAAAAGTAGGTTATGTAAACTGGTGTGAAGAACTCGGAACAGTATTGGCCAATGACCAAGTTAAAGATGGTCTTTCAGAAAGAGGTGGACATCCAGTAGAGCAAAAAGCAATGACTCAATGGTATCTGCGTATCACTGCGTATGCAGAACGCTTGTTGAATGAACTTGATAATATTGATTGGTCTGATTCATTAAAAACAATCCAACGAAATTGGATAGGAAGATCTGAAGGTGCAAGTGTACATTTTCAGATTGATGGTCATGAAGGAGATATAGAGGTGTTTACGACAAGACCGGATACAATTTTTGGCGCAACTTATATGGTACTGGCTCCTGAACATGAGCTAGTAGACATCATTACAACGGCAGAGCAACAGCAAGACATCAGCGATTACATTAACTATGTGAAGTCAAAATCTGAAGTGGAGCGAATGGCTGACAAAGAAGTGACCGGTGCTTTTACTGGTGCATATGCCATCAATCCGTTTACAGATACAAAAATACCGATTTGGATTGGAGAATATGTTCTCAAAGACTATGGCACAGGTGCTATAATGGCTGTCCCTTCGGATGACGATCGAGACAATAAGTTTGCGACAAAATTTGGTTTAGAAATTATCGATGTAGTTGATAAAACAAAGTATCCGGGTGCAAGCCTTTCAGATAAGCTTGGTATCATTATCAACTCTGATTTCATTAATGGAATGGAAGTCCCTGACGCCATCACAAAGATGTGTGAAGTAATTGAAGAAAGAGGTCTAGGTCGTGCCAGCATAAATTACAAATTGCGCGATGCCAATTTTAGTAGACAGCGTTATTGGGGCGAGCCATTCCCAGTCAAATACGATAGTGAAGGTATTGTTACTACACTGACCAAAGAAGAATTGCCGTTACTTTTACCACATACAGATGACTTGAGCCCGGGCAAAGGAGGTCAATCGCCATTATCAAGAGTAACTGAATGGGTTAATCAAGATGGTTTCACCAGGGAGACAGATGTCATGCCAGCAGTAGCAGGATCATCATGGTATTTTTTAAGGTTTATGGACCCAAATAATGAAGAAGAGTTTGCAAGTCCTGAAGCTGTTAAGTATTGGCAAGATGTGGATTTATATGTTGGTGGTGCCGAACATGCGGTAGCGCATTTAATGTATGCAAGATTCTGGCATAAATTTCTTTTTGACAAAGGAATGGTTCCTAGTAATGAGCCATTCAAACGGCTGGTCAACCAAGGAATGATTCAAGGTGGAATTGAATTTATAGGTTTACTTAAAGAGAAAAGAGATGGTATTGCAATATTCAAATGTGCAAAATTATTGAAAGACCTAGACCCTGCTCTCTACATCAAGATTCCAATAAAAATTGAATTTGTTCAAGACTATGGCAAAGAAGATTCTTACCTAACAGAAGACAGCATTAATGAATTTATTGAGTGGAGACCAGAATTTAAAGATGCCATTTTTGAGTGCGCCAATGGTATTTATCAGAATGGATCATTCACTGGTACCAATGTAACACACTTGCTGACATTTTCCGAAACAGGAAAAATGTCAAAATCGAAATTTAATGTGATTAACCCCGATGAAGTCATCGAACGATATGGCTCTGATTGTTTTAGAATGTATGAGATGTTTCTTGGTCCAATACAACAATCCAAACCTTGGGACACAAATGGCATAGATGGAGTGTATAAGTTTATTAATAAATATTGGAACCTTGTCACAGAAAATGAATTATCAGTTGATGATCCTAGTAAGGAAGAATTAAAAGTACTCCACACAATGCTTAAAAAAGTCGATGCAGATATTCAATCCTTATCGTTCAATACTGCTGTCAGTAGCTTTATGATTTGTATAAATGATCTGCGAAAGCTAAAAAGTAAGAACAAACATATTGTCACTCAGTTTACATTAGCCTTAGCTCCATTTGCTCCTTTCATAACAGAAGAATGTTGGAAGTTTTTAGGTAATGAAGAATCTGTGCATTTGCAAGAATTTCCAAAACACAATGACCAATACTTAGTTGAAGATTCTATCGAATATCCGATTTGTATAAATGGGAAAAAGCGGGGAATGGCAAGTTTTGGTGCTGATTTAGATAAATCTACTATTGAGAAAACAACATTAGAATTAGATTTCGTTCAACAATGGCTAGAAGGAAAAACAATTAAAAAGGTTATCGTAGTGCCAAATAGAATGGTAAATATTGTGATTTGATCTGCATTTAGTAGATAATGCCTTTAATCTTGAAAAATGACAGCACGGAATCAAAATGACTCATTGGAAGAAGCGTGGAATGATTGCCTATAAACTGGCTTTATAAATTCTTACTAAGCATGACATTGACGGTAGTACCTTGACCTTCTTTGGATTCTATCCAGATTTTACCATCGTGCAACCGAACTATTGCCTTAGCAAGAGTTAGGCCTACACCTGTACCGCTTCTTTCGTCGTTTGTTCTGTGTTTTTTGAATAATTCAAAGGCTTTATCCACAAACTGATTTGGCATCCCTATACCATTATCATGAATTCTTAGAAGCCAATGATCTTCTAGTTCTTCAGAATCAATTTTGACCTCTAAAGGGCTATCTTCTGATTTAAATTTGATCGCATTGTCAACTAGTAATTGTAGTAATTGATAAACCCTTACTTTATCAAGTCTAATATTGGAAGGCAATTCACCAACTGCAATACTAGCGCCTATTTTACTTAACTGAGGAAAGAAGTTGATGTATACTTCATTCGCAATATCAGCAAGATTCGTAGGCATGATATTTAATTGTCCTGACGAAATATCTGAGTATTTCAGTAAATCATCGATCAAATAGATCATGTCCTTGGACGCCTTTGTAATAATATCTAGGTATTGTTTGCCTTTGACATCTAAGCTATTGTAGTGATTTTTATGAAGCAGTTGAGAGAAACTCATCACTGTGCGCAATGGAGCTTTAAGATCGTGAGAAGCGATGTAAGCAAAATTTTCTAACTCAAGATTTGATTCAATGTATTTTTGTAATTCTGCATTCTTTTGATTTAGGGCCTCAATCTGGCGTGCAATAATATCTTGTTGCTTGTTGAGTGCCAGGTTATTCTTTTGCAGAATTAACTCAGACTCCTTCAAATGACTAACTTCAGTAAAACATCCAAAGTAACCAATCAACTTTCCATTCTCATCATACTGCTCGGATAAAGACATTTCGTACCAGAAATGTTTACCTCTGAGGTTGTATTCAAAAATTGCTATTTTATTCGATGTGTCACACTGATCAAATTGTTCCTTTATGCTTTCATTCTGCTCTTTATTTAAAAAAGCTTGAAAGTTCTTTCCTAAGGCCTGTTTTACCGGTATTCCTGATAGCTGTTCCCAAATATCATTCAGGTATGTATATCGCCCATCCTTATCCGCTTGAAAAATCGCTTTCGGGAAATTTTTTATGAAATTAGCTGACTTGTGATCGAGTTCTTCGCTAATGCACTTAACTTTTTTCAAACGAGTCTTTCTTAGCGCAGAACCACCATTTTCATTTATCGCATGAGCCATTTTCGACATATTGAGTTTTTATCTTTTGTGATTTAGATGCCTGAATTTTAAAAACATGAAAAGCTTTAATTTGTTACGCTGGTAATTCAAAGATAAGCCCATTATAAGATTGCTAGTTCCACAAAAACAGCACATCCCACTACAAAAAAACCACGTTTATTCTAACAAAATCGTAAAAGCCGTTCTTCTGTTCTTCTGGCGTTGCTCATCCGTACATAATTGACAAACACAGTCTATGGCAGGTCTCGACTCTCCAAAGCCTTTGAAGGCTATTCTAGAGGGTGATATGCCTGTCGAAACAAGGTAATCAGCTGCTGCATTTGCACGCCGATCAGACAATTCCAAATTAAATTCTGGGCGACCTATACAATCTGTGTGAGAAGATAATAGAATAGCAATTTCAGGATTGTCTTTCATCAATTGGCTCAATGTGTCCAATGATGGCTTAGCATCATCTCTGATGAAAAATTTATTGAAATCATAGAATATATCTTCGAGGACAACTTCTTTATTGTAAAAGATCCTGTCTAGAACCAATTCAACATTATAAGTCTCCGAACCACTTAGTTCTTCTTTAGCAGGACTCGAGAATTCTTTTGAATTAGACAAATAGCCTTCATATTTACCGCTCAACTCATACAAGCTTTCGTATTCACCATTTATAATAATTCGTCCTCGTTCATCTGTCACTAGATTCTCTGTTTTCCCATTAACTTTAACAGTGACATCTGCATTGTTTAAAGGTGTTTTACCAATGACTAATGAATTAGGATTTTCAGGGTCTTCATAGTCTTTAACCACAACTCTAACTGCTATGAAAATGGCTTTTTCCTTGTCTATGGTACCCGTAGGTTCTTCCACAACAGTTTCTTCTACCTCTTTCGGTTTCTGATCTTCTGGAAGGACATAAGTGGTGAAGCTGAATAAATCATCATTACCAACTCCTGCTCTAGACGAACTAAAATAACCAGCAAACTCTTTCTGGGGATCACTTGATATTTTCTCTTGATCTACGACTAAAGAAAAGTCATCAGAACCTGAATTAATGGGAGCTTTCAAATTGATAGGATCAGACCAAACACCGTTATTGAGTTCTGTTTTAAAAATATCTAAGCCTCCTAACCCTGGTAAATTATCAGAAGAAAAATAGAGTGTATTCTCCCCTTCTGCTCGAGGAAATTTTTCGTTACCTTCTGTATTGATTGATGCTGGCATGAGCTCAGGCTCACTCCATCCTTCTTCCTCTCGCACTATATAATATAGGTCCGATCCACCATAACCAGAAGGATCATTAGAACTGAATACAAGTACTTCATCATTCTCTACCAAGGTTGGATGTCCATAGTTCACATTGGGTTTCATGGAAAATACCTCTTCTGGCTCAGACCACCCTTGGCCTTCTCTGAATGACCATAGAATTCGACAAAAGTCATCACCTTCTGCTAAGTAGCATCTTGTAAAGTATATTTCTGTAAAATCAGAGTTAAAGCAGGCGACTCCTTCATTGTGTTCTGAATTGATTTTTTCATTGAAAGAAAGAGCTTGTCCTCCATCAATTGGAATAATGTACAAATCAGAAAAATTATGGCCTGTCCATTCATAGACTGAACTGCCTTTGGAACCAGGTCTGTCAGAGGAGAAAACAATATAGTCTTCATCATATATTACAGGTGCATATTCAGAAGAAGGAGAATTAATAAACATTGGCTCTACAATTGTTTGCTTATCTGCTACCAACCACTGTTTTGCCTTTTTACACGCGTCAATTTGTTTTCTTGCTTCCTGGAATGAACCACCATTTTGTTCCCAGAGTTGATATGCCTTGATAGCCCTGTCGTACAATTCTTTTCGTTTATAGGCTTCTGCAAGATCTCTATATACATCGACATTCGCTTCTAGATCTGCCGCTTTCTCATACCACATTAAGCTATTTGCATCATCATTGACACGTTCATATGATTTTGCTAGGTAAAAAGCTGTTTTTCCCTTTTGATCTTTATCCGTGATTGAATCGTATTCTTGCAGAAACATGGGGATTGCTTTTGCATATTGCTTGAGTTCATATGCTTTATAGCCAGAATCAATCTTATATGTTGATACACAACCAATACTAAAAAAGATGATCATACTATAGAGTAAAACAACTCTCATGTCTCTAAAATACTTGTTCAATAGAATTTGTTGCAAAATTTAGTCTATAAATATGCATAATGATAAAATCCTCAGTATAGAAACGCATGTATACAAGCTTGCGTCTATATTCAGTCAAATGAATTTTTGAAATGTAAAGTCAATAGATAAGAGTCAGGGATTAGACACTTGCTTATGGGCAAAAGATTTCAAGAGCTTCAGAGAAGCGATATATATAGCCATGGGATTTATCCCATGGTTTGTTATTAGATGGTGACGCAATTTGGCGGGATTTTTGAAAAAATCATAACAAATTTAATTATCATAATATATAATAATTTGATTAACAAACAGATATCCCATTGTCACGGTTTTTGAATCAAAAACGCGCGCCAATGTCGTTTTCATTCTAATATAATTAATCCCACGGCGTTGACGCCGCGGGACTATTTATATTTCGCTTCTCCGAAGCTTTTAAATAAAGATTTATTTCTTAACTAAATGACATTGGGCCATAACTCATTGGACGAAAGTCATGACCACTTAGATTTATTTACTACACATTTGCTTTTGCAGCTCTTGAGAAACTCTTCTTAGTGCTTTTAGTAGATTTTGGCTTTAACTCATCAGAGAAATCTCTTAAGATTGGTGTTGCGACGAAAACTGATGAATACGTACCAACTAAGATACCTATCACTAGCGCTAATGCAAATCCTTTGATACTGCCTCCACCAAACACTAACAATACGGCTACCATAAATAAAGTAGTCAATGATGTAATTACAGTTCTACTGAATGTACTGTTGACAGCCATATTGATAATATCATCCGTGTTCTTATTCGTGTAAATACCTAGATACTCTCTAATTCTATCAAATACAACCACAGTATCATTTATAGAGTAACCAATCACTGTCAATAATGCTGCTATAAATGCCTGATCGATTTCCATTGAAATTGGAAGAATACCGTGTAACAAGGAAAATGCTCCAAGTACAAAAAGCGTATCGTGCAATAAAGCAGCGACTGCACCCAAACTGTATTGCCATTTGTTGAATCTAATGAAGATGTACAAGAAGATAAGAATCAAAGCAAACACACCTGCCATTCTTGAACTCTTCTTAATATCGTCTGCGATCGTCGGTCCTACTTGACTTGATGCTGTTACGTGTGTAACTCCTTGTGCATCGGACGCTTTAAATTTTTCAAAATCTAAATTTCCTCCTGAAATAGAATTGATCGCTCCAAATACAGCTTCCATGACTCTGTCCGGAGCATCTTCTGCCTTATCATCTATTAAGTATGATGTGACGATATTGTAGGTATTTCTTGTATCAACTGCCTTTACTGTACTTTGGATATTTGAATCAGTAAGAGCTTGACTAATCGCTTCTCTGTCGACATTAACATCTTCAGCAAACTGAATATTGTAAGAGTAACCACCTTTGAAATCAACACCTAGATCGAATCCTCTTGTGAAAATAGAGATCAATCCTGCTGTAATGAATACACCTGAAATGACATAAGCAATCTTACGTTTTCCAATCCAGTCTATGTTTAGATTTGCAAAAGCATTTTTTGACCAACCTGTCCAGAATGTTAAATTCTTTTCTTTCTTCTTTGTCCACCAGTTCATCATCATCAAAGTCAACAATACAGCTGTGAATACCGAAGAAACAACACCAATCATTAAGACTACTGCAAATCCTTTGATTGGTCCTAGACCAAAATAAGCAAGTATTGCTGCTACGAAAAATGTGGTAACATTGGCATCTATAATCGCAGAATATGAATTCTTGAAACCATCTTGTATAGATGCTAACAATGATTTACCTGCCCTCAGTTCTTCTCGTACCCGTTCGTATATAATAACGTTGGCGTCAACCGCCATACCGATTGTCAATAGGATACCTGCAATTCCTGGTAATGTAAGAACTGTTCCAAATGATGCTAATGCCGCAAAAATGAAAAACATGTTTGCAACCAATGCAATGATGGATACGATACCTGCACCTCCGTAGTATAGGACCATGAACAACAAGACCAATCCAATACCTATGATAAATGACATCATGGATTTATTGATATTTTCTTGTCCTAAAGAAGGACCTACTGATGCAGATTGTATAATCTTAACTTTGGCTGGAAGTTTTCCAATTTCTAGCATATTAGATAAATCGGATGCTTCTTGGACGGTAAAATTACCGCTAATCTCTGTACGACCACCAGTAATGGCTTCATTTACTCGAGGTGCCGTGATGACTTCGTCATCTAAAGTGATGGCAACTTCTCTGTTCCCATTTTGAGCTGCTTTGGTAGTCATATCTGCCCAAATCTTAGCCCCTTGTTGGTTCATACCAAGATTTACTTTTATTTCACCAGATGTTGGATCTGGTCCTTGGCCAGCACTTGTTATTTGGTCACCTTCTAAACGAGATTTACCATCAGCTGTTTGCTTAACCATATACAATGAGTACTGATCTTGTACAATACCATCAATATCTCTATTTGGTTTTTGAGCCCAAACTAATTTTCCGTCTTTCGGGAAAAGGCCTTTTATCTCTTCTGAATTCAACATCTCAGAAATGGCATTACGTTGATTCTTCGGAGCTACACCCATGACTGCTGCTGAGAAACCACCAGCAGTGTTTAAAGCCAACTTACTCAATAAAGGACCTTGATTCTGGAATGTGTCGTCAACTATATCCACTTCCTGTTGTGTTGAATCAATAATATTTCCATCTCCATCGTATTCTGGGACCCAAATGGTTTCTTTAGCTGGAGCAGCTATAGGTTCAGCACCAGCCTTTAGACGTTGATCTGCTTGTGTAAATGCACTTGCAACTTCGTTGATTCTATAGGTATCCCAAAACTCAAGAATAGCACTAGATTGTAGTTGCTGTCTTGCTCTCTCTTCATTATCAACACCGGGCAATTCAACGAGAATCAAATCACGAGCGGCATCTAGTGAAATATTTGGCTGAACAACACCCAATTTATCTATCCGTTGTTTCAAGAGATTGAATGTAAGATTTACTGTTTCATTCGATTTTGTTCTCAATACATTTAATACTTCTGTATCAGAGCTTTGTGTATTGATTCCATTTGTATCGTCGCTTAGTTTGCGATAGAAGAATCGTGCTAACTTTTTGCCGTCTGCTATTTTTCTAAATTCAGAACCGAATAAGGATATATAATCAGATTGAGAATTTAATAAAGCTTGATCAGCATTTTCTAAGGCTTGTAAGAAAGTGGGATCTTTGCTGTTGTTGGATAAAGACACTAATAATTCTTTCAAATCCACTTGAAGCACTGCGCTTTGTCCTCCTTTCAAGTCCAAACCAAGCGCGAGTTGTTGATTTTTCAGTTCATCATATGTGTAATCCTTGATTTTAGGAATACTGAAAATTGTCTCACTTGAAATGGAATCGAGGTAACTCGTTCTAGCTTCTTTTCTCAGCTCATACTTGTCGGCAGTACTAGGTGCTCTTTCTGCTACCATTGCAGCGTATTCGTCTGCTGCTTTCTCTACTTTTCGAGTTGGCAAAATATAGCTACACTGCATCACACAAATAATCACTAACAAGACTAAAAGAAACTTTATCAATCCGGATCCTTGCATTCTAATATTAATTTAAGATTTTGGTCAGGAACACCATATTTGCTGGGGTCCTGAAAAAGTCGTGCAAATATAGAAGTTTTAGCCGAAAGATGTGTCTTAAATACTTCATTATCACTTACTAATATGAATCTGAAAATGAGCCGATTAGCAGCAGATTGTCGCGAAGGCTTGTTAACTGCCATAAACACAAGAGATTTCAGCAAATATCTATCATATTACATCAATTAATAATATGTTTGAATGAGCATTGATTTTTAAGAATTGCTTAACATCCATTGCTGATTTGACATAAAACATTAGCAAAAGATAACCGTTATATTATCAGTAGATAGTTTTTTCATGCTTATTCGGTTTTAGAAGCTCCTTATTAAGGGGCTTCTTTTTTTTGAACTGCCTTATTCAACGGCAAGCAAAATGGAAATCACATTAACATCTCCTCCGATAATTCGATTTTGAATGAATTTACTTTCATTTAGAGCTTTCATACTCAACTTAAACCAACTTCAAAAAAATGAATTTTGGCTTTTTTCAAATAAGGCATGTTCTAAATCTCAAACCAAAACTAAACATAGATCCACAGAATTTAACCAACCAAAAGACGACAAGCACTCAATTCATTGAAAAATAACAGCCGTCTATAAACGCATTAAATACACCTCCAGATTTAACTTCAAAAGCCGACTTTAATTCTACAGATAAACCAGCTTGGAAATTAACGATAGCAGAGCTTCCAATTGTTGATGCAGTTGTTATAGAACGAGACGCTTGTATATTCCCACTCGGTAACTGATTTGAATTTAGTGTAATGTTGGCTTGACATGGATCGCAACTTGTACAATTGTAATTACACCCATTTGATTGAGGAACAGGATCAAAATAACTGATAATCATCATATCTATATGTGTTCTGTTAGATGAGGGATGAGGTATGCCTCCTGCTAATCCAATGCCTAAAAATCCTTCTTCACCTGGATCTCCATAATCGTCGGTAAAGCCACGAGGGCTTGAAGGATTACCGCCGTACTCTATGTCTTGTAGCAAGAGCATTTTACGACAATTATCAACACCCCCATCACCATACACACATGAATACACGGAATGAGCTTCGATGCCTGGAGTCGTGATGGTATTTGGATTTGAAGGCGTATCTAAAGTTAAAAAAGAAATTCGATACACAGAAAACAACACTGAATCGTGACAACAATCTGGCCCGTTTTCCAATTCACAATCTGAGCCTCCAATATTTGGATTCGCATCAATATTTGCAGCCTGACTTTCTTCGTCTAAACTTTGAGTAGCGACTAAGAATTCAGCATGGGTTTGAGCGATATCATCAATATTCGCTTCTATGCCTGTAAATGGTAGGCCTTTAACTGGACCATCACCTTGACAATAATTCAAACCTGCCCTAGCAATTCGTTCTGCATTAGCTAGATATAAAAACTTCTCATCGGAATTCATATTATTCCAAGCTGACTGACTTGGCATCGTGAGATTAGGGATACTATTCGTCGGAAGACAAAACTGAGACTCTTCCATACGTCGACCATTATTAAATAAGGTTTTTACGTCATTTACATCGGCGAAACTTAAACTAAAATCTCTAGGAATAGGTGAATTTAAAATTGCTGGAGTTTGACAATATGTCGTTACAATGCATACAATAGTAAGCACTGCCAAAGAAATTATCTTTTGCATGAGCGAGCTAAATGTTTGAACTTCGAGACAGGTTTTCGTCTCAAATTTTAAGTGATTACAAATTCACACCTTAAAAATCAGCCACTAAATCAACACAATAGATTGGCTGTTTTATCTGCTGTATTGGGAATTTGTTATAACATCTAAATTATATTATTTCGACTAGAATAAAAATTAAATTTTCATTCGAAATATCAAACATTTTGATGTTGTCGCAAATGCGCTATTGATCTAAGAAAATCAAAAACCGAGGGTAAAACCTAATAGAAAAGAAATATTAAAAATATTTGCATATGAAGTCTAAATAATGTTATTAAGATAGCCAATACGTAACAAGGAAATTACGCGCCTCTCTATTTTAATCAGGACAATCTGTTATTTCAGAAATAAAAGCACCATCATTACCAACCATCATCCGATAACATAGTCCATTAGGCGCAGTCAGAATGACACCGTGGCAAGCATTGTCAATATACACATCTCCATCTTCTACATGTAGTTGATCATTTGGTGCACAGCCTTGACAGTTTCTAACAACAATAGGTTCACGACAACAATTTATTGGGCGGGTTCCTTCGTTGTTGATGCCATGCATAAAGAAATACTCTATTCCATCTTGCATTCCTGGTGTACTAGAAGTGATAATCAAATTTTGATCAGTGCTGATAAATTCTCCGGAACTATTATACCAAGCGACTCCTATGAATCCAGTTTCACCAATTATTGTGAATTGATCAATGCCGTCATCACATACAAAGTCATAATTTGCTGGATTTGGAGGTAAACAAGCGCAAGCTATTTGACCATAGAAAACATTAGCGCATAGACTTGGAGCTTGATAGCTGTAATTATTTGAACAAGCAGGATTATCCGTCATACTTACTGTTACTGTCTTTGTCAATTCATTAGCATATAAGTATGGTATACTGATATTGATCACCAAAGGATTAGAAAAATTATTCATTAAGTTTTCAGCATGGGTATATCCCTCATGATATATGAGTGCATATCCTGAATTCGGGGGATTATTTATAGTGACTTGAACATCAGCCATATAAAAATTAGTGTTGACATTACACGCATTCAATGTCACATCAGTTGTAATGTCGCATTGCGCATGGATTGAGATCAATCCTGTAAAGCAAAACAGAATAAATAAAGTGCTTTTAATTTGTCTCTTGAATACGGGTAAGTATTTCATAGATTTTATTTTTATTGCTGGCTTAGTTAGGTAAAACCAATGGTGCACCCAATTAGTCAATATTCATTGGCAACTTACAAATTCTTACAGTAGGCGTGGTACAATGAATTACATTGAGCAATAAAATAAGTTTAAAATTTCAACTTAGACTTGAAAACTCAATAACTTCAGTCGACAGCTTCCAATCGTACATGATCTATCCAAAATTCTCCGACCTCTAATCCAAGTTGGAATTTTATTGCTGCTGCACCAGGTGCAATACCAGATTGTGCTGTAAACTTAAATTGAAAATGATTCCAATACGGATCCAGGACCAAATCTTTGTTAAGCAAGCTAGTTGGAGCAGTTATTCTAAAATTAATTGTTGACCGATGATCTGATTTAATGGCAAAGGTGACTACATATTCCTGATCAGGTACCAAA
>CAYVFU010000058.1:0-31774 GCA_964450495.1 uncultured Saprospiraceae bacterium | reverse complement strand
TATAGCCATATCCTCATATCATCAGAGCCATTTTTACTATACATCATTGTTTAATTAAACTATATATTACAGATCAGTAATTAAGCCAACTTTAATCGCATGCTTGACCAAGCCAACAGTATTCTTCACGCCTATTTTATCCAATAAGTTGCGGCGGTGAGAGTCGACAGTCCTAATGCTGATGAATAAGCTGGCTGCTATTTCAGCATTTGTAAATTCTTTTGCTATGAGTGTGAGTATCTCAGTCTCACGTGGGGTGAGTTGAATAGACATGTGATCAAGAGACTTTGACTTCTTATGTGCTCCTTTGACTATGATAGAGGACACTTCTTGACTATAATAACTATCTCCATTATGGACTGCTCTGATAGCTTTAATCATATCTTCCATACCTGACTCTTTCAGGATGTAGCCTGATGCACCGACCTCTAAGGCCTTAAAAATGTACTCCTGCTCAGTATGCATAGACAGAATGAGAACTTGACAATCTGGGTACAATGACTTCACAGTTTTCGTGATATCTAATCCAGACTCGTCTCCTAATGAGATGTCCATCAGGATGACATCAATCTGTGTCTGCTCTAATGCTCTAATCAATGCTTGAGCAGACTTTACAGTCCCCATATATGCTATATCATCTACTTGCTCTAAGATAGACTTAATGCCATCGCTGAATATCTGGTGGTCATCTACGACTATGGTGTTAATCATGCTTATACTTATTTTAGAAGGGTATTGAAATGGTACAGGTGGTTCCTTTGGCTATGATAGAATCGATTTCAAATGTTCCATCCAGCGCTTTAGTACGAGCTACGATATTGTGAAATCCGATGCCGCTATTTTCTATTGTCATGAGTTTGTCTTGATCTATACCGACACCATCATCTTCTACAGTGATCACTATCTGATCAGCTCTAATGATGAGTTGAATGACGATGTGTTTAGCTTGTGAATACTTCAGTGCATTATTCACCAGTTCTTGAGTGATCCTGTAAATGGCTAATTCGACATCAGCTGGTGTGCGTTTGTTTTCTCCAGTAAAGAAAAATTGAATGTCAAATCTATCGCTGCGCTTCACCTTACTGATGAAATTTTCCAAAGCAGCTTTAACTCCAAAATCTTTCAATGCACTGGGCATCAAGTCATGTGAAATACTTCTGATATCAGAAGCGACATCTAACACTAACTCACTGATGGATTTAATTTTTTCTTTTGTCTTAGTAGATGCCGGATCGAGCTGTGATTGAATGCTGTCAATACTTAGCTTAATCGTCGACATCAGAGGGCCGATACCGTCATGGATATCTTTAGCTAAGCGGCGGCGCTCGTTATCCTGACCTGAGATCATCGACCTGAGCATATCGCGCTCTACATGCTTGAGCTTCGTCAGATCATTCGTGGTGATGAGCAAGCCATTCATGATCTTTCTACCCGTGAGTGACAAGATCCTTTCTTCTATCATGATATCGGTATAATCAAATGGCTTCCTACCATGCTGAATACATTGTTTAATTGTATCATACACTTCCGGAATATGCTTAATATACGATAGTAAAGGCTGCTCCAATAATGACTTAGTGGATCCTTGAATGTATAAGTGATCTAAGGCTGTGCGATTACACATGGTGATCATACCATCTATGCCGATGGATATAATCCCTATAGGCACCTGACCTATAATAGATACTAAGAAGTCATGCATTTCAGCATAATTATCCTTTTGCATGCTTGCGATAATTTAGGACAAATACTGAGGCATCACCATAGGGACGATGATAGGTGTTAAATATATGTGCAGCATTATTACGAGGAGAGCTGAACCGATCTATAATATACTGCTCTGCATCAGTCTTAATACCGTCTGTACAACATACTAATGAAAAGTCATCATTGTAGGTGATACTTTTTGCATTCAGAGAAGGGAGGTTATCGACACCTATCCTACCATAGATATGACCTATTGGCTGTAGTTTGTGCGGTCTCGCTATGTAGGTATGTGTATCCCCGACACCTATAATGGATAAGGATGATGGCATGAAGCGAATCAAGGTCATGGCTGCACCACCTTCAAAATCTGAGACGCTTAATGCTTCGTCACAGGCATAGATCAGCTGTACAAGATCATCTCTATAAGTCTTACTGATGACCGAAGAGATACACTCAGAGATATCTGCTGCGGACTGACCTTGACCCGCACCATCTATCATAGCTATTAGTAAACTATCTCCATCATATGCTTTAGTGAATATCTTATCGCCGTTCACGAGGTATCGTTCATCTTTGACACTTACACTACCATATTGTATATGATTCTTATCTAAAGGCAGATATTTCTCTAAAGTGACATGAGTGCCTTGATTTGGTATTGACTTCACGATGCACTGATCAAATGACCTCTTTGCCACGCCCATGCCTATACCAAGAGAGGTCTGACTCGAGCTGTATCCATCTTGGAATATCTTATTGATGTCAGGAATTCCATTCCCTTCATCAGAGAGCTCTATACGTAGAATACGTCCTTCATTTAGGCTATCAATATGCACCATCCCTGCCGTAGCATGATCCAAGATATTCTGAGATATTTCCATCACACCCAAGCCAATTTTAGAGCAGTCAGCTCTATCAAAACCCATCGATTGTGCAAGATGTGTAGCACTATTCTTAGCACGATATACGTCATCTGCGACTTGTATCTGGAATGACTCTTTCACTTATCTACGATTATATTTTAACTAAGTGATAGCCATTAAGCGTGTACACTTCCTTTAATGACTGCCTTAGATTCTTCATTACCGTAATATTCTCAAGCTCTACACCTGAGCTGACCATGCTCTGAGCCACAACGGGCTGAATACCCGAGAAAATGACATTCACACCGACAAGTTGTAAAGTCTTATTCAGTCTTAAAATATGATTTGCAATAGCAGAGTCAATGATCTCAATATTACTCAGGTCTATAATGATATAGTCAGCATCTGATCTGGATATGACTTCAAGTATAGAATCGTTAAACTTTTTAATCCTGACACTATCCAAAGTCCCAAAAAGGCCAGCATAGAGACAGCCACTGAATATCTCACTAATCATAATCGGAGACTCCCCGATTAATTGTCGTCGGCTAATGGCTACTTCTGGTTCTGATATACCTGGATTCTGTGAATCACTCATTGTCATTATATTATTTAGATTAATGTGTATTGGAAGTCATCGTATCCAAAGATATCTTAAAGCTTCTTTAGGTAATGTAAGCAATAATGCCTATTCTAGATAGGTAATTTACCTATAATACCACAGTTCATTTCAATCTAATCTATTCAGTGATTTGGTATTTAGTAGAGATCTGACTCAGCTCTTCTTTCAGACTTATCCTACCGTGTAGTTCTGTTTGTGATGTCAGATAAGTCTTAAAATGAACTAACTGTGAGTATCCCAAAGAGAAAGCAAAATACCCATCTTCCCACCGAAACTTATAGGGTCTTAGTTTTTGCTGATTGATCCATAGCGAAGAAGCTCCTTTCAATATCTGCACGACATCGCTGAGACTCTGCACAGACTTCAATTGGATGATCGCGTGGACATGATTTGATAGCACGGCGAGATTAAGAATATTGATCTTTTGATTATCAGATATCTTCATGATTCGCTGTGCTACTTTATTCTCTATGCCTTTCAGCATATGAGCATGATCTGAACATGTCCAAAGCAGATGGATGTATATTTTAGATTGATACATGTATAGTGATGATCTATGCTTTCAGCGCGGGACTCGATGGATGCTTAGCGACCATAATTGGGATATTAAGCGACTTAGACAGCTGGAAGGCTGTCGACGGCTTGATCATAGATCCGAATAAGCTGCGCTTACCGCTCATCATGCAGAGTAAGTCCACATCGTGATCATCGACATACTTCTTGATTCCTTCTGATGTCTTTCCTTTAACGATCTCAAAGTCTATCATTTCAGCTTCCACTTCAGCATAGAATAATCCTTTGATGGTTTGTATATGTCGCTGGATCAACTGTGTATTTTCATCTTTTCCCTGTATGTGCAGACACGTGACGTGAGCATCTAGTCTCTCAGCCAGTATCATCACATCAAGTAAGTACTCGAGCTCAGCAAATTGGAAATCAATCGTCACAACGATCTCATTAAAATCTGTGAGCTTAAAATGATTTGGGACTAATAATACCCTGCCTTGCCAATAGTTAAGAATAGACCGGGCAACACTTGCAAAGTGAGCACTCAGCTGACTCTGTGATGGTCTAATACCGAGGATTAGATAATCAGGAGCAATCTCCTTTGCTGTATCCAGCAGCTTCTCCATAGCGAATCCTGTCTCCACTATATAATTAACTCGATCTGCGTCAAAGTCAATTCTTAAGTTAGGTTTGACTAGCTCTTTCAGCTTATCAAAGTGCTGACTCAACACAGTATTATCTACGGTCTCTTGTTGCTTAATATCTGGACGAAATACATGTAGAAAGCTAATCTCAGAATCTGTCAAATAAGCGAGTTCTGAGCTTAGGTCAATAATATTATCTACATCATGATCTATATCTATCCCGACTAATATTGAATTTTGTTTCATCATTATGATTGATTCGAAATCAAAAATAATGGATAGACCTATGATTCATCATGAGTATTAAGCCTAAATATTATAGGTAAAATGCTTAGATCAACATGGGGTCTATTTCTTTGTTATATCTACTCTCTGCTAAGCGTACTGTTCCCACGATTAAGAATAATAAAGCTAGACAGATTAATCCCCATTGACCCATGGTCGGGACCGTAGAGACAAGAGGTCTATCTCCTGAACAATATATGACAAAAGGTAAACCCTGAGTCGCTCCATTTCCCTTATCAGTAATAGGCTGATAAGAGACTCCTCCATCTACTGACTGGACAGCATCACCTGTATCGGACTGGCCCAATATTGTAATAGGTGGCGTCCTATAAATATTGGCTATTGCTGGTACTTCGAATTGCCACTCCAGCCAATAATCTCCAGCTGGAAGCTTAGTATCTATTTCTGCTGTAATCCGCATAATCAGTCTAATACATGATGAGATCGTCCTTTCATTCGTTCGGTAAAAGCCGGTGAATTCTGCATTCAGCAATCGATTAATGGTGAGTGTCCCAAAGATAACTTCGGATGCAGGGTCAGTCGGATCACCATTCCAGATTCTGATTCTAACAGCCTCTACGATTGGTTCTATATTTGGATTATCATTGAATGATGCTTACCCGACTGATCCTATGAATCCAGATGTAGGGCTGATTACACACTTTGGCCAGGGCTGTTTGTCATCAGATGTATCTGTGCTACAGTGTGATTCTCGGGGCCTTTTGGTAATATCATAAAAAGTGTGATTGTAAAAATAAATTTCATGTGTTGTTGTTTGTAAAATGTTATCTAATAAATTGGAGGAACTACTTGTATTGAAAGTACAGCTCAGTCTAACCCAAAAACTGCACTGACATTGCCAGGACAATTCATTGGAATGTTCAGATCAATTAAGACTATCGAATAATCTTCAATCCTAAATGTGTAACCTTCTGGATCTTCTTCATATCTGCGACTTTGAAAATCATTTTCATAGGCAAAATCTGAAATGCTTTTTAGATCGTAGCGATGACTGAAAAAACAAAATATTGATCGAAGAAAAACACCTCGATATCTGGATCTGATTCGAATCTGCCTTCACACTCTAACAGATCAAGTAAAGCAGTATAGACTATATGATCCGCTTATCCATCTAGTGATTTCAAATCTGAAATCGATTCTTTATTACTAAGCACCTCAGCATTTGATACCTGGTGAATGATCTGTTCTTTTATAGACGGTGATGTGATAAGAGAATTGCTTCCTTCTTCGGCGGAAGCAGCGAAGGTGATGACAATTAAGAAGCACTTTAAAGTCTGCATTGTTGTACGTTTTAAATTGGAGAATATTATATCCTATTCTTTTTTCCATTTGCTGGAAAAGCTGTGATACGAGCTTCACAAGTTTTGGTTTTATAGCGAATTAATAATCCTTTGTGTAGCTCATATAATGTATAATTCTTCTTTCCATTGTTCTCTATCAGGACTAGGTAAAATCCATCTTGCTGTTTTTGAATGGCAGCTTCTCACTAACTTAGTCGTTATCCTAAGAGACGCAATGTCGCCATCAATTCAAATATGCGCTCTTATTTGTGGTTTTAATTGTCTTTAAGGACTAATGTTGTTTTGAAAACTAATTGGATTTTGTACATTAATGTTATGAGAAAGCTACTTCTTTTAGTTGGACTGCTTTCGTTTTTCCTTACGGAGAAAATGAGCAGCCAGTCAATTGCTACAGAATTTGGTAAAAATCGAGTTCAGTATCATGATGCTTATCATAAATGGTGGACATACGAAACAGAAAATTTCATTACCTATTGGTATGGTAAAGGAAAAAATATAGGTCAGTTTGTTGTCCAAATGGCAGAATACGATCACAAGGATATTCAGGACATTATGGAACACCGGATCAATGATAAAATTGAAATCATTGTCTATCTCGACCAATCTGATCTGAAGCAAAGTAATATTGGAACAAGTGAAACGTTCGAGAGCTCTCATGGCAAAACCACTATCATTGGCAATAAGATGTTTGTCTATTTTGATGGCAACCACCGCAACTTAAGAAAACAAATTAGAAAGGGAATTGCCAATGCATATTTGAATGCAATGTTTACCAAAGGAAGTTTGCAAGAAATTGTGCAAAACAGTTTGAGTCTGGATTTACCCGAATGGTTTGCTCAAGGAATTGTTAGTTACATTGCAGATGATTGGGATTATTTGATCGAAGACGAGCTGAGAGATTTATGGGCATCAGAAAAACCAAACTATAGAGATTTCGATAAAATTGGAAGACTGCAACCAAAAATTGCTGGTCATTCCTTTTGGTACTTCATCGCCCAACAATATGGGACTTCCACGATTTCAAATATTTTGTACTTAACCCGATTAGATAGAAATCTTGATGACAGTTTCAAATTTGTGCTTGGACAATCTTATGATTCAATCATCAGAGAATGGGAAGGGTTTTATACAGACTTATATAAACGAGAAACAGGTTTTTTCGAAGACAGCACATTGGCTACAGAATTAGACTTGTCCAATAAAGATCATGTCCCTGTAAGTACCATAAGACTAAGTCCTGATGCAACAGAAATGGCCTATGCCTATAATGATATTGGAAAAATCAGAGTCAACATTTACAATTTTGAAACACAAGAAGAGATAACCGTATTTAAACATGGTTATCGCAATAATGTCCAAGAACCGGACTACAACTATCCATTAATTACCTGGCATCCAAACGGTGATGAGATTACAATTGTGTATGAGTTTCGGGACAAAATTCATTTGTTAAAAAAGAATCTCACTACTGGAGAAGAATTAGAACAAATTTTACCAGAAGACATTCAACGCGTCTATAGTATTTCTTATAAAACTGATTTGGATTATATCATGAGTGCGACAACCGATGGTTATTCTAACATTCATATATATTATTCGAGAGGACGTCAACACGAAAAACTAACCAATGATTATTTCGACGATATAGATGCTCATTACATATCGTTAAATGGTACGAATGGAATATTATATTCATCAAATAAAATACCTGATATTCTTGATGCTACGCGTATGGATACCATATTGCCGATACATCCCTTTAATACGTATTTCATGCCATTCGATGAAAAACAAGGAGAGGAAATTCAACTGTCTGACACAAAAATGGAAAGCGAAAGGAATCCATTTTTAATTGATGACGGTAAGCTTGTCTACTTGGGGTATTCTACTGGAATGAAAAACAGATACGTGTATGATGGAGATGAGAATGAACACTATTTGAATTCTGATAAATCAAGAAACATAATCAAACATCATGCAGTAGCAGGTAGCAATAAATATGTATATACTCTCTATCAAGATGGAGCGTACAAAGTCTTTTTAGAATATCCAGATTTATCAAAAAGTATCAAAGCTTCTGTGTTGTCCAATGCAGTACAGGTAATCGATCCTGACCAACAAAATACCATTGGCATCCTTAAACTAACTGAAGAAGAGGAATTAAAGTATGAATATACTTTTCAATCAGTATTTAAAGATCCAGAGAATATAAAACCTTTGGATAGTGGTACATCGGAATCAAATATATTTTCTAATATCTTATCAACAAACGATACTGAATTTGAAAATGACCAAAAAGGTGTCATTGAATTTGTTTCAGCAAGAGCAGTTGCTGCAAGATCAAAATTTAAGCTTGAAGATTTTACTTCAAATGTTGATAACACTGTTTTATTTGAAGGTCTAGAAAGTTATACTCAAGATCAAACTGAATTAAATAATACTCCAGTCGGCTTGCTCATGAAAGGCATTGTAACCGACCTTTTTGAAGATTATAGAATAACTGGTGGTGTCAGAATACCTACAGCGTTAAATGGCCTTGAATCTTTCGTTGTTTATGACGACAATAGATCACTCATTGACAAACGGTTTGCGTTGTACAGAAGAGGATTTTCCAATACTGAACCAAATTTTATAACGCCATCACAAAAAACCAAAGCAACATCCTTACTTGGTTTGTATCGTCTAAAATATCCTTTAGATGTGTATACAAGCATCCGAGGTACAGCTCAATTAAGATTTGACCGATTCTTTTTCTTACACTCCGATGAGTTTTCATCATCACAGCTGAATGACAATGAAAAGCGTATCAGTATAAAAGGAGAATTTGTTTTTGACAATACGATACCAAAAGATGACAATGTCCTATGGGGTACCAGATACAAAGCTTATGTCGAAGTCATCAATCGTTTTGAAGTCAACACACAAGATGGTTTCACATTCGAACCGAGTCGTGGATTTACTACTGTAGTGGGATTTGATGCAAGACATTATATCCCTGTTCTTAATCACGCGATTATCGCCCTAAGGGGAGCTGGTGCCACTTCATTCGGTTCAGACAATATTCTATACTATATAGGTGGTGTAGAAAATGCCATTGGAGGTACATTTAATCAAGACATTGGCATTCCGCCTAACAGAGAATTTGCATTTCAAGTCGTCGCGCCTCACTTGCGTGGATTTCGAACAAATATCCGAAACGGAAGTACATTTGTCTTAGCTAATACCGAATTTAGATTGCCCTTATTTAAATATTTCTCTAAGCGTAGAATACGTTCTTCTTTCTTTAGGAATTTTATGTTTGTTGGATTTTTTGATGCTGGAACTGCTTGGCATGGCTTGACTCCTGGAGGCACGGATAATCCTATTAACACAGCAACTGTTTCTCAGCCGCCTATCTTGAATATCGATGTCAGGTTTTTTAGAGATCCATTGGTATTAGGCTATGGAGTGGGAGCAAGAGCTACGCTGCTCGGATATAATGTTCGGGTTGATTATGCTTGGGGAGTAGAATCTAGGCAAGTTCAGAAACCTAGATTGCATGTAGCCTTAGGTATTGATTTTTAAATCTGCTTGGTCTATCTAGGCCACATGCATCTCAGCTTTTACGCTTTTCGATGTCAATGTCTCAAAAAAAGTATCTGCTAAGACTTTAGGTAAAAACTCTTTGTACCCGTCTAAAGGCAATTTCTGAAAAGACTTATTGAAAACCCAATCTTGGAATAATTCTACCAATTCATCTTGGGAGCCATACCGTCTTGTCACTGAATCCAATGACTTGTCAAGAGGATAAAATGAAGGAATTAGCGCTGGTTTACCAAACTTCACCATATCAGATACTGATCCTGAAACTGTGGTAAACCCGTAAAACTCATCAACTGTTCCAGACTCCTTTCTTTCTGCAATAGGCAACAGAAGAAAATGTGCCTTTTTCATAAACTTGTTGAAGTTTTTCTGAGGCACAAATACCGGAAAATGTTCAATCTCGATGTGGTCTTTCATTTCCATTGCCAATTCACTAATTCTTTGGACAGCTTGATTTTTATTCGCCAAACCTAGGAAAGTAACTTTGATATTCTTTTTTAACGTAGACTCATTTAAGGAAGAAAGTGCTTTAAAAATTGGCTCATAGTTTTTTCGATTGGTGGAAATCCGACCTGGTACAACGATTCTTAGTTTCTTTTTAATTTTTCTCTTTTTCAGTTTGTTTAACACCAAAACATTCAAAAACCCATCTATACTGTTAATCCCATTTTGCTTTGCATAATCAAAGATTTGTTCTGATGCCACAAGTATTTGATCTACATGTGCAAATGCAGTCTTAATGTATTTGCGCTCAGAAGTAAACTGGCCCTTGATTAGTTTCAAAACGTTTACACTATCATTAAGATCATGGAATTCGGAAGCGTAATAATGTAGATCGTAGATGAGTAAACTGGATTTTTTAGCCAATTCTCGATCTTCAAACATTTTCAAATCTTTGGGCGGTACGCTTGTAAAAACTAGTCTGTCTCGTGTTAATAGATGGCTTCTATGCTGTGTAATGAACTCCGACGAGGATTGTGCCTCTGGCTTCAGGTACCAATGGATACGAGGGTCATCGTGTAAGTCATACAATTGGTGATATACGAACTCATTCACAAAAACATCAACTTGACTTTCTCTAGACAAGATAATCTTGAGAAAGGACCACACAATTTCATTATGCCTCGAAAATTCTAATAAACTTATACGATAAGACATGTGCTTATTATTGGTTTTTAAATTTGTTAATGGTGTTTGTGACCTGTAAAGTTGATTTCTCAGATATGAAACGCAACTAAACCTAAATTAGTTTCCTGGTTGCCAAATTTTATGCCGCCAAGACACACAAATTGACCTTATACTTGATATATATTTTGCGTAAGTCCTTATGGGTCAGCAAAATATTGCTGTTTTGTCCATGGCAATCGAATCTATTTTAGATATTCACATTCTCAATAGACATTATGAAACATTCATCAAAACTAATCATCGAAGAGTCCGCAAAGGCATTTAATCTTGCCGTAAAGCAATACCTTGAATCGTTGCCGGCTGATGTCAAGGTCGTCTCTTGTAACCATTCTGTGGCATTCAAAACGGTGACAGCTAGTAATGATGCCTTATTTAGTTGTCTCGTTGTTTTAGCTAAGAACGAAGCTTAATCCACATAACAGATAGATATACCACTGATGGCAAAACGTAATAAACTAGGAAAATTTGCAGAGCTTTTGTCTTACAAACACGTGTTGGAAAACTTCGATCATTCTGACCATATGTTGCATTGGTATGATGACAAACAAATCAATCCAAAAGGACAATGGAACAAATTGATTTTTAATAATGACAATCCGATAACGATAGAGCTGGCTTGCGGCAAAGGTGAATATACAATTGGCTTGGCCGAACGATATCCTAATCGCAATTTTATTGGAGTGGACATTAAAGGGGCAAGGATATGGAAAGGGGCTACTTATGTCAAAGAAAACAATATCACAAATGCTGTATTTCTACGCACTCGAATAGAATTCATTTCCGAATTCTTTTCAGAAAATGAACTCGAAGAGATATGGATCACTTTTGCAGATCCCTTTTTAAAAGCTAGAAAGAAAAACAGAAGACTTACATCACCTGTCTTTTTGGAGAGATATAAAAAGATATTAGCAGACTCTGGAACGATAAACCTCAAAACCGATTCTTCGATTTTATATTATTATTCTTTAACTACCATTTTGGAAGAGAAGAATACTGAACTGTTGTATCAAAACAATAATATTTACAATTCTGAATTGGATTATCCTGAATTGGACATTAAAACATTTTACGAATTGAGTCATTTAGAAAAGAAAAGGCAAATCAAGTTTTTGAAATTTAAGTTTACCAAGTAACAAAACATAAGAGCTCTAGACATGATTTTAAACCACAAAATAATTGGCGAAGGAGAACCACTCATTATTTTACACGGTCTTTTTGGTATGTTGGATAATTGGCAACGTTTTGCTAAACAAATCAGCGAACGATATCAAGTCATCCTTGTAGATCAACGCAACCATGGAAAGTCATTTCGTTCTGAAGAGTTCAATTATGACTTATTAGCTAATGATATTATTAGATTAATGGATCATTTATCCATAGAACAAGCGCACATCTTAGGTCATTCAATGGGAGGTAAAACAACTATGGAAATAGCTACTAAATTCCCCCAAAGAGTAGATTCCTTTATCGTTGTTGATATCGCACCTAAAATATATAAAGGAGACCATCAATTTATTTTTGACTCAGTCTTATCTATTGATGTAGATGCTGCAGAGACAAGAAAAGAGATTGATGAACATCTTGCAAAATCAATAAAAGAAATGGGCGTGCGACTCTTTCTGATGAAAAATTTAAAGCGTAAAAAAGAAGGTGGATTTGAATGGAAAGCCAATTTTCCGATATTAAAAAATTGCTACGTAAACATAATGGGCAATAGTCTTGAAAAAACATCTGATGCAAAAGGCATTTTTATCAAAGGTAGTCTATCGTCTTACATACTCACTAATGATGAATCTGCAATTAAAAAGTATTTTCCAAATTCAACTATAGCAGAGGTAGAAGGTGCGGGACATTGGGTGCATGCAGATAAGCCTCAAGAATTATTTAATCTCGTAGCAGACTTTCTAGATTAATAAAACATGACTACCCAAAATATACCTATTGAACAGCTTGTAATAGAACTGTCAAAAAATCAAAAGTATCAAACTACAGCCGTTCTTGAAAATGAAATTAAAGGCATCCATATTGAACACACTGTACTTGCAGCTAATAGTACATTACTAGACCATTCAAAAGATGGTTATAAATCACTATATCTATTCTTTAAGGGCAATGGTCATATACATACCGCCAATAAAAATTATACTGTACTACCGGAAACTATTTTTCTACCAAATATCCTTAATCAGATTACAATTAATGCTGGAGACAACACTTTAGAATATCTCAAAATAACAAGCAAACTCTCTGACGAGGACCTAAAAGATTTAAACGAATTTCCAACAGAAAATACACAACAAGTATATTTTACCAAATTCGAAGACTGTCAATCTTATACTGAACCGATCAAAAGTCCCAATACAATCAGTCGAACAATACTTCCCAATAAGATCATACCAAGAATTGCAATGGGAACAGTCAAAACAAAAGGTCCAGATAAAGTTGGGGAACACAAGCATCCAATGCTAGAGCAATTATTTCTAGGTTTATCAGAAAATAAGTGCACTGTTTACGCTGATGGAGCGCAACAACAATTAACCGCATATTCCTTATTACACATTCCATTGGGATCAACGCACTCCGTCTCTGTAGATGAAGGTGAAACACTTTACTATGTTTGGATGGATTTCTTTCTAAATAAAGAAGGAGAAGAGTGGTTGAAAACTCACATTGTAGATAACGATTGATATTCTTATTATAAAGAGGGTCAATTATTTATTAGTATATAGTTTTACTTTACAAATCTTGTATAGAAGAAAATGACAACCTCATTTCATTTAATTTTAATAAAATAGAACATACTTAGTTTCGTTCAGCAGCAGTATTCTAGATTGATATTTATCATTTAGTCGAATGATCTTTGTCATATTTACTTAACATAGTTCCTAATAGTTTTGAAAAAAAAGAAAATATGATAAATCTAAAAACTCCTGTTAGAGAATTAATGAGTAAAGAACTTATTACCGTCAGCAAGGATACTCCTCTCACCACCGTAAAGGATATCTTCAAAAAGCATCGTTTTCATCATATTCCAGTAGTGGAATTTAATACGCTCTTAGGGCTGATCAGCAAAACTGATTTTTTAAATTTCAAAGGTGCTACTAAAACGATCGAGTCCAGATGTGAAGCTTTTAGACTTCGCAAGCATACTGCAAAGGACATTATGACAACTGGACTTGCTAAGCTTGAAGAAAATGACAGAATTGAGGTGGCGATAACCGTATTTGAAGAAAATCTCTTTCATGCCATCCCGATAGAACAAGAAGGTAAATTAGTCGGCATTCTCACCACTTATGACCTGATTATAAACTTGGCAGAATCCGTTGAAGAACATAGTAAACAAAGGAATAAAGCCATTGCGGCTATCGCATAGTCATTCAATTTTTACTTTACGGGATTTGTAGTTATGACATTATAACGGTCACTTTTAATCCTTTAATAACAGTCAGAACATGCCCATGGTAAAATTAACACCATCATACTTACTAAATAAGTATAATGTACAAGGTCCTAGATACACTAGTTATCCTACTGTCCCTTATTGGAATATTGACAAAATAGGCGATCAAAAATGGATAGAATCAGTGATTCGATCCTATCGTGAAAGTAATCAGCAAGAAGGGATTAGCTTATATATACATCTCCCATTTTGCGAATCACTTTGTACTTTTTGTGCCTGCCATAAGAGAATCACTAAAAACCATCAGGTCGAAGAACCTTACATATCTACCTTATTGAAAGAATGGGATATTTATTGTGGTCTCTTTGAAGAAAAACCGATCATCAAAGAGATACATTTAGGTGGAGGTACACCCACATTTTTTCAGCCAAAGAATCTTGATCGGCTAATTAACGGGATCCTATCTCATGCAGACCTCTCTCCTGATTATGAGTTCAGTTTTGAAGGTCATCCGAATAATACCAGTTTTGATCATCTTTTGAACTTGTATCAGTTAGGCTTCAGAAGAGTGAGCTATGGAGTCCAAGATTATAATCTTAAAGTACAGAAAACAATCAATCGGCTTCAACCTTTTGAAAATGTCAAGAACGTTACTGAATGGGCCAGGGATATCGGCTATCAATCTATCAGTCATGACTTAGTATTTGGCTTGCCTTTCCAGAACTCGGAGACCATTCATGATACGATGCGAATGACTAAGTCACTACGTCCTGATCGAATCGCATTTTACAGTTATGCACATGTGCCGTGGATCAAAAACTCAGGCCAACGAGGATACAGCGAATCCGACTTACCTAAGGCTGCAGAAAAACGTCAAATCTATAATACAGGTCGCCAGGCGCTCTATGAATTAGAATATGAGGAGATTGGCATGGATCATTTCGCTCTAAAGACGGATTCTCTTTATCAGGCTGCTGATCGGGGAACATTGCATCGTAACTTCATGGGCTATACTGCACAGAAGACTCAACTGATGATAGGACTTGGTATGAGCTCAATATCTGACTCTTGGTATGGCTTCAGCCAAAATTTGAAATCTGTAGAAACATACACAGAGGTGGTTAATCAAGGACGACTACCTCTACTTAGAGGTCATTTGTTGAGTCAAGAAGACTTGATTATCAGACAGCATATTTTGAATATCATGTGCCATTTTAAAACATCTTGGACCGATGAAGAAGCACAGTTCAATCAATTAAGTGAATGTTTGGACCGGCTTTCTGAAATGATTAAGGACGACTTAGTAAAAGTGCATGATAACGGCCTAGTGGTACTTCCTAAAGGCCGGCCATTTGTCCGAAATATCTGTATGGCTTTCGATCTCCATTTAATTAGAAATAAGCCAAAAACAAAAATATTCTCGATGACTATATAAGGCGATAAATCTATCAAACAATAGTGTCATAATCTAAACCTTATCTTCATTCATCTCAGTAAAGTTGATTCGCATCATAATATATTAAACAACTAATTATCCTTTTCTGAAGATCACTATTTGATCATTCTTTTTGATCATTCTTTCTGCTTAAGCTTCCTCCAAGCTGTTTTTCTCTTCTTCATAATGCATGTGAATCATTTCAATAAAGTTTAAAATTATACCCAAACCAATAATGATATAGAAAATAGTAAAAATTTTACCTCCGGGCGTTGCAGGTGCTACATCACCGTAACCAACAGTTGTCAATGTTACAACCGAAAAATAAAGACAGTCTACCCATTCCCATCCTTCTAATACTCTATAGGTAATACTTCCAGCTCCGATCACTGACGTAGTTAAGGTGAGGAGTTTCACATATTGTTTATCCTTTAAAAATGATATAATTATTTTAATGAAGCTCATAGTTAATTATTGTAAAGACATTTAATTTTCTCTAATGATAAGCATTAACTTAGACAAGGTCACGGGAAAGAATATCCGCTTTCTTTAACATACCGCTTTAGTCTTGTAATGGTAGATTTTTAGTGGCAGCCGACATGAACCAATCCACTAGTTATCATATCAGGATCTTCAGCCACATAGAGCACAATACCTCTCCAAATTAAGTAAATGCCAAGAATGATTGTCAGTATGGGAAGGTATTTTCTTAATTTCTGAGAGGTCCCCTTATGAGCACTGCCGCCAATCATCACTAATGCCATAAGCGGAATTGTTCCTATGCCAAAGAGTAACATGTAACTCCCAGCCAGTATAGGATGTCCAAGCGTGACTGATGTAGCTAATGCGATGTAAACCAATCCACAAGGGATGAATCCATTTAGCATACCTAATTTTACATACGTTGATGTATTTCCTCTATTCGATAGTAAAGGCCTCATTTGCTGGTTAATGAACTGGCTGATTGGCCCAGTAGCAAAGGTTAGTGATACGCCCTTCAGATGTCTGAGATAATGACTAAGGCCTCCATAGATCATTATAGCTCCTATACTGATCGAGAAAATCTTCTGTAATCCTCCAAGCTCAATACACCACCCGATAGATCCCATAAATAATCCCAACATAGCATAAGTCATGGCTCTTCCACCATTATAGATGAATGACTGCATTACAATATTACGCCTGACCTCGTTTGACATAGGAAGAGCCAAGACCAAAGGTCCACACATCCCCACGCAGTGAAGACTCCCAAATAATCCCAATACAAATCCTGAAAGTACTTCTATCATATGATGATCTCTGACTTAGTATAATAGGAGATACCGTCTCCACTCCAGTCTAATTTGACTTGCCATAGTCCACTGGCAGTCCCTTTATCTAAACTGAGCTCTACCTTGTTTTCCTCAAGCAGATCAATAGGATAATGGAAGTCCATATTTTTATCAGATGGTCTGAAGAGATGTATGTCACCAGCTATTTCTGTCATTGTTTCTGGAAAGGATAATGATAATAATCGAGTTGACTGATCATATTCTATGCTGATATTCTGAGCAAGCATTTTCGAATTTTCCTTTTTTTGTCGATGATCTTCATAGTCTAAGTCAAGTTGGTAATAATCCTCTTTTACCAAGTCTGATTTGTGATGACAGGACTTCACTACCACAGATATCATAGCCGCCACGAATGCTGTATAAAAAATTGCAATACCTGTACCCCAGTTAAATTTCATCTTAATTTTTTTTGATAGGTCCTAAAAAATTTGTGTTAATCTCATCTAATACTTTTTCTCCTTGTGTCAACTTGATCTTAATATTATTCTTCGATCCCCTTATTTTATCTTTTGGTATAATGATAAAGAAGCTACCCCTTGCTGCTAAATGACTCGTGAATGTACTTTCCCCTCCTACTGGTTTGAGTTCAGCTGTTTCACCATCTACACTGAGTGATAGTCCGTCTATGTCTTCTGTTGTCTTATTGATTATTTGGTAGTTGTACAGATTACTGATGGTTCCATTTTCATTCTGCTGGAATAAAATACCAGGTGTGCGTTGTACAATAAGTTCCACATCACCTCTATTGTATAGTAAGAACGACTGGAGTGAGATTAGGGCGATGAGAACTCCGCAATAAGCCATGACTCTTTTTGTCAATAGTTTACTTTTCCCATGTTCTATGTTATCAGAAGAATCAATTCTGATTAAGCCAGTATCTCTTCCTATCTTACTCATCACATCATTACAAGCGTCCATACACGCTGTGCAGTTGACACATTCCATTTGAGTACCATTTCTAATGTCTATGCCTGTGGGGCAAACCTTTACACATAAATTACAGTCTACGCAATCACCTTTAGGTACTGCAGCTATTTCAGTTTTTTTAGTAAAGTCATTTCTAACTTTTTTGCCTCTTGGCTCGCCTCTAATCCAATCATAGATAACGACCATCGAGTTAGAATCTAGTAAGACGCTTTGCAATCTACCATAAGGACAAACTGCGACACACACCTGCTCTCTAAAGAATGCAAATACTCCATAGAAAAGGCTGCTAAAAATGACCATTGCTATGAGACCTTGAATGTGAACTGATATGGGATCTGTTATGATCTTTTGTACTTGTTCAACACCAATGATGTAAGACAGAAATAGATTGCCGATGCAAAAGGATATCAGGAAAAATATACCATGCTTCAGTATTTTCTTAGCTAATTTTTCGATTGTCCATTCTGCTTTATTCAACTTCTTTTGTTGATTGTAGTCACCTTCTATCGCATACTCGATTCTTCTGAATATAAGCTCCATGAATACTGTCTGTGGACACACCCAGCCACAAAATAAGCGCCCAAAAATAACAGTAAACAGAACAACGAATACCATCATCGTGAGCATCATGATAGCAAACAAGTGCATGTCTTGTGTAGTGAAGATTATAGAGAATATGATGAATCTACCTTCTAAAATATTGAATAACAATAATGGATTCCCATTTACATTGATGAATGGTGTGATGATTAGAATTAGAATTAATGAGTATCCGACTGCTTGTCTGTAGTTGAAAAATTTACCGAAAGGTTTCTTAGCATAGATCCATATCCTTTTACCACGATCATCTATTGTCCCTACCTTGTCTCTATAATCGTTCATGCTTCTAAGTGACTAAATAGATTCATCTGTTTCAGAAGTTTGCTCACTTACATATTTACTGCCCTGTGGCTCCTTTGCATTAGCTGGATTAGATCCTTGTAAGGACACGATATAGCTTGTGACCTTATGCATGTCAGCATTACTCAGCTGCGCTTTCCAGGCGATCATTCCTTTCTCAGGTACGCCATATTTTATAGTATTAAATATACTAGGTACATCTCCCCCATGTAGCCAGTATTCATCTGTTAGGTTAGGGCCTACGCTAACTGGTGATCCACCACCACCTTGGAGATGACAGGCTATACAGTTTGTATTAAAGATTAATTCACCATGTTTTATACCTTCTGCATCTGTCAATGCTGTAAGATTATCTTCATCGATTGAATTGGATTGCTTAAGCATATATTCCTTGACTGCTATTTTTGCTTGCTTGACTTCATATGCATATTCTTCTGTTGAATTCATACTTGATTCTGAATAATGGTAATAACCAATGTAGAGCACACTAAATACAATGGTGAAATAAAATCCATACAGCCACCATGGAGGTAGATTATTATCTAATTCATGGATGCCATCGTAGTCATGATGTAAAAGGATTTCACTTTCTTTCTCTAAAGGAACTATATCAACAGCCTTCTGCTTCCATGTTGCCCAGAGACTTGATTTATGACCAACTTCTGGCATAATCCCTTCATGTCTCATGATATTATCTAACAGTACCATATTCAAGTTGAGGATGGTCAACAGCGCCACAAATATGACAAATATAGCTATGGCTATAATCGTATACTGTACTGACTGATTGATCTCAGTCTTGGCAGCTGCACCATAAGATGGCAACTGATACAGTAAGATGATTGAAATAGAGAGCAATAGAGATCGATTAATTGACTTCATCAATATTATTTTTTAATCCTAATGGTAATTGGCTCATTTTATCATGATGTGACTTCTTAGTTCTCATGACAGTGATTGTCATCGTAATAAAGAAAATGAAGAAGATCAATAATGGGATCATAGCGAGCCAGTCAATATGATATACTGAATCGAGAATATATTTATACATTTTCATAAACTGATCTTTTATTTTTGGGTGACACCTGATTTATTTATATCCGTTCCAAGTCTTTGTAAGTAAGCTATCAGAGCAACTATTTCTTTATTCTGTAATCCTTCTTTATCTATTCCAGCATCATTCAGATCATCAGCGATATTTTGCGCTTGCAGCTCCAGTTTCTGTCGTGCCTTCTTATCATAGCCTTTAGGATACGGCGTACCTAAGAGCTGTAGAGCTCTTATTTTAGCTTCTATGTTCGTGGTGTCCAGATCTTGGCTGATCATCCATGGATAAGCAGGCATGATGGAACCGGGGGACATACTCTGTGGGTCATACATATGACTGTAATGCCATGAATTTGAGTATTTTAATCCTACACGGTGTAAGTCAGGTCCGGTTCGCTTAGATCCCCACAGGAATGGTCTATCATAAATGAACTCTCCAGACTTTGAGAACTCTCCATATCTCGCAGTCTCTGCCCTAAATGGTCTAATCATTTGTGAGTGACAGCCGACACATCCTTCTCTGATATATAAATCTCGTCCCTCTAACTCTAAGGGTGTATATGGTGTAACTGTAGCGATCTTAGGCACATTGGAATCAATCAACATCATCGGAATAATCTCCATCAATCCACCGATTGATACTGCGACCACAGATAAAGCCGTCAGTAGCATAGATCGTCTCTCTAAGAAGCTGTGCCAATGTCTGCCCTTATAAGAAACTGGTGTCTTCGGAAGGGCAGGCGCAGAGGCAGCTTCTCCTTTAACCATTGAGCCGATGGCAATCGTCTTATAAAGATTAAACATCATCACAAATAAGCCACTAAAAAACATCAAACCACCAAATGCACGTATAGCATACATGGGTATAATCTGCACAACAGTCTCCAAGAAATTAGGATATTGTAAAAAGCCTTCAGGTGTGAATTGTTTCCACATGAGTTGCTGCGTAACACCTCCCCAGTACAGAGGAATAGCATAGAATAGTATAGATAGAGTACCTAACCAAAAGTGTGTATTTGCCAGCTTCGTAGAATAAAGCTGTGTATTATAAATCTTCGGTATGAGCCAGTATAATATGCCAAATGTCATCATGCCATTCCAACCTAATGCAGCCACATGAACATGTGCTATTGTCCAGTCGGTATAGTGAGTGATCGCATTGAATGATTTAATTGACATCATTGGTCCCTCAAATGTGGACATGCCATATGCTGTTACTGCAACAACTAAAAACTTCAGCACCGGCTCAGTTCTGACTTTATCCCAGGCGCCTCTTAGTGTTAATAATCCATTCAGCATTCCTCCCCATGATGGAGCGATTAGCATCAAAGAGAATACCATACCAATAGACTGTGCCCAGTCAGGTAAAGAGGTGTAAAGTAAGTGGTGCGGTCCTGCCCAGATATAAATGAAAATCAAAGCCCAGAAGTGTATGATTGATAATCTATAGGAATATATAGGCCGATTAGCTGCTTTCGGAAGGAAATAGTACATCAATCCCAAGTAAGGGGTTGTTAAGAAAAATGCCACTGCATTATGTCCATACCACCATTGCACTAAGGCGTCTTGGACGCCAGCGAATACGGGATAACTCTTGAATAATGTTACTGGAATTACCAGATTATTACAAATGTGGAGTATCGTCACTGTAACCCATGTAGCGATATAGAACCAGACGGCTACATACAGGTGCTTCTCTCTTCGCTTCAGAATCGTAGCGAACATATTAATCCCGAAGACCACCCAGATTAATGCTATGGCTATATCAATCGGCCATTCTAACTCGGCATACTCATGACTGCTGCTGAGTCCGAGTGGAAGTGTTATGGCTGCAGAAAGTATGATGCTCTGCCATCCCCAGAAATGTATACGGCTCAGGAGCTTACTATACATAGGGGCTTTGAGCAATCTTGGTAGTGAGTAATAAACACCCATGAAGATGCCATTCCCGACAAATGCGAAAATCACTGCATTGGTATGTAGAGGTCTCAATCGCCCAAATGATGTATACGGTAAATCAAAATTGAGAACTGGAAATACAAGTTGGCAGGCAATCAGAAGTCCAACCAACATGCCGATAACTCCAAAAGCAATAGTGGCAAAAGCAAAATTTCTGACAATCTCATTGTCATACTCAAAGTGATCAATCGTTGGATTAATGTCTTTACTCATCTTTTATATCGTTAGTCTTCTTGTCATCAAATAGGATTCTAATACTAGGTGTATATCGATCTTCATATTGCCCATCTTTTACTGCCCACAGAAATGATAATAGGAAACAAAAAGCGATCAGTAGGCTGATAATTATTAATACAAGAATGATATACATATCCTTTTATTTATAGCAAGTTAGCTCTCCATTTATCGAGATCGAATGACTTTAGTCAGTGTATGAGATGACTCTGATCAGTGTGTTCAAAAATTATGTTAGAGCGAATGCCTTTTTACCAACACAGTACTCAGAATGTATCCGAATACAACAACAGTAATGGAGCTTACAGGCATCAAAATCGCTGCGATGATTGGTGACAGAAGTCCCTGAATCGCATAGGATAGTCCAATGATATTATAACATATCGCTATGGCATACGAAGCGTATATTATTCTGACCGCAGACCGACAGACTGAGAATATATCTGGCAGTGTATAAATCTGTTCGTTATTTATGATCATATCGCTGGCTGGTGTGAAGTGACTTGCATCCTGAGATACTGCTATGCCGACATCACTCTGCATCAACGCACCAGCATCGTTAAGTCCATCACCGACCATGGCAACCTTATGGTTTAGAGATAACTGCTTTATAAAATGTAATTTTTCGATTGGAGATTTATTGAATAAAAGATGCGACCATCGATTAAATACCTTCTGTAAATAGGGCTTATCATTATCATTATCTCCACTGATCAGGCTGATGTCCTTATCATCTGATAATGTGTTTATCAGCGTCGACAGCTCATCAATAAAGTGGCTTTTCTTCATGATAGCTCCTACGAGCTTATTATCTATCCAGATGTATGCACTGTATGATTCATCATTAGGAAATTGATGTTTAAAACTCCAAATCTCATTTTGACCAAAGAAGTCTGCAGATCCGATTCTAATCATCTTAAGATTGACTCTACCCTGAATCCCCTTTCCAGTAATTTCCTCTATATCAGTTGCCGTAATCACTTCATAGTCACTATAATACTTGCACAATATTTGGCATACACTATGTGTAGAGTGAATCGCGATGGAGTGGATGGCTCGTTTTTCATGACTTGATAGATCGAGACCTACATAATTAATTTGCTTACTCTTATGAGTAGTGATCGTCCCTGTCTTATCGAAGACGACTGCTGATATAGCAGCACACTTTTCTACCACATTCGTATTTTTAAAGAAGATGTGTCTTAGTGCAAGAAGTCTGATGATATTACCAAATGTGAATGGGATCGATAAAGCTATGGCACATGGACATGCGATGATCAACACTGAAGTAAAGACATGAAGTGCTTGATCTATGCCGTAGGAGCTGTGATACCAGAAAGACCCTACAGCGATGATTAATATGCAAATAGTAAAATACTTGGCAACTGCTGTATTTATAGCTGATATATTACCAGTATTATGATCTGGCTTTACATTAGCATCATTCCATAGCTGAGTCAAATACGAGGTGACAACTGATTTTTCTACTTCAATCTCTACCATTGGTCCAATGACTTTTCCTCCACTATAGACATTATCTTCTTCCTCAATGATTACTGGATCTTCTTCACCTGTGACAAAGCTGTAATCTATGGCCGCTTGCGGACTGAGCAACTGTCCATCTGTCGGAATTAATTCACCATGTCTAATCCTAAGTATATCCTTAGGCACAATCTTGTTGAGCGATACTTTAATCTCTAACCCATCTACCACCTTAGTTGCTGCTACTGGAAAGTATGACCGATAGTCTAAGTCAAACTTGATCCTGCTATACGTTATGTGTTGAACCCATTTACCGATAAGTAGAAAGAAAATGAGCCCTGATAAAGAGTCAAAATAACCAGGTCCAGTTCCCGCCATTATATCATATAGACTTTTAACCAGCAAGGCAGTTATACCAATAGTGATTGGTAAGTCTATGTTAAGATGCTTCTGTTTGAAACTCTGATAGGAAGATCTATAATAGTCTCGGGCACAATATAGGATGACAGGCATCACAAGTATGACATTGATCATCCTGATATACAATGACATAGAATCAGTGAATGGATTCATCCCTAAATACTCTGGAAAACTAAGCAGCATGATATTGCCAAATACAAAACCCGATATTCCTATTTTATAATAAATGGACCTATCCTTTTTCTCTTTAGTTTGTTCAGTATCATGAAGCGTGATAAGAGGAGGATATCCTAATTGGCTCAATAGTACTGCCACTTGTCGCAATGATATCCTACTTGGATCAAAGTGAATTAGTGCTCTTTTTTCTAAGTAGTTGACTGAGGCATGCTTGATTCCACCATTAATTCTTGACAGATTTTCAATGAGCCAAATACATGAAGTACAATGGATCGTCGGTAGCGATAGCCAGATAGATATAGTAGAGGTGCTGATATAATTACATAGCTTCTCCTGAGTCTCTGCTTCATCTAAGTATTCGTACTGTTCTTTTCGAATGTACTTCTGACTCAAGCCTGCAGCAATATCCATACTATAGAAGTGGGTCAGTTGATGATCATGCAGAATATGGTATACAGTCTGGCATCCCGCACAGCAGAATGACGCTTCTTGTGATGCTATTATTCCTTCAAGGCACTTATCGCCACAGTGCGCACATAGTACTTGGGTTTTGATAGGCTTGTCTAGTAGTAAGTCCACATGGATAAAGATCAATCTATGCATCATCACCCAATATGATACTTATCATCTATAGCATTGATCTTCATCATACATTAGACAACTATCACCCTATATATTTGAATCAGAAATTTTGACTGAATCACTATGAAGAATATTGGAATTGTAGACAGGTTATTTAGGTTGATTGGCTTACATCTTATGATTAGTCTGATCGATACTTCATTGATTACTCTTGATTGGCTTGGGTGTCTGATCAGTCTTTCAGGACTATACTTATTTCTGACTCTAATCATAGGCTTCGATCCGCTATATAAATTGTTTGGCTTCAGCTCAATAGAGCTAAAGACTATAGATCATAAGCCTCTTTAACCTTCACACTAATAGTTTATGTCGTCTACGTCTCAATACCATATTATTACGGTCACTCACAAAAGCATATCAGTTAATGATATTGCCAAATTCTATATTGAGAAGCATGATGAGGATATATCAGTTAGTCTTAGTCGCATCACTCAGAGATTTGGGATAAGTGAGTGCATGTACCTTGAGACCTGTAATCGAGCCGCTTACATTATGTATGCTAGTGATAAGATAAATTATCAAGACATAAATGACTTTTTGATAAAAGCTAATCCCAAGTTTGATACTTCTTTACAAAATGACTTACAACATGTAGTAGATATCTATCATGGAATAGATGCTGTCAAGCACTTACTCCGTGTTGTATCTTCTTTAGACTCTTTAGTGCTTGGCGAAAGACAGATATTGAGCCAATTCAGAAAAGCTTATGATCAATGTAGGTCCTTAGGATTCATCGGCGATCATCTAAGGCTGCTTCAAGATGTAGCAGTGGCTACTGCAAAGAACGTATACAGCAAAACTAGAATAGGCGAAAAACCTTTATCTGTCGTCTCCTTGGCGATGAATAGACTTAAAGCATTAGGAGTTAAGGAGTCAGATAAAGTAGCACTCATAGGAGCTGGTACCACCAATGCCTTAGTAGGTAAATTCTTGAAAAAACAACAATTCAAAAATATATCCATATATAATCGATCTATAGATAAGGGCGCAGAACTATCTAAAAGATTAGGTGCTTCGAATCACCCGCTGAGTCAACTAGCCCACATTAATGGTAAGTTTGACATAATCTTCATATGTACGTCTGCAAATCAAGTGCTGATAGATGAAGCTATGTACCAAACCATGCTCAATGGCGAGTCGTCTCATAAAATATTGATCGACTTAGCTGTACCTCGTAATATAGGGCCTAATATAGCTTCTCATTATAATGTAAACTACATAGATATCGAATCTCTTAAAGCAGAGTCTAAGCTCAATTTAGCTTTCAGACACCAAGAAATACAGGCTGCTGAAAAGATCATATCTAGTCAAATTAACATATTCATTAAGCTATTTCGAGACAGACAGATAGAGTTGTCTATGTCACATCTCACTGATGAACTGAAGTCAGTAAAAGAACATATGATGAATACAGTCTTTATCCAGTCATTAGATAAACTGACTCCAGTCAGTAGAGCTTTGGCAGAGGATATCATGAGCTACATGGAGAAAAAGTGTATTGCCTTGCCTATAAAACTTGCAAAATCAAATCTTTAAATAAATGAATCACGGCATTTACGATATCAACCTCAGTGGTTATCCGTCCATCACCTACAATAAGGTTAAGACAGAATTAAAGCAAGAGCTATCAAAGCATCAATACCCTTTGCGAATTATCGAATCAAGCGAATCCGAAATAGTAGCTCTGAGCTACAGAGACGAAGTGATTGACTTTAATCAGATGAACTTAGATGATAGCCTCAATAAAATGAAAGCCTTACTTCCCAAAATCAATCCTAAGACAGGTAAAATATGCAGATGTTCTAATTGTAAGAACTGTCCATCTAAGAGATTCAATCAAATAAGCTGAAAGTCCTCAAGACTGGATGATCAAGATCATGACAATCCATGACCATGATCATATATTGATAGACCCATATAGGTGATCTTTGAAAAAAATAAAATTATTATGAAAATTACAAGCGCATCATTCGACACAGTCATTTTGAGATTTTATTTCATGATGGTGATAGTCATTGGCTCATTCGTCATAGGTTATCCAGCCCTTGCAATATTAGCAGTACCAGTATTTTTATCAGCATTAGCTGGTGTTTCATTTAAGAAAGAAAAGACTGAGACCCAGTATCAGAGCAAACAAGTGAAAATGAATTACACCAAAAGCACCGCAAATGCTGCTTAATTCTATTAGCCGATTAATTCTTTTAAGATATTGAGGTCAGTGATTGTGATTTGCCTGGCTTCTATCTTGAGCAGATTTTCATCCTTGAAATCAGAGAGTGTTCTGATAAGAGTTTCTTTAGCAGTGCCTGCTTTAGCTGCCAAGTCTTCGCGGGACTGATTGATGATTATGTTTTGAATATTCGAATTGTTAGATTGTGTGGCAAATGATATTAGTGCATTTGCCACTTTTTTTCTAACAGAGTTATAAGCCATCTCTATCACTTGTCTCTCAGTCTCTATGGCTTTATTGGAGATCATCTTGATAAACTGGATGCTGAAGTCTCGATTGCTAAATAGCATAGATGTAAAATCAGCCTTAGGGATGAGTCTTATTTCAGAATCTTTGAGTGCCGCCGCAGACTGTTGATAAACTTTATCATCAAGCAGATCATTAAATCCAAAAAATTCACCCTCTCGAACCACTTGTGTAATTAATTCTTTGCCTACTTCATTCGTGTAATATAATTTCACTTGCCCTTCACTCAGAAAGTAGAGCCACCTTGGAGTTCCATTAACTTCATATATTTGATCTTTTGCCTTATATTTTCTAATCTCCCGATTATCAGTTAACTCTATTAAATCTGCATTAGCTTTAACTTCAGAGAAAAATCCATTTAGTTCTTGTGGAGCTTTAAGAAACGTACTTTGTAGTTTAGCCGCTTTATCTAATCTTATTTCAATAGCTTCTAATAGCTCTACATCATCAAATGGCTTAGTAATGTAATCCGTAGCACCGAGTCCCATACCCTTACGTTGATCTTCTTTTTCAGATTTAGCCGTTAGGAATATAAATGGTATGTGATTCACCTGAGGGTCTTTATTCAGAATCTTGAGAACTCCATATCCATCAAGTACGGGCATCATAACATCACATATAATGAGATCTGGATGATTAAGTCTTATCTTCTCTATCCCTATCTTACCATTCTCCGCAGAGTCAACATCGTAGTCTGCCAGTTCTAATATCTCACATAAGTTGTCTCGGACTGTATAATTATCTTCGATGACAATGATCTTCTTTTTCATTTGTTTTCAGTTTGTTTATCTGATGGAATGAGTATGGTGAAGGTAGTGCCAATATTCTCTTGGCTTTCAAAAGATATACTGCCAGATAATAATTTAACATAACGCTGTACAATGTGCAGTCCTAAACCTGTGCCTTGAATATTCTCTACATTTTTAGCTCTGAAGAATCGTTCGAAGAGAAACTTTTGTTCGCCTTCAGGAATTCCGCAGCCTTGATCAGCGATAGCAATTGAAATCTGATCATCTATTGAGCTTAGCGTACACTCGATGGTTGTATTTGTAGATGAATATTTAATGGCATTAGAGATAAGATTGAAAAGTATGTTTTTTATAATTTTTTTATCGGTCTCAATGGTGTAATCTGTATCACTAATGATTTTGATACGTTGATTCTCTTTTAGAATACCATTTATTTCTTCCTTTACAGATTGGACTAATTGATAGATATTAACTGACTCATACTCAACGCTGATTTTACCTTCTTCAATCTTGCTGAGCGAGAGAAAATCATTCAATATACCAGTAAGGTTGTTCACAGCAGATTTGATCCTAAGAATATGCTTCTGGCGCATGGCTGGCGTACCATCTTCATTGTATTTGCCCAGTAAACTGGCCGATGATAGTATTGTACTGAGTGGTGTCCTGAATTCATGCGACGCTGTAGAGACGAATCGTGATTTAAGTTGATTGAGTTCTTTCTCTTTGGATAATGATACTTGAAGTTCTTCTCGATTCTGATCTAATTGCTTATTAGTCAGTAAGAGCTTGTTGATGGCTGATTCTAATTCGTTTGTTCTTTCTTCTACTTGGTGTTCCAGATCTTCATTAAGCTTGAGTAGTCTTTGTTCTGCATTTTTGATATCAGTCAGATCGTGGATTATACCTGTGAAGATAATCTTATCATTCAAGATGACTTCACTTACAGCTAATCGAAAGGGGAAAACAGAGCCATCTTTTTTGAGTCCAGTCACTTCTCGTCCGATACCTATGATTTTAGGTTCTTTTGTCTTGATATAGTTGGATAAGTAACTGTCGTGTTCAGAGTGATATGGTTCTGGCATAAGTACCTTGATGTTTTGTCCTATGACATCCTTTGGGATATATCCGAACTGATTAGCTGCTGCCTGGTTAATAGATTCTATATGACCACCATCATCTATGGTAATGATACCGTCTATCGCAGTACTGATTATAGATTGAAGTCTGGTAACCAATTCATTTTGCTTATTTATCATCTTGGTTCAAGATCATCTTAGTACATGACCAATATCATAATTCAACTATAATATACAAAGTATCTTGTTTAAAACTTTGACAAATGTTACTAGATTATTCTATTAAGTATCAAAGGAATTCTATAATGATTTATACTATATATCTATGAATATCACACTTTATGGCAAGCGCAGCTCTTTGTTTAAGCACATGAAAGCGATAGCCATTCGTACAGCGCAGTATGCTAATGTCACACTCAATATTAAAGAAACAACTGATACCAATGAAATTTTGGGAACGGATATCCAAAGCATACCAGCGTATCAATTGAACGAAAAAATTTCCTCTAAAGGAGACATGGAAATAGATCAATTCATCAAGCAAATGCAAATTTCAATACTGAGAGAAACAGGCTTCGGTAAGTTAAGACCCATTATTGTACCCGTTGATTTCAGCGAGACCTCAGAAAAAGCAGCACTATTCGCGATACATATTGCTAAAAAAGTAGGTGCTGCTATTCATCTGATACATGCATATCACACTTCTCCGCAGGACTTAGAGAATGGCGTTATAGATCGTACATCCTTAGATCATAGAAAGGAAAAATTGAATTCTTTCACTACCAAGATGAACAGCATAAGCTTATCAGGAAATGAACCCTTTATTGACTCCTATTTGGAACACGGTTTAACTGGAGATACTATTCTAAAAGCTAGTCAAGATATCAATAAAGCTTGGATCATTATGGGCTCTAATAAGAAGGCAAACAGATTAAGAAGTATGTTCGGGTCAATATCTACTAAGGTAGCTTTAGAGTCGACCTGCCCAGTATTCTTAGTGCCGCCTGCTCACGACTTCCAGCCTTTTAACCGAATTGCTTTTTGCTTATCAGACCAATCTATAGAAGAGGATACCATTAAACAAGTTTGCAGTTTAGCTGAATTATTCAATAGTGACTTATTTCTACTTCATGCTAGCTCATCGGGGAATGATAACATTTCCCATAAAGTAGTTACATTAATTGCTAGTTATTATCCGAAAAATAAGATTACATATCAGCATCTTAATTCGTCATCTGATCATCCCGTAGAGGTAATACGCAACTTTAGTGAGGCTAATTCTATTGATCTACTTGTTATTCGCAAATCAAGTGGTGGGCTCTTTTATGATATATTTCATAAAAGTTTTACAAAAAAAATGAGTTTATCCTCCAAGCTTCCGCTATTTATTTTGCCGTCCCATATTTAAGTACAAACAAACAGTAGAGCAGCGAACCATGTTTGTATAGTCTCTAAAACATCAACAGTAGAGCAAATTACTTGCATGACGCACTCTTGATCTTCTGCAGTACATCAAGCAGTTGTATTAGTATGATTATTACAGATAATATCACGGTCTCAATTTCACTTACAGAAGAAGGTGAAGAGTGGTTGGATACGCATATTGTGGAAGATGAACCAAGGTAAATTCGTGTAGATTTCAACCAAGCACAGAATGAATAACCAATAAGAAATCTCTACTAATCAATGTGGCCTTCTAATAACTTAGACTAATCTTCACTGGTGTATATCTTGGAATATTTTTTGCTACTTAATATTATAAACGAATATAATATGACTAAGGCCTATTCCTCATTTTTAAAAAGTATAGTATTTATAGCAATGTGGATTATGTCATCTCTATATACTTATTCACAACAATGCCTACCAAACGGTTTTACAATTTCAACACAACAACAGATTGATGACTTCTCCGCCATGTATCCCAATTGCACAGAAATTGGAGGAAATCTTATAATTAACAGCTCAGTATTTGATGCAATTTATTCTTTAGATGGCTTGAGTCAAATAAGATCTATTTATGGTAATTTACACATTGTAGACAACAATCAACTCCTGACTTTAACAGGTCTGGATAATCTTGAATCTGTAACTGGCAATCTGCATATTTTTGAAAACAACTCTCTTGAAGAGCTTCATGCATTATCTAATTTGACTTCTATCAGTGGTGTCTTGTCTGTTGGGAAAAACGACAAATTGTTAAGTCTTTTTGGAATTCACAATGTTGGATTTGGAATTACTGATCTTCGCATTTTTGATAATGAGCTTTTGTCTGACTGTGGCGCAAGTAATCTTTGCCGATATTTATCTAATGGCGGTAATCATACCATAAGTACTAATGCATTTGGCTGTAACGAAACAAGTCAGATTCTATCAACATGCCTTAGCGAAAGTCCCTGTACAACAAATAGATTAAGATTAAATTTTTCTCCAATTTTAGATGGTACCTATCAAGCGATCCAAGAGGTGACATCTTTTGGACAAGTCCCTTCTAATGGCGAAGTCAATTTTATTGCAGGGATGTGTATCTCACTCACTACAGGCTTTGAAGTTCAATCTGGAGCCTCCTTTTCTGTTTCGATAGAAGATTGTGGGTTGTAAAATCAACCTGAATTAATACTAGGCTATTAATTACTTACTGAGGTACAAACACCTTAAAATAATTTCCTAACTCATTCTTATTATTAGCCTGCAAGCTTTTCAGGCAAGAGGTACAGAGACCTTTGCCTCAATTCTCCTATAAAAAGGCCAATACTTTTGATTACTGAATCGAAGGTCTCTGTACCTCTCGATTTATTT
>CAYVFU010000057.1:0-31877 GCA_964450495.1 uncultured Saprospiraceae bacterium | reverse complement strand
CCCACACTAATACAATACGAATTAAGCTAATTCAAACCCAATCCTCATCATATCCATATACTTCTGCTCTCTCTCCTGAGAATCCGAAGCCTCACCAGTTTTGATATTGTCACTAACCGTTAAAATAGATAGTGCTTTTACGTCTAATCTCTTCGCCAAAGTAAATAGCATTTGTGATTCCATCTCCACACCTAATACTCCGTGTTTCTCCCATCTGTCCCATCGGTTTTCTGAATTGTCGTAAAATGTATTTGTAGAAAATATTGTTCCTTTTATTGTTTCTACATTAAGTCGCTTAGCAGCTTCATCTGCTTTGACTAGTAAATCGTAATCTGCAGTCGCCGCATAATGCATGCCACCAAAATAAAGCATATTCGCATCAGCATCACCGGACGCACTCATGGCTAAAATTACTTGCCCAACATTTATTTCTTCTCTGATAGCACCACAAGTACCAACTCTGATTAATTGTTTGACACCAAAATCATTGACCAGTTCATTCACATAAATACCTACGCTTCCCATACCCATTCCTGAACCCATAATTGATACTCGTTTGCCATGATAAGTGCCCGTATAGCCGAGCATACCTCTAACTTTATTAAAACAAACTGCATCTTGCAATAAATTTTCCGCAACAAATTTTGCTCTCATTGGATCTCCCGGAAGTAAAATTGTTTCTGCTATGTCTCCAGGATTTGCGCCTATGTGTATACTCGCCATTTCTTCTAATTGATATAATTAATTAAGCACCATATGGTACCCAAATATTTTTGATTTGACTTGCTTGTCTTAAAAACTCTACACCTTGACCATGTTTAGGATTCATCCAATCTCGGTGTTTTCCATAATTGACCCATGTGCGTTTCATATTATCAGCTGATAACAATTCTACTTGTTTACTTCCTGTTTGTGTACCGAAATACCAAATGCCATCTACATCATCATGCTTAGCTAACACAGATAATAATTCTTCCTTATTGCCTGTCACAATATTTACAGCTCCACCAGGCACATCTGATGTATCCAACACTTGATAAAAATCTGTAGCCGACAAAGGTGATTGCTCAGAAGGTACTACCACAACATGATTACCCATACACAGTAAAGGAATCACTGTAGAAATAAATCCTAGTAATGGATATTCTTCGGGACAAGCAACGGCAATAACACCAATTGATTCTGGCATTGCCAAGGTTACATTACGACTTGTCGTATGATGAACTCTCCCATCGTATTTATCAGCCATTCCGGCGTAGTAATAAATTCGATCAATGGAAGCATCAACTTCTTGCTCAGCTGCCTGCAAGGACTGATTCGTCTGTTGCGCTATCCTATTTGCGAATTCATCTTTCCGTATAAATAAATTCTCAGCAATAAAATAAAGCACTTGCGCTTTTGCATGCCCTGTGCGACCAGACCAGTTCTTAGTAGCGTGCGCAGCTTCAACTGCATTTCTGATGTCTTTGCGATTTCCTTGAGAGACTTCACCTATAGGGTTGCCTGACGGGTCTTCTATAGTATATGTATAGCCACCATCTGGTCTTGACTGTTTTCCTCCAATATACATTTTGGTTGTTCGATCTATTCCTTTCGGAGAATGAACCGTGACAGCAGACTTCCTTTTAGTCGTTTTTACAAAAGGTGTCTTTTTAAATTCCTTATTGATACGAGGTTTGACATATTCGAACAAACCTTCTTTTCCACCTTCTCTACCAAAGCCAGATTCTCTATAGCCACCAAAACCTGATGCGGCATCAAAAACATTTGTACAATTAACCCAAACAGTTCCAGCCTTTATTTGAGGTGCTATGTCTAAGGCAAGATTTATATTCTCTGTCCAAATACTAGCTGCTAATCCGTATACGGTATTGTTTGCCAATTTGACTGCCTCTTTATGTGTACGGAATGTCATTGCCACTAACACAGGTCCAAATATCTCCACTTGCGAAATAGTCGAGGATGGTGAAACATCTGTAAATAATGTCGGCGGATAAAAATATCCATCTGCAGGACATGCCCACGACGGCTGCCACATCTGGCTACCTTCTTCTACGCCTTTTTTAACCAACTCATCAATTGTCTTTAACTGGACTGGTGCTACGATGGCCCCTATATCAATACACTTATCGAGAGAATTACCAACTCGCAATTTCTCCATCCGTGCTCTAATCTTTTTGTATAATTTATCTGCTATACTTTCTTCGACTAATAATCTTGAACCTGCGCAGCACACTTGACCTTGATTAAACCAAATGGCATCAACAACTCCTTCTACAACACTGTCCAAATCAGCATCATCAAATACAATAAATGGTGACTTACCTCCAAGCTCCAATGAAATTTTCTTGCCAGTACCAGCTGTTGCTCGCCTGATTATTTTACCGACTTCTGTACTACCAGTAAAGGCAACTTTTTGAATATCAGGATGGTTTACAATAGCTTCTCCTGTTTCGGCTGCGCCAGTTACAATATTAACAACACCTTTTGGCAACCCAATTTGTTTGCATATATCAGCGAATAACAGTGCTGTCAATGAAGTGAATTCCGCTGGCTTTAACACGACCGTATTCCCCATTGCTATTGCAGGAGCTATTTTCCAAGACAACATAAGTAACGGAAAATTCCATGGAATGATCTGACCAATAACTCCTATTGATTCATAATCTACCATCTCTTCATCCATCAATTGAGCCCATCCAGCATGGTGGTAAAAATGTCTTGCAACTAATGGGATATCGATGTCTCTTGTCTCTCTTATCGGCTTCCCATTATCAAGAGATTCTAGCACAGAGAACAATCGAGAGTGCTTTTGTATTTGTCTTGCTATTGCATATAAATAGCGAGCACGTTGATGCCCTGACAATGCCTTCCAGCTGTTTAAGGCATTCTTTGCTGCAGCAACTGCATCATCAACATCTGTAGTAGTAGCTATAGATATCTTTGCCAGTTTTTTCTTTGTAGCAGGATTTATACTATCCATCATTTTGTTAGAGCTCGCTTTTTGCCACTCACCATTGATAAATAATTTAAACTCCTTTTTGTGACCGTTCAAAAATGCTTCTGCTTCTTTTGCGCTTTCCGGTGCAGGCCCATATGCCATCGACTTAAATATATCTTTTACTTTCATGTTAGCTCATTGGATGTCTGTAGGAAGCAGAATATCTTCCTGTTACATAATGCTCAAGTTGTCTCTCTATATCACCTAGTAAACTACTTGCTCCAAATCGAAATAAATCAGGATTGAGCCACTCATCGCCCAACTCCTCTTTCATAAGAATTAACCAATTTAATGCTTGCTTTGCTTTTCTAATGCCTCCAGCTGGCTTGAATCCCACCTTATATCCACTCAGTTCTTGAAATTCCCTGATACTCCTTATCATGACAAGCGATACTGGTAACGTTGCGTTTACAGGTTCTTTTCCTGTACTTGTTTTAATAAAATCTGAACCAGCCATCATGCTTACCCAACTTGCTTTTAGCACCTTTGTATACGTTGGGATTTCACCAGTGGCAAGAATCGTTTTCATATGAGCATCTCCACAGGCTTCTCTATATAGTTTTACTTCTTTATATAATTCTTTCCACTTAGATTGTAAAACCAACTCTCGACTCACAACAATATCTATTTCTTTAGCACCAGCTTTTACTGATAATTGAATTTGCTTCAATTTTTCTTTTAGTGGAATTTGTCCTGCAGGAAAACCTGTGGACACTGCGGCTACCGGAATTGGATAATCACCAATAAAACCAACAGCATCTTTTATCTTATTGTGATACACACATACTGCTCCGACATGAAAATCCGAAGCATTCATTCCTAATTCAGAAAGAAGATCATTTCGCACAGGTGCTATAGCTTTGGCGCAAAGTCGTTGTACATTACTTTTGGTATCATCACCAGATAAGGTAGTGAGATCTATACATGTAATTGCTTTTAACAACCAAGCTGCTTGCCATTGTTTTTTGACAGACCGTCGTTTACCAAGTGTAGAAGCGCGGCGTTCGACCGCACTTCTATTGACTTGTAAGTGATTAAACACATCCGCATCAAAGGGCATTCCTTCGTTCCTTGCATGCAAATGTGCTTTAGTCTTTAATTTATTTTTTGACATACTTATTTATAAATCTCTTTAATAATTAAAGGCATCGGATTGACTAGATCATTACTAAATGTAAACGCCTCAGTCACCATGCTTTTGGCCTCTTCCATTTTAGAAGCATCATTAAAATAAAGCTTCGCAATAGGTTCACCTTTAGAAATCTTAGCTCCTGTTTTTTTCAATAACTCTATACCTGCTGAGTGATCTATCTCGCTGTCTTTTGTTCGTCTACCAGCCCCTAAAACCACACAAGCTTTACCGATTGAAAGCGCATTGAGACCAGAAATAAATCCTGATTCAGGGCTCAATATAAGTTCAGAATTAGACGATTTTTCCATTTTACTGAAATCATTAATTACTTGAATATCACCTCCTTGCGACGCAATCATCTCTTCAAACCGCCTCAAACCATCTCCTCCATCTAATAATTTCTTCAATAATCGTGCCCCTTCCTCATTGGTTTTTGTCCGTTTCGCAAGTACCAGCATATGACTGCCTAGTGTAATCACTAAATCAGTTAAATCTTGAGGGCCATTTCCTTTTAATGTATCTATGACTTCTTCTATTTCGAGACTATTGCCTATTTTATTGCCTAGAGGCTCTTCCATTGCAGAAATAACAACAACTAATTCTCTATTCATTTTTGAAGCTATGGACTTCATTAGCAGAGCCAATGACTCAGCCTCTGCTGTAGTTGCCATATATGCTCCAGCACCAACTTTAATGTCAATGACGATAGCATCAGCACCACAAGCAAACTTTTTACTAAGAATACTGGAAGCAATCAATGCAAAGTTATTTACGGTTGCTGTCACATCTCTTAGTGCATATAATTTCTTATCTGCTGGAACAAGAGTGTTGTTTTGGCCGCAAATGGCTACTCCTATATCTCTTACTTGATTAATGAATTGATCTTGACTTAAGTTTACGATTAACCCCGGAATGGATTCTAACTTATCCAATGTTCCTCCAGTATGCCCCAAACCTCGACCAGACATTTTTGCAACATTGACACCTGCCGCGGCGACTAAGGGTGCTAAGATTAATGTGGTCTTATCTCCTACCCCACCTGTACTGTGTTTGTCAACTTTTATTCCATCGATCGAACTAAGGTCTACCACATCGCCTGATTTCATCATCACTTCTGTGAAAACAGCAGTCTCCTCATCAGTCATTCCTTTAAAGTAAACTGCCATTAAAAAAGCTGAGACTTGATAATCAGGAATACTCCCAGAAATAAAGCCATTCACAAAGCTCTCTAATTCTTCTCTAGTCAATACCTTACCATCTCTTTTCTTTCTTAACAATTCCACCATCTCAAGTTAAATTTGTTATTTCTGTATAATAACTCTTTCCACTTCCCTTATAAGGAATAGATAGCGCCTCACCAATTGATGATGCTATATCAGCAAAACTCTCTCGTGTCCCAATATTTGCACCTTCAATTACTTTTTCTCCTATGTTTAATATAGGGATATATTCGCGTGTGTGATCTGTACCTGAATAGGATGGATCATTACCATGGTCTGCTGTTATAATAAGTAGATCTGTTGATTTCATTGCATTGAGAATTGATGGCAAGTGCTGATCAAATTCCATTAAACATTTAGCATAGCCTTCAACATTTCTTCGGTGTCCGTAAAGCATATCAAAGTCAACGAGATTTGTAAAAATCAGGTCGCCTTTATTTTCTTCCATTGCTTCAATGGTTGCCTTTATCCCTTCAACATTGGAGCCTGTCTTTTGGTAAGAAGAGATGCCTTTGCCTGCAAAAATATCAACAATTTTACCGACACCGAAAACAGTTTTCCCATTCTCAAGAATGGCATCTAAAAGTGTGTTTGGTGGTAATAAAGAAAAATCTTTTCTATTAGCCGTTCTTCTATAATTACTGTCTTTACCTATAAATGGACGTGCTATTACTCTTCCCACAGCATATTCATCAATAAGTATATTTCTTGCCTTGTTACAAATAGCGTATTGCTCTTCGACTGAAATGATGTCTTCATGCATTGCAATTTGGAATACACTATCAGCTGACGTATAAACAATAGGTTTCCCACTTCTAACATGCTCATCACCAAGTCTGTTTATAATCTCCGTACCAGAGGCAACTTCATTGCCTAGAGTTTCACTACCTATAATGGAATGAAATTCATCCATAAATGCGTTAGGAAATCCATTCGGGAATGTAGGAAAAGGTTTTTCGAGTACCACACCAGCAATCTCCCAATGTCCTGTAGTTGTATCTTTGCCAGCAGACTTTTCGATAGCCTTTCCATAGGCTGCCATTGGATTCGTAGTCTTTTGCAATTGATTAGCTGAATCAATATTCCCCAATCCTAACTTAATCAGATTAGGCAAAGAGAGATCTGGATATAATTCTGCTATATGACCTAAAGTATTGCTACCTGTATCTCCATAATTATCAGCATCAGGCAAGGCACCAATGCCTACACTATCCAAAACAATTAAAATTACTCTATTGATCATATTCAATTAATTAAATATTACTACAAAAACAACTCCAAATGTCAGAATGCATCTCGATTATTCCATAACTTTAGGACTTGTGTTTCGACAAGATGCACGACACTAGAAATTGAGGTCACATTGAAACAATCCGAAGATAAAAGTACTTGGTGGGAAAATCCTGAAATTTTTCAGGTCGGACAACTCTACCCCAGAACACATTTCATACCCTTTAAAAACAAACAACAAGCGTGTGAAAATCGGTGGGATCAATCTCCTTATTATATATCTCTTAACGGCAAGTGGAAATTCAGGTATTCAGACAATCCAACTTTACGCCCCAAATACTTCTATACCAAAGACTATGACACATCGGAGTGGGATTCGATTCAGGTACCAGCAAATTGGGAACTGCAAGGTTACGGCGTTCCTATTTACGTGAATGATAGATATCCGTTCAAAAAAAATCCACCATTTGTCCCACATGATGACAACCCTGTTGGAAGCTATAGTAGACAGTTTACTATTCCACCAGAATGGAATGGCCGAAAAGTATTTATTGAATTTGGTGCCGTTCGTTCGGCTTCTTTCTACTGGTTGAATGGCAAGTTTTTAGGCTACAATCAAGGATCTAAAACGCCTGTTCAATTTGATATAACTGATTTTGTGACAGAAGAAGAAAATACTATCTGTGTAGAAGTCTATCGTTATTCAGATGGTTCCTACTTGGAATGTCAAGACTTTTGGCGCGTAAGCGGAATTGAACGAGATGTGTTTATCTGGAGCACACCAATGGTGCGAATTAGTGATTTTTCAATTAAGACCTTATTCAATAATAATAATAATAATAGTAATGACTATTCGAATGCTGATGTTCATATTGAAATATCTATAGATAGTGATGAATTAATTGATGATGCAATATGTGATATTGAATTAATTCTAATTGATGAACATAATAATGAATGTCTAAGCCATACGGAACAACTAAAACTTAAAAACGGAGAAACAGTTGATTGTGAATTTAAAATACCATTCACAAATCCAACGCTATGGACAGCAGAAACACCAATCCTTTATCAAGCAATATTTCAATTAAAAATAGACGGAAATATAATAGAAACTGTCGGTCACAAAATAGGATTTAGAGAAATAAAAATTGAAGATGGTCTACTAAAAATAAATGGACAAGCAATCACATTAAAAGGTGTTAATCGACACGAACATGATGAAGTAAACGGTCGAATCATTACGGAACAATCAATGATTGAAGATATTCGATTGATGAAGCAAAACAACATCAATGCTGTAAGATGTAGCCACTACCCTAATCACCGTCGTTGGTATGAGCTTTGTGATCAATATGGATTATACGTTGTTGATGAAGCCAATATAGAAGCCCATGGGATGGGTGCTTGTTTTCAAGCAGAATTTGATGAAGAGAAACACACATCAGCACTCCCTCCCTATAAAGAAGCTCATATTGATCGAGTCAAACGAATGATAGAGCGATCGAAGAATCATCCCTGTATAATCATTTGGTCGATTGGTAATGAAGCTGGTAATGGCGAAAATATGAAAGCAGCTTACCAATGGGCAAAAGAACGAGACCCATCCAGGCCTGTACAGTACGAACAAGCAGGTGAAGATTGGAATACGGATATTGTCTGTCCTATGTATCCAAAAATAGAGGACATTATAAAGTATGGATTGACTTGTTTTGACAGACCGCTAATTATGTGCGAATATGCACATGCTATGGGTAATAGTGTAGGCAATTTAAAAGAGTATTGGGATGTGATTAATACATTTAAAAATCTGCAAGGTGGTTTTATCTGGGATTGGGTTGATCAAGGTATTGTGGCTTATGAAAATGAGAATAGTGAGTCTGGAAAGTATTGGAAATTTGGTGGTGACTTCGGTGGTGAACAAATTCCAAGTGACGGAAATTTCTGCATTAACGGATTAGTTTTTCCAGACAGAACACCACATCCAGCCCTGTATGAGGTAAAGTATGTCTATCAACCTATTGAAATTGAAGTGATAGATATCAATACCGGACAATTCATTATTTACAACAACTATGATTTCATTCCAACAAATCATATTGACTTTTATTGGGAAATTATTGAAAATGGAAAAATAATTATTGCGAATAAAATTGAACAATTAAATATTGAAGCTCAAGAAAATACTAAAATTACAATTCAATATAACTTTGAAAAAGATAGTGCAAAAGAGTATCTGATTAATTTTTATTGTCGCTCAAATAAAGACTTAGAATTAATTCCAACAGGTAACGAATTCGCAAAACAACAATTTATATTACAAGAAGGGGAATTTAAAATATTTAATAAACTATCTATAGGAACCTTATCGATCTATGACAAAGAAAATAAACTTCAAATATTAGGAAAAACGTTCAGTGTCGAATTTTCTAGAAATACGGGTTTAGTATCTTCATATAAATTACAAGACTTAGAGTTGTTATCTGAAGGGCCAAAGCCTAATTTTTGGCGTGCACCAATTGACAATGATTTGGGCAATGATATGCCAACTAGATTAAATGCTTGGAAAAAAGCAAGTTTGACTCAAACATTAATCTCTTTAGAATACAGAAAAAATAATGAAGAAATAACTGTAATTACTAAATACAATTTGGCCGATTTAGACCTTGAATATGATTTGTTGTACACAATAAATGGCTTTGGAAAAATAGAAGTCACTGGTAGTTTGGATACTAAGAATCTCTCATTGCCAGAATTGCCTAGATTTGGATTTACACTAAAATTACCGGATAGTTTTGACCAGCTTTCTTGGTACGGTCGAGGTCCCCATGAAAACTACATCGACAGAAATAGAAGTGCGTTTATCTCACAATATAAAAGTACCGTAGCAGAGCAGTATCATTCGTACATAAGGCCTCAAGAAAACGGCAATAAAACGGAGACAAAATGGATGAGTCTTCAAAATAAAGATGGTATCGGATGGAATTTTCAAGGTCGACCAACATTTGATTTTAGTACCTTGCATTACAGCATTGAAGAGTTAGATTTAGGAGAAAAATTAAAACATTCAAATGAAATTATAAAAAATAACTTAGTCAATGTTTCTATCGACTTGAAACAAATGGGTGTAGGAGGAGACGACAGTTGGGGAGCGCATACACACGACCAATATAAATTATTAGATAAAAAATATTCTTTTTCATTTGGATTAACACCAATAAATAATATCAAAAAGTACACATGACCTCTACAATTTCAAATATCGATATCGGCATCATCATTGGCTACTTTTTATTAGTCTTAACCATTGGCTTTTATATAGCTAGAAATACTAAAACGGGAGAAGATTTATTTCTAGGAGGCAGAACATTCGGATGGGGATTAATCGGCCTTTCGTTGTTTGCTTCTAACATCTCAAGCAGTACAATAATTGGTCTTTCAGGTGCAGCATATTCGACGGGTATTGCCACTTCTGTGTACGAGTGGATGTCAGGGATACCATTAATAATTGCCGCTACTATTTTTGTGCCATTATATTTAAGATCAAAGGTGACAACAATACCTGAATTTTTAGAAAAACGATTTGACAGGCGATCACAATTGTTTTTTTCGGGAATTACCATTTTTAGTACCATAATGATTGAAACAGCAGGAGGATTGTATGCAGGCACACTTGTACTACAAGCCTTTTTTCCAAATCTCATCATGTGGCAAACCGCTATGGCTCTTGCTTTTATTGCAGGCATATACACAGCTTTTGGAGGATTAAAAGCGGTAGTGTACACAGATGCTATTCAAGCCATTATATTAATTTTTGGCTGTGGTATTTTGACTTGGATACTTTTAGGCAAGGTAGATTTTGATCTAACAAAAGTAATGGCAGCAGCACCACCAGAACATTTTTCTGTAGTAAGGCCTATGGACGACGAAAGTCTACCATGGTTAGGTTTGTTGGTCGGTGTACCCTTTTTGGGTTTTTGGTATTGGTCTACAAATCAATACATAGTTCAGAGAGTATTAGGAGGCAAAGACATTCGCCATGCAAGATGGGGAGTTATTTTCGCTGGTTTCTTGAAGATAATTCCATTGTTTGTGATGGTTATACCAGGGGCAATTGCATTAACCGTCTATCCTAATATAGAAAATGGCGATTCAGTATTTCCATTTTTGGTGACTAATGTTTTACCTGTGGGATTAGTTGGCCTTGTACTGGCAGGCTTAGTTTCTGCGATTATGTCAAGTGTTGATTCTGCACTCAACTCATCTTCAACCTTGATGGTTATTGATTTTATAAAACCTGGCAAACCAAATATGAGTAATGAAGAAATGGTTAAATATGGTAGAATATCAACTATAGTCTTCATGGTACTCGCTGCTTTATGGGCACCTCAGATTGCAAACTTCTCCGGATTATGGGATTATTTACAACAGATGTTTTCCATCATTGTACCACCTATAGTTGTTATTTTCTTAGTAGGCGTATTTTACAAACGGGGGAATGGTCCAGGTGCATTTTGGACACTTGTGTTAGGAACTTTGATAGGTGTATTATTATTTATACTCGGCGAGAATGGCATTTGGCCACTTCACTTTACTGTGAATGTAGGTTTTATGATTCTAGTTTGTACGGTCATTTTTGTGTTAGTCAGTAAATTAACACCAGCACCATCGAAGGAACAAACTGAGTTATTAACTTATAGAAAAGGCCTGATCATGGATGGTATGGAAGGTTATCCATGGTATCAAGACTATAGGTTGTGGATGGCTATTTTATTTGGATTGATTATGTACATTTTGGTGGTTCTTTGGTAGTAGGAATACTGGTTGCCAATTAATAAAATACATACTTTACGAATGATGTAAAAGACAATTGAATGTCAATTTCAAACTGCTACTCTACTTGTAAAAATTACAATCTGTCTTTAAAGAGAAAAGAGGACAACCGAGCGGTTGCGCCTCTTTTCATATTCAAACATCTACTCAATCTTATATATCTTCAAGAGTTCTTTACCAGTATAATTTTTGAGTTAAGGTTTGTAGATTGTTGATACAAATGTAACTCCAAATAGAGGAATAAGCAAATACCCACTATAGTATATAAATTACATTCTCAATATAGTAATGTGTATCCAAATGATAATCAAGCTTTAAAATTTACATCAAGAAAAAAAATATACAATTGTATTCCTAGTAATGTAAAATTCCTGACGTTAGTAAATAAGAAGGGGCGATCTAACCTGAGAAAATAGACCACCCCATTCCCTAATTCAGCCTAATATGTTTTATTCAATAACCATCATTTTTCTGGCTGCAGCATGTTGACCGCTCTCTACTGTGTAGAAATAGCTCCCCTGAGTCAACAATACTTCCGATTTATGAATCTCAATCTCATTAAATCCTTCCATATAATTACCAGATTCACTCCAGACTAATCGTCCATCTGTAGCGTGAATTGAAATTGTTGTCATTCCATCTTCAGGTAATTGAAACGTAATCTTTGTATAGTCTTTGAATGGATTTGGATCATTCTGAGCCACTAAGAAGCTACTAGATCCTTCCGTTTTATTTTCAAATACAAACTCGATATTCATTATTTCATCTGTCTGTGCTTTGTATGCTTCAGCACTGACATAATTATTATCCGTATTCGTTTGTAATTGGATAGCATCACTAAGCAAAATATTTTGATTAGACTTTAATTCAATATTCAAAATATTTGATTGTGCGTCTATAGCATAACCAATTGGCCAACTCACAAGTACATGATCTTTTGCATTTACATAATTGCTATCATCAAAATCAGCTATAGAAGAAGTAAGCTCGAATACGTCAAGTCCTTGTTGATTTAGTCCAAACTGTAGACCTGAAATTTGAGTTGCCTGATTTGCACTTAGGGCAATGTTATACGTCTTACCTTTTTCTAAGAGTTGATCAGACATTGTGAATGTCAATGTCTCTGAACTTCTGATTTCTGGATTTCCAAACTGGTTGACTATTGCACTTTCATTGACATCTCCTATTTTAATACCTATGAAATTTTCAGCAAACATATTCTGCTCTAGCTTAGCAATATCTAGAGTTTCTATAAACGGCCATGGATTGGAAGAATCAAAGAATTCATAGTCTTCCCCAACAAATCGCCAGCTAGAATTATTAGTATACTCTGTCAATAATGACAAGATTATTTTACGAATTTCTAATAAATCTACTGTGGACACCTTACCATCATTAGAAGCATCAGCAGCTATCAACTGGTATGGATCTGAAAATGGACTAACACCCAAAATGTGTTTTTGTATCAATACTAAGTCAAGCGTTGACACTCCATTGTCATGATTATCATCCCTAGAAGCTACAATGTTGTATTCTAAATCCATTGGGTTATTATCAAAAGCATATATACCTTCTGTCCCAGTCAATCCACTTATTGGATACTCTGGTAAAGTTGTTGCTAATTGAACTTCAACATTTTCAATAACACGACCTTGAGTAGTGCTGATTTGACCTGAAATCATTGCACTCGCACCACCTGCATCTACATCACACCCATTAGAAAACAATAGGCTGACTGTACAAAAATCTCCAAGTCCATTAATGTCCCATACATACACATCAAAATCAACAACACCTGATCGTATCGAGTCACAGAAAACTGTATAACCTGATTGGCTCGCAAAATTTTCGTCATTTGGCGCTAAAGATTCTTCACCTTGTGGGACAATACTAAACTCAAGATCTTCAGCATTTGTACAATTATCAAAGCTACCTATATCAAAATCTCTGGCCCAAATCTGTGCAGTCCCGTCATCTTCCATAAACACCGTCGTCAAACCTGCAACACATACTGGTGAAGGCGCTTTTAAATCTCTGAAAATAACTGTTGTGGTTGCAAATCCAATATTGCCACAACCATCATCTACTCTCCACTTGATAAGTCTCACATCACCTGGGCTTCCTGATCTGGTATTCATTGTAGCAAATGGACCGCGAGTTACTTTTACGTTTGTACCATCTAAATTATTGACAGGATTACCATCAAGATCTTCTACTTCTATATACCATTCTAAAATTTCTACTGGGCTTCTAGAACCATTGCAAAAATCTACAGCATCCGCAGTAATATCTTCAGAACCGACGCAAAGACGTTCACCTTCTTTGAGGTCAGAACCACCAATTGTATTTACAAAAATCGTATCCGACTCTAAAAGAATCTCTGGACTACTATCATCAAACACCGCAATTACTTGATCAAATGTATAATAGCCATCAAGTTCAACTTCATCATACATAAAGTATACAGGATCTGAAATTTCAGGACCATAATCTGGACAGGTCGCACAAAGGCCTTGAGCCCAATCTTCAATAGCTATAAAACTATCAGTGGATTGATCATTTTCATCATCAATATTTCCAGCATTCGATTCCCACAAACACCAGTCGATAACTGTCCATCGATTTACTATTTTCAAACAAGCGTCTCCAGCTGAAACAGTATCTGACTCAACACTAAACCCAATAAGTCCACACTCTGTTTCACACCATGAAGGTTGTATGTCTTGCATACCAACTGTACATGTAAATGGATCTCCCATTTGTACAGTAACTGGTTCAGAATCTACGCTGTCAAGTGCGACATTACATTCAAAATTAATTCCATTATATACAGTGCCGTCGTAATGCTTAGGCCACTTAATTGTATATGGATCAAACCCTTCTGTAGCTGGGTCTACTGTAACGATTTGCTCACAATAACCGTCACCTCCACTTAAATCTCCACTAAAATCGAGATCTATAAACCACTCTCTAATTATTGTACCCTCACCACAACCGATATCATTGTTTGTTTCTGCATGCAACTGTACGGTTAAGTCTGAAGCACATATGCCACCAACTATAATTGGACTAGGCATGTCTTCTAAATCTGCAGCACATCCAACAGTTACTGGTTCGCACACTAATGATCCACCTCCCTTATTAACGACTGATACTTCGACCATGCATTGATTCTGATTGCCATGTGCATCAGTGGCGATTACAACAACCATGATTAGCTTCCCAACATCTTCACAGCAAAATGAGACGCTTTCTCCTGGGATTGAAGAAGGTGTAAATTGGCTTCCATCCTTTTCACATATTAAATCCACGTCTTCGGTAAACGGATTACACGAAACAGGTAAAAATCCGACTTCGTTTCCTTCACAATCCCAAATAAATTCCTCCATATCATCAACACGAATAACTTGAACAGTAACATCTCCACATCCGGTATCATGTATACCAGCATCAAAGTCAGACGCTAAAATTTTAGCAGCACCCTCTAAACCAGGTATGCTTCCTCCAGTCGTTAATGTCACTGTAAGATTATCCTTACAAACCATTACAGGTGGAATCTGATCCGAAACCATTACATAAAAATTAGTAACAGTTTCATTCCCACAACCATCTGCCACAACTAACTCCACCGGTACAGAATCTTGTGTCGCAGGCAGATCAACCAAATAGCCACTCTCTATACGTCCGTGATGTGCATTGATAGAAATATCAAATTCGGTCGCACAATCATCAGTTATATCTAATTCAGGCAAAGGAGTTCTAGCTGTACAAGTCCAAGGATCTATACTTAAATAAATATTATCAGGTTGTAATACAACCGGTGCTTCTGTATCAAACCGCTCAATTGTTTGGAAGTCACTGATTGTAGCGTTACTGTCACACCAATCAATAATACTCCATTCTCTTACTATTTTTTCTCCACCTTGACAAGCTGGGAATTCACTATCTGTATAAGAAACTACAAAGTTGCAAACTTGCTGTTCAATTATAATTGTGGGATTGACGAGGTCACCCAAAATTGTATCGAGTCTTATGGAATCACGCAACTCCTTTTTGACAACTTTGGTTAAGCCCCATACTTGTTCCAAATCTCCATCTCCGTCAACATCTACACTAATGAGTGTCGGTTCTTCAATTGTATCAACCACAACTTCATAGTGTTCTAATACTTCTCGAATGATGGTATCGATCACAAAATTATGCACATCAGTATAATAAGGGTATGCTAAAGTACCACTACCCGTTGCAGCCCAAATAGCTTCAGGACTTGCATCAGCATTACATCCCAAACTGATGTCTTCAGGGAAGAATACAGGTGTTTCTATTCCTCCATCTGGAGTTGGTGCAAGGCTTAATTTTTCTGTTCGATATGCTTGAGTCATTAATACTAATTTCTCTCGCTGACCATGTCGTTCAACAGTTGCACTGTAAGAAACAACGACCAACTCTCCATCTTCTGAACAAATATCTCCTGTCACTGATCTATCAATCCTAATGTCTCCGATTACAGGAGATATACATCCTTGACCAAGTGCTTCATCAAGCTCATCTACAGTAACGAACTCATCAGGAACAGAGCCGCACCACGATATACAGTCTGGATTTATACCACAATTGTCCATTTCTAATATCATAGAATAAGAGCCAAACGCTCTATCATCTGCAGGTTCTATAATCGCAGTGCACTTTCCGAAAGGCCCTGTTGACGTTAAGGTTTCAATTGTCGTTTCATTCTTGGGGACAGTAAAAGTACCTTTGACATTTCCTTGTGCATCGATTAGTGTTACTAATGCATCAGCATCAACCCAAATAACTTCTCCATTAGCATCTAAACCTCCGCTGTATGCAAAATTATGAACTACCGTTACAATTAAGGTTCTTTGACAACTTGCATTAGGTTCGATCATCGCAGTATCACTTTGATTGAAAACGTCAATGCTTCCTTCTTTCAAAACAGATATACCAGGAACAAATGCACATGGCACATCAGTCACTGCAACTGGCAAATTATATTCTAATGTAATGTTACCCCAGCAAGAATTGCCACAGTCATTAATTACTTTATAAGTCAACTCTTGTCCAATATGGGCACCAGTAAGGATATTCCCAATTAAGGTATCAGCATCACCGTAGATTTCTACAATATGCATATTAGCTGGATCATTTTCAGCTAGCATATCAGAGGTAATGACGGATTCGCAGTCCGCTTCTAGACTAATTTGAACACGGTCGTTGCATGAGAGGGCTGGACATTGAGACCATAGATTCTGACTCATCACGAGCAGAAATAATGCTGTAAATAGGGATACACTCTTCATCAGGTTGGTTCTATATTTAAACTAAATTATATATAGATATACTTGTAATAGGTTAATTACTGTATATCTGTGATGTAAATATATAAAATATATTATATATGTTATTTTTATTATATATAAAATCTCGATTTAAATGAATTAGAGATCTAAAACCTCTGATTTAATGGTGTTTATAGCAAAAAAATAAACTGAAATAAATTTACTTGAATTTCTAAATCCGCAATAAATAAGTAAAAATAGCAATGTGTTTACCCCTCAAAATCAGCATCTTTATTGCCATACTATTTACTTGTCCAGTATAAAAATTAGAAAGTAGTATAGATTTGACTTTATGGTATACTTTTGGAGTTAGGTAATATCATACTATGAAAGAGAAAAAAGATACTGCAATCATCTTAGCACATTGTCCAGATCAAAAGGGCATAGTGGCTACTATCACAGAGTTTTTATTAAACAATAATGGAAACATCATACGTCTTGATCAACATGTAGATAGGGATATTGGACACTTTTTCATACGAGTAGAATGGGAACTAGAAGGATTTCAAATACCGCAAGAAAAAACAGAAGATTTCTTTAAAACACTGATTGCTGATAAATTCAATATGCAGTGGAAGATTACCTTTCGTGATCGCAAGCCTCGCATTGGCATTATGGTATCGAAATATGCACATTGTTTTTACGATATCTTATCTAGATACGATTCTGGTGAGTGGAAAATAGATATACCATTAATCATAAGTAATCATAAAAAATTTCAACACATTGCAGAGAGACACGGTATTCCATTTTACCACATCCCAAAAAATAAAGAGACTCGGGCTCAGCAAGAACAGCAGGAGATTGCTTTGCTAAAAGAACACAATGTCGATGTTGTGATTCTAGCCAGGTATATGCAAATTCTTACCGGAAATATCATTAGAGAATTTCCAAATCAAATTATAAACATACATCACTCCTCCCTACCTGCATTTGTTGGTGCTGATCCATATAGCAGTGCCTATAAAAGAGGTGTGAAATTTATGGGAGCTACCGGACATTATGTCACTGAAGAATTAGACGCGGGGCCAATTATCGTCCAAGATGTGATTCCGATTACACATCGAGATAGTATTGCAGAAATGAAGCGTAAGGGAAAGGATATTGAAAAGATAGTTCTCGCTGATGCAATATGGGCACACATCAATCATCGTGTGTTAATACATGAGAACAAGACTGTCGTATTTTAAATTCGTAATCAGACTAGTCTCACATCCCTATTCTTTCAAAAAAAGTAAAAATATATTGTACTGAACTGATTCAGTCAATAAAACAAATTTAGAAGATTGGAAAATGAAGAAATTTTTATGGCCAACTTAGTTTACCCACCCAAGGCAGCAGCTCCACCGACGATCTCTGAAAGCTCTTTTGTAATCGCCTCCTGTCTCGCTTTGTTGTAACTGATCTTCAAGTCTTTTACAATTTCTTCTGCGTTTTCTGTCGCTTTGTCCATCGCTGTCATACGCGCACCGTGTTCTGATGCATTTGTGTCAAGCAAAAACTTTTGGAAAGTGGTTTGTAAAATACTAGGGATAAGATTTTCTAGTAATTGTTCTTTTGATGGTTCGAAAATGTAATCGGCTTTCATTTTTGAATCCTCGCCTGTTTTCGTCCCTTCTATTTTTTCGACAGGCAAAAATTGGACAGCTTCTGCAAACTGAAGAGCTGCATTTTTGAATCGGCCGTAGGTGACATAAATCTTGTCATACGTGCCTTCCTGAAATGCATCCATCACTTTACTAGAAACAGTTGCTACATTATCATAACTTAAGTCACTAAATATATCTATGTGCTCTGTGATGAATGTGCAGTCTTTATATCTATTCTTTGTACCATCGTAACCTTTCTTGCCCAATGGCATGATGGTAAGATTCCCGGCTTTGCGCACACTGTCAAATTCTTCGATCAATTTCGATGCTTCTTTTACAATGTTTGCATTAAATGCCCCACATAATCCTCTGCTAGAAGTAACCGGCACGATCAATACCTTTTCTACTGGCCTTTCTTGTCCAAAAGAAGATGATGCATCACCTTCTATATTGGACAAAATATTTTTCAGCATCTGATCCAATTTATTAGAGTATGGGCGAAGAGCCACAATAGCATCTTGCGCTTTTCTCAACTTTGCAGCCGAAACCATTTTCATAGCTTTAGTAATCTGCTGTGTTGATTTTACAGATTTGATTCTCTCTCTAACTTCTTTTAACTGTCCAGACATTTATTAATGTTGAATGTTTAACCTGCCTGCCGTCGGCAGGTTTGTAATTTAATTATGCTTTAGCAAATTGTTTTGCTATTTCTGCTCCTATTCTGGTTACTGCTGCCTTACCCTCGTCTGTCAATTTACCTGTACGGAATTCGTCAAGGGTTCCTTGCGCTTGTGTCTCCATCGCAGTCATGAAAGCGTCTTCGAATTCTCCAACTTTATTTGTGGGTACATCTTTTAGCAAACCATTTGTACCTAAATAAATAATGGCTACTTGTTTTTCAACAGCAACAGGAGAATACTGTGCTTGCTTTAATATTTCAACGTTTCTTTGACCTTTATCCAATACTGCTTGTGTTGCAGCATCTAGATCAGAACCAAATTTTGCAAATGCTTCCAACTCTCTATATTGAGCCTGATCCAGTTTTAGTGTACCAGAAACTTTTTTCATTGATTTGATCTGAGCAGAACCTCCCACTCTTGATACAGAGATACCAACATTAATCGCTGGTCGTACACCTGCATTAAACAAGTTGGATTCTAAGAATATCTGACCATCTGTAATCGAAATCACATTGGTAGGTATATATGCAGAGACATCACCCGCTTGTGTTTCAATAATTGGTAGTGCCGTTAATGAACCACCACCTTTGACCATACCCGCAGCTTTCAAGCTTTCAGGTAAATCATTCATATCATTTGCAATCTCATCATTGTCAATAACCTTTGCAGCTCTTTCCAATAATCTTGAGTGAAGGTAGAATACATCACCTGGATATGCCTCACGTCCTGGAGGTCTTCTTAATAATAAAGATACCTCTCTGTATGCAACTGCTTGCTTTGATAAATCATCATACACAATCAATGCAGGTCTTCCAGTATCTCTAAAAAACTCCCCAATCGCAGCTCCCGAAAATGGCGCGTAAAACTGAAGTGGAGCTGGATCAGATGCTGATGCAGATACAATTACAGTATAATCCATAGCACCATTCTCTTCTAACACTTTTGCCACTTGTGCAACAGTAGAAGCTTTCTGACCAGATGCCACATATATACAGTAAACAGGTTCTCCTCTGTCGTAAAATTCTTTTTGATTTAATATCGTATCGATTGCAATCGCAGTTTTACCAGTCTGTCTATCACCAATGATCAACTCTCTTTGTCCTCTACCGATAGGGATCATAGAATCAATCGCTTTGATACCAGTCTGCAATGGCTCACTTACAGGTTGTCTGTAGATAACACCTGGCGCCTTACGCTCAATAGGCATATCAAACATCTCACCCGTGATTGGACCTTTACCATCAATTGGTTGTCCAAGAGCATCTACAACGCGGCCTATCACACCTTCTCCGACTTGGATAGATGCAATTTTTCCAGTACGTCTTACTGTCGCACCTTCTTTAATGCCATCACCTGAACCAAGCAATACAACACCCACGTTATCTTCTTCTAGGTTCAATACAATTGCTTGTACACCTGTTTCAAATTCTACAAGCTCACCAGCTCTAGCCTTTGTTAATCCGTACACACGTGCAATACCATCACCGACTTCTAGTACTGTACCTACTTCTTCGAGTTCTGCTTCTGTACTAAATCCTGATAATTGTTGTTTGAGTATCGCTGATATTTCATCTGGTTTTACATCAATCATTTTTGATAGATTTTATGAGTGTATTTTAATATGCTTTTTCGTAATCGTTTTTCGAAAATGCTTTTTTAAGTTTTTCTAATTTTCCTTTGACGCTATCGTCATATAACTTATCTCCAATTTTTAGCACGTAACCTCCTATTAGAGATGCATCAACTGTATTTTCTATTTCTACTGATTTGTCAGTGGCATTACTTGCTAGTAATTTCTGCTCAATGCCGTCAATAATAGATTGTTCTATTTCATGAGCCGTTGTCAGCTGTATGGTCGTGACGTGGCTTTGCAATTTATATTGTCTGATAAAGTCTGCAGCTATTTCTGGAATGTATTGCTCCCTTCCTTTTCTCATTATTATTTTGAAAAACTCTGAAGAAAGCTTGCTGATCTTACCATCAAAAATGGCATTGAATACAGCTAATTTTTTGTCACTTTTGACCACAGGGCTTTTAAGTAATAGATATAGATCCCTATTCTTCACCGCTTTTTGCATGCCTTCCATATCTGACAATACGGTATCTAATTCTCCCCTTTCACTTGCAAGTTCAAGAATGGATTTAGCGTATCTGGATGAAATTCGTGTTATTGACATTAATTTAAATTAAATCCTTCCACTAATGTATTGACATAGCTTTCGTGTTCTGCCTTGCCTTTCAATTCTTTCTTGATTACTTTTTCGGCAATCTCGAGTGCCATTAATCCTGCATTATTTTTCACTTCAGTAATGACAGCTTTCTTTTGGTTCTCTATTTCTACTTTAGCCGTACTGACTATTTTATTCGCTTCAGTTTTGGCTTGCTCCTTAGCTTCATTGACAATGTGGTTTTTCATGTCTTTGGCTTCACTAAGGATTTTCGATCTCTCCTCTCTGGCTTCGTTAAGAATTCGTTCATTCTCCGCCTTCATATTAGCCATTTCTTCTTTTGCCTTTTTCGCTTGATCCAAAGCATCTTGAATGTCTCCATTTCTTTTATCCAAAGCATCTGCTATTGGTCTGAAGGCAAATTTTGACATTAATGCCCAGAATAATAAAAAGATAATTAGCGACCAGAGTGCCAAACCTGGTGTCGGTTGAAATGGAGCGAAACTACTAGATAAAAATATAAGGTTCATTTTGTTATAAATTTAAAACAAGAAAGTAAGGAAACAACCAGCTGCCAACCGCAACTGGTTGTTTTCATTTTCGTAATTACAGTTGGATTACTGAATGAATATTGATAACAATATTGCAATCAATGCTGCTCCCTCGATAAATGCAGCCATGATCAACATCGCACCTCTGATATCACCAGATGCTTCTGGTTGTCTTGCGATTGCTTCCATAGCTTTACCACCGATTTGGCCTAAGCCGATACCTGCACCTATTACTGCAAGTCCTGCTCCAACTGCTGCTAACGTTCCTGTCATAATAAAAAATTATATAAATGATTTAATGATGATCATCGTGATCTTCCACTGCAGCTCCTATATAAGATGCAGTCAAAATTGTAAATACATATGCTTGAATAAAGGCTACGATTAACTCAATAGCCATCATAAAAAGTGTCAATGGAATGGCTAAGCCCGTACCAATCAAACTCCCTGAAAAATTCTGCCCTGACTTACCAAAAATAAAGATCAGACCTACGAAACTTAAAATCGCAATGTGACCTGCTGAGATGTTACCTGCTAAACGCAACATCAAGGTTAATGGCTTAATAAATAATCCTAGCACTTCAACTGGCGTCAATATCAATTTCACAAACCATGGTACTCCTGGAAAGTTAAAAATGTGACCCCAATAATGTTTATTCCCATTAATATTCGTGATGATGAATACAATAATTGCCATGATCATGGTAACCGTTAAACTACCTGATACATTGACACTACCTAGAAATGGCACCTGACCCCAGAGATTCAATCCTAATATGAAAAAGAATATCGTCAATAGTAAGGGTAAGTATTTTTTATGCTTATGCTTTAAAAATGGAATAGCCACTTCCTCACGTATAAAAACCACCATAGGCTCTAATAAGGATTGTAGACCTGTCGGTGCTTGACCATCTCTTCTCTCGTATGCTTTTGCAGTCATTCGAAATGCTAAAAATAATAACAGGGCAACAATAAACATCGTAACAACATTCTTAGTTGGGCTGAGATCGTAAAAGGATGTTGTGCCACCACCTAATAGGCCTAAATCCCAAATGGTCTTTTGCTCCATTAAGTAGCCTTTACCTCCGATGATCGCAAATCTCTTTTCTATGGATTTTCCTTCTTCATTTGTGGCTTCTGCCGTATCAAATCCTTGCACTTCGTATTTATCAGATGCTTGGAACGCATCACATGTAATACGATGGATATTTCCTTCGTAAAGCACATAGTCTTTATAGCCATAATGGCCATTGTCGTGATGTCCAGCGTCAAATTTGCCTGTTGAGAAAAATTCTAAGCCACGATCCTTATTATAAATGATCGCTGGCAGGGGAATTCTAATCCAATCCATGATCGTCAATACATTTGCATCACTAATGTGATGAATAGCGGTCCCTGCAGGATCGTATTCTGTGTGATGTATTGGTTGAGCTGGCGATCCACAGTCTGACACAAAATTATTTACGGCATGATGGGAATCATGCGTATCATGTGATGAGTGGTCGTGAGTATCATGATTGTGTCCGCTATGATCTGCATGGTTGTGTCCACTATGATCAGCATGATTGTGTCCACTATGATCGTGACCATCGTGATTATCATGATTATGTTGTGCCGCTAATGAGAGGCACGATAAGAAAGAAATTATAAAAAGGAAATGCTTTATCACAGTTTGATCACTTCAGAGGTTATCAAAATCGGCACAAAGGTAGGTTTTATCAACGTATTAAGGAAGTTTGGTATCTTGATTTTTAACAATAATGTGACTTGAATTTATCTTTTTGTGTATTTGTAATGCATTGAAAATGAAAGTGCTTCAACAGAATATACCGTTGAAGCACTTTTTTATGTTATCTTATTTTTAATGAGTAATGACTCACAGTAGATATATAGTCTTTGTGAGCCCTACTCAAAATCATTCCAAGGGGTCATGACCCTTGGAGTCATTTATTTATTATCCTAGTAATGGTGCTATTACTAATGCAACCACAGCCATCAATTTCAACAAAATGTTTAATGACGGTCCTGAAGTATCTTTAAATGGATCTCCAACTGTATCACCAACAACTGTTGCTTTGTGCGGCTCTGAACCTTTGTAATACATTTTACCATTGATCTCTACACCTTCTTCAAACATCTTTTTTGCATTATCCCATGCACCACCAGCGTTTGACTGGAAGATTGCCATTAAAACACCACAAACTGTCACACCTGCAAGAAGACCTCCAAGCATTTCTGCACCACCTGCAAAACCAATTAATACTGGTGAGATGACAGCAATAAGTCCAGGAACAATCATTTCTCTGATAGATGCCTTTGTAGAAATCTCTACACATTTTTGGTAATCAGCCTTTCCATCTGCCGCATCGAATGTTGCTCTATCAGCATCACTCCATTCAGACATTTCTTTGCCATCATATTTTTTCATCAATGCCAAAGCCTTTGTCAATTCTGGAATCGACTTAAACTGACGTCTAACTTCTGTGATCATATCCATTGCTGCACGACCAACTGCATTCATTGATAAAGCAGAGAATAAAAATGGAAGCATACCTCCTAATAATAAGCCAGCTAATACTTTAGGTTTTGCAATATCTATACTTGTAATACCAGCAGTCGCCATAAAAGCCGCAAACAATGCCAATGCAGTCAGTGCTGCAGAACCTATTGCGAATCCTTTACCAATTGCCGCAGTTGTATTACCAACAGCATCTAATTTATCTGTTCGTTGTCTTACTTCTTTTGGTAATTCTGCCATTTCGGCAATACCGCCAGCGTTATCAGAAATAGGACCGTAAGCGTCAATCGCTAATTGGATACCCGTATTAGATAACATACCGACAGCTGCAATTGCAATACCGTATAAGCCAGCAAAATGGTGAGCTCCGATAATTGCTGCAGCCAAAATGATGATAGGAATAGCAGTAGACTGCATACCTACACCTAAGCCCGCAATAATATTTGTTGCAGAACCGGTTAATGATTGATCAACTATAGATTTTACTGGAGGCGTACCTGTACCTGTATAGTATTCTGTGATTTTTCCTATCGCTAATCCAGAAGCTAGTCCACAAAGAATAGCATAAAAGACACCCATAGAAGAATATGTCTCTCCGGCAATTGTCCATGATCCTGGCAACATCCATTTTACGATTAAGAATGTCAACACCAACATCAACGCAGCTGCTAAGTATTCTCCAAGATTCAATGCTTTGTGTGGATCACCACCTTCTTTTACTTTTACAAAGAAAGAACCTATGATGGATGTTACGATTCCTGTTGCTGCTAAGACTAATGGAAGAAGCACTGCTCCTTTGCCACCAAATTGTTCAGCAAACCCTGGAAGAGTCATAAATGTAGCTCCCAATACCATTGTACCAATAATAGACCCAACATATGATTCGAAAAGGTCAGCGCCCATACCAGCAACATCTCCTACATTATCACCAACGTTATCTGCAATCGTCGCTGGGTTTAAAGGGTGATCTTCAGGTATACCTGCTTCAACTTTACCCACAAGGTCAGCGCCTACATCGGCAGCCTTAGTATATATACCACCACCAACACGTGCAAACAATGCAATTGATGAGGCACCAAATGAGAAACCGATCATGGTATTGATCACTCGCTCAACTTCTGCTTGAGAAGCAACACCAAACATATTACCGTAAATAAGGTATAGAATACTCAATCCAAGCACACCTAGTCCGACAACACCCATTCCCATGACTGAACCACCTGAGAAGGCAACTTCAAGAGCTTTTGCAAGGCTTGTTCGAGCTGCATTTGTCGTTCTGACATTTGCTTTAGTGGCCACTCGCATACCAATGAATCCCGCAGCAGCACTAAATATAGCACCTAATACAAAGGAGAAAGCAACCAACACTGAGGATGTTTCTTTGTTTGCAGTAAAGGCTAGAAGCGCAGCGACAATAATCACAAATACGGAAAGCACTTTATATTCTGCTTTTAAAAATGCCATTGCACCATCTGCAATGTTTTTAGCGATTCTGGCCATTTTCTCTGTACCGACTTCTTGCTTGCCTACCCATCCCGATCGGATGAAGGTATATGCCAGCGCGACAAGGCCCAGAACAGGTATTATATAACTAATGTTTTGCTCCATAATTAGAATTTAGTAGTCTAGTTTTTTCAATGTATTTTCTAAAGGTGTGCAAAAGTAGGTTTTTTTTGATAATTGGAAGGACTTTGTGCGCGTGGATTATCTTCAGATTATTGAATTTACTTTATGTTCTTGTTTTCGCAATATTGACTGATTCTTACAACTTTCAGAACCCAGATTCTACTCGTGTATGTAACTATTTTCTTTAATTATTCTATTCTGAATAACATACATATTTCTTAGACATTAAAATTCAAGGAAGCAAATTATATTTTTAGATTGATCTAAAATATTTGTAACTTTGTTGAATGCCACTATCATATACAGAAGAAAACTATCTCAAAGCAATCTATAAACTTGCAGAAATAGAGCAAGGGTCTGTCAGCACGAATGCAATCGCAAAAATGATGAGCACTTCCGCTGCAAGCGTCACAGATATGATCAAACGCTTATCGGAGAAAGGTTATCTTAAATACCGCAAATACTATGGATCAGAACTCACAAATATTGGAAAAAAAACAGCAACACAGTTGGTCCGCAAGCACCGTTTGTGGGAAACCTTTCTGGTAGACAAACTCAAATTTTCATGGGAAGAAATACATGATATAGCAGAGGAACTCGAACACATTAAGTCTGATAAATTGATCCAGCGTCTGGATGACTTTTTAGGCTTTCCTAAATTTGATCCGCATGGCGATCCCATTCCAAATCCAGAAGGAAAATTCACTCTGCGATCGCAAATAGTATTATCAGAAATGAAAGTCGGAGAACAAGGACAAGTAATCGGTGTGAAAACACATGACACCCCATTCTTGCAACACCTCAATAACATTGGCATTAGAATTAACACACCACTACGAATAGTTAGTAAACAGGAATATGATAATTCCACTACAGTCAAAATAAACGAAACTAACATCTTGCTTTCTGAAAAAGTGGCAACTCAATTATTACTTAAAAAAATATCTTAATGATCCATACGACAGGTAAATTATACCTCTTTTTCGTATTACTCTTTTTGTCTTCAATTGTATATGGCCAAGACAAATTAAATGTAGTCAGCTCTTGTTCCATTTTTAAAGACATGGCGGCGAATATAGGCGGAGATAAAATAGAACTGCAATCTATTGTGCCTATCGGTGGGGATCCGCACTTGCATTCACCCACACCAAGAGACGCTCGAATTGTAGCTGATGCAGATTTGGTCTTAATCAATGGCATGACATTCGAAGGGTGGATTGAAGAATTAATTGATAATTCAGGCACATCAGGAAAAACAATTTTGATTACTAAAGGGATAGCACCTATACAGAGCACAGTTTATGAAAACTCATCTGATCCTCACGCATGGATGAATGCAGCAAACGGTTTGATTTATATTGAAAACATTAAAAATGCACTTATAAAGGCAGACCCTAAAAACGAAAGTTTTTATTTACAAAATTACAATTCATATAAATCTGAATTGGAAAAAGTGCATGAAATCATCACACAGCAAGTATCAACCATCCCTATTGAAAAACGGATATTGGTAACATCTCATGATGCTTTCTCCTACTTTGGAAAAGCCTATGGCTTATCTGTTGAACCAATCATTGGCGTATCCACAGAAGCGGATGTACAGACTGCTGACATGGTAAGAGTTGCCAAAGTGATAAATAAGAATAAAATACCTGCTGTATTTGTAGAGAGCACCATTAATCCTAAAATACTCCAGCAAATAGCAAAAGACAATGACGTCGAAATAGGTGGAGAATTGTATGCTGATTCACTTGGAGAATCTGGTAGTGAGGGTGCAACATACATTGGGATGCTTTTACACAATGCAGAAACTGTAACTCGTGCATTGAGTAAAGAGATGACAAGTACTGACAAAAAAAATCAATCTCATGGAGATTCAAAATTCTTAATTTATGGCCTCGCACTTCTAGGTTTATTTTTATTGATTGTTACTTTTCTATTTTTAAAACGATCGTCATCTAATGCCTGATCCAATTTCTATAAAAGTTGACGGACTATCCGTTTCCTATGATAGGAAGCGAGTATTGAGTAATATTTATTTAAATATTGAAGCGGGATATGTCTATGGTGTAATTGGACCAAATGGTGCTGGTAAGTCAACATTATTTAAATCTATTCTTGGATTAATCGACCCTAATGCTGGTGATATTGAAGTACTTGGTAAAGATATATCAGATGTCAGAAAAAAGGTGGCTTATGTCCCTCAACGTGATGAAGTAGACTGGCAATTCCCAGCAACTGTTTACGATATAGTCAATATGGGTCGCTACCCATTTAAGTCTTTATTTGATCGATTGAGTCGCGAAGATCACAAGATTGCTATGGAATCAATGGATCTCGTTGGTATTACTCATTTAAAAGACAGACAAATAGGTGCTTTATCAGGTGGTCAGCAACAGAGAGTTTTTATTGCAAGAGCTTTATGTCAACAAGCTGATGTTTTTTTATTGGATGAGCCATTCGTAGGAATAGATATTACAACGGAAGAAACAATAATAAAAATATTAAAGGAGCTAGCTACCCAAGGAAAAACATTATTGGTTGTACATCATGATTTGTCTACTGTCGAAGATTATTTTCATCGAATTATTTTATTAAACCAAAGACTTCTGGCATACGGGGATACGAAAACTATTTTTACACAAGAAAATGTAGCTAAAACGTATGGTGCGCAATTGACACTGTTGCACAAAGCCGGAATGGTCGACAATAAATAATTATAATGATATTAGATGGGATTAAATGGATCATGTTTGACTTAGACAATACTTTAGTTGATTTCAGTATTGCAAGTAAAAAAGCTTTGGTGGAGACATGCAAAGAAAATGATCTCGAATTAAACGAACTCCTCTACTCTACTTATTCCAAAATAAATAAAAAGTGTTGGGAAGATTTTGAGGCAGGGAGGAAGACTGCGATGGATATACGAAAGGAACGCTTTACGAATACCTTTGAAAAATTAGGTATCACACATTTAGATGGCTTTGCTTTTAATGCAGAATATTTAAATCATGTTGTACAATTCACGAAAGCATATGAAGGTGTCATTGATCTGCTAGCTATACTGAAAAATAAATATTTACTAAGCGTTGTTACTAATGGATTGAAAGAGGCACAAAGAGCTAGAATGAATCTTGTACAAATAACAGATTACTTTGACAGCATTATAGTGTCTGATGAAATAGGACACACTAAACCTAGTGCTGATTTTTTTGATGTTGCTATGACATCACTTGAACATTCCATTCATAAACATGAGATCCTTGTTGTCGGCGATAATTTAAAATCAGATATTCTTGGTGCAAATAATTATGGATTAAAGTCTTGCTGGATCAGCAATGGGAAAATAAATGACAGTTCAATTTATCCTGATCATAGTATTGAAAAAGTGGTCGATTTAATAATAACGTGACACTAAACTAATTAAGATGATTCATAGATATTCTATTTCCAAAAATATAAAGGTCATCTTTTACTTAATTTTTATTATCAGTTTATTGTCAAATTGTAAAACACCGTCAAGCTCTCCCAAGACAGTAGACCCAATTCTGATAAATAACTCAGAAAATAATTCTAGTGAAAAAATATCTGAATATTCGATTGGCATAAAACATACAATACACTCAACATTCTTACAGCAAGATCGAGAAATATTCATCCATGTTCCACAAGATTTTTATGGACAGAATGAAACCAAGCAAAAATTTCCGTTGGCGATTGTCATGGATGGTGACTATTTATTTCTGCCTACTGTCAGCGCCATAGATCAACTGTCATCACCATATCTTGCCAATATAGAATGTCCTGCAATGATTGTTGTTGGCATTCCAAATATAGATAGAGGTACAGATCTGTCGCCTTTAACATCAGACTCCAATACAACTACCGAAACAGCTGGTATTGAACTTAACAATATGGGCAAGTTTATCGAAAAAGAATTAATTCCATATTTAGAAAATACATACCCTCTTGTAAATAACCGAACTTTAATTGGCCATTCTTTGGGTGGGTTATTTGTAGCTGATGTACTGATGCATGCTCCAGATTTATTTAATAATTATATCATTATCGATCCTGACATGAGTTATGACGAGGGCAAGTTTCAACAAAGAGTACTAACTGCACTAGAACAAAGAACTCCAATTGCTCATTCTGTTTTTTTAGCTGTAGCAAATAATGCGTATTCAGATATGACGCTCAAAGAATTACGAAAAGACACTAGTGAGATATTGAGAATAAGCAGGACTAGTCTTGACTTCATTGAATCGCTTCAAGAATTTGACAAAACTACATTACATGTGGAATCTAAATATTATGAAGACGAAGACCATTTTAGTATACCTCATGTTGCCATTATCGATGGTTTAAAATATATTTTTGATAATCATCGATTTCCTTACATTATTGATTATTATAAAAAAGAAAATAAGCCAACTATTGATATTGTCACTCGACTAGAAGAACATTTTTCGAGCGTATCGAAAGTTTTGGGATATATCGTTTTGCCTCCAGAAAACTACATCGATGCATGGGCTGGCAGCTATGCCTATTTTGGCGAACCCGATATAGGAAGAAGTCTATACGAATACAACATCAAACTCTATCCCGATAGTCCAATTGTGTATTCAAGAAAAGCAAACTTCCTACTTGCTCAAGAAGATACTATTGGTGCAATTTCAATGATTAAGCAATCATTATCCATTGCCAAAAATGAGGAGTTGCGTCAGACTTTAATTGACTTATCGAAATGAATATAAGAGTAGATAGAAAATGTCTTTCATGAGCATTAATATTCTGAGTAATTTTTCATTTCTTCCTTTATATATTCATCAAATTTTCCTTTAGTGACACCTAATTTGTCTTCTAATAGTTGATGAAAATCTTCATCAGAAGTCCCATATTTTAAAGCCTCTATCAAACCACGTACGCCTTCTTTTTTATGAATTTTTTTCATCAACAAGCCTCCAATGATATATCGAAAATCAGAAACATGATCACCATTAGGTATGGACATTTTAAGTGTTGATATATCTGACAAATCAAAATCGGGTTTCTCTTTCAAAAATTGCTTTAGCTTTAGCAGATGCCAATGAAGCGAGTAGTCAGATTTGCCTCCATAAAAAGTAGCTATTCCTTCACCAACCCATACATGTGGATCTTTTGGTACAACGTGATAGGTGTAAAGATGTACTAATTCATGAGGAAAATAAGATGAATTATTACCAGAATAAATAATGTTATTTCTCCAACTTGCGATTCCGCCTTTCCCAGATGGATTATACATACGATTCATATATTCATAACCCCAAACATTTGAAATATCTCTAGCATTTTTTGCTACAAAATAATCGAATTCTAGAGCTTCTACGCCAAACTCCTCTGCCATCTTAAGATTAAATTCTTGCAATAAATTTGCTTCTTCAATTTTAAAATCATGAAAGGGATGAACATAGAAATTAATATTGTCTATCTCATGATGTTCAAATACTGTTTTCAGATAATCAGGACTATTCACTAGTAAATATTTTCCATCAATTTTTTTCGCATAAACAGAAGATATGACATCCAAGTGTATTTCGCCAGATGTGTCGACATGAGAAAACGAACTAATCAAAGACCAATAACCATGTTCTACTTTAAAGATTCCAATGATTTTACATTGCACCTTGTACTCTCTGTCTTTAAGTGTATTTATCCCGATTGCCCACAAATTTTCATCTGGAACTTTCATATTCTCAAACGACCAATAGGGTGATTGCTCATCTTGAAACCTACCATCACTTAAATAATTCTTCCATAATTCAATTAATTCTTTCTCTACTTCACCATTTGCATTTGTCACTTCTTCATGTATATAAAATTCAATTTCATTTACATGTTCAGTGACTTCACTTTGCGCACACATATTAGTCCAACTCAATAAAATAACTATGGTTAGTTCTTTCATCTTCATATAATATAGTTTTTATTAT
>CAYVFU010000056.1:0-32136 GCA_964450495.1 uncultured Saprospiraceae bacterium | reverse complement strand
CAATCCCTCACGTTTTTCACCACCACGCCAAAAACATCGAGTATATAGAAATCTATAACACTCTAAAACCACTCTCAAAACAACACTCAAAAAAGAAGCAACACAATCCCTATCACCGCCGGAACTGTCTGTACAAAAATGATTTTCTTATCGGCAGTCATTGCACCATAAATACCAGCTACAGCAACACAAATCAAAAAGAACAAAGCGATATGTTTACTCCATAGGACATCTTGGATAAAGAATGACCATATGAGGCCTGCTGCAAGAAATCCATTGTAAAGTCCTTGATTTGCTGCCATTGATTTTGTCTGCGGAAATAGATCTTTAGAGAAGTTACGGAAGACTTTGGGGCCTCTTGACTCCCAAGCAAACATTTCAAACCACATAATGTAAATATGAAGTAGGGCAACCAAGCCTATGATGCATTTAGCAGCTATTTCCATAAGAACTGTTTTGATAGTAATGTACGAATAGAAAAAGAAAGGAAGAAAAAAGCCAAAGCCTCCAGAAGAAGTAGAGTAGGAAAGATTCGGTCTATTATCCTGCTCCTCAGATTGGTTTATTGATAACTAATTCCGAAAGCTTTAGCAAAATATAAGCTGTTAGGCTTGGCTCAAAGATATATAATTATTTTCATATATAAAATACTTACAACTATAAAAGCCTATAAAACACGTGTTTAGTACGATTTTTGCGTGATTTTTAACGCAAAGAAGACATTAATCAAATAACCGAGGCTGTACCGTGACACTGAATGTCTTTCTGTGGTGCTTCGATTTACCGTGCATAATGACAGCTTTTCTGTGGTGTAGTGTTGGATAACCCTTATTGGTATGCCAATGAAAATGTGGGAATTTCTGATGAAGTGTCAACATGTATTCGTCTCGATGTGTTTTTGCAAGGATAGAAGCTGCTGCAATTGACTGATATTTGGAGTCTCCTTTTATGACACAAGTGAATGGAATTTTTTTCTTTGTTTCGAAGCGATTTCCATCAATAATCAAATATTCTGGCTTTGTTGATAAATCATCTATAGCCATGTTCATTGCCTTGATAGAGGCATTGAGGATGTTTATCTTGTCAATTATCTTAGGGGATACCTTTCTCACCGACCAAGAGACTGCTTTTTCTTCAATAATGACTCTCAGTTGATTTCGCTGTGTCTCGTTGAGTATTTTAGAATCATTCAACAGAGGTTCATTGAATCCTTTTGGTAAAATGACAGCTGCTGCAAATACAGGACCTGCCAGACAGCCACGGCCTGCTTCATCGCATCCTGCTTCAATCTTGGAACGCTTAAAAAATGGTTTTAGTGGCATTATCTCTTTCATCTCACAACAGCTTCGTTGATGTCATTTTGGATGAGCTTACTTTCGTGATTAATGTAGTACATCAATGTGTCCACAGTATCAAAAAATTTAATGCCATTCATGTGATCTGCAGTCATGAAATTTTCATTAACGGCCTGCTCAAATAACTGTTTAATAGGCTCGTAGAATCCATCTTGGTTGTAGAATACAATATCAGTCCCAATTAGTCCTAATCGCTTTAAAGTAATCGCCTCCATAAATTCTTCATACGTGCCACAACCTCCTGGAAGCGATAACGCAATATCAGCACCTTCGAGAAGCATCTCTTTGCGCTGTGCCATAGTATCTGTATATACCATATCTGTCACTCTAGGATGATTCCATTCTACTTCCTTCATAAAGCTAGGCATGATGCCCGTAATTTTTCCCTTTGAGTCAATCACAGTATCTGCCAAAGTACCCATCAGGCCAACTGCACCACCGCCATAGACGACGTGATGATTGCCAGCTACCAGCTCGGCAGCTATTTTCTTAGTGTCATCGAAGTACTTGCTTGGTACCTTTTCACTTGATGCACAATAAACACAAATTCGTTTGCTCATATATTAAAAAGCAAAATATGAATTTTAACTCAGCTTCTTAATGCCTGACACAAAAAGAGTATCTTTGAGGTCAATAAAACGAATTATGAGAATAGGGATAACATCAGGTGATATAAATGGAGTAGGACCAGAGGTGATATTAAAAGCATTAGCTGGAAATGAAGCCTTATATAAACACACGATCATTATTTATGGCTCTGGTAAAGTAATGGCGTACCATAAAAATATCATAAAGGATATTGACATTCAATTTTCTAATGCTTCTACTGCTGAACATGCGGGCAAAGGCAAAGTAAGTGTGGTCAATTGTTGGAATGAAGACATCCAAATTACACTTGGAAAGCCTACTCCTGAAGCGGGTCAGTTTGCACATGTCTGTCTCGACAGAGCTGTCAATGATTTAAAGGATGGACACATAGATGTATTGGTCACAGCACCAATCAATAAAAGCACGATGGACCCGATGTCTTTTCCATATCCTGGACATACAGAATATTTAGAGCACACACTTGGAGCCAAATCTTCGTTGATGACAATGATTGCTGATGACTTGCGAATTGCATTAGTCACCAATCACGAACCAATTTCAAAAGTGCCGGAGCTATTGACCAAAGAAACGGTCATGAGAAAAATTAATCTCTTTTATCATTCACTAAAAAGAGATTTTGGAAAAGAAAAGCCAACGATGGCAATTTTAGGCTTGAACCCACACGCTGGAGATGATGGTAAAATAGGAAATGAAGAACAAGAATTAATCCGACCAATCATCATTGAACTAAAGAAAAAAGGTGTATTACTTTTCGGACCGTATTCGGCAGACGGCTTTTTTGGTTCTGGAAATTATACAAAATTTGATGGCATTCTAGCCATGTACCACGATCAAGGTTTAATTCCATTCAAAACACTATCATTCGGAAACGGGGTGAATTATACGGCTGGTATGGACTATGTCCGCACTTCACCAGATCACGGCACGGGGTATGATATTGCAGGTAAAAATATGGCTGATCCCAGATCAATGCGCAATGCCATTTTTGCGGCAGTAGATATCTTCAATAATCGAAAATTGGAATTTGAATTGAAGGAAAATCAATTAGTAAGGTCAGCGCCTAAAGGGAGATCTGAGAGGTAGATTTTTACCAACAGTAGTCTTTCAGTGAAATCAACATTTGATGTTTGTTCAGATTTAAAACCATTTAAATTTTTGTCATGTGCAACACTCAAATTTATAGAGCGCTCTTAGTCCATAAAATGGTCCGTATAGGGAAAGGAATATTTATCGACTCTTTATCGAAAGAAGATTTAATTACCTTGATTGCCTTGCTTTTTGCTCTTGTAAGTGCATATCTTTCAGTTGCTTGAATCCAAAATCTGATTTGAATATCTATTGAACTGTCTCCAAATGCAGTATAATAAAATTCAAAATCCTCTTTCCGATAAGGAAATGCATTCAATATAGCTTGACTAGCAACAGATTCAACATGCTCTAAATCTGATTCATAGCCAACACCGGTTACCAGCACGACTCGTAAATCTCTAGTTAGACTATAATTCTTATAAGGACTATTTGAGATTGAATTATTAGGGATAACTACTAAATTATTATCAACTGTTCTGATTTTGGTATCTCTTAAGTTGATGGATTCGACAGTTCCACCAAATCCATTGGATTCAATAAAATCACCTACATTAATGTCATTTTTTACAGATAACGAAATCCCAGAAAACATATTAGAGAGCGTTCCTTGGACAGCAAGGCCAATGGCTAATCCAGCAACACCTGCACCTGCAATTAAAGAATTTAGAGCTTGATCCAAATTTAAAATACCCAATGCTAGGATAATACCTAATCCTAAAATTATGATTGATATTGTACTTCCAATGAGGCTACGGATTGATCCTTGCTTAATTCGATTTGATAAAACTAATGTTACCTTATTGCTTATCTTTCTAGATAAATACAGCGCAATTAGAAAAACGATGATTGCCAGTATTATGTTGGGTAGATTAATGATTAGAGAATCAAACCAATTGGTAAGCTTTTCTAGTAGTTTCTCTATTGATAATTTTAATTGATCGCCCATTTTAATATTTAAGTAAGTCTGATGAAAAGATATTTATATGTCAAAGGAGAAGTTCATTTATAATTACGCTACCAGCTTACAGTCAAGAATTTAAAAACGGATTATTAATCTTCTCATTACCTATTGTAGTTGATGGGCCATGACCGGAATACACAATGACATCATCTCCTAGTGGAAATAATTTCTCTTTTATATTTTTAATTAATTGGTCATAATTTCCGCCTGGAAGGTCAGTTCTGCCGATGCTGTTTAAGAACAAGACATCGCCAGCTATTAATTGTTTTGATTCTCGATGAAAAAAGGAAAGACTTGCTGGAGAATGTCCTGGAGTAAAATATGATTCCAGAGTTGTTTCACCCCAGATAATTTTATCGCCTTCTTCAATGTACTTAGCAATCGGAGGGGAGTCATCATAAGCTATTCCATACATTTGAGCCGCTTTTTTAGAATAGTCCAAAACTGCTGCTTCTCCTGCATGGGCTTCTAGAGGGAGCTTCCACTTGTTGCTGACGTAATCGTTGCCGAGTATGTGGTCTATGTGACAATGTGTATTGATTAGTCTGACTGGCTCGAGGCCTTCATTTTCAATATAGTCAGTGAGAACTTTGCGCTCAGCTGAGGTCGAGCAGCCAGGATCAACAACAACACATTCCTTTGTATCGTCCGACAATACATAGGTGTTTTCTTGAAATGCATTAAACGTGAACATTTTAACCTTCATCCAGCTAAGATACTCTTGCAAATCCATAACATAAAATGTCCAAAGCAGTATAATAGGTGATTTTGATAAGTAGACTACTGCACTCCATGTATTATCAAACAGGTCAAATACACATTTATCACATTTGAAGATATATCAAATCTGCACAAACCAAAAAGTCATATGCTTCTGATAAAATATTGGAGAACAGTTGTTGAGTACCGTAGTGATAAACATTAATTACACATAATAATAAAATTGGGTACTATTGAATGTCGACCCTACAGTTATGAATGCTGCAGATAATGATTTGGCCCAGAATTGGTCATTCTCTACAATTGTATATGATGCAGCAGGTAATCAAAAAGGGACTCCTAGTTTGCAAAATGATGGTGTCGTTTCTTCTTGCGCACCAACCTTGACCCTTTCTGGTACGAATACAAGCTCTGGTGTGATTGAAGCAGGAATATCAATCAGTTCAACAGAACAAATTTCTGGCGGAGCAGTCGTTGATTATTCGGCGGGTACTAACATTGATCTAAATCCTGATTTTCAAGTATTGTCCGGTTCAGAATTTCATGCTTACATTCAAGGATGTAATTAGTGACAAAACTTACTTATTAAAAGTATTTGCATACTATTGTCACTAAAATTATCGTCACCTTACAGACGGTCAGCTATGCGCGTTAATAGAATATAAGTCCATGGATGCCATTTTATAAAAAGGAGGCTAACAAAAACAAGTAGGTGCTTGATGTTTAATTGATGTTCTTGATGCCGCGTATTTTACTAAACCTAACTGCAATAAAATCATGAAGAAGTCTATAGTTCTATTTTTATTTTGCGTTGTCAATAGTGTATTTGCACAGCAAACCACCGTAAATTATAGTCTTAACAATGCCGATATTTTAAATCCGGAAAGAGGATTTTATAGATATACAGCAACTTACGGATCATCACCAGATCCTCTTACTGTTAGTTACATGAATCAGTTGCGTCAAACTGAAAATTTGAGCCTGATATTCCGTTATGTATTTCTAGATAATTTTTTGACTGGACCCATCAGTAATAGTTTTTTAACCAGTATCGAGAATGACTTTGCGGTACTAAGGCAATCAGGGGTAAAGGTTATTCTTAGGTTTGCATATTCTGAAACGTTCACGCCAAACCCTCCGCACAATGATGGCCCGACGAAACCAATTGTGATGCAACACATTGAACAATTAAAACCATATATCAAAGATAATACTGATGTGATTTTGACCTTGCAAAATGGATTTTATGGAACATGGGGAGAGAACTTTTATAGTGATGCTTTTGGTTGTGAGTGCAATGGTCCATTAACGGCACAAAATTGGGCTGACAGAAAAGAAGTAAGCGATAGTTTATTAGCAATCCTTCCTGACGATCGTTTATTGTCTGTAAGGTATCCAAGATTAAAAACGGAGGTTTATAATTTTTCTATTCCAAATGATAGCTTGACCTATGCCGAAGCTTATTCTGGTTCTTTGAAAAGTCGAATTGGTTATCACAATGATTGCTTTTTGGTAGCAGCTAACGATTTTACCTTTAGTAATACGTCCACGGAAAAACCATTCTGGGAAACAGAGAGTCGGTATACGATAATGGGAGGAGAAACTTGCGGGGATAATCAGACATATACTAATTGCCCGAATGCTTTGGTTGATTTAGAAAATGCCCATTGGACTTATTTGAATGATGGCTACCATCCGGATGTTTTGGACCGATGGGAGAATGAAGGATGTATTTCAGAGATAATCAATAGACTGGGTTATCGTATTCATTTAACCAACGGTACTTATGATAATCAAGTCACACAGGGTGGCTCGTTCAACTTTATGATCAATTTATCGAACACTGGATTTGCGTCTATCGTGAATCCACGACCATTGATTATGGTGTTTGATAATGGAAGCCAAACGTATGAATTACCTATAAATTTAGATGTCAGACGATGGTATGATGGCGGCAATTATACGATTGCTGAATCATTGATCTTACCTTCTAATATGACGCTTGGCACGTATAATATTTATCTGTACTTACCTGATGCAGCTCCAACAATTTCGGATGACCCTGATTTTGCAGTACAGTTGGCTAATTCAAATATGTGGCAATCTTCTACAGGTTGGAATGATTTGCAAATGCAGGTTGATGTCCAAGCTTCCAATTGTGCACCTAACTTGACGCTGTCAGGAATTAATACAACTTCTGGAACTATAGAAGCAGGTATAACGATTAACTCAACGGAGCAAATTTTTGGCGGAGCTACAGTTGATTATTCAGCGGGAATAACTATAGAGTTGAATCAGGGTTTTGAAGTGTCGCTTAGTTCAGAATTACATGCCTATATTCAAGGCTGCAATTAATAGAAATTAGCAGAAACAAGTATTTATTAAAAGACGTTTAAGAGGAATTGTATAGGAAGTAATGAAGAGATTTTACGACTTGCCAAGGTTTACCCAATGGATATTCGCCATAGTTTTACTTGTTATAGGTACAGCATTATGTATCCCTCTTTTGATAAAACCCTATGGCTTATTTGTAGTACCAATATTGGCACCCTTTCTAAATCTTATAACTGTTCCTTTTCTAAGGTTAATAGGCTATTATAAATATCTTAATCCTTTTGTTATTTCTACGGTCCAGTCTGATAAGCACTATGATTTACATAACATATTCACCTTTGATTATTTAGTAAATTTTAAATGGGCTGATCGCGGAAGATATGCTCAAAAAACCTTGCTTGGGCATTATTTTAAAGCCCTAATTACAATTATAGAGCGAATAGAGAACCAACAATTATCACTTGAAGTAAAAATAGTTGGTCATAGCTATTTCTTTAATGATAGAACTGCAGAAAAATTTGGGTTCACTATTACTGATGCACCATTTTTCTGGAAAATCAATTCTGTATTACAATTTATAGAATTAAGTTATTTATACTCTTTTAGTCAAGGGAGATGGACAATGCCAAAATTTTGGAATGTAAAACGTGCGGAAATTACTGGAAAGGAATTGGTCTCCAAAAAAGAGATTTTGGTGAAATTGGCGGATAAAATATTGTCTGAGCAAAAACCTATTTGATGCTAAACCATTAGATCACGCTGTATCTTTAGTGCATATTTTTTGTCCTTAATATATATGCCATTATTCATCAAGTTAGTATTCTACCAAAAATAATGCGCTGAATATGTCGACATTATTTGGACGACAATCACAACATGTATATCTTTATTGAATGTTAGCTCAAAATCTAAAATACCTCCGCAATAAGAATAAGCTTTCTCAAAAAGAATTAGCCGATGCTATGGGATTACCTAGGACCACCCTAGGAGATTATGAACGAGGAAATACAGAACCAAACATCGCTACACTTATAAAACTAGCAGACTTCTTTAAGTTGAAAATTGATGACATGTTGCGCAAAAACTTGAGTCATCAAGATTTAGAGATATTGAAGAATAAGGATTTGCGTGTTTTGGCAATTACCGTTGATGACCAAAATGAAGGCAATATCGAACTGGTAGAGACAAAAGCCGAAGCTGGGTACTTGGAGAGTTTTCAAAATCCAGAATACATTAAGGACTTACCGCGAATTCGATTTCCTTCCATCCCTCAAGGCACATATCGCGGATTTCAAATTCAAGGAGATTCTATGTTGCCAATGGAACCAGGTTCAATCATCATTTGTACCTATGTCGAGAAGCTGAGAGAAATCAAGGACGAGCAAACCTATATTGTGGTCAGTAAATCCGCAGGCGTAGTGTATAAGCGTGTCAGAAATGATGCAAATAAAAACCAGTTGATTCTCATTTCTGATAATGAAGCATATCTACCATATACAATAGACTATGATGAGATAGACGAGCTTTGGAGATATTATGCCCATTTGAGTTTTTCTGATAACAAACAAAGTTTCCATACAATGTTGGAAGAGAAGATTGGGGATATCCAACAAAAACTGACGAGTATTCATCAGACAATTGTACCTAACTAGAGCAAAGAGTAACGAGCAAGTAGCTAAATAAATAACCTACCTTTGTATCATAATTCATAGTGTGAAGGTAGTTTCTCAAATATTGGCTGTATTGTTTCATCCTCTGACTATTGTGGTGTATAGTCTACTTCTCCTTCAGTTGTTTAATCCATATGAGTTTATCATCGAAAATGAGAAAGATAAGGTCATCATCTTCTTATTGATTGGGATGCTTAGTTTAGGATTTCCATTGATTGCCTTGGCATCTATGTATTTTCTAGACATAACAAAGGGTATGAAAATGACAGCAAAACAAGAGCGAATCGTTCCGCTGATTATTGCAGCAATGTTTTATTTGTGGCTGTATATTAATATTCGAAGTAACACTTATGTGCCAGAAATCTTTTCGTCAATTGTACTAGGCGCTACACTTGCTATTTTTCTATCTTTTTTTATTAATAACTTTTCGAAAATTCACTTGCACAGTGTTGGGACTGGTAGTCTTGTTATGGTAATCGTTCTCTTTATGGCAGTTTTTCCTACCCATCAATTTCAGCTCGCATTACCGTCTTCTGGGGCATTGGAACTTGACATTAGTTTGTTTTTAATTGGTGCAATATTGCTAGGAGGGACATTAGCATATTCAGCCAAACGCTATTACAATTATCACGATAAAGATATTTATGGAGGGGCGTTTGTTGGTGTTTTTAGTCAAATGCTAGCTTTCATGATTGCTTACTTCTAGATTAAAAACTACCCATTTAGGTAGTTATTTCTAATCAAGGATATTTATATTTAGTGTACTAATAACAACTCCATGGAAAACAACATTCTTATCGTAGAAGATGAGCCTCTCATTGCAAAAGATATTGAGATTCATCTAAGAAAATCGGGATTTAACCCAATTGGAATTGCTCATTCTAGCGATAGAGCTTTGGATATGTTGCATTCGCGGAAGGTGGACCTTGTACTATTGGATATACATATCGAAGGACAAAAAAATGGGATTGATATTGCTGAGATAATCAATACAAAGTATTCAATTCCCTTTATTTTTTTGACTTCATTTTCTGACGAAATGACTTTGGACAAAGCCAAAAAAACCAATCCTTCAGGTTACATAGTCAAACCTTTTGACGAAAATGATTTACGGACCAGCATTACTATTGCTTTGCATAATTTTAAGTCTACAAAGCAGGAAGGACAATTCTGTAAACAGATGATAGATAAAAAAGCGAATACTCCACTGAGCGAGCGAGAATACAATATCATCCTTGCTTTATCTGATGGGAATAATACAACTACAATTGCAGAAACTCAGTTTATCTCTGTCAATACGGTAAAATTTCATTTGAAGAACATCTATCAAAAACTAAATGTAGGAAGTAGAGCGGAGCTTATGACAAAAGTGTTGAAGTAGTTCTGCTGTCAGATTTATGTCGTTTTATATGAGTATCTTCCAATAGAGGAGATTAAGCATTACCGTTCACATGATATTTTCAACCGTTTACTAGATTGATCTTACCGACCACTCATTAACCGTTATATTAAGAAATATGAGACCTAAATTGGGGAAAAGCATAAATTCTTATGGTCACATTAACTGTAAATTTCACATATCCAACAAAGCGAGAATTAGAAGTACTTAAACTGATAGCTTTTGAACACACAATACCTGAAATCGCTAAAGAACTATACATCAGTGTGGAAACTGTCAAAACTCATCGACGGCATCTGTTGCAAAAAATGAATGTGCGTAATACTGCTGGACTGATTCGAAAATCTTTTGAAAAAAGGATTTTATCAGTAGATCCAATTTACATGAACGCTTCCTAAAATAAACAGCCCGATAGTGTGGATTAAATAGGAGCATGTTGTAATATTAATTATCAAGAATTGGGTTGTAAGCTTTAAACATTATTTGGAACTGGTGGATTACACTAAAACAATATTATTTCTATTTTTCTGTATTAGCGCATTATCAGTATCTCTTGCACAACAAATAAAATTTGAACATGTCACAACCGATGATGGTCTGTCCCAAAATTCAGTTGTTAGTATCGCGCAAGATTCATTGGGTTTTCTGTGGTTTGCTACACAAGATGGCCTTAATAAATATGATGGTTCCAATTTTATAAAATATGAAGTATTCTTCAAGGATGAAACAAATAAGGATGTCAATCAACTAGGCAAAATAAAAGTTGATTCCAAAGGTAGGATTTGGATGACAACACTAAATGGAGGCTTACAATATTGTGAACTTTCAACAGAAGAGTTTACTTCCTTCAACGAGATTTCTGAAGCCAGCTTTGTCTATGAAGACAAGCATAAGGATATTTGGGTTTCGAGTTTTGAAGAAGGGCTATTTAAACTGAATCAAACAGATAATTCATTTGAGCAAGTGCTATCCGATATGTCGATTAGAAAAATCATTGCTGATGATAATGATTTAGTATTGATATCAGATAAGGGTGTTGTTAGATTTGATATTGGTACAAAAGAAACTAAACTTTTACTGTCTGACCTCAATGAGATAAGTGATATCGAACGAGTAGAAGATGACTATTGGATGATTTCTACATTTGGTAATGGATTATATAGGTCGAGAGACCTCCACACAATTGATCGAATAACAGAATTGAGTACTGAGGTCATTATTCAAGATATCCTTATAGATAATAAGAATCGAGTGTGGATAGCAAGTTACGGTGATGGCATGTTTTTGATAGAAAAGAATCGTCTCATACAATTTAAATTGAATGGTCTCGACAACAAGTCTTTAAATTATAATGATGTTCTGGTGATTTTTCAAGACAGTGATGATAACATTTGGTTTGGCACTGATGGCGGCGGGGTGAGTTATTTATTGGATGACAGGAAACAAATTTATTCATTATCAAATAAAGATATGCCCGAAAACATTCCTGTAGACGTCCCTAGGGCTTTAAGCAAGGATTCCGAAGGAAGATTATGGGTAGGCACATCAGGCAAAGGGTTGACTGTAGTAGATAAAGACTTAAAGGATGTAAACTATTTTCGCACTGAGCCTGTAGGGAATTCTAATTTATCGAGTAATAGAATAGTGAGTTTATTTCACGATGAAGATGATGATTTGTGGATAGGGACTCAAGAAGGTGGATTGCAACTTAAGAAGAAAGGAAGTATAAAATTTCAAAGTATAAAAAATGATCTTCCGTGTCGAACTATATGGGATATTCATCCAGTAGACGGCGACAATTTGTGGCTTTGTTCTCGAAATGAAGGACTGATATTATTTAATAAAAAAAGTAAGGAATGGAAAAAACTTAGTGATGCATCAAAATATGAAGAGCTTAGTTCTGGCAATATCAGCACCATAATTTCTGGAGAAAAGGGGTCATTCTATGTTGGTTCGCAGGAAGGCAATGTGTATTATATTGACAGTAATTTTACTGCCAATAAACTTGATCTTAACGGAGGAATACCTAGCCCAATAAAATCATTATATCTAGATAATAAAAAGCTTTGGATCGGTACTCAACAATCGGGGATTATAATTTTTGATCTAGAAACCAATTCACACCAGTTGGTCAATAAATCAAATGGCTTGCCGAATAATGTGGTGTACAGTATTTTACCTCAGAATGAAAATTATGTTTGGATAAGTACAAACTTAGGTATTTGTCAGATCAACAAACAAAATGCTCTTGAAGGTAACGCCAAGATCGTCAATCAGCATCTTACTTTGGATAATGGCTTAGTGTCTACTGAATTCAATACAGGTGCTTACTATTTAGATAATAAGGGAACAATGTATTTTGGTGGAATTGAAGGGATCAACTGGTTTGACCCAAGCCAAATTCTAAAAAGTATAGAGCCAGCAGAGATCATCCTTTTAGATCTAATTATAACAAGAAGAAATGAACAAGAAGTAAGACATATTTCCAACCTCAAAAGGATTGACCTTAATCATAAGGATAAAAATTTTCAAATAAAATATGTAGCCCAATCGTACAGTAAAGCTAAACCTCAGTATAAGTATAAACTAGAAGACTTTAATGATGAATGGATAAACAATAATGAAAATGAGTTAGTCAGTTTTTCAAATATTCCTCCAGGGGAATATATGCTTCTCTTAAATGCAACAAATCCAGATGGTGTTTGGAATAATATACCCTTGAGATTTGGGATTAATATTGTACCTGCATTCTGGCAAACTGTATGGTTTAAGGTACTAAGTATAATTGCATTTATTTTTCTTCTTTGGTTTATATACCATATCAGGGTTAATGAATTAAAAAGAACATCAGCACTCAAAGCACAATTGAGTGAAGTAGAAGCAAAGGCCTTAAAGCTTCAGATGAATCCTCATTTTTTATTCAATAGTCTCAACGCTGTAGATAATTATATATTAAAGAATGAGAAAATTAAAGCATCTGATTATTTATCTAAGTTTTCTAAGTTAATGAGACAAATCTTAGAATATTCTGAACAAAGCCATGTGACACTTGCGCAAGAATTGCATACACTGGAATTGTATATCAGTATGGAACAACTTCGTTTTCAAGAAAGATTTGATTACTCCATTAATGTACATAGTGGTGTAAATTCAAACGACATTAAAGTTCCGCCTTTATTTCTACAGCCATATGTTGAAAATGCCATATGGCATGGACTCATGCATCTAGAAGAAGGTGGGAAACTAAATATCGATATTATAAAAAATGGAAATATTGTCAAATGTATAATTGATGATAACGGTATAGGAAGGAAGCGTGCAGAAAAAATCAACTCGAAATCTGTAACTAACCATAAGTCATATGGTATGCGAATCACGGAAAAGCGTCTTGCACTCAATAATAACTTAAATATAATGGATGGATCGATAGACGTAATTGACAAACTAAATGAAAATGGAGACCCTGCCGGTACTTCTATAGAGGTGACTTTTTTAGTACAAAGTGATTGAAATCATGTAGATGAATATGAGAAAAATATTCTATTGATATTCTAGCTCAAAACCGCTTACTTCTCTGTCTCTACCGTTTACTAACTTAAACCGACCATTCGAGAAGTAAGGCACTTGAGGTGAAATTGTTTTTGCAGTTTTAACTATACTGGATAGGGCTTAAAGAATAGAGCTATATGGATATATAAATAAGTTGATTTTTATCCGCGCAGCATAAATTGATTAAAATTAGCTACCTTATAAAAGATATGTGTAGTCTAAGGCAGACAAATAAAATATAAGATACTATGTCTACAACTTCCATTAAGGCAATAATTATTGACGACGAACAAGCAGCTCTCGATACACTTAAGATTAAGCTTGACATGTACTGTCCTCAAGTAGATGTGGTTGGAGTTTGTAATTCGGCAAAGCAAGGTCTTCAATCAATTAATAAATACAAACCCAAATTAGTATTTCTTGATATAGAAATGCCTTGGATGAATGGCTTTGAAATGCTCAATTGCTTAGGGGATAGTCTTGATTTTGATGTCGTATTTGTAACAGCCTATGACCAATATGCGATTCGAGCATTCAAAGTGAAAGCTCAGGATTATTTGTTAAAACCTGTCGATAAAGATGATTTAATAAATTGTGTATATAGGATAACGGAAAGTTATTCCCCATTTAATCAAGAAAAATTGACCGATTTACTTGGTGAGATGGATAAGCCTTTAAAAGTGAAGCGGATTCTTTTGCACACAAAGAATGCAATTGAAATAGTGAATCAAGTAGATATTAATTACCTAGAAGCGGATTCTAATTATTGCAGCGTTTATACCATTGATGGAAATAGAATAATGGTAACGAAACCTTTAAATGCTCTGGAGAACATATTGGATAAAGAAACATTTATTCGAATACACAGATCTTTTACAGTAAATATTAATTCTATACAAAAAATTGCATCAGTGGATGGATCTTTTGATGTAGTTCTTAAAGATGGTAGCTCTTTACCAGTCAGCAGACGACGTAAAGATGAATTATTGGATATACTTGGTAGTATGGAGAATGTCTAAATAACTTCGATGTTTTCACCTATTATTTATTTAGTAATAACATTTCCGTAAATATCTAATAAAATAGCATCGCCTCTGCCAAATTTATTGACCTCTTCTAATTGTGTTGCAGCATCACCGACTACAACAAATACAAGATCATCCACATCCATATATTTATCGATTACCTCTTTAAAGTCTTCGACCTCCATGGACAAAAGTGTTTGTTGATCTTCTTCAATGTAGCTTTTGGATCTTCCGAATTTTGAGATGTTTCGTAGTAAACCCAACTTGGCGCTGGCACTTTCATAAGTTCTAGTACTCTCTTTGACTATTTTATTTTGAGTTATTTCTTTTTCTGTATCTGAAAATTCTGGGCCGTAGTTTTTAAATATTTTTTCTATTTCTTGCAGTGAAGGAAGTGTAGCATTTGCACGCACACTAGTAGACAGACCGAATAGAGAAGGTTCTTTAGAGTCTCTTAAAAATGATCCAGCACCATAGGTATAGCCTTTTTCAATTCGTAAGACTTGAGCTAGCTTTCCGCTGATTCCTCCTCCCAATACTTCATTAGCAAATTTGATTTTTTGATAATCTTGTTCTGAACTAGGGATGGTCATTTTACCAGCATATATGGTGGATTGTTTAGAGTCAGGAATATCAATAAAGTAGATTTTACCTTTGTATGAATCGTCTCCTGGAACAGTGTAAGAAGGTATTTCTGTATTTTCTTCTTTTACCCATTTTGGACTAAATGCACTAAGTCTGTCTATGACATCCTTCTGACTAATCGCACCTACCACATGAAATGTTGATTGCCTTGGTGACATCTTAGCATACAATTCTTTTAGGTCATTTAAGGTAATGTTGTCTACAGTTTCCATGCTCCCAAAACCAGAGGTGCTTAGAATGTGATCTTCGCCGTATAGTAGTTTACTTAAATTGGCAAAACCAATGGACCTTGCTCTTGTCTCATTATCTTTCAAACGAGTTTTTAATTCTCCTTTTATTTTCTCAAAATTTTCTTGGTTCCAGTTTGGTTCTAACAATATTTCTTCGACTATTCCAATAGCATCATTAAAATTCTTAGTTAGACATCTGCCAGAAATACTAATTTCGTCATTTGCATAGGACGCTCGTATAGATGCACCAATCAACCCAATTGCTTCTTCTAATTCAGCTGCTGTCTTAGTAGCAGTTCCTTCCATCAATAAATCTGTTAATAAATTTGCAACACCAGGTTTATCAATCGGATCTAGATAGTGGCCACCATCAATCGTCAATTCAAAAGTAACTAAAGGTACTTCGTCATTCAGTATGCCGATTGCTTTCATTCCATTATTCAGTGTACCATCCCATATATCGGGCATTTGAAACAAAGGTGTTTCTCCAAACGGTGGTTCTGATCTGTCAAATTTTGTAGGCGTTTTTTCAAATACAGCTTCTCCACCTTGAGAGACTTCTTCTTCGGCAACATCACTTTTTATTTCTTCTTTCCATACAGTAGCAAGTTCTGAATCTGATACAGCAAGATCAATACTTCCTTTAGGGACAACACTTGTCATCACATAATTCTTTCCTAAAATATATTTGCGGAAGACTCTCATGACGTCTTCTTTTGTAACCGCTGCTATTTTTTCAGCTCCCTTAATTAAATAGGTAGGGTCACCTTTAAACTCGTTGTCGTATACCAGTTGATAAGCCTTATTTAGTATCGTCTCCACACCTGAGTAAACACTTGTTTCTGACTCTGTTTTTATTCGAACGAGCTCCGTATCGTCAAACGACTCCAAGTCAAATGTGACGAGTCCATCATCAATAACTTGCTTTACATCATCGAGATCGACACCATCGTTTGCCCTTACCCTGATGGTAAAGGTGCCAGCAATCTCTGCACTACGCTGAAAGCTACCAATATTAGGTGCCAGTTTTCCATTCTCTACAATTTCTTTGTATAGAATTGATTTTCTACTACCACTTAAGACCTCTCCTAAAATCTGAAGAGGATAACTGTCTTCATGATACATTTCTACTGTCGGGAACGTGAGTCTAAGTTCAGGTAATTTTGCAAAATCGTCTTCAAAGTAAAGAGACTTGTTTTCTGTAAGGACTGCAGGTCTTGGAGCCATTGCTTCCACCTCATTGCCTCTAGGGATTTCTCCAAACCATTGTTCTACTTTTTGTTTGGTTTCTTCAATATCAATGTCACCAGCAATAACTAGTGAAGCATTACTTGCACCATAAAAGTCAGCGTAAAATTGACTGACATCTTCTAAAGTCGCAGCCTGTAAATCTGGGAGAGCTCCAATAACTGTCCAGCTATATGGATGGTCAGCAGGATATAGATTAGAAAGAATAATCTCTTGTGTGTAGCCATAAGGTTGATTGTCTACACGTTGACGTTTTTCATTTTTTACAACTTGCTTTTCCCTTTCTAAAGCTTCATCTGTTACTGTTTTAATGATATAACCAAGTCTATCAGAATCTATCCATAGTATTTTATCGAAAGCATCCTTGGGTACCACTTCATAATAAATTGTCCCATCAGTCCATGTGGCTCCATTTCTTGTGCCTCCCCATTCTGGTATGGCTTTTCTATTCCACCCTCTTGGTACGTTTTCGGAATCATTAAATGACATGTGTTCAAAGAAATGTGCAAAGCCAGTACGGCCAGGTTTTTCTCTGTTTGAGCCCACGTGAATTATAGAAGCTACTGCCACAATAGGATCAGAATGATCTTCGTGTAAAATAACTTCAAGACCATTGTCTAAGGTAAATTTCTCATATGGTATGTCAAAGGAAGGCTTTTCTTCAGTGACTTCTGTTACCATTTCTGTAGCCTCTTGAATTGGCTCAACTGCAGTGACTCCTGATTTCGTTGTCGAGCAACTAATAAACAATGCAATTGCAAATAAGCATAAACTCAATTGTGAAGAAGACTTTTTCATAAAGTGAATTTTAAACGATATGCTAAAATGATAAAATTAGAGCAAGAAAAGTACCAACAAGTTGTTAATGTACTGATACTGTTGCACTTTCGGAATTAGCTTTAGTATACAGGTCGTAAATTGGGATTTTAAGAAAAATGAGCAGTAACGAACCACATTTTGCAGTTTACATTCAAATTTTAGGTATTTCTACTTTATTATTTGTGAATAGTGTAAGACTAGCAATTTTGCCATCAAAATTTTTATTGAAGCCTAATTTCATGACTCTTTCAGGTATATAAAATAAATCTTCTCGCAATGGAATTAATGAGAGTGGTGTACCGTTTTGTTTAGCTTTTAACTGATTGTCTTTGTAGTAAATTTCGAACAATACTCCCTCACCCAATTCGTAGTTGCCAATATATTTTGAGGCGTGCCTTTTCTTCAATTTAGCATTGGAAATGTTCAATTTTATGCCTTCTTCTTCTTTACTCCGATGCATGATTAATGAATGTGTCTTGTTCGGTGTTCCTTTAAAATCAACACGGGCGTCTATATCGATGAAGTAAAACTCGGCAGGGCCTGAAGGTGTCAACTCCAATTCACTTGCCCCTGTTAACTGACCATAAAATTTATTATCACGTTCTATTATTCTTAGTATCCTTTGTTCGGAAAATTCATAATGTCCTGTATAAAGATTGCTCTCAGCTTTTGTTACTTGGTATGCAGTTGTTTGTGTATGTGCGAGTGCATAATACACGAAAAAGAAAATGGCTAGTATGATTGTTTTACGAATTTTCATTGCGATACAAAGTATCTCTATTTTACTTCTGTTTACTTATAAACTGTCGATATAGGGCTTCTATTTCAGAAAAGGACAAATTTAGCATTTCTATTTTCTTAAAAACATCCGGTAGTTCGAGTTCGATAAAAGCCTTTTTATTTCTCTTTTCAATGATCTGCTTGGCGCCATCAGCTACAAAGAAACCGATTCCTCTTTTGTTGTATATAATGCCATCGTCTTGCAAGTTTCCATATGCTCGCATAATTGTATTCGGGTTTACTTCTATCTGTGCTGCCAATTCCCTTACAGAATTAATCTTATTGTCAGACGTCCATTCTTCTGTTAATATTTTTTCACAGACCAATTCTGCAATTTGCTCGTATATGGTATTGCCTTTTTTGAAATCCATTAAGCTTGTTTTTGTTTTAGCTTAAGAAATGAAAGGTAAAATGTAATGACCGCCAAGCCAAATGGAAGATAGCCCCATATACCAATTTCATCCAAATTGATTGTTCTTTCACCATTATTAAATAAACTATAGATTATGCCTGCCAAGAAAGTCAGGCTACTAAAAATAAGAATGGTTCCTAAAATTGATTTAATCACACCATAGCGATTAAATACAATACCTAATAGGAATAGTAATGAGTAGATAAAAAACCTACTACTGTAATACACATTATATTCAAATTGAAGGAGATATTGCCACGGCACATATTCACATTCTTGCCATTTCAAATGAATCAAATGACTAAATGTAATGTAAGAGAGTATGGATGACAGTGTAATTAAACCAAGAAATAGGATAGTTACCTCAAACCACCTAACTATCCATTTTTCTGCAGAAGTGGCAGGCATAAGTAAATATGCTGTTCTAGTGCCATCTTGCCTGAATTCGTGAAATGCACCTGCTGCTAGCAGTAACCAAGCGCCCACAATAGAACATTCTCGAATAAGGCTTGTAATGTGTATAGGGTTCTGACCATTACAATATTCTTCTGTTGTGATAAATAATAATAAGCCAGTAAGAAAAAATAAGCCTAATAAAATAAAGAAAATTGGCTTCCGATATAAATAGTAGTCTCTTTTGAATAGTTGTAAAATGTGTGTAGTTGACATGTCGTTTATTTAAATAGTTGAGTAATACCTTCGTTATTGTGAAGAATTGCATTAAATAATATTTCTAATTCCACATCACTACTTATTTCTTCTTTATTTGGTATAAGTGATATATATCCACCTAAAGCATGTTCAGTATATAGCACATCGTCACTATTTGGTTTCTTCCAATCTTTAATGAAACTTATTTTCTTTTCAATTTCTTCAATATCAGATTTAAACAAAACTTTACCCTGATCCAATACGATAATGGAATCAAGTAGTTTATCTAAATCTCTAATTTGATGTGTGGATATAATGACAACTTGATCCTTTGATAAATTGGAGGCAATTACTTTACGGTATTGAACTTTTGAAGGAATGTCCAGTCCGTTGGTCGGTTCATCCATGAATAAGTACCTTGTTTGACAAGCTAAGCCAAAGGCAATCATGAATTTTTTCTGTTGACCATAAGACAGCTTATGTAATGGTGTATTTACTGGAAGCTCAAATTCTTTTAACAAGGTATGTAGCAACGGATGATCAAACCTTGGATAAAATGGGGACTCCATATTTACAAAAGTGGATGTAGTAACTGGAGGAGATTGAAATTGCTCAGGTAAGAAAAAGATGTCTTGTAAAAGTACCACTGGTCGATGTCCAGGCTGAAGTGTCTCAGATAATCCTTGGGCATTCATTGTTATGTTTCCTCCTTTCGGAAAATGTAAGCCAACTAGGAGTTTTAGTATGGTGGACTTGCCTGTCCCATTTTTGCCAAGCAGACCATATATCTTACCTGCCTCCAATTGCAAATCGAATTTCTCTATTAGCGATGTTTTTTTGGAATAGCTAAAGTTTAAGTTGTCAATTTGTATCATGTATTAAGTGTATTAGTGTAATAGTACACCAAATATATAATACAATTGTTTATAAACACAAATTCTAGTAAATATTTTATTTATTGTCCTACTGTGTAAGGATGATTTGAAAAAGAGCCGCTAACTTAGGAATAGCTATATTTAATCAAACAATGAAATCCTACAACTCATTTTACTTTGGCATACTGCTCTTTTTTGTTTCTTGCAACACTGCAACAAAACATCTAACCACAACCAATACTATACCTGATTCAACACAACTAATAACGAGCCAACCAAATATAGTCTTGATTATGGGGGACGATATGGGCTGGTCAGACATTGGCTGTTATGGTGGCGAGATAAATACTCCTCGCTTAGACCAACTGGCAGCAAATGGTTTGCGCTTTACTCAATTCTACAATACTGCAAGGTGTTGTCCAACTCGTGCTTCTTTACTTACGGGATTATATCCTCAGCAAGCTGGTATTGGACACATGGTAAATGATCGAGGTACTCCTGCATTCAAAGGCGACCTAAGTACTAATGCGATAACGATAGCCGAAGCTTTAAAAGCAAATGGATATGCAACCTACATGGCAGGCAAGTGGCACATTACTCCTTATATTATTGAAAATCCTGACAAGCGTAACTGGCCGAGACAACGAGGCTTTGATAAATTTTACGGCATCATTTCAGGAGCTGGAAGCTTGTATGATCCTAGATCCTTAGCAGAAGACAATACATACATTGCTCCTGAAGAAGGTTTTTACGCTACCACAACGTACACAGACTATGCCCTTAAATATCTATATGATCACGATACAAATAGACCTTTCTTTTTATATGTCTCACACCAGGCAGCTCACTGGCCAATGCATGCACCTGCAAAAGCGGTGGCAAAATACAAAGGCAAATACAATGCAGGTTGGGATCAACTAAGACAAGACAGATACAATCGGCTGAAAGAAATGGGATTGATCAAAGATGACTGGCAACTAACGCCGAGAGACTCTTTTGTTCAGCAATGGTCAGATGACATCCCAGATAAAGATTGGGAATTGGCTAATATGGAAGTCTATGCAGCTATGACTGAGGTCATGGATGAAAACATTGGAAGGGTAGTGGATGCGTTGGAACAGAAAGGCGTATTAGAAAATACAATCATTTTTTATCTGCAAGATAATGGCGCTTGTGCAGAAGAGCTACAATGGGTTGCTCCTATGCCAGATCCCAAAGATTTGGTGACTATGAAACCTGGCGAATTGCAAACTGAAATGGTCCCAACAATTACAAGAGACGGAAAACCCATAAAATTGATGAAAGAAGCCTGGCCCGGGCCTGCAGACAGTTATACTGCTTACGGTCTCAATTGGGCTAATGCAAGCAACACACCATTCCGAGAATATAAGCACTGGGTGCATGAAGGAGGAATTGCTAGCCCATTGATCGTCCATTGGCCAGAAGGCATAATAGACAAAGGTGCGTTCAGAACCGAACCAACTCACCTTATAGACATCATGGCTACTTGTGTCGATGTTGCAGGCGGAATTTATCCTGAACAATACAATGGAAATGCAATCCAAGCTTTGGAAGGAAAAAGTCTGATTCCTGCATTTGCCGACCAGCCATTAAATCGAGATGCCATCTATTGGGAACATGAAGGGAATAGAGCAATACGTATGGGTAAATGGAAATTAATATCCAAGGCAAGTAAAAAGCACTCTTTTATCTGGGACAAAGTGGAAGAAATTAGTTTAGCAAATTGGGAGCTTTTTGATATGGATAAAGACCGGACAGAGATGAATGATATCGCTGAAGATCATCCAACTTTAGTCAAGGAAATGGCTGAAAAATGGCAAAAATGGGCTAACAGAACTGGAATCATTCCAAGGCCTAATTAAGACTCAAAAATGTAAATCTTAGAAATTTCCATAATGAATTATTGTACCATCCCTAAAACAAATATGTCTGTAAGCCAGATAAGTTTTGGTTGTATGTCCCTTGGCGCTGATGATAAGGTCAATACTCGACTTCTACAAAAAGCCGTAGATCATGGCATTAATTATTTTGACACTGCAGATCTGTACGATAAAGGCAACAATGAATCATCAGTAGGCAAAGCCCTTAAAGAAAATCGGTCGTCAATTATACTTGCTACAAAAGTTGGTAATGAGTGGAATGAGGATGAAACTAGTTGGAGATGGAATCCAACTAAGGAGTATATTCTTCAAGCTGTCGACAAGAGCTTAAAACGATTACAAACAGATTACATTGACATTTATCAGCTTCATGGAGGTACCATAGATGATCCCATTGATGAAACAATTGAAGCCTTCGAGCTGCTAAAACAATCGGGTAAGATCAGGGAGTATGGCATTTCTTCTATTCGCCCAAATGTCATTCGAGAATATACATCTCGTTCCAATATCGTTAGTAATATGATTCAATACAGTTTGCTAGATCGTCGACCCGAAGAGACTGTGCTTGATATGATGAAAGAGTATAAAGTTGGAGCTATGGTACGAGGCTCATTAGCAAAAGGCTTATTGGTTGATAAACAGCCAAAAGACTATATCTCACATTCTGCAAAAGCTGTATCAAGAGCACAAACAAAGATCAATGAATTGTCTGATGTTTCTCGATCTGCAGTACATACAAGCTTACAATATGTTCTTCATCATCCAGCAGTAACAACAGCAGTGGTGGGTATCCGAACAGAAAAACAACTGGATGAGCTTATCCAAAACATTGAAAAATCAAGTCTGTCAGCTATGGATTATGAGGCTTTACAAAACTGTACAGCGCAAATAACCTATGAAAAGCATAGATAATATACGCTGATGCTGACATATATATAGATTATGAAAAAATATGCGTTATGTACTTTTTAATAACTAAATAGGTGATCTGTAAATCATGAGAGTACTTTGGATTTTGGCATGTGTTGTTGTGATGTTCTCATGTAAGTCAGAACAAGTAACTGAAGTTAAAAGTAATAATCAAACTTCAGTTGATCCCATACTGGCAGGAATGATTAAAGCAGCAGAAAATGCTCCAAATGACATCAATATTCTTTTAGAAAAGGCGGCGTATTTATATAAGAATGAACAATACGAATTAGCACTTCAAGATATACAAAAAGCAATTTCAATCGACTCAATAAATTGGGATTTTCACCATTTTAAAGCTGATATCTTACTTGATTATTATAAGTCAAAAGAAGCTGTAGAAACGTTGGAGAATGTACTTGAAAAAGAACCAACGCGTATTCCTACTTTATTAAAACTTGCAGAATTTCATCATATCTTAAAAGACTATAATTCTTCTATTTCATCAATTAATGAAGTGATCCGTTTACAATCGTATAATCCGGAAGCCTTTTTTATGTTAGGTATGAATTTTAGAGCGATGGACCAATTGAAAGAGGCGAAAGGTAGTTTTTTACGAGCAGTCGAATTGGATGCCGACTTGACGGATGCTTGGATTTTATTAGGAAATATTGCGGAAGAAGAAAAAGACTCTAGTGCTGAGAATTTTTATCAGAATGCTGTCAGATCTGACCCTGAAAGTATCGAAGCATTACATTCATTGGCATATTATCTGCAAAACCAAGATCGTGTTCTTGATGCAATTGAGCTTTACAGACAGATCAATGTATTGGATACCCAATATGAAGATGCCTATTTGAACACTGGTATTTTATACATTAGTATTGACTCGTTAGCACAAGCAAAGGAACATTTCCAAATATTAAAAAAGATCAACCCGGCTAACCCATTTGGGTACTATTATAGTGGTTTGGCTGAAGAATATGCTGGCAACCCAGTGCAAGCCCAGATCGAATTTGAAAACGCCCTGAGAATAAAACCTGATTATCAAAAAGCAGCTGAAGCTTTGGCCAAATATTGATAATTCGCTAGATTCTTCCATCTTTGCTGCATAAAACCAAGGTGTGTTAAAAACAATTTCAAAATTAGTATTTAAAATATGCGGCTGGAAAGTCAATCATACTGTACCCGTGGAAGCGAATAAGTGCGTGTTGATTGCAGCTCCACATACGACCAATTGGGATGGGTTCTTTTTGTTGTGGGGCATGGGGATATTGAATATTCCAATGAAGTTTACCATTAAGGATGATTGGACGAAATTTCCATTTGGGTTAATCGTAAAACCATTAGGTGGTATGGGAATTGACAGAAGTGGAAATTCTTCCAAAAAAGTGAGTTATGTTGATCAAATGGTTAACATCATTAATGACAATGAAAACATCGCAATGGTAGTAGCTGCGGAAGGAACAAGGAGTTTGCGTAAAAGATGGAAAATGGGCTTCTATCATACAGCGATGAAAGCAAATGTTCCCCTTTGCTTCGGCTATTTAGACTATCAAAAAAAGGAAGCAGGGATTGGTGGTACGCTAATGCCTACAGGTGATATAGCAGCTGATATGAAAGTCATTCACGATTTCTATAAAGACATCAAAGGCAAGTTTCCAAATAAATTTAGCTTGGATGAGAGGTATGTTTAAGTCGCAACAACATGCTATGCGAATTAAATAAAGAAACAATTAGGTATTTTGTCAATCAAGTAAAAAAATAAGTGTGAACAGATAGTGACAACAGACCAAATAATAGAGATACTAAATAGCAAAGCTGACCCTAAAAAAGTAAGGTATAAGGAAAGTAAATTTGGCATTGTTTCAAACAATGCATTAGGTATATATCATAAAGAATTAAAAGAACTCGCAAAGGAATTACCTAAAGACGATAAAATAGCTATTGAACTTTTTGAGTCTAATATATATGAAGCAAGATTGCTTTGCAGTAAACTATTTAATCCCAATAATCTTACTGCAACACTAATGGATAAATGGACGAGTACATTTGAGAATTGGGAAATTTGTGATTCATTTTGTATGGGATTATTTGCGAAAAGTAAATATGCTAAACCTAAAGCGATTGAATGGTCAAGTCGGAAAAGAGAATTTGAAAAAAGAGCTGGGTTTGCAACAATTGCGGCATTCTGTATGGCTGATAAAGAATCTAAAAATAAGGTATATGAAGAATTCTTTCCTCTTATAAAAAGGGAATGCACAGATGAAAGAGTATATGTGAAGAAGGCGGTAAATTGGGCATTAAGAAATCTTGGTAAGCGAAATATTGATTTAAAGATAAAGGCAATTACAGTTGCGGAAGAAATCCAAAATGTAAATAGTAAAGCAGCCAAATGGATAGCTAAGAATGCATTGAAAGAGTTGAAAAGCAATAATGTCAGAATGTCAGATTATCCAAGAAAAATATACAGAAAAAATTCTGTAGCTAGCAAATAGAGATTATGGCATTGTTCTCCTCATATTTGAGAGACTTACACAACATTCCACTCAACTTATCGAATACTAAATCATAGATCCTTCATTCAGCCCTAAAATTTTGGGATATATAACATATTATATATAACTTTAATGTGTTTAACTGGTCTCAAATGGAAAATCAAAGTCAATATCAGGTATACCTGAAAAAGATCAAGGAAGTGGGTCGTCATGATTCAGCCGAAAAACTAATCAAACAACTAAACGGTAAAGCAGATTATATGTTGACGTATATGCGTGAGCATATGGCAGCTTCTGACTTCAATCAAATGAAGCTGATATTTATAATTCCTTTCTTAATTCTCAGCTTATTGTCATGTTTAGTATTCGGAGGATTTTGGCGCATTGTACCTTTAATTTTAGCAGCTGCATACATCTTGTTTTGTAGACATCAAGCCATTCAATTGCACAAGACTGAATCGTTTAAACCTTTGGCTGAAGATGAGACGATTAATAGTTTGAGCTATGTAGAAAGTAAAGTCAACCATGTACAATATGGTATCGAAGTCAAACGACATCGAATTTTAGAAATCAAATACTTGTATATTTTCTTCTTCCCGTTCTTTCTTTATTTAACGACAGAATTTTTAATTCGGTCCACTCCGTTTAACCAGTTTTGGATTGGATTAATCATTGCATTTATTGTAGGTGTCATTGCTTGGCAAATGATGTTCTCAGAAGATTTGGATGAGTTGCAATATTATGAGGAATCATTAGAAAGTGATTTGATTGTTCTCAAGAATAAGGTCTAAATTCAAAGTGTTCTTTCTATTTTAATCCATTTAAGCCTAAGATCAAATCGCTTCTTTCTACCCTTTGTCCGTCCTAATCCTTCATTCATCTAAATCTTCGCAGCTGTCGAACGAATTCAATTGATTCGCCGTTTAGTTTGTAAATTGCTCACAATGAATAAGGAGAAAATCACATTTAGTGGCAAGACATTGAAGAAGTGGTTGCACAAGTACACAAATTCACTCGGACAAAAATTTGTCTACAGTGTCCTCCTTTTGGTATATGCATACAAACGATCTGATACACCTTCCTGGGCAAAAAACATTATTATTGGAGCATTGGGTTATGTCCTTGCACCGATAGACTCAATTCCTGATCTTACGCCATTTCTTGGATTTACAGATGACCTTGGTGTGCTCACATTTGGCTTGGTCTCTATAGCTTGTTATGTAAATGATGAAGTAAGAGTGAAAGCTCGGAAGCAATTGAAAGCTTTTTTTAATGAAATAGATGAAGACAGTTTGGCAGGCATTGATGATGTTTTATAAACAACTGCTTATCCCTTATGATGAGACTCAACTTCCTTCCAGAATTTAAAAACGGATCCAGTAATAGATTAACTTACATGTGGTTTGCAGTATAAGAAAATAAACATGCACTCATTTAACCAATGCATCAACTTCACCACCCATCTCCAGACCACTACTGGTCCCTGTGCCTTCATAGACTAGTTTGTCATGGATATAAAATTTTACATCCAATTCACTCTCCAGACTTTCTTCCAGCTTTCCTGTCATTGCGCCTTGAATGGGTGAAATTAATTCTGCCCCTTTTTTCTTTTTTGCCACAATATCCAATAGATATTCCTTTCGCTTGATTTGAATGAATGCCTGTTGACCTTTAATGGAGACAGTTTGTTTTGCTCCATTATAAGTAGTAAAGACCAGAATTTCTCCCTTCCAAAGTAGGCCCGCAAGGAAGCCAATAAAGTGATTGCCCAACCATGGAATGTGTGCGATAGATACCATCAGACATTGAGGCGCTTCCTCACCTGTAAAATGATTTGATTGCATCCATACCCAAGCTTTCGGAAAGGATGTTCCCCAGTCCTTCTCTATGTAACCAATGCCATTTGTAAAATCTGTCTCCACGCCATTAATGGTTAACTGTCCTTTCAAGCGATGATGCACACTGACAACACCATGATAGCACTGCATAAACGGAACAAACGAATACCAACCCATGATACCTGGTGCCATAAATTTTGTTGGCCATGGCGTCAATTCTTCATAGTCAATATTTCCTTTGTGGTTTGGTAAATCAACACTAATCCCATTAGCAGAGAAAAGATTGTCTCCGACGGTAGTTGAAAACTTATCTGCGGCTGGGATAAATTCATTGGCTTCAAACTGAATGTATTCACTTTGAGCATTTGTACCATCCATCACTTGAATAAAGCAATGTGATTCCCCATTATCTCCTTTTGAAATTCCTGGTATAAAAGCAATGGCATGAGATTGATCTGCAGTAACCAGTTTGACATACCAACCTTCAAAATAGTTTTTAGTCTTATCCCATCCATGATACATATCATGATTCCATAATGCTCGCCATCGTTTGTCTAAATGCTTTAGCCCCATTTAGGGTAAATATCGTTAAGAATAGTGTACAAAAAGAGAATTACAAGTGAATTGTAGAACGGAAGATAAATCAATACGTTGTAAAAATTGCATCTAGTCTTATAGTATTAATAAACCTAGTACCTAAATATTCCCCCGATTCCACACTATATTATATCTTGCGGACATATGAGTTTTGTCGTTTCAGCACGTAAGTATAGACCTAAATCCTTTGATGAAGTTTTGGGGCAAAGACACGTCACTGACACCCTTAAAAGTGCTATACTGTCTGACAAACTCGCACATGCTTTTCTTTTCACTGGTCCCAGAGGTGTAGGTAAAACGACTTGTGCTAGAATTTTGGCAAAAGTAATCAATGCTCCAGATCCTAAAAAAGCCATTACTGAAAAGGATTTTGGTGATGTCGAGATTGATGTATCCCTCAATATATTTGAATTGGATGCCGCTTCAAATAATTCAGTAGAGAACATTAGAAGTCTCATAGAACAAGTCCGTTTCCAGCCTCAGCAAGGAAAGTATAAGATTTTCATTATTGATGAGGTGCACATGCTGAGTACAGCTGCCTTCAATGCTTTCTTGAAAACCCTTGAAGAACCTCCACCCTATGCGATCTTCATTTTAGCGACTACTGAAAAACATAAGATTCTACCTACCATATTGTCTCGTTGCCAAATATTTGATTTTAAAAGAATCCAAGTATCTGAAGTTATCGATCAATTGGATAAGATCGCTGCTTCTGAAAACATTACTATTGATGATGATTCAAAGTACGCTATTGCGGAAATGGCTGATGGTGGAATGAGAGACGCCTTGTCAATATTTGATCGTATTGCCAGTTCATCAGAAGGAAAAATCGATTATGACGATCTTGTACAAAAGCTAAATCTCCTTGATCAAGATTATTATTTTAGAATGGTAGATGCATTGGCATCACAGGATAAATCTGCAGTGCTTATTTTATTTAACGAAGTATTGATGAATGGGTTTGAAGGAGACCATTTCATTATGGGTCTTGCGGATCATTTCAGAAATGTCTTGTTGTGTAAAGATGCTGCTTCAGTACAATTATTAGAAGCAAGTGAATCTGTTAAAGGACAATTTGTTAATCAAGCTCAATTATTATCAACATCATACTTAATGACGGCCTTGCATTTATGTAATGATTGTGATGTGAATTATCCGAAAGCAAAGAATAAGCGACTGCACGCTGAAATTACTCTACTCAAAATCTGCTACATCAATCAATTGATTGAGCACCAAGCAAGTGCAGGATCTACATTAGAAAAAAAAACTCCTGACTCAAGCATAGTTGCTGCAAAACCACTCTCAAGTAGTTCTGCCACCAAAGCTGATTTAGCTGTTACAGTTGAACCTGTCACTAGCATCGATTCTTCACATGAACCATCTCAATCAATATCGAAAGAACTAGAAGAATCACCTGTACGTAGTCAAGCTCCTCAACCGACAGAAAAATCTACAGAAGTAAAAGAGAATTCCATAAAAGAACCAAGTCAAACTCCTGAAGTTGTTGCTGCTGCAGCACCTAGCGCTTCTGCAACTTCTGAATTAAAAAACACACCATCCTTTGCTAGTGTCGATTCCTTACTTGCTAAAGTCAAAGAAGACTTCAAAGCAGAAGAGGCATTGAAGAGTGAGGAAATTAAACTTGAAGATATATTAGTTGTCTGGCAAAATTATAGAGATAAAACGGTGACGCCCTCTACAAAAGGAGTGTTAGAAAAATCAATGTTGGACCTATCAGACGAAGGCTTAAAAATTACAGTTGCGTCAGTCATTGCAAAGGAGATTATCCAACAAGAAATACCTTTGATGCAAGAGATTAGAAAATCAATTCGCAACAGTAATTTAGATATTGAAATATTAGTTGATAAGGCCCAATTTCCAGAAACAGAGCTGTCAAAACCAAAAAAGTATTTAGGGTTTAAGGAGAAATATGAACTAATGTTAGCCAAGAATCAAAGCCTTGAGAAACTGGTAAAAAAGCTAGAATTGAAAAAAGATAACAACGCCGTCTGAACATAGGCAACCATTTGACTGTTAGTGCCGTATAATTCATGAGCTATCTTCCCAACGCAACTGCTGGTTAAGTGTTATGTTTTATTGTACTTTTTAAAATTAAATGCAAAAGAATATACCAATTACCTCTGTTTCGTTGTTATTGATTTATAAGCAGCATTTTAACATTAACGTGTTGCTTTAACACTAACTAATTAATCCATATTATTATGCAAGATCAATCAATATGGTTCTTAGAAAACATAGATGTCTCTGGAATCTTCTGTGAGAATAAAATGAGCGATGCAATAGAAGCACACGTACATAAAGTGTATTCAAAAGGTGAGTACATATACTTGCCAGATCAAGCCGCTGATAAAATTTATTTTATTATAGAAGGTAGAGTAAAGATCGGATCACTAAATGACCAGAATAAAGAGATCATTAAGGCTATTTTAAGTCGAGGAGAGTTGTTTGGAGAATTGTCTTTAATCGGCGAGGTAAAGCGAAGAGATTTTGCAATAGCCATTGAGAAAACAACATGTTGCTTGATGACGGTCGAAGAAATGAGAGCAATGTTGAAGGATCACAGTGCCCTTAGTCTTTTCTTTATGAAAATTATGGGATCTCGTGTATTAGAAATGGAGCAGCGTCTTGAATCAATGGTTTTCAAAGATTCAAGAAGTAGAATTGTCGAATACTTGATAGATTCTGTTCGTAAGAAAGGACAAAGAGTTGGTTATGAATGGGTTGTGCGCAAATTCAATACACATCAAGAAATTGCAAACCTCACGGCAACTTCCAGACAAACAGTGACGACTGTCTTGAATGAATTGCGAAATAAAAATTTACTGACATTCAATCGAAAAAGATTGCTTGTCAGAGACCTAGAAAAACTAGAAGAAGAGATAGTTTAGTGGTTAATGTATTCATTATTAAAGAAATTCTTCTTCATCTTCCAGCCTGAAAAAGCGCATTACTTAGCCCTTTCGTTATTTGGTTTTGTGAGGCAATTACCAATCATCGGACCTCTCCTAAAAAGTAGTTATCAGCCCAGAGATAAATCTGTTCACTTATTTGGTTTGACATTTAAGAACCCTATTGGTCTTGCAGCAGGCTTTGATAAGAATGGAGAATACATCGAATCTATGCAAGATCTTGGATTTGGCTTCATAGAAGTAGGAACAGTAACTCCAGTTGCTCAAGCAGGCAATCCTCAACCAAGATTATTCAGACTACCCAAAGATGAAGGACTCATCAATCGAATGGGTTTTAATAACAAAGGCGTAGATTTCCTTACAGAGCAATTGAAGAATCTAAAAAAGCGACAGGTTATCATTGGAGGCAATATCGGCAAGAATAAAGTGACACCTAATGATAAAGCCGTAGATGACTATTTGATTTGTTTGCGTAAACTTCATCCTTTCGTCGATTACTTTGTGGTCAATGTCAGTTCACCCAACACGCCTAATCTGCGTGAACTTCAGGAAAAAGAACCGCTGACTAACTTGCTTAAGGCAGTTAAAGAGGAAAACGAGTCTTTCGACAAGGCAAGACCAATCTTACTTAAAATCGCTCCTGATCTGACAGAAGGCCAATTGGATGATATCATTGACATTGTCTCCACAGTTGACATAGATGGCATTATAGCTACCAATACAACCATTAGTCGAGAAGGATTGGTGACAGATAATAAGCGAATCGAAGCTATAGGTAATGGCGGATTAAGTGGTCAACCGGTAAGAGATCGATCTACCGAAGTGATCAGCTACATTCATAAGCAATCAAAAGGAAAGGTTCCTATTATTGGAGTTGGAGGAATTAGAGACAGTAGATCAGCACAGGAGAAACTCGACGCGGGCGCTACCCTTGTACAACTCTACAGCGCATTTATCTATGAAGGACCAGCAATTGTAAAGAATATTATGCTGGACTTGAAATAGCTTCTGGCTCATAGTATACAGCTTTACAAATAATAAGGAATTCCGGAGTTGTTATCGTTCTTGAAAGACACTAATTAAACATTTAAC